>NZ_JBHXTV010000023.1:0-138511 GCF_042671585.1 Streptomyces sp. NPDC127129
TTTCCCTTTCCGGCGGTTCCGACTCTATCAGATCCTTTCGGGCCTGATTCCCAGTCAGCGGGAGTTGTCTTCGCGGCTGTTGGGCCGTTCCGACGCTCAAACTCTAGCGGATTTCCCGGGCGACTCATAATCGAGCCATTCGAAATGAATTTCGGCATGCCGAAATTCGTCCCGGCTGGGAGATCGTGCTGAGAAGAGGTGCCGCATCAGCGGCGGGAGTGGCTGTCGCAGAACCGTTCCGGCCCCGTGACAACTCGGAGAACACTACGGATACGGCGGGGGCGTGTCAACCCCGGTCCGATGATGCTCCGGATGCCCTCAGTCCAGGTCCGTGAGCCGGCCGCCCGCGTCGGGCTGGGTGTGCTCGACCCTGCGGAGGAGACGGATCAGCATGTCGCCGAGGCCCGTGCGCTCCTCGCCGGTCAGGTCCTGGAGGAGCTCCTCCTCGAAGTCCGTCGCCATGCGCATCGCCTCGAGCCACTTCGAGCGGCCCTCGTCGGTCAGCTCCACGATCACGCGGACGCGGTTGTTCTCGTCGCGGTCGCGGGTCACCAGGCCCTCGCCCGCCATGCGGTCGATGCGGTGCGTCATCGCCGCCGGGGTGAGGCCGAGGCGCTTGGCCAGCTCGCCCGGGCCCAGGCGGTAGGGAGCGCCGGCGAGCACGAGGGTCTTGAGGACCTCCCACTCGGCGTTGCTGATGCCCAGGTCGGCGAGCTGGCGGCCGTAGGCCACGTTCATCCGGCGGTTCAGCCGGCCGAGGGCGGAGACCACCTTCTCGACCTGGGGGTCCAGGTCGCGGTACTCGCGCTGATAGGCCGCGATCTGCTCGTCGAGGGTCGGTTCCTGCGGGGGACGCGGGCCGGACGGCTCGGGGGTGTCGGACATGCGGGGAGTATCCCACGCTCGCCGTTGGCGTTGAAGTCCTTCCATGTGTATTGTTAAGGATCTAATTTTAGTGTTGAAGTCTTCAGGGTTCAGGCCTACAGGTCTGAAGGTCTGAGACTCCGATCGAAGTGGGTGAGTGTGACCAAGGCGATGGGTGCAGCGATGCGCCGGATCCAGGCAGGCAGCGCGCTGAGCGCGTTCGGACTCGGCTTCACCGTTCCGTACCTCTATGTGTACGTGGCTCAGGTGCGGGACCTGGGCGCGACCACGGCGGGCATCGTGCTTGCCGTCTTCGCCATGGCCGCACTCGTCGTCCTGCCCTTCAGCGGACGCGCCATCGACCGGCGCGGGCCCGTCCCCGTCCTTCTCGTCGCCGCCGTCCTCGCGTCGCTCGGCGCGCTGGGCATGGGGCTCTCGGGCAGCGTGCCCACCGTCGTCGGCTCGGCCGCGCTGCTCGGCGCCGGTACGGCCGTGATGCAGCCGGCGCTCGCGACGATGATCGTCTGGTGCTCCGACCCGGCCTCCCGGACCCGGTCCTTCGCCATGCAGTTCTTCCTGCAGAACCTCGGACTCGGTGTCGGCGGTCTGATCGGTGGCCAGCTCGTCGACGAGAGCCGGCCGGGCAGCTTCCTCCTTCTCTTCTCGATCGAAGCGGTCATGTTCCTGGTCCTCGCCGGGATCGTGCTGACCGTGCGGATGCCGGGCTCCCCCGCCCTGCAGTCCACCCGGCCGGCCGCCTCCAAGGGCGGCGGCGTCCGGGCGCTGCTCGGGCACAAGGCCATGGTGCAGCTGTGCGTCCTGGGCTTCGTGCTGTTCTTCGCCTGCTACGGGCAGTTCGAGTCGGGTCTCGCGGCGTACGGCACCGAGGCCGCGGGCATCCAGCCGTCGACGCTGGGGATCGCGCTGGCCGCCAACACGGCCGTCATCGTCGTCGCCCAGTTCGTGGTGCTGCGCTTCGTCGAGCGCCGCCGCCGGTCCCGCGTGATCGCGGCCGTCGGTCTGATCTGGGCCGTGGCGTGGGTGATCGCCGGGTACGCGGGGCTCGGGCACGGCAGCCAGGCGATGGCGACGGCCGCCTTCGTCTCGACGTACGCCCTCTTCGGGCTCGGCGAGGCGATGCTGTCGCCGACCGTGGCGCCGCTGGTCGCGGACCTCGCGCCGGAGTCGGCGGTCGGTCAGTACAACTCGGCGTTCGCGCTGGTCAAGCAGCTCGCGCTGGCCGTCGGTCCCGCGGTGGGCGGGCCCATGGGAGCCGCGCTGCACGGCCCGTACATCGTGACCTTCGTGCTCTTCTCGCTCGGGATCACCTACCTGGCGCTGCGTCTCGGCAGGCAGCTCACGCCGGTGCAGGACCAGCCGTACCTGGCCACGAAGCCCTCCCGGGTGGTGGCCCAGCACCTGCCCGAGAGGGAGAGCGTCTCCGCCTGAGCCCGGCCGCGTCCTAGTCGGGCAGGGCGAACTCGCACCAGACCGCCTTGCCGCCCCCCGGCGTACGGCGGCTTCCCCAGGACGAGGCGATCGTCGCGATGATCGAGATCCCGCGGCCCGCCTCGTCCTCCGTCTCCGCCCTGCGGCGGCGCGGCAGGTGGTCGTCCCCGTCGGTGACCTCGATGATCAGCCGCCGGTCCGTGCGGCGCAGCCGCAGGCGCATGGGCGGGGTGCCGTGCTTCAGGGAGTTCGCCACCAGCTCGCTGGTGGCGAGGACCCCGAGGTCGCGCAGTTCGACCGGGAAGCGCCAGCTGGAGAGGACGCCCGAGGCGAAGGCACGCGCGCGTGGGGCCGCCTCCACTCCCCCGAGCAGTTCCAGGGCCGCGTTGTGGAACAGCTCCGCGTCCGGTCCCTTGCGGGACGGATGCTGGACGACCAGGACGGCGACGTCGTCGTCGTGCTCGGCGGTGACGCCGAGCGAGCGCAGCAGGCGGTCGCAGACGACCTGGGGGGCGCCGAGGGCACCGGAGAGCGCGCGCTCCAGGGCGGCTACGCCCTCGTCGATGTCCTCGCGTCGGCGTTCGACCAGACCGTCCGTATAGAGGACGGCCGTCGAGCCGGGCGGCAGGGCGATCGACCCGGAGGTGTGGAGCCAGCCGCCGGTGCCGAGCGGGGGTCCCGTGGGGTCCTCGGCGCGGCGGACCGTGCCGTCCTCGTCCCTGACGAGGATCGGGAGGTGGCCGGCGGAGGCGTAGACGAGCTTGCCCTCGTTGGGGTCGTGGACCGCGTAGACGCAGGTGGCGATCTGGCTGGCGTCGATCTCGGCGGCGAGGCCGTCGAGGAGCTGGAGCACTTCGTGCGGGGGCAGGTCGAGCCGGGCGTAGGCCCGCACGGCGGTGCGGAGCTGGCCCATGACGGCGGCGGCGCGCACGCCGCGGCCCATCACGTCGCCGATGACCAGCGCGGTGCGTCCCGCGCCCAGCGTGATCACGTCGTACCAGTCGCCGCCGACGGCCGCGTCCGTGCCGCCGGGCTGGTACGTGGCGGCGATGCGCAGGTCGTCGGGCTGCTCCAGCTCCTGCGGGAGCAGCGAGCGCTGGAGGGTGACGGCGGTCTCGCGGTGCCGGCGCTCGCTGGCGCGCAGCCGCTCGGCGGCCTCAGCATGGTCGGTGACGTCGGAGGCGTGCACGAGGACGCCGCCGCCCTCGAAGCGCGGGGACTCCACCGGCAGGCAGGTGACCGTGTACGAGCCTCCGTCCCGGGTCTTGCGGGACTTGACCGTGCGGGGCTTGCCGCTGCGCAGGACCTGGTCCATCAGCGGCAGCAGCCCCAGCTCCTCGGCCTCGGGGCAGACGTCCGCGACCGTGGCCCCGGCCGGGCGGGGGCCGAAGGCGGCGGCGTAGGCGTCGTTGACGTACGCGATGCGGTGCTCGGGGCCGTGCGCGAGCGCGACGAGGCCGGGAAGGCGGCCGATGATCTCCCGTGCGGAGAAGTCCTCCAGGGCGGGGACCTCGTCGGGGAGGGGCTCAGGCTGCCGCTCGTACTCACCGCGGGCCGCGGGCACGGAGCCTTCGGTCCCCCGCGCCGCCGTACGGCGCTGCGTGCCGGGGAGTCGGGCGCTCCAACGGGTGAAGTTCACGGATCTGTATGCCTCGTGGTCTGTTGGCCGTGCTGAGTCACTCTGTGCAGGTGTGAGCCCACCTATGGTCACACGTCCAGTGTGACGGACCGCACTGACATCGGTGTCAGCCGGGCTTCGGGCCGTTCTTGGGGGGCGGGGGCGCGGCGGCGAGTTCGAACTCGGCGCGCGGGTGTTCCAGCGAGCCGAGCGAGACGATCTCCCGCTTGAAGAGTCCGGAGAGGGTCCATTCGGCCAGCACGCGGGCCTTCCGGTTGAAGGTCGGGACGCGGCTGAGGTGGTAGGCGCGGTGCATGAACCAGGCGGGGTAGCCCTTGAGCTTGCGCCCGTAGACGTGTGCCACGCCCTTGTGGAGGCCGAGGGAGGCGACCGACCCCGCGTACGAGTGCGCGTACTCCTTGAGCGGCTGTCCGCGCAGGGACGCGGCAACGTTCTCGGCCAGCACCTTGGTCTGGCGCACGGCGTGCTGTGCGTTCGGCGCGCAGAGCGCTCCGTCCACGTCCGACGTCTGGTCGGGGACGGACGCGGCGTCTCCGGCCGCCCAGGCGTGTTCGACGCCCTCGACGGTCAGCCGGGCAGTGCACTTGATCCGGCCGCGTTCGTCGAGCGGCAGGTCGGTGGAGGCGAGGACCGGTGCCGGCTTCACGCCCGCGGTCCAGACGACGGTCCGGGTCGGGAAGCGGCTGCCGTCGCTGAGGACGGCGACCCGGTCCTCGCAGGAGTCGAGCCGGGTCTCCAGGCGTACGTCGATGTTGCGGCCGCGCAGCTCGCGGATCGCGTACGTGCCCATCTTCTCGCCGACCTCGGGGAGGATCCGGTTCGACGCCTCCACCAGGACCCACTTCAGGTCCTCCGGCTTGATGTTGTGGTAGTACCGCGCGGTGTAGCGGGCCATGTCCTCCAGCTCGGCGAGCGCCTCCACGCCCGCGTAGCCGCCGCCGACGAAGACGAAGGTGAGGGCGGCGTCGCGCAGACCGGGGTCGCGGGTGGAGGAGGCGATGTCCATCTGCTCGATGACGTGGTTGCGCAGTCCGATGGCCTCCTCGACGGTCTTGAAGCCGATCGCGTAGTCGGCGAGGCCGGGGACGGGGAGGGTCCGGGAGATCGAGCCGGGCGCGATGACCAGTTCGTCGTAGGTGAGCTCGACGTTGCCGCTGCCCTCCTCCTCGGTGGCGAGGGTGGAGAGCGTCGCGGTCCGCTTGGCGTGGTCGACGGCGTGGACCTCGCCGATGGTGATCCGGCACTTGTCCAGGACGCGGCGGAGCGGGACGACGACATGGCGCGGGGAGATCGAGCCGGCGGCGGCCTCGGGCAGGAACGGCTGGTACGTCATGTACGGGTCGGGCGTGACCACCACGATCTCGACGGAACCGGCTCTGAGCTCGGCCTTGAGCTGCCGCTGCAGGCGCAGCGCGGTGTACATCCCGACGTAGCCACCGCCGACAACGAGAATGCGCGCAGGTTCGGTCACTGTCCCATGACGCAACGCCGTTCGGGGTTTGTCCACAGCCCCGGCAAATTGTGTGACCGGAGGTGCGCGGGGGCATGGGGTGGCGCACAGGGTGGGTACAGCGGGAACCACGCAGGTCAGAGTGGGCGCGGGGGGTGGCGTGGCGGACCGGAATCGGGAGAGTTCAGGCCCTTGCTCCGATCGGGGGGCGCACCGTACGGAACTCCCCCTTCTGAATTGACCTCGACTCAACTATGTTCGTACCTCGACGGGGTATCGGATCGCGGCGCATGGACCAGAGCGCCGCAGACAGGTTCATGGACCCCGCGTCAGGGCGGGGAGTCTCCGGGGGGAGACATCATGAGCGGGGGAACGCTTATGCACATGCAGGATTCGCGGTGGCAGGCCGTCGTCGGGACCACGGACGGCTCGCTCGACGGTCGTGGTACGGGTGCGGGTACGGGTACAGCGACGGGTACGGGCCCCGGGCCGTCGACGGCGATAGGCCGCTCGGCACCGCTGCGCGTGGACGCGCAGCGGAACCTGGAGCACGTGCTGCGCGCGGCGCGCGAGGTCTTCGGCGAACTCGGTTACGGGGCGCCCATGGAGGATGTGGCGCGGCGCGCCCGGGTCGGCGTGGGCACGGTCTACCGCCGCTTCCCGAGCAAGGACGTGCTGGTGCGCCGGATAGCCGAGGAGGAGACCGCCCGGCTGACCGACCAGGCGCGCACGGCCCTGGGGCAGGAGGAGGAGCCCTGGTCGGCGCTCTCCCGGTTCCTGCGGACCTCGGTGGCCTCGGGTGCGGGGCGGCTGCTGCCGCCGCAGATCCTGAGGGTCGGCGTGGACGTCGAGGACCTGCTGCTGCCCGCGCAGGCCGCGGGCGACGCGGCCCGGGTGCCGCATCAGCGGGGCTTCTCCGACCAGACCGAGCCGCGCGTGGCCGCGCCGCGTGCAGTGCCGGGCGGGGAGCAGGACGACGCCGGTGCGGCGGCGCTCCTGGAGGTCGTCGGGCAGCTCGTGGACCGGGCCCGTGAGGCGGGCGAGCTGCGGGCCGACGTGACCGTGGCGGACGTTCTGCTCGTCATCGCCACGGCGGCGCCCGCGCTGCCGGACGCGGCGCAGCAGGCGGCGGCCTCGGCGCGACTGCTGGACATCCTTCTGGAGGGCCTGCGCTCGCGGTAGTTCGCGTCCTGAGGTGAGCAACCGGTCCGGGCGTCTCGGTCGGGCCGGTGGGCCGGCCGCCCCCAGGCGGACCTTCGAGCATGGCACGAACACATGAGCGGTTACGCCCGGATACAGGAAGTCGCCCCGGACGAGTGGTAAGTGGACGCGAAGGTTCAGCGCGTCATCGCGCTGTGGCACGCTTGGCCGGTGTTCGGGTCTGAGCGTGCAGACGGGGGCTTCCGCGATGAGCGGTGACGGTCGCGACGAGCCGGTGGGCAACGGCGGCACCACGGAGACCGGGAACCTTCCGCCCCGGCAGGTTCCGCACCAGGGCGGACCAGGAGGTTCCTCCGCCGCGCCCGTCCCGGGACCCGCCGCAGGATCCGCCGTAGGACCCGCCGTAGGACCCGGTGGCCCGGCCGAGCCCAGCGTGCCTCAGCAGCGGGAGCACGGGGCGCCGTTGCCCGCCCCGGCCGGGGCCGACGCGCACGACACCGTCCTGCCGCCGCCGTTCGAACTGCCGCCCTCGGACGCCGATCTCATCCAGCTGATGCGGGACGGCGACGACAGCGCGTACGAGGAGCTGTTCCGCCGCCACTCCGACGCCGTGCGCCGCTACGCCCGGACGTGCTGCCGCGACGCACACACCGCCGACGACCTGACGGCGGAGGTGTTCGCCCGCACGCTCCAGGCGGTACGGGGCGGGGCGGGGCCCGAGCAGGCCGTACGGGCCTACCTGTTGACCACGGTCCGACGGGTGGCCGCGCACTGGACGCGCACACAGCGGCGGGAGCATCTGGTCGAGGACTTCGCGGTGTTCGCGGCACAGGCGGGGCACGCGGCCGAGGCCGCCGACCCCACGGCGTCCTTCGGAGCGGGGCTCGACCTCGGCGCCGACGTCCTTGCCATGCACGAGGCCGAACAGTCTCTGGCGATGCAGGCGTTCCGTTCGCTGCCCGAGCGGTGGCAGGCCGTGCTGTGGCACACCACCGTCGAGGAGGAGTCGCCGAGCGACGTCGCCCCGCTCTTCGGGCTCACCGCCAACGCCACGGCCGTGCTCGCCAGCAGGGCCCGCGAGGGCCTCAAGCAGGCCTATCTCCAGGCGCACGTCAGCCAGTCGCTCACCGCGGGCGGCGACTGCGCCCGCTACGCCGACCGGCTCGGCGCGTACGCGCGCGGGGGTCTGCGGATGCGGGCCGAACGCGGGCTGCGCAAACACCTGGAGGAGTGCGCCAAGTGCCGGATCGCCGCCGGTGAGCTGGAGCATGTGAACGCCGGGATCCCCGCGCTGCTGCCGATCGCCGTCATCGGCTGGTTCGCCGCCGGGTACTCGCTCAAGGCCGCGGGTGTGGTGGCCGGCGGGGTCGCGGGCGCGGCCGGTGCCGGTGCGGCCGCCGCCGCGACGGGCGCCGGTTCGTCGAGCTCGGCCGGGGCGTCGTCCGCCGCCGCGGCCGAGGGGCTCGGCGCCCCCGCGAAGGCGGGCCTCGTGGCAGCGGTGGCCGTCGCCGCCACCGCCGGCCTGGTGTGGGCGCTCTCCGGGGATCCGCAGCCGGTCGCGCGGCCCGAACCCTCGCCGCCGGCCGTCGCCCCCGCCGTACCACCGGAACCGGCACCGGCACCGCCGCCGAAGCCGACCCCCGAGCCTCCGGCGCCGCCCGCGCCGGCGGCCGTCGAATCACCCGAGCCGACACCACCGCCCAGCCCGAAACCGAAGCCCGCGCCGAAGCCGACGGCCGAGCCGAGTCCGAGCCCCACCCCGCCGCCGAAGCCGAGCCCCACCCCTGAGCCGGCCCCGTCGAAACCGGCGCCCAAGCCCACGCCGCCGCCCGCACCACCGGCCGTCTACCAGGTCAACCAGCTCGACTACGGCGTCTTCGGCGACGGCACCGAGCCCGAGGTACGGATCGGTGACAGCAGCTGGATGTGGCAGCGCGACGGGCTGTCGATCGGCGGCACGCGGTACGCGCACGGCGTGAGCGTGCACGCGCCGTCCGCGCTCGTGATCGACCTCAACCGGCAGTGCACCGCCTACGACGCGCTCGTGGGCGTCGACGACCTGAGCGCGCCGCTCCGGGCCGGCGGCGTGCGCTTCGCCGTGTACGGAGACGGTGAGCGGCTCTGGCGCTCGGACGTCGTCCGGCCCGGCGGGCCCGCCGTCCCGGTCCATGTGGACCTCACGGGGCTCAGGACGATCCGACTGGTGGTGGAGGAGCACACCCCGTTCGGCCGGGCCGCGGTCGCGGACTGGGCGCAGTCCCGCATCAGCTGCGCGTGAGCGGGGCGGGTGCGGGCGGGGCGGGGCGGGGCGGACGACGGTCCGGCGCCCCGGCCGCCCGCCGGCCAGGCGGCCCGGTCTCGCCCGTCCGCCCGGCTGCCGGGCGAGGCCGCTCAGGCGCCCGTCGCGTACGCGGACGCCAGGGCGATGACCTCGTCCGGGGCCATCCGGGCGCCCTCCGCGTACACCTTCTCGCTCGCGGCCCCGCCCAGTTCCGTACGGGCGCGGGACATCAGCGCCTCCCACTCGCGGCGTTCGGGGACCGAGCGCGGGAGTTCGGCACGCCAGGTGTCGACGGCGGCCAGGACCCGTACCGCGAGCGAGAGGGCGCCGCTCGCGCCGAGTGTGGCCGCCACGCCCTCCGCGAGCGAGGCCGTGACGTAGTCGCCGCACTGGCCGTGGTGCGCGAGGTCCAGGGCCTCGACCGCCTCCGTCACGGCGGCCGGGCCCCGGCCCTCGGCCGCCGAGACGCGAGCGGAGAGGCCGATCAGGACGGCCGTGAAGTGCGGGGGCGGGGTGCCGGTGACGGCCAGTCGGCGCGCCTGGTCCATGTGCGCGCGGGCGGACCGCACCTCGTCACGCTGGAGGGCGATCGCCGCCCTCATGAACAGGACGAACGTCGCCGTGTCGTTGACGTGGTGGCGGGCGGCCTCCGCCGTGGCCTCGTCCAGGCCCTTCTCGGCGGCCGCCATGTCGCCGGCACGGTAGGCGAGTTCGGCGAGGCGGGCGAGCAGAAAGGGGGACTCGGCGTGCGCGCCGACCTCGCGCGCCAGGCCGAGTGCCTCCTCGTACGCCTCTCTCGCCTGCTCGTGACGGCCGCGCATCATGTGCGTCTCGGCCGCCGCGCTCGCGACCTGGGCCCGCATCCAGCGGTCGCCGACCCGGCGTGACAGGGCGCGCAGCTCGACGAGGTCCTCGTCCACTCCGGGCATGTCGCCGGGCATGTCGATCACGAGGTGCGTACGGAACATCAGGGTGACGCCGATCTCCCACTCGCCGCCGTACCGACGGCAGGTCTCCACGGCGGCGTCGAGCATCGCGCGGATGGTGGAGGGGTTCTCGGTGAGGTAGCCGGTGAAGGGCCAGATGAGGCCGGGGAAGCGGGCCGACTGGGGTCCGGGCCGGTCGCCGAAGGCGGCGCGCACCCGCTCGACCAGCGCGGTGGCCTCGGGGTCGTCGCGCAGTTCGGCGGCGCTGCGGCTCTCCACGGCGAGGAAGAACGACAGCATGCGCAGCTGCATGCGGGGCCAGTACCGGGGGTCGTCCGGGCGGTCCGGGTCGGCCGGGGGCTCCGGGTCGTCGCCGAGGAGCAGGGTGCGCTCGACCCAGGCCAGGCCCTCGGGGCGGTAGTTGCGCAGCCACCAGAACCAGCCCATGGCGAAGACGAGACGGTGGGCGGCGGCCTCGTCGGGGGTCGTGACGACCGTGCGGTGGAGGGCGGCGCGGATGTTGTCGAGGTCGGTCTCGATCCGCCGGATCCAGGGGAGTTGCTCGCCCGAGCGGAGCAGGGGTTCGGCCCGTTCGGCGAGGTCCGTGACGTACGCGGTGTGGGCCGCCTCGGCGGCGGCGCGCAGGTCGGGCCGCTCGGCGGCGCGCTCGGCGGCGTACTCGTGGATGGTCTCCAGGAGCCGGTAGCGCATCTCCCCCTCGTCGGTGGGGGTGGCGACGACGAGGGACTTGTCGACGAGCGCGCCGAGCACGTCGGCGGCGTTCGGGGCGAGGGCCACGGCGACGGCCTCGGCCGCGGCGAGATCCCAGCCGCCGGCGAAGACGGAGACCTGGCGCAGCAAGGTGCGCTCGTCCGGGTCGAGGAGGTCCCAGGACCAGTCGACGACGGCGCGGAGGGTCTGCTGGCGGGGCAGGACGGTCCGGCTGCCGGAGGTGAGGAGCCGGAAGCGGTCGTCGAGCCGGTCGGCGATCTGGCGCGGGGTGAGCAGCCGCAGCCGGGCGGCGGCCAGTTCGATGGCGAGGGGGAGGCCGTCGAGGCGGCGGCAGATCTCGTCCACGGCGCCGGGGCCGTCGCCGCCGGGGTCGGAGCCGGTGCGGGTGCCGGGGTCGGAGCCGGTGCGGGAGCCGGTGCGGGTGCCGGGGTCGGAGCCAGTGCCGGAGGCGGTGCCGGGGTCGGAGGCGGTGTCGGAGCCAGTACCGGAGGCGGTGAGGTCGAAGTCGGGGCGTACGGCGCGGGCGCGTTCGGCGAAGAGGCGGTGGGCCGGGTCGGGCGGCAGGGGTTCGACGGGCCGGACCGTTTCTCCCGGGACGCCGAGGGGCTCGCGGCTGGTGGCGAGGACGCGCAGGTGGGGGCAGTGCGTGAGGAGGGTCTCGGCGAGGGCGGCCGCGGCGTCGACGACGTGCTCGCAGTTGTCGAGGACGAGGAGGAGGGAGCGGGGCGCGAGGTGTTCGACGAGACGGTCGGTGGGGTCGTCGTGGAGGGGCTGTCCCTCGCGGGTGATCAGGTGGGTCTCGCGGAGCCGCAGGGCGGAGAGGACGGCTCCGGGTACGGCGCTGGGATCGTCGAGCGGCGCGAGTTCGACGAGCCAGGCGGCGCGGGGCGTGTCGGGTACCTCCGCCGGGGCCGTCACGGCCTGTGCACCGGGCGCCGTCCGGGCCTCGGCCCCGGGCGGCCGCGGAGGCGTGCCGTCCTGCAGGGCGAGCGCGACCTCCTCGGCGAGGCGGGTCTTGCCGGAACCGCCCGGCCCGGTGAGCGTGACGAGACGGGAGCGGGCGAGGTCGGCGCGGAGGGCGGCGAGTTCGGGTTCCCGGCCGACGAAGGAGGTCAGGCGGCGGCGGATGTTCCCGGTCTCGTACGGCGGCGGGGGCGGGGGTGCGGCCGACCGGAGCAGCTCCCGGTGGAGCGCGGCGAGTTCGGCGCCCGGGTCGGCGCCGAGGCCCTCGGCGAGCGTGCGGCGGGCGTCCTCGTACGCGGCGAGGGCGTCGGCCTGCCGGCCCTCGGCCCGCAGGGTGCGGACGAGTTGGGCGTGGAAGCCCTCGTCGTACGGGTACGCGCCGGTGAGTTCGGACAGCTCCGGTACGAGTCCCTCCACGGCGCCGCGCCTCAGGTCGGCCTCCACGCGCTGCCGTACGGCGGCGAGCCGCTGCGCCTCGGGGCGCACGCGCGCGTGGGCGGGCAGGTCGGCGAGGGCGGGACCGCGGAAGAGGGCGAGGGCGGTACGGAGGAGTTCGGCGGCGCTCTCGGGGTCGCCGGCGTCGAGGCGGGCGCCGGCGTCCCGGACGTGCTGCTCGAAGACGTACAGGTCGACGTCGTCCGGTCCGGCGGCGAGGCGGTAGCCGGGGCCGGGCAGGGACTCGACGGCCTCCTTGCCCAGCACGCGGCGCAGCCGTCCGACGAGGGCCTGGAGGGCGGCGGGGGCGTCGTGCGGGGGTTCGTCGCCGTACACGTCGTCGACGAGCTCGGGGACGGAGACGGCCCGCCCGGCACGTGAGGCGAGCGCGGCGAGCAGCGCGCGCAGCCGGGCTCCGCCCAGGGGAAGGGGCGTGCCGTGGGCGTCGAGCGCCAGGGTGGAGCCGAGGATCAGATACCGCACGCGCGCCATTGTCCCCGCGGGAGGTGCCGTGCGCCTCGGGGTTTACCCGGGCGCGGCGCGAGGAGTCGGAACGCAGCATCGCCCTGCCAGTCTCCGTCGCTCGGTACGAAGATCTCCGCGTATGTCGCCGGCCAGAGCGGAGTCCGGAGGACGTTCACTCGGGCGAGCGTGCTGTCACCGTTTCGCCCCCGCCCGCTCCCGCCCCTCACGCCGGCAGTGATCGCCTGCTCTCCGGGACCAGGGGTCCTACCACCGCCTGGCGGCGGCGGGGGGCCGCCGTGCCCGTCCAGCAGGTGCCGCGGCGGGCGAGGAGGCGGTGGAGCCAGAGTTCGGTGGAGACCAGGTCGGCGAGGCCGTCCAGGGGCACCGGGTCGCCGTCGGCGGCTGCGTGGAGGGCCTTGCGGACCACGCGGGCCTCGATCAGGCCCGCGTCGGCGAGGAGCGGGGCGTCGAAGAGGGCCATCAGGTGCGGGAGCGCGGCGCGCAGGCCCGCGCGGGTGGCCGCGGCCGGGACCGCCGGGTTCGGTGTGCCCCAGCCGGGCGGGAGATCGTGGACGCCCGCGCCCGCGAGGACCGTGCGCAGGACCGAGGCCCGGGCGCCCGGCTGGACCCGGAGCGATTCGGGGAGGTCGCGGGAGGCCCGTACGACCTGGTTGTCGAGGAACGGGGCGTGCAGTCGCTGGCCGCGGATCTCGGCCGCCTGTTCCAGGACCCGGTGGTCGGCCGCCGCCCGGGCGAGCGCCGCACGCGCGCGTGCCTCTCCCGGGCGCTGCACCGACGTCGGCAGTGTCGCCGCCCGGGTCAGGCGAACCGATACTTCGGCCAGCGCCTCGCCGGTCAGCCATCGCGCCGCCGGGCCCGGACGCGACCAGGTCAGCGCGGACAGGGACGCCTCCACCGGGCCGACGAAGGACCCCGGCCCCGGCCGGTTCGCCTCCAGGAGCCGCGCGGCGGCCTCCTCGATGCCGGCGCGGTACGGGGTGCGGGCGAGCCGGCGCGCCGCGCGGTACATCGTCAGCGGGACGAGCAGCGAACCCGCCGACGGGCCCGTGGCCTTGGCGAGAGCCGTCACCGGGCGGACCAGCGATCTGCGCCGCCGGTCCATCAGCAGATCGGCGAGGCGCGCCGGGTGGGCGTCCAGGACCTGACGGGCTCCCAGGCCCGTGAAGTGGTCCGCGCTGCCGCCCGCGAGCCGCCGCCGGTGCCGGTCGGCGACGACCAGGGAGGTGCCGGGCTCGTCGGTCAGCGGCCCGTCCAGCTCGGCGTACGGCAGCGCCTCCTCGCCGGCCGCCACGACCACATGGTGCAGCCGCGGGTTGGACGCGATGGTCCGGGCCCGTTCCAGTTCGTCCTCGCGGTCCGGTCCTCCCGGCGCGGTGAGGTCGTTGAACGTGACGGCGAGCAGCCGCTCGCCCGCGCCCGTGCCGTGCCCGAGGATCGTCCCGGGCACGCCCGGCAGACCGGCCGCGAGCAGCGCGAGCGTTCCGGAGGCGCTGCCGCCCGACAGATCCGCCCCGATGCCGGGCGCCGGGCCGCCGCCCCGGGCCGCCCGTCGCTCGGCCGGTCCCATGCCGGGCACGGGTCCCGGGTCCGGAAGGGGCGACTCCGGTGCGTGCCGCGGCGCGGTGAGCCGGGCCCGTACGGCGTCGATCAGCGCGTCCCGTACGCCCTCCACCGCCCGGCGCGGCTCGATCTGAGCCGCGGCGACGGCCAGCGAGGCCACCGCTTCGTATCCGGTGATCTCGCGAGAACCCTCGCGCAGGATCAGGGCGTGCCCGGGCGGTACCCGCTTCACCCCTTCGTACGGTGTGGAGTCGCGCAGTGCCTCGGGGGTCTCCGGGCAGGCGAGCAGCGCCGCCAGATGCCCGATGTCGAGCTGGGCCTCGATGAGGTCCGCGAGGGGCAGGGCGGCCGTCGCGTACGCCGTGCCGCCCGCCCACGGGGTGTGGAACACCGGCCGCGCGCCCGCCAGATCGCCGGTCACGGTGATCCGGCGGCCGACCTGCACCACGGCCGTGTAGCTGCCGGCCCAGGCGGTGAGATGGCGCAGCGCGCCCCCGCGCGCGGTGAGCAGCCCGACCCTCAGCTCCTCGTCGCTGGCGGCGCAACACCCCAGTACGGCAAGGCGGGTGTGCGCGTCGATGCCGATCACGCGGACCTCGTCGGGGCGCCAGTCGCCGACCGCCCAGAGCGGATCGGGGTCACCCCACAGCAGTTGTGCGCCCACCGGGTGCACCGTGCGCCCCTCGGCGGTCGGCCCGCCCACGGCGCCGGCCGTGCCCGTCGGTCCGAAGCTCGCGGCGACACTGCTCCAGCCCACCAGCCATCGCATCGGCGCCTCCACGTCGGTTCAGTGGAGGAACATGCTGCCACGACAACCGCGCGTGGAGGGGGCTCCGGGGTCGCGCGCGCAAACGCGAATGCGCCCCTGGCATGAGCCAGTTGTGACCGATTCGCCGACCGTCGTCATTCGGCCATTCTCGATGGCGCGGATACGGCTCCGTGGATCTTCGGCAGTCCGGGAGGCGCTCTTCGCCTCCCGGAACCGTCCGCCGCCCGCGGGGAATGGGGCGACGGTATCCCCCAGCCCACCGGTCCACAGCCGAGTGGGCCGACCCACGCAGGACTCATGGAAGCGCTCCCCCACCCGGCCGGGCGAGAGCGCACGGCCGGGCGCACGGCCACACGACCGGGGCACGCGCCCCGGGTCGCTCCGCGAGCGCCCCCGCGGCCGCCGGGCGGCGCCGGACCGGCCGACGCCACTACGCCATCTGTCGGCCATCCGTCTGTTCCCACAACAATCCCGCCATACGGAACTCCGCCCCTTAACGGTAGGGATGCGGCGAACTACGCTGTGTTTACGAATGCCGCACGCCTATGCCCGGCGTCGTGGCGGCCGTCTGGGGTCGAGGGGTGGCGTCATGTCCAGGGAGCAACGCGGGCCGAACGAAAAGCTCGGCACGGTTCTCGCCCTCGCGGGAATCAGCAACGCCGGCCTCGCCCGGCGTGTCAACGACCTCGGCGCACAGCGCGGTCTGACGCTTCGCTACGACAAGACGTCGGTGGCCCGGTGGGTGTCGAAGGGCATGGTGCCGCAGGGGGCGGCGCCGCATCTGATCGCCGCCGCGATCGGCCAGAAGCTCGGCCGTCCCGTGCCGCTGCACGAGATCGGGCTCGCGGACGCCGATCCCGCGCCCGAGGTGGGTCTCGCCTTCCCCCGTGACGTGGGTGAGGCGGTCCGCTCGGCGACCGAGCTCTACCGACTGGATCTCGCCGGCCGCCGGGCCGGCGGAGGCGGCATCTGGCAGTCCCTGGCCGGCTCGTTCGCGGTGAGCGCCTACGCGACGCCGGCCTCGCGCTGGCTCATCACGCCCGCCGACTCCTCCGTGGAGCGGATGGTCGGACCCGTCGAAGGACCGGCGGCCGAGGGGCCCGAGACCGGCCCCCACGCGCGCGTGGGCCACAGCGACGTCGCCAAGCTCCGCGAGGCGGCCGAGGACGCGCGCCGCTGGGACTCCAAGTACGGCGGCGGGGACTGGCGTTCCTCGATGGTGCCCGAGTGCTTACGCGTCGACGCGGCACCGCTGCTGCTCGGCTCGTACTCGGACGAGGTCGGCCGGGCCCTGTTCGGCGCGACCGCCGAGCTCACCCGGCTGGCCGGCTGGATGGCCTTCGACACCGGCCAGCAGGAGGCCGCCCAGCGCTACTACATCCAGGCGCTGCGCCTCGCCCGCGCCGCCGCCGACGTGCCCCTGGGCGGCTACGTCCTCGCCTCCATGTCGCTCCAGGCCACCTACCGGGGCTTCGCCGACGAGGGCGTGGACCTCGCCCAGGCCGCCCTGGAGCGCAACCGCGGACTCGCCACCGCCCGCACCATGTCCTTCTTCCGGCTGGTCGAGGCCCGGGCCCACGCGAAGGCCAACGACGGGACGGCAGCCGCGGCCGCGCTCAAGGCGGCCGAGGGCTGGCTGGAGCGCTCGCGGGAGGGCGACGCCGACCCGTCGTGGCTGGGCTTCTACTCGTACGACCGGTTCTGCGCGGACGCCGCCGAGTGCTACCGGGACCTGAAGGCGCCGCGCGAGGTGCGCCGCTTCACCGAGCAGGCGCTGTCCCGGCCGACGGAGGAGTTCGTCCGCTCGCACGGGCTGCGGCTCGTGGTCTCGGCCGTCGCGGAGCTGGAGTCGGGCAATCTGGACGCGGCCTGCGCGGCCGGCACGCGCGCGGTGGAGGTCGCGGGCCGTATCTCGTCCGCCCGCACCACCGAGTACGTACGGGATCTGCTCCACCGCCTCGAACCGTACGGGGACGAGCCGAGGGTCATGGAGCTGCGCGAGCGGGCCCGGCCCCTTCTGATGGCCCCGGCGTGAGGCGTGTCCCACGGGGTTTAGCGGCTTTGTCAGTGGGCCAGTGCACTATCGGGGTGGGAGGTGGTGCAGGTGTCCACGCACGACGTCGACTGCGACGTGCTCGTGATCGGCGGCGGGATCGTCGGTCTGTCGACGGCGTACGCCCTGACCCGCGCCGCGCCGGGCACCCGCGTCACGGTCCTGGAGAAGGAGCACGGCCCGGCCCGCCACCAGACCGGGCGGAACAGCGGAGTGATCCACAGCGGGATCTACTACCGGCCGGGCTCCCTGAAGGCGCGGTTCGCCGTCGCGGGCGCAGCCGAGATGGTCAAGTTCTGCGCGGAGTACGGCCTGCCCCACGAGGTCACGGGGAAGCTGATCGTCGCCACCGGGCGGGACGAGCTGCCCCGCCTCCACGCGCTCGTGCAGCGCGGCCGGGAGAACGGCATCCCGGTGCGGGAGCTGGGGCCCGCGCAGATCACCGCGTACGAACCGAGCGTGCGGGGCCTCGCCGCGATCCATGTCGGCACGACCGGCATCTGTGACTACGGGGCGGTGGCGGCCCAGCTCGCCGAGGCCTCCGGCGCCCGGATCCTGTACGGCTCCGAGGTCACCGCCGTCGACCGGCGGCCCTGGGGCGTCGCCGTCCGCACGGCGGCCGGGACGGTCGTGCGCGGACGGGTCCTGGTGAACTGCGCGGGGCTGCACTGCGACCGGGTGGCGCTGCTCGCCGGGGACGAGCCGGGCATGCGGATCGTGCCCTTCAGGGGCGAGTACTACGAGCTGGCGGATCCCTCCTTGATCCGCGGCCTGGTCTATCCGGTCCCCGATCCGGCCTTCCCCTTCCTCGGGGTGCATCTGACCCGCGGTGTCGACGGCGGTGTGCACGTGGGGCCGAACGCGGTGCCGGCGCTCGCCCGGGAGGGATACGACTGGTCGGTCGTACGCCCCGGTGACCTGGCGGGGACGCTGGCGTGGCCCGGGTCGTGGCAGATCGCGCGGGACCACTGGCGGTACGGAGCGGGTGAGCTGCGCCGGTCGCTGTCGAAGCGGGCCTTCACGGAAGCGGTGCGCAGGCTGCTCCCCTCGGTGGAGGAAACGGATCTGCGCCGGGCTCCGGCGGGGGTGCGGGCGCAGGCGGTGCTGCGGGACGGGACGCTGGTGGACGACTTCCTGATCCGCGAGGCGCCGCGGACGGTCCACGTCCTGAACGCGCCGTCGCCCGCGGCGACGGCGTCCCTGCCGATCGGCCGCGAGGTGGCCCGCCGGGCCCTGGCCCTGCTGTAGCCGGCCGGCCTTCCGGGACGCGCCCCGTAGAATTGGGCGCATTGTGTCTGAGACCCGTGAAACCGCCACCCGTACCGAGCCCGTCGTCTTCCAGCGGGGCAGTCAGAGGTTCGCCGCCGGCGAAGGGCCGCTGCCCGATCCCGCCGGGTCGCACCACGAGCGGCGGATCCGCAGCTTCCAGCCCCGCCGCAGCCGCGTCACCGCCGGTCAGGCCGAGGCGCTGCTCAAGCGCTGGCCCGACTGGGGTCTCGACATCGACGGCAAGCGGATCCTCGACCTGAACGACATGTTCGGCGGCCTTCCCGTCGTCCTGGAGATCGGCTTCGGCATGGGCGAGGCGACGGCGAAGATGGCGGCCGCCGACCCCGGCACCGGCATCCTCGCCGTGGACGTCCACACCCCCGGCCAGGGCAACCTCCTCGGTCTCGCCGACCGGGGCGGCATGGAGAACGTCCGGGTCGCCAACGGCGACGCGATCATCCTGCTCCGCGAGATGCTCGACGCCGACGCCCTCGACGGCTGCCGCGTCTACTTCCCGGACCCCTGGCCCAAGAAGCGTCACCACAAGCGGCGGCTGATCCAGCCCGAGTTCCTGACGCTGCTCGCGACGCGGATGAAGCCCGGCGCCGTCCTGCACTGCGCGACGGACTGGGAGGAGTACGCCGAGCAGATGCTCGAGGTGCTCTCCGCCCACCCCGGCTTCGAGAACACCCAGCCGGACGGCGGCTACGCGCCCCGCCCGGCCTTCCGCCCCCTCACCCGCTTCGAGGGACAGGGCCTGGACAAGGGCCACGTCGTGCACGACCTGCTCTTCCGCAGGAAGTAGGGCGCTTTCCACAGGAAGGGGTGCCGCTCTTCCACAGGAAATGGTGCCGCTCCTCCACAGGAAGGAGCGGCGCTTTTCCACAGGAAGCGGCCGAAGACGGAGAACCCCGTCGCGAGTGTCGGTCCCGCTGGTTAGGGTCGCTGACGTGTCGAACCGCGTCCCCGTCCCCACACGGGACACCGAAGAGCCGGACTTCCCGGCCGTCCCGGACCGCGCCCAGTGGCGCTACAGGCCTCGTCGCGCCTTCTGGCGCAGCAGGGTGGTCCGGGCGGTCGCCGTGATCACCGTGCTCGCGCTCTGCGCGCTGGTGATCCTGGCCATCGTGCGGGAGCAGACCGGGACGGAGGGCTTCCTCGTCGGGCTCGCGCTGGCCGTCCTGCCCGTTCCGCTGCTGCTGGCCGCGTTCCGCTGGCTGGACCGGGTCGAACCGGGCCCCTGGCGCAATCTGATCTTCGCCTTCGTCTGGGGCGCCTTCGCCGCGACGCTCGTCGCGATCCTCGCCAACTCCTTCGCGGTCCGCTGGATCGCGACCGCCACCGCCGACCCCGCCTCCGCCGAGTCCCTCGGCGCGACGGTCGTCGCGCCCGTCGTCGAGGAGAGCGCCAAGGCGGCGGCGATCCTGCTGATCTTCCTCTTCCGCAGGCGGCACTTCACCGGTCTCGTCGACGGCGTGGTGGTCGCCGGATTCACCGCCACCGGCTTCGCCTTCACCGAGAACATCCTCTATCTCGGCAACGCCTTCGGCGAGGACCAGGACATCGGCTCCGGCGGCCTCGGCGCCACGACCGCGGGCACGTTCTTCGTACGGGTCGTGATGTCGCCGTTCGCGCATCCGCTCTTCACGGTCTTCACCGGCCTCGGCTTCGCGTTCGCCGCCCTCGCCACCTCCCGGCACAGGTTCCTGCGGCTGCGCCGGATCCTGCTGCCGCTCGCGGGGCTCGTCCTCGCCATGGGCATGCACGCCCTGTGGAACGGCTCCGCGACCATCCTCGGGCCGCTGGGCTTCATCCTGGTCTACGGCATGTTCATGGTGCCCACGCTCGCCCTGCTCACCTGGCTCGCGATATGGAGCAGGCAGCGCGAGCTGCGCACGATATCCGGGCAGCTCCCGGCGTACGCGGCGGCCGGGTGGCTCTCGCCCGCGGAGCCGCTCGCGCTCTCCTCGATGCGGGCCCGCTCCGTGGCCCGTGACTTCGCCCGCCGTACGTACGGCAAGCCGGCCGCGGCGGCCGTCGGGGAGTACGAGGCGTTCGCGACGACCCTCGCCTTCCTCCGCCATCACGCGCAGCGCGGTGCGGCGGGGCCGGAGTTCAGCGCGCGCGAGCAGGAGCTGCTCCACCACCTCTGGCAGCGCAAGGCGGTCGCCTCCCCCGCCCTGACGTACGCGGCGCGGGCGACGGGCCGCGTGTGGGCGCCGCCGCAGTACCTCGACTACGGCGGCTACAACCCGTACCGGAGCTAGCCGGACACCTCTGGGCCGACTAGACCGAGATGCCCTTGCCCGCCAGCCAGGCCGCCGGGTCGACGCCCGCGCCGCCCGGGGTGTGGACCTCCAGGTGGAGGTGCGGTCCGGTCACGTTGCCGGTGGCGCCCACGCGGCCGATGGTGTCGCCGGTGCCCACGGTCTGGCCGGCGCTCGCCGTCATCGAGGACAGGTGCGCGTACCAGACCTCCGTACCGTCCTCCAGCTCCAGGACGATCCGGTAGCCGTAGGAGCCGGACCAGCCCGCCGACTTGACCGTGCCGCCGTGCACCGCCTTGACCGGGGTGCCGGTGGGCGCCGCGAAGTCGAGGCCGGTGTGGTAGCCGGAGGACCACATGGAGCCGGACTGGCCGTACGTGGAGGTGAGGGTGTACGAGGACGTGGGCAGGGCGTAGCTCGCGGCGAGCTTGGCCAGGCGCTCCGCCTCGGCCTTCGCCGCGGCGGCCGCCTCGGCCTTCCGCTTCTCCTCGGCCGCGGCCTTCTCCGCCGCGTCCGCCTTCGCCGCCGCCTCGGCCGCGGCCTTCTCGGCCGCCGCCTTCTCCGCCGCGGCCTTCTTGTCGGCGTCGGCGGAGGCCTGCTGCTGCTCGGCCTGCTGCATGATGCGGGCGCGCAGAGCCTCGCCGGCGTCCGCCGTCGAGGCGGCCGGGGAGCCCGCGGCCTTCTCGGCGCTGTCGGCCGGGAGGGCGAGGGTGGCCGTGAGCGGCTGCGGGTTGTTCGTCCCGGAGTCCGTGCCGTCCTCGTCGGAGATGAGCTGCCCGACACCGGGCAGCTCGGAGGCGTCCGGCAGGTTGAGGTCGGGGAGGGAGATCGAGACCGGGGGCTTGTCCTTGGCGGTCGCCATGCCACCCGCGCCGACGGCCGCGATGACACCGACACCGAGGACGGTGGAGGAGCGGGCGAAGCCGGAGCGCTGCTTCACGACACGGTGACGTCCGCCCGAACGGGCCTGCTGGCGAAGGGAGTCCTCGGTGGGGTTCCACTCCCCCCACGTGGCCGTGTCGTCGTCCGTCCCGGCGGCGTTTGAAGCGCCGAACGCGTGGAACCCGTCAGAAAGACCCTCGGGAGCAGGGGTGTTGGACGCCACGGAGGCGTACTCCTTTCCTTCCTTCTCGCCTACCGGGTTAGCTGACGGGTTCGGAGCAGGAAGGTCTCCTACGGGCGGTGCCGCACGGGTGCGACGGTGCCCGATTCACCCCAAGTGATGGTTCCCCGGTTCCCTTTCAGGATTCGGCGCGTGCGCACGGTGCCGTCTCTGGCGACGACTGGGACGACCGCGCTGCGTTATCGAACGTTAATAGACACGAGGGCCGGATTCCAAGCTGTTCCCGTTGATCATTAACGCGATTGATCTGGTAGGGACCGATTTGATCCCGCTTCAGTACGGACCAATGAGGAGCCCATCGAACTGACGGTTCGTCAATTGTTATCTCAGCGGTACCTCACGACTACGGATGGTCACGGCACCACGGGCATCGTCCTGCGCCGCTCCGGCTGCCCCGCCGCGGGACGGCTCACCGCGAGCAGCGCCATGTCGTCCGTGGAGCCGCCGCCGGTGTACCGGCGGACGTCGTCGACCAGGGCGTCGAGCAGTTCGTCCGGCCCCGGGAAGATCCGGCCGGCCAGCCGCTCGGCCGGATCGTAGAAGGCCCCCGAGGAGTCGCGCGCCTCGGAGAGCCCGTCGGTGTAGAGGAGCAGCGTGGCGCCCGGCGGGTAGGGGGCCTCGTCGGCCCGGTCCGGCCAGGCGGCCAGCTCGCCCATGCCGAGCGGCAGTGCGGGCTCGGTCGGTTCGAGGTGGGCCAGCCCGCCGTCCGCGTACAGGAGGAGCGGCTCGGGATGGCCGCGGTTCACCATCCGTACGCGCCCGTCGCCGCGCGGGATCTCGGCGAGGACGGCGGTGGTGAACCCCTCGAAGGCGTCGAGGCTGGACCGGCGCGTGCCCTCCCGCGCCAGCGCCCTCTCCAGCCGCTGGGCGACCCCCTCCAGCGTGGCCTCCTGCTCGGCCGCCTCCCGGAAGGCCCCGATCACCACGGCGACCGCCTCGACGGCGTCGAGCCCCTTGCCCCGGACGTCACCGACCACGAGCCGCACCCCGTACGGCGTGTCCTGCACGGCGAACAGGTCGCCGCCGATGAACGCGTCCGCCTGCGCCGCCTCGTACCGGGCGGCGACCTGGAGCCCGCCGATCCGCTCGGCGGGCGTCGGCAGGACGGCCTTCTGCGCGGTCTCCGCGATCACCCGAGCCGAGGCGAGCCGCTCGCCGCTGCGCAGCACGACCCGGTTCACCAGCAGGGCGAGGGCGGAGACGGTGACGACCGTCAGCGTCTCCGTGAGGGAGGGGACCTCGCCGGCGGTTCCGTTGTAGAGGTGCAGCCCGACGCTGGCGAGGACGGCGGCGATACCCGTGAGCAGCGTCGTGAGCACGGAGAAGAACGGGGCGGCGAGGAGCGGCGCGGCCGAGAACATCGGGGCGGCCGTGTAGGCGGGCGGGGTGGAGAGGTCGAAGACGACACCGCCGAGGATCAGCAGCGGAGGCAGGGCGCGGAGGAACCGGCGGGCCCGCTCGGCCCGCGGCAGAGGCCGCCCGTTGCCGTTCCCGTTCCCGCTGCCTGTCCCGTATCCGGCCCCGTTCCCGTATCCGGCCCCGTTCCCGTTCCCGGCCCCGTTCCCGTTGCCGTGTCCGGCCCTGTTCCCGTTGCCGTGTCCGCGCCCGTCACCGTTCCCGCGTCCGCGCCCGGTCCCGCCTCCGCTCCCGGTCCCTTTTCCGTCGGTCCCGTTCCCCTGCCCCTGCCCCACCTGTGGTCTCCTGCCCGGTCCGTACACGGCGACGGACGGTACCGCGCCCTCCCCAGGGTGCCGGGCGCCGCGCCGCGCGGCGAGCTCCGCTCGGCCAAGTGGGTTACCTCAACTCACCACCCCCGCGCCCGCGCCCAGCCGCCCGCCCCGTCCGAGCGCCCCTACCGCGCCCGCGCACATCAGCCCGATCCCGCACAGCACCAGCCACGGCGTCACCGACCATCCGGTCAGGTCGAGCAGCGCGCCCGTCCCCAGGTTCCCGAGGGTGATCCCGATCCCGCAGACGGTGTTGTAGAGCCCGTAGTGCGTGGCCACCCACCGTCCGCCCGAGAGCGCGACGACCGTGTCCATCTCGTACGGGTACAGCACCGCGTTCGCCACCGCGAGGACCGCCGCGCACAGCAGCAGGCCCCCGAGCCCGGGCACCGAGGGCGGCAGCAGGAACGCGCCGCCCATCAGCACCAGCCCGAGGACCAGACACCGCTCACGGTTCAGCCGCCGGCCGCACCAGGCCGTGATCCGCAGCTGCCCGGCGAGCGTCACGAGCGCGGAGACGACGAAGAGGGCGGTCGTCGCCGCCGTGCCGTCCGCCGCGAGTGGCAGCGCCAGATAGACCTGGAAGGACAGGACGTACGAGCCGGTCATCGCCAGCGAGAAGAGCCAGAAGGTGCGGTTGGTCAGCACCGTGCGGAACTGCCCCCGCTGCTCGGCCGCCACCTCCCCCTCGACGGCACCCGCCTCCGCCTCCTCCTTCACCCGCACCGGCAGGTGCCTCAGCTGCACCAGCGTCAGTACGGCGAACAGCACCGCCGCCACCACGCACGTCAGCCGGAACGACACCCCCGTCAGCGCCACCCCCACCAGCGGCCCGAGCAGGATGCCCGCCTGGTAGTACGTGTTGAAGAGCGCGAACGCCTCCACGCGCCGCTCCCCCGCCTCCGCCGCGAGGTACGCCCGCACGGCCGGGTTGAACAGCGCCCCCGCCAGGCCCGTCGCCACCGAGGCGCCGATCAGCACCGGCAGCGACTGCGCGAACGCGAGCGCCCCGAACCCCGCCGTCCGCAGCGCGCAGCCCGCGACGATCAGCGGCTTGAAGCCGAGCCGGTCGGCGAGCGCCCCGCCGACCAGGAACATGCCCTGCTGGGAGAGGTTCCGTACGCCGAGGACGAGTCCCACGGCCCAGGCCGCCATCCCCAGCCCGTCCGCGAGGTGGGCGGCGAGGTACGGCATCAGCATGTAGAAGCCGAGGTTGATGGTCAGCTGGTTGAGGAAGAGCAGCCGTACCGCCGGTTCGAAGGTGCGGCTCTGCCGCCAGATCCCGCCCTTGGCGGAGGCCGAGACCTGGGCGCTCATCGGACCCGCTCCAGGACCCGGCGGGTCCAGACGTCGACCGGCGCACCGTCCTCGTACACCGCCGGCTCCTCGCGCGGCGGGGCGTCGAGCAGTCCGTGGGTCGCGCAGTACGCGTCGCTGAAGACCGTGTCGAAGTACCGCTGCGGCCCGTCCGGGAAGACGGCCGCGATCCTCGTGCCGCGCGGCCGGGTGCGGGCCAGCCACCCGGCAACGAGCGCGACCGCGCCCACGCTCCAGCCGCCCGTGGCGAACTGACGCGAGGCCAGGCGCCGGGCGGCCCGGACGGCGTCCGCCGGGCCGACCCAGTGGATCTCGTCGAAGGCGGCGTGGTCGACGTTGCCGGGGTGGATGGAGGAGCCGAGCCCGCGCATCAGCCGCTCCCCGGCCGGGAGGCCGAAGACGGTGGAGTGGACGCTGTCGACGCCGACCAGCTCCAGGGCGGGGCTGGACGTGGCCCGCAGGGCACGGGAGATCCCGGCGGAGTGCCCGCCGGTCCCCACCGCGCAGACCAGGACGTCGATCCGGTCGAGCTGCGCGGAGAGCTCGGCCGCGAGTCCGCCGTACGCCTCGGGGTTGTCGGGGTTGCCGTACTGATCGGGCCACCAGGCCCCGTCGAGGCCGCCCAGCAGCTCCGCCACCCGGTCCATCCGGGCCTGCTGCCAGCCGCCGCGCGGGCTCGGCTCGCGCACGACGTGGACCGTGGCGCCGTGGGCGACGAGCATCCGCTCGACGATCGGTTCGAGACCGGGGTCGGTGACGACGTGGACGGGGTGGCCGTGGAGCACGCCGGCGAGCGCGAGGCCGAGGCCGAGCGTGCCGGAGGTCGACTCGACGACGGGCGCGCCGGGCTGCAGGTCTCCGCGGCGGCGAGCCTCTCCGACCATGTGGAGGGCGGCGCGGTCCTTGATGCCGCCGAAGTTGAAGCCTTCGAGCTTGGCCCAGTAGCCGTCGTCCATCCACAGCACGGGCGTGTTGCCGACGGTCTGGGCGGCGACGGAGAGGGAGGCGCCGGGCAGGGGTGTACTGGGGAGGGGTGTGCCGGGGAGGGGTGTGCCGGGGAGGGGTGTGCCGTGAAGGGGCAGGCCGGGCATGGGGGCGCCGGGCAACGGGGTGCCGGGCATGGGGGCGCCGGACAGCAGATCGGTCATCAGAAAGTACGTCCTCGAAGTGGGTACGCCGAAAGGGAGCCTGGTCGTGTCGTACGACCGGCTCAGTTCCGGTTCACTCCGAGGGCGATCAGCAGCCTGCCCGGCTCGGGGCCGGGTCCCGCCCGGTCGCGGGCGCGGTGGGCGTGCGGATCCGCGGGGAAGGCCTCGTCGGCTGCGAGGGGTACGGCTCCGCCGGCGTCGGGCGCCGCGGGCTGCGGCACCGTCTGGGCGGGCAGATGGACGTCGAAGGACCACGTCTCCCCGGACCGTCCGCAGCCGTGCGGCAGTTCGCCGGCGTGGGCGGGGGCGGCCACGGTGGCCGTGGTGGCGGGGGCGGTGAGCGGGTGATGCCCGTGCGAGCCGTGGCAGACGCTCATGAGCAGGGCGAGAAGAGCGAACAGGACGAGGACGGCGGGCGCCCGCCGTCGTACGTCGATCACCGTCTCGTCACGCATGGTGCGCGTGACGCTACGTTGCAGCAGTGCACCGCCGCAAAGAGGCATGCCCGCTTTTGGACACCGTTTACTTCGGGCGGTTCGGCCGTGGAGGCCGCACCCTTGGAGGCCGCGCTCCTGGAGGTCCCGCCCCTAGAGGTTGCGCTCCGCGTAGACCGTCATCGCGTCGCGGACGAGGAGGACGGTGCCCTCGCCGTGCTTGTCGTAGTTCCGGCCGAAGCGCGGATCGTCGACGTACATCTGGCCGAGGCCGATCACGTACTCCTTCGTCGGCGTCGTGGTCGTCGACAGCCACGCGACGTGGCGCCGGGCGATCGCCTGGACCTCGTCGCTGTCGGCGGCGAGGCCGTCCCGGGCCGCCTTCCCGAAGTCGCGGGCGATGCCGGCCTGCTCGTCCATGAAGGCCTGCTTCTCCTCGGCGCCGAGGGAGCGCCACCAGCGGTCGCCCTTCTCGTACGCGTCGCGACCCCAGCGCTCGGTGACCTCCGCCTCGTACTGCGTGTGGTCGAATCCGTCGAACACTTCTTCCGCCATGAGTTCTTCTCCGTTCTCCGTCTTCCGGAGAGTGGTCCGCACCGCCTCGATCTGCCGCCCGATCCGCTCCCGCTCCTGTTCGAGAAGCAGCAGATGGGTGCGCAGGGCGGCGGGCGTGTCCCGCTGACCCCCCAGGACCTCGGCGATCGCGGGCAGGGAGAGCCCGAGCTCGCGCAGCAGCAGGATGCGCTGCAGCCGCACGAGCGCCGCCTGGTCGTAGTACCGGTAACCGTTGGCGCCGATCCGGCTCGGCTCCAGCAGTCCGCGCTCCCCGTAGTGCCGGAGGGTGCGGCTGGTGGTGCCGGCCTTCTTGGCGATCTCCTGGATCGACCACTCCATGGGGAAAACGCTAAATCTTGACGTCGCGTAAAGGTCAAGCCCGGCTCGCACGTGACCCGGGGACACGTTGCCCAGGAAGCGTGGCCCGTGGACACGTTGCCCGTGGACACGACGAAGGCCCGGATCCAGTGACTGGATCCGGGCCTTCGTTGCTACTGAGTAGCGGGGACAGGATTTGAACCTGCGACCTCTGGGTTATGAGCCCAGCGAGCTACCGAGCTGCTCCACCCCGCGTCGGTGAATACGACCTTACGGCATGGTGCGCCGATCCCCTAATCGCTTTTCCCGGCAGCGGTCTCAGCAGCCGCAGTCCTCGGCGTCGACCGGGGCCGTCAGCGGGTCCGCGTCCTTCTTCCCGGGCCCCTCCCACGTCTCGTACGGGAAGCCCTCGCGGACCCAGTACTCGAAACCGCCGAGCATCTCCTTCACCTGGTAGCCCAGCTGCGCCAGGGCGAGCGCGGCGCGCGTGGCGCCGTTGCAGCCGGGCCCCCAGCAGTACGTGACCACGGGCACGGCCTTGTCGAGCAGCTGCTCGGCCTGCCCGGGGATGAGCGCGGTCGGCAGGTGGAGCGCGCCGGGGACGTGGCCCTGGTCCCACGAGGCGGTGGAGCGGGAGTCGACGACCACGAAGCCCGGGTCGCCGTCGGCGGCGATGGCGCCCACGACGTCGGAGACGTCGGCGTGGAAGGCGAGGCTGGCGGAGAAGTACGCGGCCGCGGCCTCGGGAGAGGCGGGCGGGGTACGAAGTACGGCGTTGACCTGCGCGGTTGTCGTCATGCATGAAAATCTACGGTCGAAGATCACGACACTGAAGTGGCGATCCCCGGCGCCGAGGCCGATCGGCCGGGGATTTCCGGGCGTTCGGCGGGGGACGACAGGGGATCTCACGCAGCGGACGGTTCGAGGGCGCGGACCCGTCACGTTTCGCCGATGCCGTCCGTCATCTCGATGACGGTCATCAACGAGGGAGACACCGATGGACGAGAAGGACCTCCTGGCCGAGCGCTTCCAGGCCGACCGTACGCACCTGAAGGCGGTCGCGTACCGGATGCTGGGGTCGCTGAGCGAGGCCGAGGACGCCGTCCAGGAAGCATGGATCAAGCTCAGCCGCTCGGACATCGACGACGTGCGGAACCTGAGCGGCTGGCTGACGACGGTCGTCGGACGGGTCTGCCTCGACATGCTGCGCTCGCGCGCCTCCCGTCGGGAGGACCCGCTGGAGTACTTCGTCCCCGATCCGCTGGTCCGGGGCGCGGAGGGCACCACGCGCGACCCCGAGGAGGAGGCGCTGCTCACCGACTCGGTGGGGCTGGCGCTGCTCGTGGTCCTGGAGACGCTGGGCCCGGCCGAGCGGCTCGCCTTCGTCCTGCACGACATGTTCGCCGTCTCCTTCGACGAGATCGCCCCGATCGTGGACCGCACCCCGGCCGCGGCCCGCCAGCTCGCGAGCCGCGCCCGCCGCCGCGTCCAGGGCGCCGCTCCGGCCCCGGCGCCCGACATCGCCCGGCAGCGCCAGGTCGTCGACGCCTTCATGGCGGCCTCGCACGGCGGCGACTTCGAGGGGCTGCTCGCCGTCCTCGACCCGGACGTGGTCCTGCGGGTGGACGGCGGCAAGGCGCTCGCGGCGGCCTCCGGCCTCGTCCGTGGCGCCGAGGCGGTCGTCAACCAGGCGCTGATGTACGCCCGCTTCCGCCGCGACTACCGCAAGGTGCTGGTCAACGGCGCGCCGGGCATCGTCTCGTACGTGGACGGCCGGCTGTTCGGGCTCATGGCCTTCACGGTCGTGGACGAGCGCATCGTGCAGATGCAGATCATCGCGGACCCGGACCGCATGGCGGCCCTGGGCGTGCCGGCCCTGGACGACTGAGCCGTCGCGGACGAGGCGCGGCCCCTAGGCTGGGCGCATGATCGCTGCGCTCATGCCGGAGGGGGTCGCCGTCGCCGAGGCCTTCGGCGATCTCCCGGACGCCCGGCTGTTTCCGGGGGAGGAGACGGCGGTCCGCAACGCCGTCGACGAACGCCGTCGCGAGTACACCACCGTGCGGCACCTGGCCCGGCGCGCGATGGCGGATCTGGGGCTGCCGGCCGTCGCCGTCCTGTCCGGTGCCCGGCACGAGCCGCTCTGGCCGTCGGGGGTGGTGGGGAGCATGACCCACACCCTCGGGTACCGGGCCGCCGCGCTGAGCCTCGACGACCGGCACGCCTCGCTCGGCATCGACGCCGAGCGGCACGCCCCGCTCCCCCGGGGCGTGCTGGCCAAGATCGCCCACCCCGCCGAGGTGCCGCGGCTGGCGGAACTCACCGCCGCGTACCCCGAGGTGCACTGGGACACCCTGCTCTTCAGCGCCAAGGAGGCCGTCTACAAGGCCTGGTACCCGCTGGCCGGCGGCACGCTTTCCTTCCAGGAGACGGAACTGGACTTCGATCCCGGCTCCGAAGGGTTCACCGCCGCGCTGCGCCGGCCGGGACCGGCGGAGGCGGGGCATCCGCTCACCCGGATGACCGGACGCTGGTACGTCCACGGCGGCCTGGTCTTCTCGGCCGTCACCGTCGCCCGGGCCACCCCCTAGGAGGCCGGTCGGGCGCGGCGCGAAGGGCCGGGCCTGCGCGGCGCGGAGGCCCGGTCGGGCGCGGCACACGTTCCGGTCGGGCGCGGCGGAAGGGCCGGTCAGGCGCGGTCCGGGACGCGGCCCAGGGTACGGATGGGCCGGGCCGACAGCAGGGCGACGGCGGTGAGGAGCGCGATCAGGACGCCCACCAGGAGCACCTTGTCCGTGCCGAACGCACCGACCGCGGGACCGGCCAGCGCGCTGCCGATCGGGAACATGCCGACGGAGCCGGCGACCTCGTAGGCGTGGACGCGGTTGAGGACCTCGCCCGGCACCTGGGTCTGCACGCTGGTGGCCCACATGACGCCCCAGAACGTGATGCCGACGCCGACGACGACCTGGGCGACGGCGAGCAGCCAGACCGGCCAGTCGAGGACGATGCCGAGCGGGTAGAGCGGGAAGGCCAGCAGTGCCACCGCCCCCGCGGCCAGCGGCCGTGCGGGCTTGTAGCGCATCGCCAGCACCCCGCCGGCCACCGTGCCCGCTCCGAACGCGCAGTTGAGCAGGCCGAAGGCGGTGGCACCGTGCGTGGGCACGATCACGCCGGCGGCGAGCGTCAGCTGCGGCCCCCAGGAGAGCATCGCGAAGAACATCCAGATCACGATCACACCCCAGAGCCAGCTCCGGGAGCGGAACTCGTGCCAGCCCACCACCAGGTTGCGCACCAGGCTCTCGCCGGCCGGCGGGGCGGGCACCACCCCGAGCCGGAGCGCGAACAGGCAGACCGCGCTGGTCCCGTAGGCGACGGCGGAGATCACCATCACCCAGCCGGTGGCGCCGAGACCGACGAGCACACCGGCCAGCGCCGGGCCGCCCAGCGCGGTGAACGCCTCGGATATGCGCAGCACCCCGTTGGCGCCCTGCACGTCCCGGGCCACCAGCGGGACGGTCGAGGAGACGCCCGGCTGGAACATCGCGTTGGCGGTGCCGACCACCATCAGCACCGCGTACAGGTGCCAGAGCTGATCGATGCCCCGAATGAAGAGGAAGGCGAGCAGCACATGGGCGGTGAGGTTGGCCAGGTCGGCCATGATCATCATCCGGCGGGCGGTGAACCGGTCGGCGAGCACCCCGCCGAACAGCACGAGCCCCGCGAACGGGCCCACCAGGAAGGCCATCGCGTACCCGGCGGTGCTCAGGCCGTACCCGGCGCTGAGCAGACCGGCCGAGACCGCGACGGGCAGCATGGCCCAGCCGAGCAGTCCCGCGCTCCGGGCGGTGAAGTAGTACTGGAAGTTGCGGGTCCAGATCGCCGGTTCCCCGGCCGCCGCCGACGGCGCCTCGGCGGGCCGGTCCTCGATCCGTGCGGACGTCACCGCCGCAGAGGGCTCTGCCGAGTGATCGTTCATGTCTTCTTCACTACTCCAGCCGTGATGGTGGGCTTGCGGTCGTACGTACGGTCCGGGTCGGACGGGCGGGCGGGTGCGGTCGGCGGGCGGGTGCGGTCGGCGGGCGGGAGGGCGCGGGTAAGCGAGCGGGGGCGGTCAGCGGCCGGTCTCGGCCGGGACGGACGCCGGGCTCAACTCCCCCACGGTGACCGGCTCCAGACCCTGTCCGAGCAGGCCCTCGATGATCGCGGGAAGCGCCCGCACGGTCTGGCCCCGGTCGCCGGCGCCCTCGTGCATCAGCACCACCGAGCCCGGCCCCGCGGCGTCGAGGACGGTCCCGGCGATCTGCTCGGGCCCCGGCCGCGACCAGTCGCGGGAGTCGACGTCCCACATCGTCATGGTGGTGGGATGGTCCGCCAGGGCGGCCAGCACCTCCGGGGTCAGCGCGCCGTACGGCGGCCGGAAGAGCGTCGGTGCCTCGCCGGTCAGCCGGGCCACCGCCTCCGTCGTCCGGTCGATCTGCTCATGCAGCTGAACCGGTGTCAGGTCCGGCAGGAAGGGGTGCGACCACGAGTGGTTGCCGATCTCGTGGCCGGCCGCGGCGATCCGGCGCACCTCGTCGGGCAGCGCCGCGACATGGTGGCCGACGCAGAAGAACGTGGCCCGCACGCGGTAGCGGTCGAGGATCTCCACGATCCTGCGGGTGTGCACCGGATCCGGGCCGTCGTCGAAGGTGAGCGCCACCCGGGGCGTGTCCCGGCTGCCGTGCTCGATGCAGCGCCCCGCGGCCGTCAGCGCGGCCTGGATCGGCTCGCTGCGCCGTACGCCGTCGAAGTACTCGTCGGCGCGGCCGGACAGGCTTCCCCCTTCGGCCGTCACCCGGGCCAGCGCGCCCGGCTCGCTCCGCGCCTGCTCCGCCAGCCGGGCGGCCGGGACCGAGCCGAACCCCGGCCGGGCCGGCAGCAGCCACGGATCTGCGCGGTAGACCTCAAGGCCGGCCGCCGTCATCGGCCCGTCGAGCAGACCGTTGGTGCTCTCGAACACCGCGGCCAGCGGCTGCTCCTCGCCCAGCTCCCGCAGCCGCTCGACGAGTGCGGCCACCTGGTCGGCGCCCCAGCGGCTCGGTTCGGTCACCCGGCGTCCGGCCGTGTCGAGGACCTCGACCTCGTAGCCCGCGCCGGTCCAGGCGATTCCCGCGTAACGCTTGCTCATTCGTCCCCCAGAGCGGTCGCCTCGGCGATCACCGATTCCTCGACCCCGCGCAGGAAGCGCTCCATCCCCTCACGGGAGAGCACCGCCGGGTCGGCCGTCATGCAGAGCTCCAGGGCGCCCGGGGCCGTCAACACATCCACCGCCACCGAGACGTTGACCCGCGGCAGGAACTCCGTGGGCCAGCTGAACACGGTCCGGCCGGCCAGCTCGCCCAGCGGGGCACCGGGGCGCGGGGCGGTGTCGAACGGCCCGTCCGCCGGGTCCCGGGTGTCGTTCCACCAGCAGGAGTGGTCGGCCGCCTCGCCACGCTCGACCAGCCGCGCCACCTCCCGCTCCAGCGCCCACTTGTCGTACCCCGCGTGGCGGAACGCGCTGAAGGAGACGGACCGTGTCCGCCGTACCGCGTCCTCGAAGTCCTTGTCCGCGTCCGTGAGGAGGAACACCGCCTCCTGCGCCATCGTGCTCACCGACTCGGCGGCGGCCGGCTGGAAGCGATTGCTCACCACCACCTGGAACAGCACGTCGCTGCTCCCCGACATACGGGCCAGCTGGTGGGAGGCCGCGCCGAGCAGCACCGCGGCGTCGCTCACCCCCAGCTTCTCGGCCACCCGCTCGACGGCGACCGCGAGCGCGGGCGAGTGCAGCAGCGCGTTGGGGAACATGCGGCCCGGATCGGTCGCCGCGCGCTCCGGATCCGCCGGGTTCAGGAAGATCCGCTTCGGGCCGGCGGTGAGGCGCTCGCACCAGTAGCGCCGGGCCCCCTCGTCCCGGCGGCGGCCGAGCGGCGAGGCCTGGATCTCCGCGGCCTCCAGGGGCTGGAGCGCGGGGCGGGCACGGAGCAGGGCCTCGGCGGACTCCCCCTCCTCGATCAGCGCCAGGTCGCGGAGCATCCGGCCCTCGCCCCAGAGGTCCATCGCGGTGTGCGAGGCCGCGAGGACCAGCCGGTGGACCAGGCCCCCGCACTCCACCAGACCGACCCGGAAGGGCCACTCCCGCGCGTGGTCGAAGGAACGCCCCGCCAGCTCCTCCATCAGGGATGCGCCGACCGCGGGGGCGTCCGCCTCGGAGCACTCCCTGACCTCCACCGGAAGCTCGCCGGACCCGTCCACGACCTGCTCCAGACCGTCCACGCCGTCCGCGCCGTCCACGCCGTCCACGCCGTTCGGCAGGAGCCTGGTGCGCAGGCTGTCGTGCATCCGGAGCAGCTCCGTCAGGTCCGCGAGTACGCGGGCGGCGGGGCGGGGCGGGGCAAGCGGAAGGTCCAGCCGCAGGTTGTACCGGGGGGCGTCGTCGCCGAGCCGGGTCACGACACCCCAGATCGCCCGCTGTCCCCAGGTGGCCGGGCCGGTGCCGGCTCGCGCGGAGTCCAGCCTGATGGTCCGTTCCTCCGCGGTACGGCCCGTGCTCTTCCCGCCGGCCGTGCTCTGCCCGCCGCCCGTGCTCTGCCCGCCGCCCGTACCGCCCGTGCCGCCCGTACCGCCCGTGCTGCTTGTGGTCGCCGTGGTCACCGTGTTTCCCGACCTTCCCTTCGGTTGACTCGTATCGGTCCCTGCTCCGGTCTGCTCCACCGGACGTCCCCTAGTCCAGGCCCTGCGAAATGACCATGCGCTGGATCTGGTTGGTGCCCTCGACGATCTGCAGCAGCTTGGCCTCGCGCATCCAGCGCTCCACGGGATGGTCGGAGACGTAACCGGCGCCGCCGAGCACCTGCACCGCGTCCGTCGTCACCTTCATCGCCATGTCGGTGGCGAAGAGCTTGGCCTTCGCCGCCTCCAGCGAGTACGGCAGACCGGCGTCCTTGAGACGGGCGGCCGCCAGGGTCAGCGCGCGGGCCGCCGCGATCTGGGTGGCCATGTCGGCCAGCAGGAAACCGACGCCCTGGAAGGAGGCGATCCGCTGCCCGAACTGGCGCCGCTCCTTCGCGTACCGCACGGCGTAGTCGGCGGCGGCCTGGGCGATGCCGACCGCGCAGGCCGCGATGCCCAGGCGACCGCAGTCCAGCGCGCCCATGGCGATCAGGAAGCCCTTGCCCTCGCGTCCGATCAGGCGCCCGGCCGGCACCCGCACGCCCTCGAAGCCGACCTGGGCCGTGGGGTTGGACCAGACGCCCAGCTTCCGCTCCGGCTCGTGCACGACCATGCCCGGCGTGTCCCCGGGGACCACCAGACAGGACAGCCCGCGGGCCCCCGGCCCGCCGGTGCGGCTGAACACGTTGTAGAAGTCCGCGTGACCGGCGTGGGTGACCCAGGCCTTGGTGCCGGTGATGCGGTACGCGTCGTCCTCCCGTACCGCACGGGTGGTGAGCGAGGCCGCGTCCGAACCGGCCTCCGCCTCCGACAGGCAGTACGCGCCGAGCAGTTCGCCGCTCAGCATGTCCGGCAGCAGCTCGTCGCGCTGGACCTGGGTGCCGTACGTGGCGGTGCCGAAGCAGGCGAGGTTGTGCACGTTGACCGCCTCGGCCACCCCGAACCAGTGGTACGCGATCTCCTCCAGCGCCTGGAGGTAGACCTCGTACGGCTGTCCGCCGCCGCCGTACTCCTCGGGGTACGGCAGGCTCAGCAGCCCGGCCTTGCCCAGGGTGCGCACGATCTCCCGGGGGAACTCGTGGCCGGCCTCGAACTCCGCCACACGGGGCGCGAGTTCGGCGGTTGCGATCTCCCGGACCAGACCGAGCAGATCGGCCGCCTCCTCCGTGGGCAGGATGCGCTGGACCTTCATCGGACGACCTCCGTGATGTCGGGTGTGGTGAGCGACGGATCTTCCACCTGTGGAGACCGTTCGGATGGTGCGGGCCCGTGACGGCGTGCGGGCCCGTGACGGCGTGCGGGCCCGTGACGGCGTGCGGGCCGGTGACGCCGGGCGGTCGGCAGCCGCCTGCGGGTCAGAGACGGCCCGCGGTCAGAGACGGCCCGCGGTCAGAGACGGCCCCAGTCGAGGGTCTCCGGCCAGTGCCGGCCGACCCGGCGGACGGCGTAGTCCCAGTACGAGCGGACGGAGAGGTCGGCGTAGATGAAGTCCTGCTTGGCGGCCACGTCCTGCTCGGTGGACCAGGTGTAGGGAACGCCGGTGCTCTCGGCGGTCAGCTGGAGGCGGCAGGCCCGTTCCAGCACCTGCGCGAAGACGGACGCGTGCCGCACGCTCTTGCCGACGATCACTCCGCCGTGGTTGCGCAGCAGGACCGCCGGGTGCCCGTCGAGGTCCTTCGCGATGTGCTCACCGGTCTCGATGTCCAGGACCGTGTTGCTGGTCTCGGTGAAGAGGCCGATCCGGTCGCGGAAGTAGGCGCCGTCGTGCGAGACCGGCCGCATCGGCAGATCCGTCGCACCGAACAGCAGGGTGTACGGCGCGTGGCTGTGGACGATGCCGTTGACGTCCGGGCGGGCCCGGTAGATGGCCTGGTGCAGCGGCAGCTCCGGCGGTGCCAGCGGTGGCGCGGGCAGGGTGTGGTCCACCGGGCAGCGGATCACGTCCGCCGGCGCGGCCTCGTCGAAGCCGACCAGCGCGCCCTTGATGAAGAACTCGTCCCGGCCCGGTATCCGGGCGGAGATCTGGCCCTGGTTGAAGTCGTCGTGCCCGTCGAGGGACAGCATCCGGGCGCCGATCGCCACCTGGAGGACGAGCCGGCTCTCGGCCGGGTTCAGCGGCCGCGGTTCATCGGTGCTCATGTCGTGTTCCTCGCTGTCAGGTCGTCGTAGACGTTGCGCATGGTGACCAGGCCGGGAGTCGCGGCGCGGGCCCAGTCGGCGGCCGCCAGCGCGCCCCGGGCCGGCACGGTCCAGCTGCCGACGTGGTGCCGGACGTGCAGCGCCTCGCCGTCCCAGGTGTGGGTCACCTCGTGTTCGCTCACGGGCAGTCCCGCCCGTTCGTCGGCGATGTCGGCCACCGCCCGGCCGCTCGCCCCCGCCCAGGTGTCCGCGAGCGCCAGCGCGGTGGCGCTCGGACGGTGCGCCTTGCCGAGCGGGTGCCGCTCCCGGACGGTGGTGGTCGTGCCGAACCGGCCCGTGGCGAGGCCGGCGGTGAACTCGGCGATGCGGACCTGGAGGTAGTGGGCGAAGGAGAGGTTGGTGGCCCGGACCACCGGCACCACGTCCGCCAGCTCCTCCAGCGCCTTCCACTGGGTGTCGGTGAGGTTGGAGACGCAGGCGATGAGCGGTACGCGATGGCTGGCGCAGAAGTCGAGCACGTCGGCGTGCGCCTCGGGGGCGCTGGCGTCGACGAGCACGTCGGGCACCGCCTCGGCGGACCAGCCGGCGCGGCGGGAGGCGGTGAGCGAGACCCTCGTACCGTCGGCCTCGCAGACCGCCCGCAGGGCCGATCCGAGCCGCCCGAGCCCGACGATCCCGATCGTGGGACCGCCGCCCACCGCCTCGTCAGGCATCGGCGCCCACCCCGCTCGCGACCACCAGGGCCGTGACGGAGTCGATGCTCTCGTAGTGCGCGATGTCGGCCTCCGGGTCCAGATAGACGCCGACCTCGTTCTCGATGCTGTCGATCAGGCGCATGTACGAGAGCGAGGAGTAGCCGACGTCGCGCAGCGAGTAGTTCGCGGCGGCGAGTTCGGCGGCGGAGACGCTGCCGTCCCCGGCGGCGACGGCCAGGTCGAGGATCTTGGTGCGGAGCGCGGTGCTGTCCATGGGAGTTCCTGTGTCTCGAGGAGGGATTCAGTTGCTCTGGGGCTCGGCGAGCAGGCGCCGCAGGCGCTCGACGGACGGCTTGCCGATCGAGTTCGCCGGAATGCGGTCCACCAGCCGGAGGATTCCGGGCACCTTGAACGAGGGGAGCGTCGCCGCGCAGTGGGCGCGCAGGGACTGGGCGGTCACACCGGGTTCGACGGCGGCGACGGCGACGACGGCCGCCAGGGTCGGTTCACCGTGCTGGTTCTCGGCCTCGAAGGCGACCGCGTCCAGCACCCCGGCGGCCGTGCGCAGGACGTCGGCGACCTCGATCGGGTCGATCTTGCGGCCGCCCACGTTGACCATCCGGCTCGTGCGGCCGGTCAGGTGCAGCGCGCCGTCCAGCAGATGGCCCTGGTCGCCGGTCCGGTAATACCCCTCGGCATCGACACGCTCCTCGAAGACGCCGGGAGCGTTGAGGTACCGCGACCCCATCGACTCGCTCCTGACCCGGATGCCCTGCTCCTCCGCGAGCAGCCGCACACCGGGCAGCGGAGCCCCGAGCCCGCTGCCCGCCCCGTCGGGGGCGTAGGTCAGCGGACCGGTCTCGGCGACGCCGTAGTAGTTGTGGATCGGGACGCCGGTGAGCCGTGTGAACTCCTGGCGCACGGTCTCGCGCAGCGGGGCGCCGGAGGAGATCGCGGTACGGACGGCCCCGAAGCCCTCCCTCGGGGAGCGGCGCACGATCGACTCGTACAGGGCCGGGAACGCCACCAGTCGCGTCGCCTCGGTGCTCTCCAGGAGCCGTACGACCCGGGAGGCGGTCGGCAGACCGGTCGACAGGTGCAGGGAGGCACCCGGCAGGAAGGCGGCCAGCAGGGAGGTGTTGAACGCCAGGCCGTTGGAGAGCGCGGCGAAGCAGGCGATCCGGTCGTCGGCCGAAAGGCCGGTTCCCTTCACCCAGTTGGCCGCGGCCGCGGACACGGCCGCGCCGGAGAACTCGATGCAGTTGGGCCGGCCGGTGGAGCCGGACGTGAAGCGGCACACCTCGGTGTCGTCGAGGAGCCGGGGCCGGGGAACCTCGGAGCGGCGCACCCGGCCGACCGCGAGGCCGCCGAACGCGCAGTCGCCGTCGCCATCGCCGTCGCCGTCGCCGTCGCCGTCGCCGTCGCCGTCGAGGGTCTCCGCCACGACGGTGGAGACGTCGGCGCCCGGGGCGTGGACCAGCAGATCGAGGCCGCAGTCCTCGGCGATCCGCTGCAGGTCGTACGGGCCGAAGGCAGAGTCGGCCAGGAAGGGCACCCCGCCGGCGAACAGCGTGCCCAGCAGACCGACCACGTAGTCGGCGGAGTTGGTGGCGTAGAGCCCCACGCGCAGCCGCTCGCCCGGCACCGCGTACCGGGCGAGCCGGTCCGCGGCGGCACGGGCCCGGTCGGCGAGTTCGGCGTATCCGAGCGAACCGTCGGCGTCGGTGACCGCGACGCGCTCGCCGTGGCGGGCGAGGACGTCGGTGAAGAGGCCGGGAAGTACGGCGGTCATCGGGCTCACCGCTCGTTCTGCGCGTGCGCCATGGCGAGCCGGTCGAACTTGATGCCCGAGTCGTCCGGGGAGCCGAGCAGCAGGGCGTACAGGATCTCGTCGTCCTCCGGCAGCCCGGTCAGCGTGCGCCAGAGCGGTGTGTCGAAGCCGCCGATCGCGGTCACCCCGACCTTCGCGCCGTTCGCCCCGAGGTAGAGAAGCTGCCCCAAGGCGCCGCAGCGGAAGCCGAGTTCGCGCAGGTTCTCGGCACCGGCGGCCGAGTCGGCCCCGGCGAGCGAGGTACGCGGCACATGGAGCAGGAGGACGGCGGAGGCCCCGGCGAGGGCGCGCTGCTGCATGCAGGCACGGGCCACCTCGTCGGTGGACGGGAGCCGTTCCGGCTGTCGCTCGCCGGTCCGCAGCCGGTACACGGCGTCCCGCTCGGGGTCCGTGGTGGACCGCAGGACCAGGGTCGCGGAGAGCGGGGAGGTCTCGGGGAGGTCGGTCGCCAGCGGCGTCGAGAGTGCGGAGACGGCCTGCCAGACGGCGTCGGCGGCGACGGGTTCGCCCGTGAACGCCTTGCTGGAGGAGCGGGTCGCGATCAGTTCCGGCCATCCGGACGGGTCACCCAATCCGTGCTGTCCGTCGGACAGTCGCCGGTCGGTGCGGATCCGGGTGAGCGGTGCGGGTACGGAGTGGAGGCTCGGGGAGCCGGAGTGTTCGGGCCACGCGGCGACGGAGTCCCAGCAGGTGGTCTCCAGCCACGACCGCCAGGTGGAACCGCGCAGCTCCCGGTCGGTCTCGTCGTGCACGGTCCAGCGGGTCCACACCTCGCCCGCCGCGCCGGCGGGCACCAGGGTCGCGGAGTGGATCTCACGGCAGTTCTCGTCCGCCTCCAGCAACTCCGAGAGGGACTCCCTCGGGAAGCGCAGCCGAAGCGCCCCCGTGGCGCCACGGCCGGCAGCGGCGAGTAAGAGGTTCCCGGCCGCGTGCCCCGCGTCGAGCTGGGTGTAGAGGTAGCCGCGGTCCCCGTACTTGCGCATGGAGAGCCAGGGCCGGGTGAGCGTGACCACCAGAGCGCCGCCGTCCTCCGGAACGGCCAGCACGGAGTCGTCCAGCGCGGCGGTGACGCGCGCGCCGACGGCCAGCCGGGCGCAGGTACGACGGTCGGTGTCGATCCGGAAGGCGGCCGGCGCACCGTTCTCCATGACGAGGACGGCGAACTCGTACGGGTACACCGCCCCGGCGGACGGAACCGCCCGCGCCACGTACGAACCGCAGGAACGGTTGGCGCGGCTGGTCAGCACGCCCTCCTCCAGCAGCGACAGGGCAAGGCGCAGACCGGGTGCCACCACGGGCTCGGCGGCCGGCTCGGGCGCGGCCGCCGGAAGGGCCACCCGTGCCCATAGATCATTGATACGGCCCGAGGATTCGGGCTCGGGTGCGTATGCGACGGAGACGGCTTTGTGTGTGATCTGTTTTCCTTGCACGTCTGACGCAAGCCTCCTATTCTCTGACAGGCCACGGAAAAAATGCATGGCAAGGCAGCACAGCCCGCAACGAATTCTTGCGAATCTCATGCATGACGAAGAAATGCAGGGGCGCACCCCCATACGGGCGCGCAACGATCCCCCACGGAACCCCTGCAGGACTTAAAGCGCCTCCGACCAGGCACTGATGCGTTCTCGGATCGCGAGAAGGGTGATGCGACCTACTGGCACCCACACTGCTGCGCCGACCACGGCGAGCGCTTTCCCATCCGGCCCCCTGTCTCGGAATATGACACGTATCCGATGGAACGCCTCGCGCACGAGAACGCATGATCGGTTACGGCCATTCCAGCCTGCCAAGCCCCTCGGGTATTGGTCAAGACCATTAGAAAAGCAAGGCTGTTGAATAAGTCCGAACGCCCCGGCGAACACAATAAATCGGACACCGATCCGCAGCGCCGGTACGCACCGCGGACACCGCGGACACCGCCCCAGGAGGTCGCCTCACACCTTCGGGTGCCGCGGTGCCGGCCCGGCCGCCCCCGCACACGACGAAGCGCCCCGCCCGGTCGAAACCGGGCGGGGCGCTTCCCGCAGGGCGGAGGGTCTCCCCTCCCCTGTCGTACGTAGGCCGTGTGGGACTCGAACCCACAACCAACGGATTAAAAGTCCGCTGCTCTGCCAATTGAGCTAACGGCCCTCGGCACAACACACCCGAGCATAGCCGCATCGATCGCCGGAGCCGATCGGGTATCCGACACGGCCCCGTCTGCGTGGGGCCCGCCCGGGGCGGCGGGCGGGCCCCACGGGGTGGGTCAGTAGAGGGCCTTGAAGGCGGACCAGCCGCCCGTCCCGATCAGCGCGCGGGCCGCGTACTGGCCGTTGCCCTGGTTCGTGTAGCGCCAGAGCCTGCCCGAGGTGTCGCGCGCGAGCAGCTCCGCGCGCTTGTCGCCGGTGAGGTCGCCGACACCGACGAGGGAGGTGTACGCGCCCCAGCCGGCGCCGACCTTCACCCGCGCCGTCACGCCACCCGAAGCGGTCCCGTAGTACCGCCACAGCACACCCGACGCGTCCAGGCCGAGCAGATCGCCCCGCCCATCCCCGTTCAGGTCACCGGCACCCGTGATCTTCCCGTACAGCTTCCAGTTCGTACCGATCTTGACCCGGGAACCCAGAGCACTGCCCTCCGTGCCCGGGTAGAAGTACATGTCACCGGTCGACTTCTGGCGGGCGATCAGATCGACCCGGCCGTCGCCGTTCACATCACCGGACGACGTCAGCACGTCGTACTGGCCCCAGCCCCTGCCGACCACCGTGTACGGCGAGGAGTCCGCGACGACCGCCCCGCAGCCCGGCCGGTACATGCGCAGTTCGTCGCCGACCCGCCCGTACACGTCGTTGCAGCCGTCACCGGTCATGTCCCCGGCCGGCACCAGGAGCGCCGTGGTCGGGAACGCGGCACCGGTGCCGTTGGTCCGCGCGGCCAGACCGCCCGAGCCGTTGCCCTTGTAGAGCGACACGAGACCCGCCGGGTCCATCACCAGCAGATCGCCGAAGCCGTCGTCCCCGGCCATGTCCCGCCACCCCAGCACCCGGCCGCCGGTCACGGAGAGCGCGCCCGTGGCGGTCAGGTCCTGGCCCTCGCCGTCGGCCGTGTTGGCGGTCAGCGTCCAGGTGAAGGTGCCGTCGGTGACGAGCCGGCCCGCGGAGTCCTTGCCGTCCCAGGCGACGGCGATCCGGCCGCGCGTCTCCTGGCCGCCGTACGTGCGGACCACCGCGCCCGACACCTTCCGGCGCAGCGTCAGCTCCCAGTACGACGCCGGCTTCGACAGCGACCAGGCCGCCGTCCAGCCGTCCGTCGCCCGCGCGGTCGCCGGCGCCTTCGCCGAGACGGCCGTCAGGTCGGAGGCGGGGACACCGGTCCACACGGCGTGGACGAGGTTCTGGGCGTCCTTGTACGCCACCGCGCCGCCGAAGCGGTCCACGGTCCACGCCTCACGGCGCGCGCCCTGGACGGGGGCCGAGTCCACCAGTGTGCGGGGCGCGGCGGCGGTACCGGTGTGGAAGTCGGTCAGCCGGAGGTACGAGCCGGGGCCCTGGTCCACGACGAAACCGTCACCCAGCAGGCCACCGCTGTACGAGCCCCTGGGCAGCGCGACCTTCGTGCCCTTCTGGAGGTCGACGACGCCCTGGGCGGTGAACTGGGCGCAGGACCAGTACAGCCAGCGGCCCGCCACCTGAAGCTCCGTCGCCTTGCAGGTGGCGCCGGTCGCGATCGTCCCGAGATCCTTGCCCGTGGACAGGTCCGTACGGGACACCTGGCCCGCCGTGTCCGTACCGGTGAAGAGCGTGTCGCCCCGCAGGGCGGCCGCCGTCTGCGGCTGCCTCCGGACGACGGACGCCTGCCCGGGGGCCGCGTCCAGGTCCACGACGAGGGTCTCCTCGCCCGCGACCAGGTCGCCGGGGATGCTCGGCCGCCCACCCTGGAAGACCGCCCACCGGCCGGACGCGTCGGCCAGCCGGCCGGAGTTCTTGCCCGTGGCGGCCCGCGTCGTCTCCTTCGCGGAGCGCCGCCCGACCACCTCCATGCCGGACGTGCCGCGGGCCAGGTGGACCGTGCGGCCGTCACCGGAGTCGAACAGCGGCGTCGTGCTCTCCAGCCGCTCCTCGGACCCGGCGGCGACGGGCTCGGACTGGCCGGTGTGCAGCGGGCCGACCGGCAGCGTCCGGGCGAAGAAGCCGCGGCCCAGCTGTCCGTCCCGCTCCAGGGTGGAGAGGCGGCCGGCGCCGAGGGCGAGCGACTGCACCTCGCGCGCGAGCGGCGCGACGCGGTGCAGCTTCTCCAGGACCGGTGCGCCGTCACCCTTGCCGGGAACGGCCTTCAGCAGCGACCAGTCCGTGGCCGAGGTGCCGCCGACGACGGCCGCACCGACCCCGCCGACGATCTGGTTGAGCTCGGGCTCGGCCTTCTCCAGGAGCGTCTGCGAGCGGCCGTCGGGAGCCAGCGCGACCAGGGGCCGTGTGAGCGAGGCGCCGGTGCCGGTGGCCTCGCCGACGGCGAGGACCCAGTCGCCGACCAGTCCGATACGGGCGGTGCCGAGGCCCTCGGGCAGGGCGAAGGTCCGCTCGGCGCCGTTCAGGGCGGACCGCTCACGCAGGTGCACCGTGCGGTCGCGGTCGACCCACGCGATCCGGTCGGCGCTCAGGGCCACCGGCGCGACGAGGATGCTCGCCCCGGCGGAGGTCGGCGCCTCGATCACCGTCATCTGCCCGGTCCGCAGGTCGACGACGCCGAGGTCGGTGAGGTCGTACGAGTCGGCGGACCGGCCGAAGCGGAGCACCGCCGCGGTGTCGTCGCCCGCGACGAGCCGCGCCATGTGCAGGTTGGCGCCCTCGGGGAAGCCGGTCACGGGGATCCTGGTCCCCGTCGCGTCCCCGGCGCGCCGCAGGTAGTAGCCGGTGGTCGTCTGCGACGACTCCTCGGACTCGTACTGCTGGAAGAGCAGGGTGTCGCCGAGCAGACCCCGGTAGCTCGCGTCGCGCGGCATCGCCAGCGACTGCTCGGTGCCGGTCGCGAGGTCGCGGAGGTAGTGGTTGCCGGCGCCGCGCTCGACGTAGGCGTACCGCCCGCCGACACCGGCCTCGGCGAAGGACGGGTTGCCGGAGCCGTACCCGAGGGACACGGTCTCCCCGGTCGCGAAGTCGGTCCAGTGGCGCTCACCGCCGAAGTGCTCGTCGGAGTCCTCGGTCTCGTGCACGTACCCGCCGGCGCTGACGGCGCTCACCGTCGCCTGCCGGGGCACGGTCCGCCAGTTGGGCGTGATGTCGAGCTGGTCACCGGGCGCGACGGCGGCGGGCACGGCGTTCGGTACGGCGGTCGGTACGGCGGTGGCCGGTGTCGCGCCGATCACCGAGGCGACGAGTGCTGCGGCCAGGACGGCCATACCCGCGCGGCGGTCACGCGCGCGTGAAGAGCGTGGCAAGAAGGGTCCCTCCCCGGGAATCCTGAAAGATGAGAGAACAGGGCGGACTATCACGGCGCCGGGCCCCCTGGCCGACGCTCCCCACCCATGTCACCAGCACCGACATTAACAGCAGCCACGCCGGCCCGGCAGCTCGATTCGAACCCGTTCAACGGCCCGGTGCCCGGTCGCCGGCCATCCGGGGTACGGGACGCGAACGGGACCTGCACGGGATCCGAACACGACCGGCCGCACGTCGGCGATTTCCGCCCGCCCAGGTGCCGACAGACGACCCGATCGCGGTTGCGATCGGAACGAATCGCCTCCTCCGCCTCGACAAAGAGGCCAGTTCTACGCCAACTTTCGGGTTCGCGGAACCATTCGCATCTGCTCATCGTCGATTGAATCGAGTTCGGCACGCACACAAATCCGTTGCCCGGCACAGCGGTTCGGACCGACGGGACCCCACAGGGCCCGAAGGTCCGGCCGGCGCGACGGCCGCTCCGCCGGTGCCGGCCCACGCACACGTTCCACCGTCCCCCGAGCGCCTGTACCTGACCGGCACCTGCCAAGGCGCCCGGCAGCCACCACCCCTGGAGATCACCTTCATGCATCCGAGACCACGCCGACGACGCGTGCTCGCCGCTGTTGCCGTGCTGACGCTCGGCGCGCTCCTGTCGCCGGTGGCGACCGCGAGCGCCTCTCCCGCGGCACCCGAGACTCCCGAGCCTGCCCGGATCGACCTGGTGCTCGACCTGTCCGGGTCGATGAACGCGAACGACGCCGGCGGTCAGACCCGGCTCGCCGCCGCCAAGCAGGCGGTCACCCGGATCATCGACACCGCCCCCGAACAGGCCCCGCTGGGACTGCGCGTCTACGGCGCCACGTACCCCGGAAAGGACAAGAAGAAGGGCTGCGCCGACACCCAGCAGGTCCTGCCGGTCACGCCGATGGACCAGCCGGCGCGTGCCGACGCCAAGAAGCAGGTCGCGGGCTTCAAGGCGGTCGGGTTCACACCGATCGGCGTCTCGCTCCGCGAAGCCGCCAAGGACCTCGGCACCAGCGGCAAGCGCCGCATCGTCCTGGTCTCGGACGGTGAGGACACCTGCGCGCCGCCGCCTCCGTGCGAGGTGGCCCGCGAACTCAAGGCGCAGGGCGTCGACCTCGCCGTGGACGTGGTCGGGTTCCGGACCCCCTCCTCGGCACGTGCGCAGCTGAAGTGCATCGCCGACGTGACCGACGGGTCGTACGCGGACGCCGAGGACGCCGACTCGCTGACCGCCAATCTCGGCACCCTGTTCCGCAAGGGGTGGCGGACCTACCACGCCACCGGCAAGCCCGTCGACGGCTCCCTCAACGGCTGCCAGGACGCTCCGCTGGTCACGCCCGGCCAGTACCTGGACAAGTTCACCGGCGGACGCGACCTCTACTACAAGGTCAAGAAGCGGCCGGACCAGCGGCTCCAGGTGAGCGCCACCGCCGTCGCCGAGGAGGGGTACGGGCGCGGCTCCATCATCACCGTCGCCGCCGGCCCTCCGGGAGACGGCGAACCCCGCGAGTGGCTGCGGGAGTTCGACCAGTCGATGGGGTGGGCGAACATCATCACCACCGGCGGCCGCAGCAAGCCCGGAGCGGGCAACGAGAAGCCCGCGCCGAACGACATCGGCTGCATCATGGTCGAGAACGACGTGACCCGGTCCGGCGACAAGCCGATGCCCGTCGAACTCCTCGTCGGCATCGCCGACAAGGCGACCCAGGAAGCCGGCGCGCGGACTCCCGAGCCGCGCACCGGGGCCGACGCCGAAGGCGGCTTCTCCTTCAACAGCGCCACCCCGATCGGACCGGGCACCCACCGGCAGTCCATCGCCGTCGGCGAGGCCCCTTTCTGGCGGGTGGAGGTGAAGGCGGGTCAGAAACTGACGGTCAAGGCCGGCGTGGACATCCCGACCGACTTCCCCAACTCCGGCACCACCGGGTGGAACCTCGACATCTACAACGCCAAGCGCGATGTGACGCAGTGCAACGAGAAGCACGACTCCACCGAGCTCCTGACGGGCAGGCGCGGGCACATCGAGCGGGTCTGCGGGCCCGGGGAGATCACCGACCCTGGCGACGGGAGCAGCTCCGACTCCAAGGGATACGACGTGCCCGGCACGTACTACATCCAGGCACAGGTCGCCGAGCCGAGCGACGAGGCGAAGGGCATCGTCGTACCGATCTCGCTGACCGTGGACGTCTCCGGCACGCCGCGCTCCTCGGACACCCCGGTGTTCTCCTTCGGTGACGACACCGCCCAGGGCGCCTCGCCGCCCGGCACGAACGGGAGGGGCGGCCAGGAGGGGACCGGCGGAACGGACGAGAAGGGCGGGACCGACGGCACGACGGCCGCCGCGAAGGACGACGAGTCGCTCGTGGGCAGGCTCGCGCTGCCGCTCGGCATCGGCGCCGGAGTCCTCCTGCTCGGCGGCATCACCTTCTACGCACTGAGGCGCCGCGGAGCGGCCTGACACCAGGTCCGGACGCGTTCTGCGAACGCGTCCGGACGGGTTCGCAGAACGCGACAGGGCCCGTACGACACCGAGGTGTCGTACGGGCCCTGCTCAAGGCTTGCTCAGCGTGTTAGGCCAGGTCAGCCGTTGCGCTTCCAGCGCGGCTTGTCGTCGCGGCGGCCGAAGGAGCCGCCCGTCGAGCCGGTGCCGCGGTGGTCGCCGCCGCGGTGGTCGTCACGACGGCCGTAGGGGCGGTCGCCGCCACCCGAGCGGAAGCCGCCCGAGGGACGGTCGTCGCGGCGGTCGCGGTTGAACGGACGGTCGCTGCCGCGGTGGCCGCCGGAGGGGCGGTCGTCGCGACGGAAGCCGCCACGGTCGTCACGACGGTCGTTGTCACGGCGGAAGCCACCCGACGGACGGTCGTTGTCGCGGCGCTCGAAGGAACGGCCGCCACGGTCGTCACGGTTGAAGCCGCCCGACGGACGGTCGTCACGGCGGAAGCCGCCGGAGGGACGGTCGTTGTCGCGACGCTCGAAGGAACGGCCGCCACGGTCGTCACGGTTGAAGCCGCCCGAGGGACGGTCGTCACGGCGGAAGCCGCCACGGTCGTCACGACGGTCGTTGTCCCGGCGGAAGCCACCCGACGGACGGTCGTTGTCGCGACGCTCGAAGGAACGGCCGCCACGGTCGTCACGACGGAAGCCACCGCGGTCGTCACGGCGGTCGTCGCGACGGAAACCGCCACGGTCGCCGCGGTCGCCACCACGGTCACGGCGCTCGTAGTTGCCCCGCTCGTCGCGGAACGCCGGGCGCTGCTCCTCGCGGCGCTCCTGGACCGGCTCGGACGCGACCACGGCCGCGGCGACCTCGGCCTCGGCGGCCTCCGTCACCTCGGCGACAGCGGCCTCCGGGTCCTCGCCCCGCTCACGCGCGGAACGGGCGACCAGACGGTCAGCCTCCTCGCGGAGCTCGGCGGCGCGGCGCGTCAGACGCTCCAGCTGCTTGGTGAGATCGGCGACCTCGCGCTCCGCCTGCTTGGCGGCGTTGTTCGCGGAGTCGGCCTGGACCTCCGTGAGCGAACGCGCACCGGTGATCTCGGCGACCTCCGGGTCGAACGCGCCCGCGCCGCCCACGATGTGACGCGAGGCGTCGACGCCCGCGTCCTCCATCAGGCGGAAGATCTGACGGCGCTGGTGCGGCAGGGCCAGGGAGACCACGACGCCCGAACGGCCGGCACGGGCGGTACGGCCAGAGCGGTGCAGGTAGTCCTTGTGGTCGCCCGCCGGGTCCACGTTCAGGACCAGGTCGATGCCGTCGACGTGGATACCGCGGGCGGCGACGTCGGTGGCGACCAGCGCGTTGACGTAGCCGTCCTTGAAGTCCGCGAGGACGCGGGTACGGGCACCCTGCGTCATGCCGCCGTGCAGCGCGTCGGCCTTCACGCCGGCCTCGACGAGCTGCTCGGCGATGCGGTCGGCGCCCAGCTGGGTGCGGACGAAGATGATCGTGCGGCCCTTGCGGGCGGCGATGGCGGCCGTGACCGGCGCCTTGTCCTTCGGCTTCACGACGAGGACGTGGTGCGACATGGTCGTGACGTTGCCCTGGGCGCTGTCGACCTCGTGGCTGACCGGGTTGTTCAGGTAGCGCTTGACCAGCGTGCCGATCTCGTTCTCCATGGTCGCGGAGAAGAGCATGCGCTGGCCGCCCTCGGGGACCTGGTCGAGCAGCTCGGTGACCTCGGGCAGGAAGCCCAGGTCGGACATCTGGTCGGCCTCGTCGAGGACCGCCACCTGGACGTTCTCCAGGGAGCAGGCGCCGCGGTTGATGATGTCGCGCAGACGGCCCGGGGTGGCGACGAGGATGTCGACGCCGCGCTCCAGGGCGTAGATCTGGTTGCCCATGGACGTACCGCCGCAGACGACCTTGATCTTCAGGCCGAGCACGTCGCCGTACGGCTGGAGGGCGTCCGCGACCTGCATCGCGAGCTCACGGGTCGGGGTGAGGATGACCGCGCGGGGCTTCTTCTTCTCGGTGTGGCCGCCGGCCAGCTGGGCCAGCGTCGGCAGGCCGAAGGAGAGAGTCTTGCCGGAGCCGGTACGGCCACGGCCGAGGATGTCCTTGCCGGCCAGGGCGTCCGGGATGGTCGCCGCCTGGATCGGGAAGGGGGTGGTCACGCCGTTCTGCGCGAGCTTGCGCACGACGCCCTCGGGCAGGCCCAGGTCGGCGAAGGTGATGGTGGGCTCGGAGGACTCGGCCTCGGCGGCCTCGGTGACGTCGGACGCCTCGGTCTCGACGATCTCGGTGGCCTCGACGGCCTCGACGATCTCGTCGTTCTCGGGCATGACGGCGTGGTCAGAACTGAAAATGGACATGCGAAATGCGAAACCTTCCGGAGTCTCGGCACGCGCCCGTCAACTCCGTGAAATTCGCAAATCGACCGCCTCAATGCGGTCCAGCCACGGCTAGGGAGAGTACGCGCCACGCGGCGCTCTTCTGTGTCGGCGCCGGGCAATGGGATCAAACGATCTACCACCATACGCACCCTCCCCCACCTATGGCAAACCGGACTCCGTCACACCGGTCCGACCTGCGGCGATGCCTCCGGCTCCACCGGGCCTCCCGGCCCGTCCGCCGCCCTCATCGCACCCATGTGGGTGTCGGCCCCGGGGCTCGCGGTCGGCGAGTCGGAGGGGCCGGGCGTGGGCTCCGGGCTCGGCTCCGGGCTCGGCTCCTCGGTCGGCGTGGGCGAGGGATCCGGCGGGTCCACCGGCGGGCTGGGCTCGCCGGCGGGCTCGCTCGGCCAGCCCGCGCCCCCGCCCGCCTCGCCGGGCATCTGGCCGCCCGGCTTCGGCACGGTCCCGCCGCCCCCGCCCGTCGGCGGGTCGGCGGGCGGCTTCCCGGAGACCGACGGCGAGCCGCTCGGCACCGGCGACTCCTCGCCCTCACCGTCCGCGTCGGGGCCGCTCACCCCGGCCGCGGCCCGGCCGGTCCCGCCACGCCCGCCCGAGGAGACCCCGAGGCCGCCGCCGGTCTCGGCCGCCACACCGTCCTGCTTCCCGGCGGACTTGCTCGGCGCCGGCTTCGCGCCCTCGTCACTCACACTCATGCAGCCGCTCAGACCGGCACAGGCGGCGACCGCCAACGCGGTGGCGGCCCATCTCACGCGGTGGGGCATTTGGCGCACGGAGGGCACCTCCAGGACACAGGGCGGGAACGGCGGGGAAGGGCAGGCGGTGGAACGTGCCTGCCTTCCCAACTCCCTTTGCGCCGCAAGGGACACGCCCGCACGGCAACCACCTGCCCGCCGCCGACCCATGACCCGGGCCCCAAGGACCCCAAGGCCCCGGGCCCCAGGGGGCTCCGGGGCCCCAGGCCGTCAGCGCCCGCCGTCAGCCTCCCGCCGTCAGCCGTAGCCCAGCGCGTGCAGCCGCTCGTCGTCGATGCCGAAGTGGTGGGCGATCTCGTGCACGACGGTGATCTCGGTCTCCTCGACCACGTCCTCGCGCGACTCGCACATCCGCAGCGTCGGCCCCCGGTAGATCGTGATCCGGTCCGGCAGCACCCCCGCGTACCACTCACCCCGGTCCGTCAGCGGAGTCCCCTCGTACAGCCCGAGCAGCTCCGGGTCGTCCGGCGCGGGCTCGTCCTCGACGAACACCGCGACGTTGTCCATCAGCCGCGTCAGCTCCGGCGGGATCCGGTCCAGGGCTTCGGCGACAAGCTCCTCGAACTCCTCACGCGTCATCTCCAGCACTCGGCCATTGTCCCCCCAGGCGAAACCGTTTTGGCGATAGCGGCCGGTATCCCATATGCTTCTCACGTCCCCGACGCGCTGAGAAGCGCGCAGGTGAGCCCCTAGCCCTCATCGTCTAGTGGCCCAGGACGCCGCCCTTTCAAGGCGGTAGCACGGGTTCGAATCCCGTTGGGGGCACGCAACATCCTGTGCGAGACTAGTGCTCGCACATCGCAAGGTCCTGTGGAGCAGTTGGTTAGCTCGCCACCCTGTCAAGGTGGAGGTCGCGGGTTCAAGTCCCGTCAGGATCGCTGAGGCTGGAAACAGTCTCGTGGCTGGGTAGCTCAGTTGGTACGAGCGATCGCCTGAAAAGCGATAGGTCGCCGGTTCGACCCCGGCCCCAGCCACAAAGAGAAGGCCCCGTTCGAAAGAACGGGGCCTTCTTCGTGTCCCGGGAGGCAGGGGCGGCACGGGGGTGCCCGGCCCCTCGACCGGGCACCGGGCACCCCCGCCCCTCAGGCCGCGCTGCGCCTGCCGCGCCACCCCCGTACCGCGAGCACCACCGCCACCACCGCGACGACGACCACCAGAAGCGCCCAGTCGGGCACCGAACGGCCCAGCGACGCCACCCGCTCCTCCACCGCGAACGACTCGTCCACCGAGAGGAGCCCCGGCAGCGCCGTCGTGCCGTCGAAGGCCAGGAAGAGCGTGCCGAGCAGCACGAAGAACAGCCCCGAGAGCAGCGACGTCGTGTGCAGCTCGAAGCGGCCCGCCCGGACCGTGCGCCCGCGCAGCCAGCGGCGCCGGCCCAGCTCGTACCGGTCCCAGAGCAGCGCCAGCAGGAAGAGCGGCACCGCCATCCCCAGCGCGTACACCGCGAGCAGCAGACCGCCGTACGCCGGGCTGCCGCTCAGCGCCGCGACCGTCAGCACGCTGCCGAGGATCGGGCCCGCGCAGAAGCCGGCGAGCCCGTAGACCAGGCCGAGGGCGTAGACGGAGACCGCCGTCGTGGGGCGGATCCGGCCGCCGACCTCGGCGATACGGCGCGAGGCGAACCCCATCCCGAGGATCTGCAGGACGCCGAGGACGATGATCGTCCAGCCGCCGAGCGCCACGAGAAGATCCCGGTTGCCGTAGAAGAGCCGCCCGGCGAACGACCCGGCCGCGCCGAGCGGGACGAGTGTGGTGGCCAGACCGGCGTAGAAGATTCCGGTACGGGCGAGGAGCCGGCTCGTCGAGTCGATCGAGTACGCGAAGAAGGCCGGGAGCAGCAGCGCGCTGCACGGGCTCAGCAGGGCGAGGAGACCACCGAGGAACGCGGCCAGATAGCCGATGTCGGAGGTCATCGGCTCCCCTGCGAAGCCTTCGGCGTCCTCGCCGCCTTCGCCGCGGCTTCGATCGCCTCCGTGAAGGTCTCCCTCGGCTGCGCGCCCGCGATCGGACGGCCGTTGACGAGGAAGGACGGGGTCGAGGTCGCGCCCAGCGAGTACGCCTGCTCCTGGTCCCTGCTCACCGCCGACCGGGCCTCCGCGCCGTCCGTGTCCTTCGCGAACCGCGCCAGGTCCGGGACGCCGGCCTCCTTCGCGAGGGCGTTCAGCCGCTCGGTGCCGAAGCCCTTCTCCTTGGCCCCTTCGGCGTACGCCGCCTTGTGGAACTCCCAGAACCGGCCCTGCTGCCCCGCCGCCCACGACGCGCGGGCGGCCGCCTCCGACTCCTCGCCGAAGATCGGGAAGTTCCGCCACTCGATGCGCAGGGTGCCGTTCTCGACGTACTTCCTCACCAGCTCGGGCTCGGTGTCGCGGGCGAACTTCCCGCAGTAGCCGCACTTGAAGTCGGCGTACTCGATCAGCACCACGGGCGCGTCTGCCCGCCCCTGGGCCAGCTTGTCGGAGGCGTCGCGGCGGGCGTAGGCCTCCAGCTCGGGGTAGACGCCGTTGCCCGGGGCGGCGGTGACATCGGCGACGGCCGACGATCCCCCGGCGCCCTCGGACGCGGGCCTGGTGGCGGTGTACGAGACGACCCCGAGGAGCGCGGCGGCGAGGGCCACCCCGGAGACGATCATGATCGGCTTGGACTTGGACATGCGGAAAGGCTCCTGGACGTGCGGGAGAAGGGGACGGACGACGGGACGGTCCGGCCCTCTACACGCGCAGGATCGACAGCTCCACCGGAGACGGCGGTACGAGCTCCGGCGGCTCGGGCCCCGGCAGCAGCTCGCGGATCACCTGGTCGGCGCCGCAGAGCCCGCCGGCCGCCCGCTCTCCGGCGAGCGTGGGGAGCAGCTCCCCGAAGCCGTTCGGGCGGGGAGGCGTGGCGGGCCGGGCGGCCCCGTCGGCGGTGTGGCCCTCGCCGCATCCGGGCACCCGGCCGGCCCCCGCCTCCGCGGCCCCGGCCACAGCAGCACCGGCCTCCACGGCCCCGGCCGCGGCGGCATCAGCGAGGGCCGCTTCCGAGGCGCCCGCCACCGGACCCGCCGACGCGCTCGCCGTGCCCGCCCCGCACACCAGGAGCCCGAACACCACACCCATCAGCGCGGCGAGCGCCGCGAGCGCGCGGACGGTGCGGGCTGTGCTGGACACGGGCTACCTCTCGGCTCGACGTGCCCGAAATATTACGGGCCGCATCCGCGCGGAAATCGGTTCGCCCGTACTCGGCCCGGGGTGCGATCCTGGATTCCGTATGTCTACTTCCTTCGCCGCCCTCCAGTCCGTCCTGGCCGAGGTCTCGCTGCGGGACGCCCACCGGCTCGGCCGCCGCCTCGAGGGCGCCCGCCGCATCCGCAAGCCCGAGGCCCGTGAGGCCGTCCTGGACGAGATCGCCGCCGAGGCCGGCAAGGCCAAGGAGCGCGTCGACGGGCGGGCCGCCCGCGTGCCCGCGGTCACGTACCCCGAGCAGCTGCCCGTCTCGCAGAAGAAGGACGTGATCCTGGAGGCGATACGCGACCACCAGGTCGTGATCGTCGCCGGTGAGACCGGCTCCGGCAAGACGACGCAGATCCCCAAGATCTGTCTGGAGCTCGGCCGGGGCGTCCGCGGCATGATCGGCCACACCCAGCCCCGGCGGATCGCCGCCCGCACGGTCGCCGAGCGCGTCGCGGACGAGCTGAAGACCCCGCTGGGCGAGGCGGTCGGCTGGAAGGTCCGCTTCACCGACCAGGTGAACCCCGACGCGACCTTCGTGAAGCTGATGACCGACGGCATCCTGCTCGCCGAGATCCAGACGGACCGCGAGCTGCGCGCGTACGACACGATCATCATCGACGAGGCCCACGAGCGGTCCCTCAACATCGACTTCCTGCTCGGCTATCTGGCCCAGCTGCTGCCCAAGCGCCCCGACCTCAAGGTCGTCATCACCTCCGCGACCATCGACCCCGAGCGCTTCTCCCGCCACTTCGGCGACGCGCCGATCGTCGAGGTCAGCGGACGGACGTACCCGGTGGAGGTCCGCTACCGGCCCCTCCTCGAAGAGGACTCGGAGGAGAGCGACCGGGACCAGATCACCGCGATCTGCGACGCCGTCGACGAGCTCCAGTCCGAGGGCCCGGGCGACGTCCTCGTCTTCCTCTCCGGCGAGCGGGAGATCCGCGACACCGCGGACGCGCTGCTGAAGAAGCAGCTCCGCAACACCGAGGTGCTCCCCCTCTACGCCCGCCTCTCCCACGCCGAGCAGCACCGCGTCTTCCAGGCGCACAGCGGCCGGCGGATCGTCCTCGCCACCAACGTGGCCGAGACCTCGCTGACCGTCCCCGGCATCAAGTACGTGATCGATCCGGGCAACGCCCGCATCTCCCGCTACTCCCACCGGACCAAGGTGCAGCGCCTGCCGATCGAGCGGATCAGCCAGGCCAGCGCCAACCAGCGCAAGGGCCGCTGCGGCCGTACGTCCGACGGCATCTGCATCCGGCTCTACTCCGAGGACGACTTCCTCACCCGCCCGGAGTTCACGGACGCCGAGATCCTCCGGACGAACCTGGCCTCCGTCATCCTCCAGATGACCGCGGCCGGCCTCGGCGAGATCGAGAAGTTCCCCTTCATCGACCCGCCGGACCACCGCAACATCCGCGACGGCGTGCAGCTCCTGCAGGAGCTGGGGGCCCTCGATCCCGCGGAGAAGGATCCGAAGAAGCGGCTCACGCAGCAGGGCCGGAAGCTGTCCCAGCTCCCCGTCGACCCCCGGCTGGCCCGGATGGTCCTGGAGGCCGACAGGAACGGCTGTGTACGGGAAGTCATGGTGATCGCGGCCGCGCTCTCCATCCAGGACCCGCGTGAGCGGCCCGCCGAGAAGCAGGCCCAGGCCGACCAGCAGCACGCCCGCTTCAAGGACGAGACCAGCGACTTCCTCGCCTTCCTCAACCTCTGGCGCTACGTCCGCGAGCAGCAGAAGGAGCGCGGGTCCAGCTCGTTCCGCCGGATGTGCAAGCAGGAGTACCTGAACTTCCTGCGCATCCGCGAGTGGCAGGACATCTACGCCCAGCTGCGTACGGTCGCCAAGCAGATGGGCATCCACCTCAACGAGGAGGACGCCCCCGAGCAGTCCGTGCACACCTCGCTCCTCGCGGGCCTGCTGAGCCACATCGGCATGAAGGACGTGAAGGAGGGCGCGAAGAACGAGTACCTGGGCGCCCGCAGCGCCAAGTTCGCGGTCTTCCCCGGCTCGGCGCTCTTCAAGAAGCCCCCGCGCTTCGTCATGTCGGCCGAGCTGGTGGAGACCTCGCGGCTGTGGGCCCGGGTCAACGCGAAGATCGAGCCGGAGTGGATCGAGCCCCTCGCCCAGCACCTGATCAAGAAGACGTACAGCGAGCCGCACTGGGAGAAGGACCAGGCGGCCGTCATGGCGATCGAGAAGGTGACGCTCTACGGCGTGCCGATCGTCACCGACCGCAAGGTGAACTACGGGCGGATCGACCCCGAGGCCTCCCGCGACCTGTTCATCCGCAACGCGCTCGTCGAGGGCGACTGGCGCACGCACCACAAGTTCTTCGCCGACAACCGCAAGCTGCTCACCGAGGTCGAGGAGCTGGAGCACCGTGCCCGGCGCCGGGACATCCTCGTCGACGACGAGACGCTCTTCGACTTCTACGACAAGCGAGTCCCCGAACACGTCGTCTCCGGCGCGCACTTCGACTCCTGGTGGAAGCACAAGCGGCACGAGGAACCGGAGTTCCTCGACTTCGAGCGCGAGATGCTCATCAACGAGAAGGCCGCCGGGGTCACGAAGGACGACTACCCGGACTCCTGGCGGCAGGGGCCGCTGAAGTTCCGGGTGACGTACCAGTTCGAGCCGGGCGCGGACGCCGACGGTGTCACCGTCCACATCCCGCTGCAGGTGCTCAACCAGGTCACGGACGAGGGCTTCGACTGGCAGATCCCGGGCCTGCGCGAGGAGATCGTCACCGAGCTGATCCGTTCGCTGCCGAAGCCGATCCGCCGCAACTACGTGCCGGCGCCGAACTTCGCGACCCGCTTCCTGGACTCGGCCGTTCCCCTCCAGGAGCCGCTGACGGTGACGCTCGCCCGCGAGCTGCACCGGATGGTCGGCGTCCCGGTGTCGCCGGACGACTTCGACCTGTCCCGGATCGCCGACCACCTGAAGATCACCTTCCGGATCGTCGACGAGCGGCGCCGCAAGCTGGCCGAGGACAAGGACCTGGAGGCGCTGAAGCTGAAGCTGCGCCCCAAGGCCCGCCAGGCCCTCTCCAAGGCCGCCGCGGCCGCCACGAGCGGCCCTGACGGCTCCGGGCAGTCCCTGGAGCGCGCGGGGCTCACGCAGTGGACGATCGGCACGCTCACGAAGGTCTTCGAGACCCGGCGGGCGGGCCAGCCGGTCAAGGCGTACCCGGCGCTCGTGGACGCGGGCGACACCGTCTCCGTACGGCTCTTCGACACGGAGGCCGAGCAGGCGCAGGCGATGTGGCAGGGAACGCGGAAGCTGATCCTGCTGAACATCCCGGTGAACCCGGCGAAGTTCGCCTCGGACAAGCTGACCAACCAGCAGAAGCTCGCCCTCTCCCGTAACCCGCACGGATCGATCCAGGCCCTCTTCGACGACTGCGCGACCGCCGCCGCGGACAAGCTGATCGCCGACCACGGCGGGCCGGTCTGGGACGAGGAGTCCTTCCGGAAGCTGTACGACAAGGTCCGCGCCGACCTCGTCGACACGACCGTCCGCACGGTGGGCCAGGTCCAGCAGATCCTGGCCGCCTGGCAGGCCTGTGAGCGCCGCCTGAAGGCCACGAACAGCCTGGCGCTCATCGAGAACCTCACGGACGTGCGCGAGCAGCTGGCGTGGCTGATGCCGGCGGGCTTCGTCACCAGGACGGGCCTGCGGCGACTGCCGGACCTGATGCGCTACCTGGTGGCCGTGGACCGCCGGCTCCAGCAGATGCCGACGGGCGTGCAGCGGGACACCACCCGTATGCAGAAGGTCCACGAGATGCAGGACGAGTACGCCTGGCTGCTCGAACAGCTCCCGAAGGGGCGGCCCGTGCCGAAGGAGGTCACGGACGTCCGCTGGATGATCGAGGAGCTCCGGGTCAGCTACTTCGCGCACGCGCTGGGCACGGCGTACCCGGTCTCGGACAAGCGGATCGTGAAGGCGATCGACGCTCTCGCGCCCTGACGGGGGGTGTCGCCTTGCGCCGGTTCGACCAGACCGTCTGACCTGCTGTACAGTCTTCCTCGCAGCCCCACGAACGGCTGCAGCAAGGTCCTGTGGAGCAGTTGGTTAGCTCGCCACCCTGTCAAGGTGGAGGTCGCGGGTTCAAGTCCCGTCAGGATCGCTTTCAGAAAGGCCCGCACCGCTCGGTGCGGGCCTTTCGCGTGTCTCCGTCGTTGCGGTCCGGTGTATTGACGCCGCCCACCGGCCGCCGGTACCCCAGACATCAGGGAATCGGGGGCCCACAGGAGGTGGTCGCGCATGGCCGCGGCATCCGCAGCACGTGAGTCGAGACACGCGATACGAGCCCTGCTGCGCGCCCATCTGGCGGCCGCGTCGCGCTTCGGGCACCTCACCCGGCACTGTTCGGTCTGTCATCGCCTCCTGGCGCTCGCCATCGAGCTGGAGCGCGAGGAGGACGAAAGTCCCACCGGCCCATGACCAACGGCGGGTTGAGGGCTTCCGAGGGAGTGGCAGGCTGTTCCTTGGCAAGACTTCGCCGGTGTGACGGGAGTCACCGAAAGAGTTTCATCACTCCCCGCTTTTACACCCTCCCTACACCGGCCCCATTTAATATGTGCAATTGCACCACTCTTCGAGGCCTGTGAGCCGGCACAAAAAAGATCGCGCTGGACCCGGCGGAGTCCAGCGCGATCGATGACGAAGAGCCTGTTGGGGCAGGCGCCCGTCGGCAGAGCTTGGGTGGGCGGTCCAGGTTGGGGGACCCGGAATTGCCCGGTGTTACTGGGTGTTGCGCGTACCTCAGGCCTCGCTGCGCTGCTGCGGAATGCCCGCGAGCAGGGCGCGGACCTCAGCCTCGCGGTAGCGGCGGTGTCCACCCAGCGTGCGGATGGACGTGAGCTTGCCTGCCTTCGCCCAACGGGTCACCGTCTTCGGGTCGACACGGAACATCGTGGCAACCTCGGCGGGGGTCAGCAGCGGCTCGGCATCAGGGGTGCGAGCGGTCATGAGCGGCCTCCTCGGGAGAACCGAACCTTCTCGGTTCTTTCCTCTAAATTCTGCACCTTGACCCGCGTTGCCCGAAATGGCAGAAGCGGGCCGAGTCGGTTATAGGACGAACGGCTTGTCCTCGGCACTACAACTACACCATCCGTCCAGCCACGTCGGCCAAACCGATGGAATTGCCCTCGCAGGTGTTCATCAGCGGCGGAAGTCGATGGACCATGCCATAACGGACAGTCACGCCACTGTGACGATCAGTCACAGAGCGATCAGGAGTCCTCAGACCCCCCATAGAGTGCAATGCTGAGCGTTCCGCCCAAAGTTGGACGGAAGGAACCCTCCCCGGACTCCTTGTCCTATTTTGGCACGAGGGTGGGCGATGGACGCAAGGGTGCAGTAAGTGCGATCCGTCACGCTTGAGCCAAAGGCCCGGATCGGGACCTACGTCCCGTCGCGAACTCACCGACATCCTCACGCCGGCACACCGAAGCCCCAAGACGCTCAATGATCATTTACATCAGCCGGACGTGTCCTGTCGATGGTCAGTTGGCGAACTGCAGGTTGCGGACGGCACGCCATCGCTCGGCGAGCCGGCCGTACGCCTCCCCCGCGCCCTCCCCGTCACCGTCCCGCAGCGCCGCGACCCCCTCGGCCGCGTCGGCCGCCGACCGGTCCGCCGCGAGCCGCTCCGGCGACAGCACGTGCACCAGACCGCCGTAGTCCAGCTCCACGAGCGCCCGCGGATGGAACTCCTCCAGCCACCGGCCGATCTCGACGAGCCCCTCCGTCATCGGCCCCTCGTCGATCGACTCCCGCAGCGTCTTCAGCGCCCGCGCCAGCCGCCGCCGCGCCTGCACCATCGGCGTCCGGTACCGCAGGACCGGCGCCGCGCCCCGCTCCGGGTCCCCCGGCTCGTACTCCCGCTCCTCGTCGGCGAAGAGGGTGAACCAGCGCACCGGCACCTGCCAGACCGCCGTGCGGATCCACGGGCGGGCGTCCGGGTTCCGCTCCCGCCAGCGCTCGTGATCCGCCGCCACCTGGGCGCGCACCACCGGCGGCAGCATCGCGTCGAGCACAGGCCCCGGCAGCGACCGCGCGGGGTCGGCGTCCCGGGCCCGCCCCAGCTCCTCCAGGGCCAGCCAGCCCCGCAGCCTGGTCCGCCACGGACAGACCACGACCACCCCGTCGACATGCGCCACGAAGGCGTCCCCGCTCTCGTGGACCGGCACGGGCACCGGCGGGGTCGGCAGCAGATCCGCCAGCGAGCGGCGCAGCTCGTCCTGCGCCGTCGGCGTCTCCGCCCGCCCCGCGTACCGCGCCCAGTGCCCCCGCTCCGGCTCCGGAAAGGCCCCGAGCGGTTCGTAGACCCGCAGATAGGAGGCGTACGGGACGAGGACCGAAGAGGCGACCGACATGTCGCGATCCTTCCACGGAGCTACTCCGGGAGTGCCGTTGAGCACAGATCTCCGCGTTCCGTCGATACGGGTCGATGTTCGGGCGGGGAACTTGTGACCTTTCCCGCGCTTGTTCGTTGACCTGTTCGAAGCAAGAGTCACGGCCGTGAGGGGGCCAGGTGCGAGAGGACGAGGCGCGGCCACTTCCGGGCCCACGGGGTGCGGCGGCTCCCTCCGTCGCGGATCCGCCCACCGGTACGACGGTGCGTGATCGACTCCGGGGCATGACGCCGGAGGACCTGGAGGTTCTGCGGCTGGTGGGCGCCCACATGGGGTCCCTCGCAGCCCGAGATCTCGCGACTCGATGCGCGGACGGCCTCGCGCACTCAGCACGATCGTGGGGGGATCGGAAGCGGAGGCTGACGGCGTTGTCGTCCTCGCGGTGGGCCGGTTCGGTGACGAAGGCATCTCATGATCAGTGGGCCTTGGCCCGACGCTGCCAGGCCGCACACATCCAGAACCTCGAGGCGGGAATCCGGATGCTCCGCCACCGCCTCTCACTGCCCGTGGGCAAGCCTGCTTCGAGGCGAGCTCCGGGTGGGTACCGGTCGCGACGGGAGTGGCATGCGAAATCGCGGCGTCTGGCCGTCCTGGAGGCACGGCACGCTGCCACTGTGGCGGACTGGCGTGCCGGCCGAGTGAGGGTGGTCAGGGGCGGCAGGCGACTCTTGAACGCCCGCCACCACCTAGGCCATGCTCACCTCACGGAGGCCGAGTGGCGGGAGCGGTGGGAGGCGGGGCGCTGGTTCCTCACTGCTGACGGAGAGTCGGGCAAGCTGTTCGGCAACGAGACGATCCGTGTGGGCCCCGCCGGCGACGTGTCGATCAGGTTGCCGGCGCCGCTCGCCGGGCTGGCCAATGCCCCGCACGGCAGGTACATCCTCGCGGCGCGGGTGAGGTTCGCGCACCGGGGTGCGGAGTGGGCGCATCGTGTGGAGACGAACAGGGCCATCGCCTACCGCATCCACTACGACCCGGACCGCATGCGCTGGTACCTGACCGCGTCCTGGCAGATCCCGGCGGCCCCCGCAGTCCCGATCGAGGCGGCGCTGTCGCACGGTGTGATCGGCCTTGACATGAACGCGGACCATCTCGCCGCCTGGCGCCTCGACGTCCACGGCAACCCGATCGGAAATCCCCGCCGCTTCTTCTACGACCTGTCGGGCGGCGCACAGCATCGAGACGCTCAGGTCCGGCACTCCCTCACCCAGCTCCTGCGCTGGGCCAAGAGCTGCGGGGTGACCGCGATCGCGGTCGAAGACCTGGACTTCGGGGCAGCGACGACCCGAGAGAAACACGGCAGACGAAAGCGGTTTCGGCAGCTGATCGCCGGAATGCCGACCGGCAGACTGCGCGCCCGCCTCACCTCCATGGCAGACCGCAGCGGCATCGCGATCATCGCGGTGGACCCCGCCTACACCTCTCGGTGGGGTGCCCAGCACTGGCAGAAGCCCCTCACCAGCAAGACTCGTAGGACCTCTCGCCACGACGCTGCCGCCGTGGCGATCGGAAGGCGCGCCCAAGGGCACCCGATCCGGCTGGGGGCACCTCCCGGACGAAGTCTGGGGGAGGACGGCACCGCCCCGCGACGACCGGAGTGATCGTCGTGGGCATCGGACCGTCCAGGCCCCTTCGGGCACTCTCGGGCGCGAGGAACCCCGCCCCCACGTACCCGGACCACGCACAGGATGCGTGCCGCCCGGACGTGGAGCGAACGCGGGCGACCAGCGTGCCCCACACCGTTCGGGACACGCGGCTGAGCACGGGACCTGGCAACAGGACCCGCCCCCGCTCAGCCTCCGAAACGGTGATCCTGCGCACTGCGCCGGATCTACGCCCAGGTAGGGCTTACTCTCTTGCCGAACCGGTCCCGCCACCACCCGCAGGGGGGACCGGGATAACCGCCGCTTCGTACTTGGGAGTCACCACCGTGACCGATGTGACCGGCGTTCCTGCTGCTGACGTACTGCACACTCTGTTCCACTCGGAGCAGGGTGGCCACGAGCAAGTCGTGCTCTGCCAGGACCGCGCCTCCGGCCTCAAGGCCGTCATCGCCCTCCACTCCACCGCCCTGGGCCCCGCCCTCGGCGGCACCCGGTTCTACCCGTACGCCTCGGAGGCCGAGGCCGTCGCCGACGCGCTGAACCTCTCGCGAGGCATGTCGTACAAGAACGCCATGGCCGGGCTCGACCACGGCGGCGGCAAGGCCGTGATCATCGGCGACCCGGAGAAGATCAAGTCGGACGAGCTGCTGCTCGCCTACGGCCGCATGGTCGCCTCGCTGGGCGGCCGCTACGTGACGGCCTGCGACGTCGGCACCTACGTCGCCGACATGGACGTCGTCGCCCGCACCAACCGGTGGACCACCGGCCGTTCCCCCGAGAACGGCGGCGCCGGCGACTCCTCGGTCCTCACCGCCTTCGGCGTCTTCCAGGGCATGCGCGCCTCCGCGCAGACCCTGTGGGGCGACCCCACGCTGCGCGACCGCAAGGTCGGCGTCGCGGGTGTCGGCAAGGTCGGCCACTACCTCGTCGAGCACCTCCTGAAGGACGGCGCCAAGGTGTACATCACCGACGTGCGCGAGGAGTCGGTGCGCCGGATCACGGAGAAGTTCCCGCAGGTCGAGGTCGTCGCCGACACCGACGCCCTGATCCGTGTCGAGGGCCTGGACATCTACGCCCCGTGCGCCCTCGGCGGCGCCCTGAACGACGAGACCGTGCCGGTCCTCACCGCGAAGATCGTCTGCGGCGCGGCCAACAACCAGCTCGCGCACCCCGGGGTCGAGAAGGACCTCGCGGACCGCGGGATCCTCTACGCGCCCGACTACGTGGTCAACGCCGGTGGCGTGATCCAGGTGGCCGACGAGCTGCACGGCTTCGACTTCGACCGCTGCAAGGCGAAGGCCACGAAGATCTTCGACACCACTCTCGAAATCTTCGCGCGTGCGAAGGCGGACGGCATCCCGCCGGCCGCGGCCGCCGACCGGATCGCCGAGCAGCGGATGGCCGACGCCCGCCGCGCCTGATCCGGCCGAATCCTGACGGGGCCGACCCGCCGCGCGCTCGCAGGGGTGAACTTTGTAGGTTCACCCCAATCGAGAGATGACTCACCCCGGTCGGCGGGTCGGCCCTCAAGAAGAGGTTAAAATCGCGATTGACCAGCGAGGACAGGGCACCTCGATGGTTCTGTACCGGGGCATGTGATGCGTGCGGCGTACCGTATGGCCACGGAAGCAGGTACCGTTGAAGCCCTACGGACCGGTCTCTCCATCGAGAGCCCGTTCCGAATCATGAACGCGTGTCAAGACTCTGGGGCCGTCGAGCCCCGTCACCGAGGGGGTCGAGCCATGGGGCGCGGCCGGGCAAAGGCCAAGCAGACGAAGGTCGCCCGCCAGCTGAAGTACAGCAGCGGCGGGACTGACCTGTCGCGTCTGGCCAACGAGCTGGGCGCTTCGACTTCGAGCCAGCCGCCGAATGGCGAGCCGTTCGAGGACGACGACGAGGAAGACGACCCGTACGCGCAGTACGCGGATCTCTACAACACGGACGACGAGGACGAGGACGACGAGTCCGGTCCCGACGCGTCGTCCCAGCGTCGCGCTTGACCTCATAAAGAGCGCTGCTCAACACCGAACCCGGTCCGGGTATCCCGGACCGGGTTTCTGTGCGTCCGCGGGAGCGGGGCGGTGGGCACGGTGGGCGGGGGGCGCCCACCGTGCCTTCGTGCCTGATCAGACCGCGTAGTCGCCGACCAGCTCCGCGCCGGTCGCGTGCTCGCCGCGCTCGGTGATCTCGCCCGCGACCCAGGCCTCGACGCCCCGGTCCTCCAGGGTGGCCAGGGCCACCTCCACGGACTCGGCCGGGACGACGGCCATCATGCCGACGCCCATGTTCAGCGTCTTCTCCAGCTCCAGGCGCTCGACCTTGCCGGCCTTGCCGACCAGGTCGAAGATCGCGCCGGGCGCCCAGGTCGAACGGTCGACCGTGGCGTGCAGCCCGTCCGGGATCACCCGCGCCAGGTTGGCGGCCAGCCCGCCACCCGTGATGTGGCTGAAGGCGTGCACCTCGGTGGTCCGGGTGAGCGCCAGGCAGTCGAGGGAGTAGATCTTCGTCGGCTCCAGGAGCTCCTCGCCGAGAGTCCGGCCGAGCTCCTCGACGTGCTGGTCGAGGGTCATGCCCGCGCGGTCGAAGACCACGTGCCGGACGAGCGAGTACCCGTTGGAGTGAAGGCCGGAGGACTCCATCGCGATCACGGCGTCACCCGTACGGATGCGATCGGGGCCGAGCAGACGGTCCGCCTCCACCACGCCCGTACCGGCGCCGGCGACATCGAAGTCGTCCGGGCCGAGCAGGCCGGGGTGCTCGGCGGTCTCGCCGCCGACGAGGGCGGTGCCGGCCAGGACGCAGCCCTCGGCGATGCCCTTGACGATCGCCGCGACCCGCTCGGGGTGGACCTTGCCGACGCAGATGTAGTCGGTCATGAAGAGCGGCTCGGCGCCGCAGACGACGATGTCGTCCATGACCATCGCGACCAGGTCGTGGCCGATGGTGTCGTAGACGCCCATCTGCCGGGCGATGTCGACCTTCGTGCCGACACCGTCGGTGGCGGAGGCGAGCAGCGGGCGCTCGTAGCGCTTGAGGGCGGAGGCGTCGAAGAGGCCGGCGAAGCCGCCGAGGCCACCGAGGACCTCGGGGCGCTGCGTCTTCTTCACCCATTCCTTCATGAGCTCGACGGCGCGGTCACCCGCCTCGATGTCGACGCCCGCGGACGCGTAGGAGGCACCGGTGGTCTCAGACATAGGTGAGAGCTTTCGTGTCGTTACTGCGGTACTGCGGGGGTCTTACGGCCGACGGAGGGCGTCGGCGGCCGCGGTGGCGGCGGGGCCGGCGGCCAGCTCGTTCTCCAGGAGCTGCTTGCCGAGCAGCTCGGGGTCCGGAAGCTCCATCGGGTACTCGCCGTCGAAGCAGGCGCGGCAGAGGTTCGGCTTCTGGATCGTGGTCGCCTCGATCATCCCGTCGATGGAGATGTACGAGAGCGAGTCCGCGCCGAGCGACGTGCCGATCTCCTCGATCGTCATGCCGTTGGCGATCAGCTCCGCGCGGGTGGCGAAGTCGATGCCGAAGAAGCAGGGCCACTTCACCGGCGGGGAGGAGATCCGGATGTGGATCTCGGCCGCGCCGGCCTCACGGAGCATCTTGACCAGGGCGCGCTGGGTGTTGCCGCGGACGATCGAGTCGTCGACGACCACCAGGCGCTTGCCCTTGATGACGTCCCTGAGGGGGTTCAGCTTCAGCCGGATGCCGAGCTGGCGGATGGTCTGGGAGGGCTGGATGAAGGTGCGGCCCACGTAGGCGTTCTTCACCAGGCCCGCGCCGAAGGGGATACCGCTGGCCTCGGCGTAGCCGATCGCGGCCGGGGTGCCGGACTCCGGCGTCGCTATGACGAGGTCCGCCTCGACCGGGGCCTCCTTGGCGAGGCGGCGGCCCATCTCCACGCGGGAGAGGTAGACGTTCCGGCCGGCGATGTCGGTGTCCGGGCGCGCCAGGTACACGTACTCGAAGACACAGCCCTTGGGCTTCGCTTCCGCGAATCGCGAGGTGCGGATGCCGTTCTCGTCGATCGCGATCATCTCGCCCGGCTCGACCTCGCGGACGAAGCTGGCGCCGCAGATGTCGAGGGCGGCGGACTCGGAGGCGACGACCCAGCCGCGCTCGAGACGGCCGAGGACCAGCGGGCGGATGCCCTGCGGGTCACGGGCCGCGTAGAGCGTGTGCTCGTCCATGAAGACGAGGGAGAAGGCGCCGCGGACATCGGGAAGGACCTTGGCGGCACCTTCCTCGATGGTGAGCGGCTTGCCGTCGTCGTCGACCTGGGCGGCGAGGAGCGCCGTCAGCAGGTCGGTGTCGTTGGTGGCCGCGACCCGGGTGGTGCGGCCTTCCTGCTTGGGCAGGTCGGCGACCATCTCGGCGAGCTGGGCCGTGTTCACCAGGTTGCCGTTGTGGCCGAGCGCGATGGAGCCGTGGGCTGTCGCCCGGAACGTCGGCTGCGCGTTCTCCCACACGGAGGCCCCGGTGGTCGAGTAGCGGGCGTGACCGACCGCGATATGACCTTGGAGGGAACCGAGAGAGGTCTCGTCGAAGACCTGGGACACAAGGCCCATGTCCTTGAAGACGAGGATCTGGGAGCCGTTGCTGACCGCGATACCCGCGGATTCCTGGCCCCGATGCTGGAGGGCGTAGAGCCCGAAGTACGTGAGCTTTGCGACCTCTTCACCCGGAGCCCAGACACCGAAGACGCCACACGCGTCCTGGGGGCCTTTCTCGCCGGGGAGCAGATCGTGATTGAGTCGACCGTCACCACGTGGCACGCCTCCGAGTGTAGGGGAGGTCGACCACTGGTCCGAATTGGGGAAATCCGGGGCCCCTCCGAGTGGTGCGATCCCACAAAGTGATCGATTGACGTGCGTAGACACGCTCCTGCCTAGGCGGGAAGGGGCTCCCGCCCGACCGGTCGCATGCAAGCGGACGCTCGTACGGTGCCCGGAGCGGGCCCGGAGTGTGACGGGAGTCGCACCGGCGGGGCCGGACCCCGCCGACAGGGCGCCCCGGAGGGTGCGCGTTCCGGGGAGTGGGACGGCCGTTGACAGGTGCACGCGCTCTGGGCGAGGCTCCCCGGCATGCAGCCTGTGCGTGACCGAGCGGTCACCCTCGTCGCGCGCCGACACGTGGACCTCGTCCGTGTCGCCAGCGCCATCTGTCGCTGCGCCTGATCACACCCACGCGCCCCTGATCGCGGGAGATCCCCCGGACCCCCGCGGCCCCCGCCTGCCCGGCGACCGCCAGCCCGGCGACCGGGGCGCCTTCTCCTGAGCGACGGCCCGCTTCCCGGGCCGTACCACCGCGCGCGCCGTCCCGCGCCCTTCCGCATCGCCCACGCCACCCGGACCTCCCCGCACCCGCACCTTCCAAGGAGCCCCCATGCCCACGCCCAAGATCCCCCTGTCCCGACGCGCCCTCGGCGGGGCGGCCGTCGGCGCCGCCGCCGTCGGCGCACTGGGATCCGGCACCGCGCAGGCGAGTGCCGTGCAGGCGACTGCCGCGCAGGCCAGTGCCGTGCAGAGCGGGGAGCGCCCGTTCCGCGCCGCCCGCGGCCGCCACTCCCGGCGGCCGAACATCCTCTTCATCCTCGGGGACGACCTCGGCTGGGCCGACCTGTCCTCCTACGGCTCCCCGCACATCAGGACCCCGCACCTGGACCGCCTCGCCCGCCAGGGCGTCCGGTTCACGGACGCCTACTCCGGCTCCGCGACCTGCTCCCCGACCCGCTTCAGCCTCTACACGGGCCGCTTCCCCGGCCGTACGAAGGGCGGGCTCGCCGAGCCGATCGCCGACCGGTCCGTCGGCCTGGAGCCGACCCACCCCACGCTCGCCTCCCGGCTCCGCGAGGCCGGCTACGCCACCGCCCTCATCGGCAAGTGGCACTGCGGCTACCTGCCCGACTACTCCCCCACCCGCTCGGGCTGGGACGAGTTCTTCGGCAACTTCGGCGGCGCCCTGGAGTACTACTCCAAGCTCGGCCTCGGCGGCGAGTACGACCTCTACGAAGGCGACGCCACGTACAAGGACCTGCGCTACTACACCCGGATCCTGACGGAGCGGGCGAGCGAGTACGTGGCCCGCGACCACGAGAAGCCCTGGCTGCTCAACCTCAACTTCACCACCCCCCACTGGCCGTGGATCGCCGACGGCGACACGGAGACGAGCGCCGAGATCGTCCGGCGGATCAAGGCCGGAGACCGCTCCGCCCTCTGGCACCAGGACGGCGGCTCGATCGAGAAGTACAAGGAGATGGTCGAGGACCTCGACCGGTCGGTGGGCGAGGTCCTCCGCGCGCTGAAGCGCTCCGGCCAGGAGGACGACACGCTCGTCTTCTTCGCCAGCGACAACGGTGGTGAGCGGTTCTCTTACAACTGGCCGCTCGCCGGGAACAAGGGCTCGCTCCAGGAGGGCGGCATCCGGGTGCCGTCCGTCCTGCGCTGGCCCGCCCGGATCGACGGCGGGCAGGTCAGCGGCCTGCCGGTGTACACCCCCGACTGGACGGCGACCCTGCTCGAACTGGGCGGCGCCCGCCCCCACCCCGCCTACCCGCTCGACGGCACCAGCCTCGCCGGGTATCTGCTGCGCGGCGAGAAGGTCGCCGAGCGCGACCTGTTCTGGCGGGTGCGGGGCGAGCGGGCGCTGCGCCGGGGCGACTGGAAGTACTACCGGGGCAAGGGCGGCCGCGACCAGCTCTTCGACCTGACCGAGGACGCCCGCGAACAGGCGGACCGTGCCCCCTTCGAGCCGGAGCGGCTCGCCGCGCTCCGGACGGCGTGGGAGCGGACCGACGCCGGGCTGCTGCCCTACGGGTCCTGAAGGCTACGGCCCCTGAAGGCTACGGCGTCGCGCTCGCGGCGGGCTTCGCCGTCGCGGCGAAGCCCTCGCCGTCGGCGCCGGTGAGGGTCAGGGTGCGGTGGCGGAGCTCGTACGTGAGGGGACCGTCGAGGAGGTCGTAGAGCTTCGTCTCCAGCTCCATCTGCGGGCCCGAGCAGATCATGCGGGTGGTCGCGACCGGTCCGGTGACGGTGAGGGTCTTCCCGGTGACCTTCGCCGTGGCCGTGAACCGGTTGCAGCCCAGGTTGCCGCGGACCGCGCCCTCCTTGTCGATGACGAAGGTGGCCTTGCCCTCGCTGCCCTTGGGCGGGGAGGAGGCCGTGTCGCCGGTGAGGAGGGAGTCGACGGTCCATTCGGTGCCGGTGAGCGGTGCGGCCGGTTCGGAGGTCAGGGCGACGACGTTCTTGCCGTCGGGCGAGGTCAGCGTGAGCCGGTCTCCCTCGACCTTCGCCTTCAGCGAGCCGGTGAAGGCCTTCTGGAGCACCGCCTCGAAGGCCCCCCGCTCACCGGGACACGCCATCTCGGTGCCCTGGCCCTGCTTCACGGTGACCGTGTCGCCCTGCACCGACACCTCGGCACCGAAGCCGTTGCAGCCGCTGTTCCCCGACGCCTTGCCGTCCGCGGCGATCTCGACGTGGGCACCGTCGGGCGCCCTGGTCTCCTTGCCCGCCACCGTCACCGTGTCGAACACCCAGTGGGCTCCGGCGACGGGCGCGTCGGGGGCGACGGAGCCGGCGCCGGGTTCCGAGCCGGACTGCTGGGTGCCGCACGCCGAGAGCACGACGAGCGAGGCCAGGACTGCGGTGGCTGCGGTGGTACGTGTCTTCAGCATGGGGATGGGACGGGCGAACGGTACGGACGGTTCCGCCCGCCTCCGCGGGGCAGCCGCCCAGCCCGGGCAGCCGCTCAGCCCGGGCAGCCGCTCAGCCCAGGCAGCCGCTCAGCCCATCAGGGGCAGCAGGGCGGCGAGGTCCGCCCGCTCCCCACTGGCGCTCACCCGTGCCTCGTCCAGCTCCTCCGCCCACCGCGCCCGGCCGGTGGCCAGCCGGATCCAGGTGAGCGGGTCGGTCTCGACGACGTTGGGCGGGGTGCCGCGGGTGTGCCGGGGGCCCTCCACGCACTGGACCACCGCGAAGGGCGGGACCCGGACCTCGACCGCGCCGCCCGGGGCCTTCACCGCGAGCGCGTCCGCGAGGAGACGGGTGCAGGCGGCCAGGGCCTGCCGGTCGAACGGGACGGCCAGACCCGTCGCCCGGTTCAGGTCGTCGGTGTGCACGACGAGTTCGACGGTGCGGGTCACCAGGAAGTCGGCCAGCCGCATGGCGCCGAAACGCATCGGGACGAGCCGGTCGTCGGGGACGCCCGCGATCGACTCCTCGTACCGCGCGGCGGTCCGCTCGTACAGGCCGGCCAGGTCGGCCGTGTCGATCGCCCGGGTGTCCTCGTCGATCCGCGCGGCGGCCGTGGCCGTCGCCGACGGCCAGTCGAGGAGGGCGACTTCCTGCCTGGCGGGCTCGGGCTCGCCGAGCGCGCGGGCGACGGCGCCGACCGCCAGCGTCAGATGCGCGGCCAGTTCCCGTACGGTCCACTCCCCCAGCCGGGTCGGCCCGTCGAGCTGCTCGGCCGTGAGCCCCTCCACCGCCTCCCGTACGTTCCCGAACTGGGCGAGCACGGCGGCCCGGATCCTGGCGGTGTCGTAGCTGCGGGTGCGCTTCTTGGCCGGTGGCATGGGGCGAGGGTAGTCCGTCGCCGTGTGGCAGGGCCGTGGGCCCCGGCGGAGACTGGAAGAGGGCTTCCGAGAGGGGCGAAGGACCATGGCTGAACACCCTGACGTGACACTCGTGCGCAAGGGGTACGAGGCGTTCTCCAGAGGGGACATGGAGGCGCTCGCCGCGATGATGACGGCCGACTGTACGCACCATGTCCCCGGCAACAGCCAGATGTCGGGGCACTTCAAGGGCCGCGAGGCCATCTTCGGCATGTACGCCAAGTGCATGGAGCTCACCGGCGACACGTTCACGGCGGAGATACAGGGCCTCTACCCCGACGGCCGGGGCCATGTGATGGCCGTCCACAAGTGGCACGGCGACCACGGTGACCGGGGCATCGAGATGAAGGGCGGCCTCTTCTTCACCATTATGGGCGGCAAGGTCACCGACATCGACGAGTGCGTCGAGGACATCGACGAGGCGGACGCCTTCTGGGGTCAGGCCGAGTAGACCGGGCCGCCCGCCGCGAACGTCTCGCCGTTCGCCGGCACGCCCACCCCCCGCCAGGTGAACGGCACGCCGCGCGCCGTGTCCAGGTCCGGGCCGTCCATCAGCTGGAAGTGCACATGCGGCTCCGTGGAGTTGCCGGAGTTGCCGCACCGGGCCAGCTCCTGTCCCGCCGCCACCCGGTCGCCCGCGCGCACGGTGAGCGAGCCGCGCTTCAGGTGGGCGTACATCGCGTACGTACCGTCGCCGAGGTCGAGGATCACGTGGTTGCCGGTGACCCGGCGCGCGCCGGCCAGCGCGCGTACGGCGGCTTCGACCAGCATCAGATAGGCGACGGCGGGCAGCGAGTTGCGGCTGAGGTGGTCGCGCTGGCCGTCCTCGGCGTGCACGACGGTCGCGTCGGCGACCGCGAACAGCGGGGCGCCGAAGGCGGGGAAGTCCTCGCTGCGCCGGACCGTCGGCCAGAGGCGGGCGAAGGGCGGACGGGGCCGCTCCTCGTCCTCCGCCACGATGTCGATGGCGTAGGTCTGGCCGTACTGGTGCGTGCCGTGGCTGGGCGTGCGGTCCGCCGGGCTGTTCAGCGCCGACCAGCGGCCGGTGACCGGCGGGCCGACCTCGACCGGCGGGCGGGTGTCCGCCGTGTGCCGCCTGCGGTCCGTGCCGGCGAGCGTGACACCGACCGCCAGGGCGGCGAGCGCCGGCAGCCAACCCGCCCAGTACGGATAGGGCGGCTCGACGAAGACCGAGGCGAGCGCCTGCACGGCGAAGACCAGCCAGAGCAGACGGTGGACGACCACGGCGAGCTTGCGCGTCATGAACTTTCCCCCTGTGGATCCGGTGGATCGCGGTTACGGACGGGCGGCGGTGAGGACCACCAGGAGCGGGACGACCCGGGCTCCCGGCACCTCGTAGCGGCCCCGCCCCGTCGTGTGGAGCCAGCCCGCGCCGGTCAGCTGGCGCAGGTGGTGGTAGATCTGGCCGGTCGTGCCGGTCTCCTCCAGCTCCGCCAGCTCGGCCGCCGTGCGCCGGCCGCCGAGGATCTCCCGCAGCAGCCGGAGCCGTACGGGATGACCGAGCGCGGCGAAGGAGTCGGCGGTGTCGGCCCAGTCCTCGTCGAGCAGCCGCTCGGTGAGGGCGCCGAACTGCCACTCGTACCGCTCCCGGGTCGGCAGGCGGACCGAGCCGGTGAACAGCACCCCGCCGTCCTCGCCCTGCGGGCCCGCCTCGGCGAGCTGCGCCTTCAGCCCTTCCAGGGCCCAGAAGGCGTCGTCGACGGCCTCGGGCACCGGACGCTCCGTGCCCTCCAGGGCCGCCATCCGGCGTTCCAGCTCCGCGACCCGCTCCTCCAGCTCCATGTGTGCAGATTACGTAATTACGTAATTACGTGCAAGTGAGGAACGGGAAAGCCCCCGCCCGGAACCGAAGGTCCGGACGGGGGCTCCCGTGGTGCGGTGTGTCAGGCGCCGCTCAGGCCAGCAGGCCCGGGATCGTCGCCTCGTGCGCGGCGCGCAGCTCCTCCAGGGAGATGCTGAACTCGCCCTGCACGTCGACCTCTGCGCCGTCCACGACACCGATCCGCGTCGCCGGGAGGCCCCGCGCGCCGCACATGTCGGTGAAGCGGAGCTCCTCGCTGCGCGGGACGGCGACGACCGCACGGCCCGCCGACTCGCTGAAGAGGAAGGTGAAGGCGTCCAGGCCGTCCGGGACGACCAGGCGCGCGCCCGTGCCGCCACGCAGGCAGGACTCGACGACCGCCTGGACCAGACCGCCGTCGGACAGGTCGTGCGCGGCGTCGATCATGCCGTCGCGGGAGGCCGAGATCAGGATCTCGCCGAGCAGCTTCTCCCGGTCGAGGTCCACGGCCGGCGGCAGACCGCCGAGGTGCTTGTGGACGACCTCGGACCAGGCCGAGCCGCCGAACTCCTCACGCGTGTCGCCGAGCAGGTAGAGGAGCTGGCCCTCTTCCGCGAAGGCGATCGGCGTGCGGCGGTTGACGTCGTCGATCACACCGAGCACGGCCACGACCGGCGTCGGGTGGATGGCGACCTCGCCCGTCTGGTTGTACAGCGAGACGTTGCCGCCGGTCACCGGGGTGCCGAGCTGGAGGCAGCCGTCCGCGAGACCACGGGTGGCCTCGGCGAACTGCCACATCACGGCCGGGTCCTCGGGCGAACCGAAGTTCAGGCAGTCCGAGATCGCCAGCGGCTTGGCACCGGAGGCGGCGACGTTGCGGTACGCCTCCGCCAGCGCGAGCTGCGCGCCCGTGTACGGGTCGAGCTTGGCGTACCGGCCGTTGCCGTCGGTCGCCATGGCCACGCCGAGGTTGGTCTCCTCGTCGATGCGGACCATGCCCGCGTCCTCGGGCTGCGCGAGGACCGTGTTGCCCTGCACGAACCGGTCGTACTGGTCCGTGATCCAGGACTTCGAGGCCTGGTTCGGGGAGGAGACCAGCTTCAGGACCTGGTCCTTCAGCTCCTCGCCGTTCTGCGGCCGGGGCAGCTTGCCCGCGTCGTCGGCCTGGAGCGCGTCCTGCCACTCCGGGCGGGCGTACGGCCGGTGGTAGACCGGGCCCTCGTGGGCGACCGTGCGCGGCGGCACGTCGACGATCTGCTCGCCGTGCCAGAAGATCTCCAGGCGCTCGCCCTCGGTGACCTCACCGATGACGACCGCGATGACGTCCCACTTCTCGCAGATCTCCAGGAAGCGGTCGACGTGCTGCGGCTCCACGATGGCGCACATGCGCTCCTGCGACTCGCTCATGAGGATCTCCTCGGGCGAGAGCGTCGCGTCGCGCAGGTGGACCCGGTCGAGGTCGACCCGCATGCCGCCGGAGCCGGCGGAGGCCAGCTCGGAGGTCGCGCAGGAGAGTCCGGCGCCACCCAGGTCCTGGATGCCCGCGACCAGCTTCTCCTGGAAGATCTCCAGGGTGCACTCGATGAGGAGCTTCTCCTGGAACGGGTCGCCGACCTGGACCGCGGGGCGCTTGGTGGGCTTGGTGTCGTCGAAGGTCTCGGACGCGAGGACCGAGACACCGCCGATGCCGTCGCCGCCCGTACGGGCGCCGTAGAGGATCACCTTGTTGCCGGGGCCGGAGGCCTTGGCGAGGTGGATGTCCTCGTGCTTCATGACACCGATGCAGCCGGCGTTGACCAGCGGGTTGCCCTGGTAGCACTCGTCGAAGACGACCTCGCCGCCGATGTTCGGCAGACCCAGGCAGTTGCCGTAGCCACCGATGCCGGCGACGACTCCGGGGAGCACGCGCTTGGTGTCGGGGTGGTCGGCCGCGCCGAAGCGCAGCGGGTCGACGACGGCGACCGGGCGGGCACCCATGGCGAGGATGTCGCGGACGATGCCGCCGACGCCGGTGGCCGCGCCCTGGTAGGGCTCGATGTACGACGGGTGGTTGTGCGACTCGACCTTGAAGGTGACCGCGTACCCCTGGCCGACGTCGACGACGCCCGCGTTCTCGCCGATGCCGACGAGCATGGCGTCGTTGGCCGGGACCTTCTCGCCGAACTGCTTCAGGTGGACCTTGCTGCTCTTGTACGAGCAGTGCTCGGACCACATGACGGAGTACATGGCGAGCTCGGCACCGGTGGGACGGCGGCCGAGGATCTCGCGGATGCGCGCGTACTCGTCCTCCTTGAGGCCGAGCTCCTTCCAGGGCTGCTCGCTGTCCGGGGTCTCGGTGGCGTGCTTGACGGTGTCGAGGCTCATCAGGCGTTGACCAGCTTCTTGAGGATCGAGGTGAAGAAACCGAGGCCGTCGGTACGGCCCGTACCGATCAGCGGCTCGACGGCGTGCTCGGGGTGCGGCATGAGCCCGACGACGTTCCCGGCGGCGTTGGTGATGCCCGCGATGTCACGGAGCGAGCCGTTGGGGTTCATGTCCACGTAGCGGAAGGCCACGCGCCCCTCGGCCTCCAGCTCGTCGAGCGTCCGCTCGTCGGCGACGTACCGGCCGTCCATGTTCTTGAGCGGGACCTGGATCTCCTGGCCCTGCGCGTAGTCGGACGTCCACGCGGTGTCCGCGTTCTCCACCCGCAGCTTCTGGTCGCGGCAGATGAAGTGCAGGTGGTTGTTGCGCAGCATCGCGCCCGGCAGCAGATGGGCCTCGGTGAGGATCTGGAAGCCGTTGCAGATGCCGAGGACGGGCATGCCCGCCCTGGCCTGCTCGATGAGCGGCTCCATCACCGGCGAGAACCGGGAGATGGCCCCGGCGCGCAGGTAGTCGCCGTAGGAGAAGCCGCCGGCCAGGACCACGGCGTCGACCTGCTTGAGGTCCTTGTCGCGGTGCCAGAGCGAGACGGGCTCGGCTCCGGCGAGCCGGACGGCGCGCAGCGCGTCCTGGTCGTCGAGCGTTCCGGGGAAGGTGACGACGCCGATGCGTGCGGTCACGACGAGGCCCCGGCGGTCTCCGTGGACTCGACCTTGACGGTGAAGTCCTCGATCACGGTGTTGGCGAGGAAGGTTTCGGCCATCTCATGGATGCGGGCGAGGGCGGCCTCGTCGACCGGTCCCTCCACCTCCAGCTCGAAGCGCTTTCCCTGGCGGACGTCGGCGATTCCGTCGAATCCCAGGCGGGGCAGTGCACGCTGCACCGCCTGCCCCTGAGGGTCGAGGATCTCCGGCTTGAGCATGACGTCGACTACGACGCGTGCCACTGGCACTCCCGGTGGTGTGTTGCGTGGGCGGTTCCCTCAGCGTACCTGCCTCCAAATTCTACGCGGGTAGAGGACTGGAGGACCCTACAAACGCACCCGAAGATCCCCACGGAAAATTCAAGTGAAATATTGCGCGGCCCATTGCGGCGGGACACGCGGATGCAATTGGCTGGGCTTCACAATGCGACGCCTACCGCTGTACAAAGGAATACAGAGGAAAGCAGCATTGCGCCGGAGTAGCCGCAAAGCCGGTGTCGCCGCACGTCAGAGGCGCTCGACGCGCCGAACTGGACACGGTGGTACCGCACGAAAGGACCGATATCCGTGGCTCAGCGAGTAGTGGTCACTCTCTTCGACGACATCGACGGCGGAGAAGCGGCGGAAACGGTGGCGTTCGGCCTCGACGGGAAGATGTACGAGATCGACCTGAATCCCGCCAATGCAAAGAAACTGCGCAAGGCGCTGGCGCCCTACCTCGCGGCCGGCCGCAAGCTGACGGGCAGGGCCGCCGCCGCGAGGGCGAGCGGTGCGCCCGCCTCCGTGGCTTCGTACAAGCACACCGCCCTCGCTCCCGACCCGGCGGCGGTCCGCGCCTGGGCGCAGTCCAACAAGCTCGACGTGCCGGCCCGGGGCCGCATTCCGAAGAGGGTCTACGAGGCCTTCCGCGAGGCCAGTTGACCGGGCCGTCCGACGTGCCGCGGCGAACGGAGTTGCACTGCACCCCCGCTGATCGGCTAGAGTCTGGATCACGCCGAGGGGCGAGGCCGCAGGGCCGGACCTCACGCAGCGTGCGGGTGTAGTTCAGTAGTAGAACATCCCCCTTCCAGGGGGAAGGCGCAGTGTGCAATTCCTGTCACCCGCTCTGCATCGCATTACCGACCACTCTTGTGGATCAGGTAGAGTGGTGCTCGCACCGCCCGGTGAAAGCCGGTCGGAGGCATGCGGACGTGGCTCAGTTGGTAGAGCATCACCTTGCCAAGGTGAGGGTCGCGAGTTCGAATCTCGTCGTCCGCTCAGGAAGCGAAGGCCCCGGTTCTCACGAACCGGGGCCTTCGTCGTGTCCGCCCATGTCGCGGCCCCCTCCTGACATTTGTCATGCGCAGCGATGACAGCACGCACTGCCGACCGGCTCCGTCCGCCGCGAGGCTGAGGTCATGACCAACGTGATCGAGGCCGACGACCTCCGCCGGATCTACAGCGGCGGGTTCGCCGCCGTCGACGGCATCTCCTTCGCCGTCCCCCGAGGTGAGATCTTCGCCCTCCTCGGGACCAACGGAGCCGGCAAGACCTCCACCGTCGAACTCCTGGAGGGCCTCGCCGCGCCCAGCGGCGGCACGGTCCACGTCCTCGGCCACGACCCGTACCGCGAACGTGCCGCCGTCCGGCCCCGGATCGGGGTGATGCTCCAGGAGGGCGGCTTCCCCTCCGACTTGACGGTGACCGAGACCGTACGGATGTGGGCCGGCTGCACCACCGGCGCGCGGCCGCTCCTCGAAGCGCTGGAGATGGTCGGGCTCGCCGCCCGCGGCAGCGTGCGGATCAAGCAGCTCTCCGGCGGCGAGCGGCGCCGTCTCGACCTGGCGCTCGCGCTCCTGGGCCGCCCCGAGGTCCTCTTCCTCGACGAGCCGACCACCGGCCTCGACGCCGAAGGCCGGCGCGACACCTGGGAGCTGGTGCGGGCGCTGCGGGACGGCGGCACGACCGTCGTCCTCACCACGCACTACCTGGAGGAGGCCGAGTCCCTGGCCGACCGGCTGGCGATCATGCACCAGGGGCGGATCGTGCTCTCCGGCACCCCCGCCGAGGTCACCGCCGCTCGCCCCGCCCGCATCCGCTTCGTGCTCCCCGAGGGCGTCGAGCCCGGGCGGCTCCCGCTCACCCTGAAGGCCGGGGCGGAGGGACGGCGCGTGGAGATCCGTACGCACGAACTGCAGAACGCGCTCGGCGAACTCCTCGACTGGGCCCGCGAGGCGGACGTACGGCTGGAGGGGCTGGACGCCCGCTCGGCCTCCCTCGAAGAGGCGTTCCTGGAGATCGCCTCCCGCACCGACGACTCCCGTGCCACCGGCTCCCACGCCGACGCCTCCCGCACCGACGCCTCCCGCACCGACTCCCTGGAGACCGCCCGATGAACGCGACCGCACGCCGGATGACCTCGCTGGGGCGGGCCGAACTCACCCTCCTCGGGCGGAACAAGAACAACCTCTTCATCGCCCTGCTGATGCCACTGCTGATGATCTTCGTGCTGCGCTCCTCGCTCACCACGATGGGTGGGAAGGAGCTGCCGATGGGCATGGCGGGCGCCACCCTCATCGGCGGGACCGGCCTGGTCCTCATCCTCGTCGTCTACATGGGCCTGACGTCCGCCCTCGTCGCCCGCCGCGAGGAACTGGTCCTCAAGCGACTGCGGACCGGAGAGGCGAGCGACCTGGAGATCCTCACCGGGGCCGCGCTCCCGTCGGCCGCCATCGCCTTCGTCCAGTGCGCCCTGCTGACCGTCGGCGGCGCCATCGCCCTCGACGTGCCCGCGCCCCGCAGGCCGGAACTGCTCGTGCTCGGACTGCTCGCCGCGGTCGTGCTGCTCGCCGGCCTGGCCGCCGTGACCACGGCCATCACCCGCAACGTCGAGAGCGCGGGGCTCACCACCCTGCCCTTCTTCCTCCTCTCCGCCATGGGATCGGGGCTGATGGTCCCCACGGAGCTGCTCCCCGACCTCGTCGCCGACCTCTGCCGACTGCTCCCGGCCAGCGGTGTCATGGAGCTCGTCCGCATGGGCTGGCTCGGCGTCGGTGACACCAAGGACCTGCTCACCGCCGTACTCAACACATTGGCCTGGGGCGTGCTCACCGTGTTTGCTGTCCGACGGTGGTTCCGCTGGGAGCCGCGTCGCTAGAGAGGGGGGCCGGGCGCGTGTCCAGGCTGACGGGGTGGTGGAGCGGTCGCAGTACGGCGGCCAAGGTCGAGCTGTACACCCGGTGGAGCTTCCACTTCTTCGTGCTGCTCGAGATCGCCTTCATCGGCGGCGGAACGGTGGCGCAGGGCGACCGCAGCCCGCTCGGACTGCCCCTGGCAGCCACCCTGGCCGCACTCGTCTGCCTGCACGCCGTCCTGAACGGCGTGCTCTCCTCCCGCGCCCTCGACTGGGTCCTCGACCGCCGCGAGCGGCCGGTCCGGCTCGCGGCGTCCCTCGTGGCACTGACCGCGGCCGGCGCGCTGACCGCCATCGCCCTGCGGGCCACCGGGGCCCTCGCCGAGCCGGCGGTGGCCGCCGCCGTCGTCACCGGCACGGTCACCTTCACCCTCGGCAGCCTCGTCCTGTGCATGAACCGGATCCGCCACATGCTGTACGTGGCTCCGCTCGCCGCCCTCACCACCGGCGGCGCGGTCGCGGCGGCGGGCGTCGGACTCGGCGAGGCGCTCGGCTACACGGTCGGCATCCTGCTGAGCGGCGGCGGGCTCGTGGCCGCCTGCGGGTTCTCCGGCTGGCTGATGAAGATGGTCTGGGAACTGGAGCGGTCCAAGGAGCTGAAGGCGCGCCTGGCCGTCGCCGAGGAGCGGCTCCGCTTCGGCCGCGACCTCCACGACGTCATGGGCCGCAACCTGTCGGTGATCGCGCTCAAGAGCGAACTCGCCGTCCAGCTCGCCCGGCGCGAACGGCCCGAGGCCGTCGACCAGATGATCGAGGTGCAGCGGATCGCGCGGGAGTCCCAGCGCGAGGTGCGGGACGTGGTGCGCGGCTACCGCGACGCGGACCTGCGCGTCGAACTCGAAGGCGCCCGCGGGGTGCTCGGCGCCGCGGGCATCGACTGCGCGATCGACCCGGTCACCGTCGAACTGCCCGCCGGCGTCCAGTCGGTCCTCGGCTGGGTGGTGCGGGAGACGACGACCAACGTGCTGCGGCACGGAGACGCGCGACGGTGCGGGATCTCGCTGCGGGAGAAGGACGGTTCGGTGCTGCTGACGGTACGGAACGACGGCGTACGGGAAGGGGCGGTGATGGGGCAGGGCTCGGGCCTCGCGGGGCTGCGGGAGCGGCTCGCCGCGGTGGACGGAACCCTGGAGGCGGGACCGCGCGACGGCGGTACGTTCCAGGTGACGGCGTTGGTGCCCGTGGGCGTGCCGAGCGCCAGGAAGGGGGCGTGACCGTGCCCGTACGTGTGCTGCTCGCCGACGACGAGCATCTGATCCGGGGCGCGCTCGCCGCGCTGCTCGCCCTGGAGGACGATCTCGTGGTCGTCGCCGAGGCCGCGACCGGACCCGAGGCGCTTGCCATGGCCCGGGCCCACCGGCCCGACGTAGCCGTCCTCGATCTGCAGATGCCGGGCCTCGACGGTGTGAGGGTCGCCACATCCCTGCGCGACGAACTCCCCGACTGCCGCACCATGATCGTGACCAGCCACGGCCGCCCCGGGCACCTCAAGCGGGCGCTCGCGGCCGGGGTGCGGGGCTTCGTGCCGAAGACCGTCAGCGCCCAGCGGCTGGCCGAGCTGATCCGCTCCGTACACGCCGGAAACCGTTACGTGGACCCGGAGTTGGCGGCCGACGCGATCGCCGCGGGGGACTCCCCGCTGACCGCGCGCGAGGCCGAGGTGCTCGAACTCGCGGCGGACGGCGCACCGGTCGCGGAGATCGCCGAGCGGGCCTCGCTCTCGCAGGGGACGGTCCGCAACTACCTCTCCTCGGCCGCCGCGAAGCTCGGGGCCGAGAACCGTCACGCGGCGGTGCGTCTCGCCCGCGCGAAAGGTTGGGTATAGTTGGCTCCGCGCTACGGCGCATGCGGACGTGGCTCAGTTGGTAGAGCATCACCTTGCCAAGGTGAGGGTCGCGAGTTCGAATCTCGTCGTCCGCTCCATGGAAGAAGCCCCCGGTCCTCTCGGACCGGGGGCTTCTTCGTGTCCCCGCTCGGGGCTACGACCAGGCGGCGCCGGTCAGCAGCTCGTACGCCTCGATGTACTTGGCGCGCGTGGCGTCCACGACCTCCTGCGGGAGCGCGGGCGGCGGCTGCTCGCTCTTGCGGTCCCAGCCGGAGGCCGGGGAGGTCAGCCAGTCACGGACGAACTGCTTGTCGTACGAGGGCTGGGCGCGGCCCGGCTGCCACTGGTCGGCGGGCCAGAAGCGGGAGGAGTCCGGGGTGAGGACCTCGTCGGCGATGACCAGGACCGGGCCGTCTCCGGTGGCCTCGAAGCCGAACTCGAACTTGGTGTCGGCGAGGATGATGCCCCGCTCGCGGGCGATGTCCCGGGCGCGTCCGTAGACCGCGAGGGTCGTGTCGCGCAGCAGCGCGGCGGTCTCCTCGCCGACCTGGCGGGCGACCTCCTCGTACGACACGTTCTCGTCGTGGTCGCCCACCGCGGCCTTGGTGGCCGGGGTGAAGATCGGCGCGGGCAGCTCGGAGCCGTCGCTGAGGCCCTCGGGCAGCGGGATGCCGCAGACCGTGCGCGAGGCGTCGTACTCGACGAGGCCGGAGCCGGTCAGGTAGCCGCGGGCCACGCACTCGACCGGGACCATGGTCAGCGACTTGCAGACGAGGGTGCGGCCCTCCCAGTCGGCGGGAGCGCCGGCCGGCAGCTCGGTGGAGAGGACGTGGTGGGGGACGAGGTCGGAGAGCCGGTCGAACCACCACAGGGAGAGCTTGGTGAGCACCCGCCCCTTGTCGGGGATCTCGGTGGGCAGGACCCAGTCGTACGCGGACATGCGGTCGCTGGCCACCATCACGAGGTCGCCGGCCTCGTTCCGGTAGAGGTCACGCACCTTGCCCGTGTGGAGGTGGGTCAGGCCCGGGACCTGGACGGGCTCGGGCTTTTCTACGAATCCGGACACGGTTCCTCCGCGTAGGTTGATCCAGGAGCGGTTCCGATTCTCTCGCACTCTCCGGGTGACCCGGCGCGCGACCCCTTCGAAGCCCTGGTCAGACCCTGCCGTCGATCAGTCCCGCTTGCAGATGCGGTCCAGGAGGTTCGCCGTGGCGCGCTGGATCCGCTCGTCGACATGGCCCGGCCGGTCCAGGGCGGGCGACCAGGCGAAGGTGCCGGAGGCGAAGACCCAGGCGCCGGACGGGGCGCGGTAGAGCGAGGTCTCCTGGTGGCGCAGAGCGCCTTCGCCGTCCCGGTAGGGCGAGTGGGCGAGCAGGATCCGGCCCTGGTGCTCGGGGAGGGCGGTGCGCGGGAAGTAGCGGTCCGCCTCGCCCGCGACCAGGCCGGGGATCTCGTCCCCGTCCCCGGCGCCGGTGGCGTCCCAGAGCCAGTGCTCCGCGTTCCGTACGACCAGCGGGTGCGGCTCCGGCACCCTTCCCGCGTACTGGATGCCGAGCAGCTGCTGCTCCGGGCGGTCGATCTCGCGCCAGAGCGCCGAGCGGCCGGGGCCGCGGCGCTTGCGGCAGGTGAGGAGCCGGTCGGGGACGCCGGACGGCGAGGGGCCCAGCTCGACCTGCCAGTACATGGTGTTGGCGGAGAGGAAGACGAGGGAGGTGCCCTGCTCGCGGGCGAGTTCGACGGTCCGGCGCATGGGGACGGACCAGTACTCGTCGTGGCCGGGGAAGACCAGGCCGCGGTAGCGGGTGGGGTCGACGCGGCCGGCGTGCAGATCGCGGGTCTCGGCGTAGGCGAGGTCGTAGCCGTACCGCTCGGCCCAGCGGATGAAGTCGTAGGCGTGGCCGACGTGGAGGGGGAGACCGGCGCCCGCGTAGGGGCGGTCGAAGGAGACGGTGATCGCCGCGTCCCGCTCGCCGAGGAGGCGGCCGTCCTCGTCCCACGCGTGGTAGAGGCTGGCGCCCGTCCGGCCGTCCTCGGGATAGAGGTTGTACGCCTGCCAGGTGATGTCCGGCAGGACGAGGAGCAGGTCGGCGGGGTGGCTGTCGCGGACGGTGAAGGGGATGTGGGAGCGGTAGCCGTCGAGGGTGGTGAGCACGGCGACGTACGCGCCGATCGACCAGTGGGCCGGGATCTGCAGGCGCCAGGACTGCCACCAGTGGTGGCAGGAGACCGTGCGGTCGGCGGCGAGCGGCGCGGGCTGGACGATGCCGGAGAGGCGGGGGCTGGTGGTGATCTTGGTGGCGCCCTCGCCGCCGTAGTGACCGATCCGGTAGATGTCGACCGAGAACTGCTGCGGCGGGTCCACCGTGATGTGGAAATCGATCGCCTCGCCGGGTGCCACGGCCCCGTTGGACGCGAACCCCTTGATCTGGCTCCGTACGTCGTCGGCGGTGCGCGGACCGCCGCTTCCGCCACGGGCGAGCGTCTCGTCGGCGTACCACGGGACGACCTGGCCCGTGTCGTCGAAGTAGTTCTCCGAACCGCGCAGCCAGGGCAGGGGGCCCTGGCCGAAAGGGTCCGTGACGGCGTGGGCGAGCGCGCCCGACTCCCACCGCCTGATCTGGTCCGCCCCCATAACGCGCCCCTCCCTCGACTCCCCCGCGTGCCGTCTGCCGTCGTGTCGCACATGCGCTGTCATGGGCTGTCATGTGCTGCTGTCAGTGCCGGTCTCCAGCACATCACATAACGCACGCACTCCGTCACCGTTCGTCGCGAATTGACGTGAACGGAAGGCAAGCTTCCGGGGCCGTCCCGGCTCACACGAGGCGGACGGGCTTCTCGGGGCGTACGCCCGTCTCGGCGAGCCAGGCGTTCAGGGGCTCGGGGTCGCCGTCCTCGACGAGGGCGAGGACGCGGGCGGTGAGGTCGGTGCTCCGCACGCCGCCGACGAGCAGAGCGGGACCGTCGAGCCAGTCGAGACCGGGGGCCGCACCCGCGGTGTCGACGGCGGCGCAGCAGACCATCGCCGTCACATGGTCGGCGAGGAGATCGCGCCCGGTCCGGGGCGGCTGCAGCGGGAAGAGGGGCAGCGTGTCGCCGCCGGGGGCTCCCGCGGCGGTGTGCGGCGCGGGTGCGGGCGCGGCGGGCCCGGCGGCGGCCTCCTCGCGCGCGACGCGGGCGGTGAGCGCGGCGGCGAGGGCGTCGGCGGCGGGGTTGGAGACGGGCGGCTCGGCGAGGTCCAGATCGTCAGGGTCGTCGGCGGCCGCGGGGGCCAGGGGGGCGGGCGTGGGGGTGGGCATGGGCGTGGGGGCGAGGGCGGGAAGGGGCGGCGGGGTGCCGGGAGTGCCGTCCGCCGTCGGGGGCGGCCCGGGGCGGGCCGACAGGTGGGTCATCACGCGGGTCAGCGTCGGACCGTCTGCGCTGCCGCGAGCGGCGGTCTCGTGAGCCGGACCGACGCCGTTGCCGTTGCCTTTGCCGGTGCGGGTGCCGGCGCCGACGCGGGTGTTCGTGGCGGCACGGGCGCCCGAGGGGGTGTCCGGTCGTGGCGGGAGGACGCCCAGTTCGTCGAGGACCTGGTGGAGGCGGGCCGCGTCGCTGCGCCACTTCCGGTCCACGACCTCCTCCGGGTACTGGCTCCAGTCGACCGGGGCCCAGTCCGGGCCGGCCTCCGCCGGGCCGCCGTGGAAGAGCCGGGCGGCGAGCAGCGAGGCGGCTTCGTCGACGGCACCGGGCTCTTCGAGCAGGTCACAGGCCGGGCGCTCGCCGAGCCGTGAGGTGAAGCCCTCGGCGAGACGGTCGCGGCGGGACAGCTCGGTGAGGGCCGCGACGACGCCCACGTCGAGGCTCGACGGCCAGCGGCCCATCCGCCAGGCGGGCAGCGCGACGCGGGTGAGCAGCCGGTCCCAGCCCGCGTAGGCGAGGCCGACCTGCTCCTGGGCGACGATCCGGATGCCGTAGTCCACAGCCTGTGCGCGCTCGGATCCGGCGACGGCGACGCCCCGCTCCATCTCGGCGGCGTGTCCGCGACAGAGGCGCAGAAGGACCCGGGCGACCCACGCGATCGCGTGCGCGCCGAGCCTGCGTGCCGGGTCGAGCCCGGGGGTACGGGGGGCGGCCACCGCCGCGTCGAGGCCCTGGACGAAGCGGCGTGCCGCGGCTATGTCGGGGTGCGCCGAGGGAGCCGTACCCGCGACGACGGGGGCGAGGACGGCGCGCAGCTCGCCGACCCGCATCCACCAGAGGAAGGGGGAGCCTATGACCAGGACCGGCGCGTCGGTGGAGCGCCGGAGCGCGCCCGTACGCCCCGGGCGGTGCGCGGGGTGCGTACGGTCCTCGAGCCAGCTGTCGCAGTCCGGGGTCAGGGCTATCGCGGAGGGCGCGGGGACGCCGAGCCGGTCGGCCAGGTCCCGCACCATGCGGTAGAGGTCGGGGGCCGAGGTCTCGGCGAGCTCGACGGTGGGGGTGACGGCGGGCCGGGAGCGCGCGATCACCAGGGCGACGGCCGCCGCGGCGAGGAGGACGACCAGCGCGAGCACGGTGGTGAGCCAGCGGGCGGCGTCCCAGCCGGCCCCGGTCATGTGGCCGGTGACCCCGCCCGCGTACAGGATCACGGCCGCGGCTGCCGGGAGCACGGCGACGCCCAGCGCCCTGCCGCGGACCCGGAGCACGCCGACGGCCCGGGAGCGCGCGGCACGCGCACCCATCTCCTCGCCGGGAACCGAACCGGTACCGGACACGCCGTACATCACCCCCTCCTGCCCTCGTCGGGACTGCCTGTGGCGGTGTTGCTCACTCCCCCACTGTGGCACCCGCCACTGACATCGCAATGCCGGTGGGCCAAGTGCCGGAACACCTGCGCCGCACCCTAGTTGGGGCGTCGGCAGGCGTCATCCGGATGGCTCAGCCGTCACTCGATGGAATGGCTTTGGGCAAAGGTGATGACGGTTCGGGGCGGTTAGAGGTTCACTCCCCCGCGGCCTTGCGCGCGATGTCCGTACGGTGCTGCGAGCCGTCCAGACGGATCCGGCCGACCGCCTTGTACGCCCGCTCGCGGGCCTGCGCCAGGTCCTTTCCGGTCGCGGTGACCGACAGCACGCGGCCGCCGGCGCTCACGATCGCGTCGCCGTCCTGCTTCGTCCCGGCGTGCAGGACGTACGCGTGCGGTGCATCCTGCGCCGCGACGTCGTCCAGACCCTCGATGGGGTCGCCCGTGCGCGGGGTGCCCGGGTAGTTGTGCGAGGCGACGACCACGGTCACGGCCGCGTCCTCGTGCCAGTTCAGCGGCGGCTCGCTGTCGAGGGTGCCGTTGGCGGCGTTCAGCAGGACGCTCGCGAGGGGGGTCCGCAGCCGGGCCAGGACGACCTGGGTCTCCGGGTCGCCGAAGCGGGCGTTGAACTCGATGACCCGTACGCCACGGCTGGTGATCGCCAGACCCGCGTACAGCAGGCCCTGGAACGGCGTGCCGCGACGGCGCAGCTCGTCGACCGTCGGCTGGAGCACCGTGGCCATGACCTCGTCGACCAGCTTGGGGTCGGCCCAGGGCAGTGGCGAGTACGCGCCCATGCCGCCGGTGTTCGGGCCCTCGTCGCCGTCGAGCGCGCGCTTGAAGTCCTGCGCGGGGGTGAGCGGGAGGACGGTGACGCCGTCGGTGATCGCGAAGAGGGAGACCTCGGGGCCGTCCAGGAACTCCTCGATGACGACCCGGCCGCAGGCGAGCGCGTGCGCCCGCGCCTCCGCCAGGTCGTCGGTGACGACGACGCCCTTGCCGGCCGCGAGGCCGTCGTCCTTCACCACGTACGGAGCACCGAAGGCGTCGAGCGCCTCGTCGATCTCCTCGGGGGTGGTGCAGACGTAGCTGCGGGCGGTCGGGACGCCGGCGCCGGCCATGACGTCCTTGGCGAACGCCTTGGAGCCCTCCAGCTGCGCCGCCTCCTCGGACGGGCCGAAGCAGGGGATGCCGGCCGCGCGGACGGCGTCGGCGACACCCGCGACGAGCGGGGCCTCCGGGCCGACGACGACCAGGCCGGCCTGGAGGTCGGTGGCGAGCCGCGCGACGGCCTCGCCGTCCAGCTGGTCGACGGGGTGCAGCTCGGCGACCTCCGCGATTCCGGCGTTGCCGGGCGCGCAGTGCAGAGCGGTGACGTCGGGATCGAGGGAGAGAGAGCGGCACAGGGCGTGTTCGCGGGCGCCGCCGCCGATGACGAGGACCTTCACGCCAGCCAGGGTAGCCCGCGCGGCGGGATAGCCCTTGTGCGGGCCACCGAGCGAGACGTCCCTACTCGTTCGTGTATTCCTCCACAACGGTGGCTCCGAGCTCGCGCACGATCAGCTCGTGGCCGGAGAGGGCGGAGTCGACGAGGTCCGGGTCGTCCTCCTCCGGCACGTCGTCCTCGGGCGCGACGGGCGGCGGAGCGTACGGCTGGCTCTGCGGTACGGGAGCGGCCGAGGACGCCTGCGGGGCGGGCGCGGCGGAGGACGCGCGCGGGGGCTGGTGCGACGGCTGGGACTGCGGGGCCTGCTGGCCCGACGGGGGCTGCTGGGCCTGCTGGGTCTGCTGTGAGGAAGACCACGGCTGCTGCGGGGCGGGGGCCTGGGCCGGGCGTCCGCCCCCGAAGCCGGTCGCGGCGGGCGGCGGGGTGGCACCGCCCGAGGGGTCGACGATCGCCTCGATCTTCCACTGCACGTTGAACTGGTCGGCCAGGACCTGGCGCAGGACGTCCTCGCTGCCGCTGCTCGCGAAGTTGTCCCGCGCGCCGGCGTTGAGGAAGCCGAGCTGGAGGGTGGTGCCGTCGAACCCGGCCACCTGGGCGTTCTGGCTGAGCAGGATCCAGGTGAAGCGGCGCTTGTTCTTGACGGCGTCGAGGATCGACGGCCACATGTTCCGCACCTGGGCGGCGCCTTGCGCCATGTCACCGGCGGGGGCGGGTGCGGCGGCGGGCGCGGCGGCCTGGGGCGCGGCGGCGGGGGCCTGGGGCGCGGGGGTGGAGGCACCCGGCCAGGCGCCGGGAGCGGGGGCGGCAGGTGCGGCGGGGGTCGCGGCCCCGGGCCAGGCACCGGGCCGGGGCGCTTCCGCGGCGGGCTGCTGCTGTACGGGCCCGGGGGCCTGGGGGGCCGGAGCCTGCGGGGCGGGGGGCTGCGCGACCGGGGCGGGCGGAGGCGGGGCCATCGGCGTGTGGGCGTCGGGCCCGGGGACGTACCCCATGGCGGGCGCGGGCGAACCGGCCGTGAAGACGGCGGCGGACGCCGGGGCGGCCGCGGCGCCGCGCTCCAGCCGGTCGATCCGGGCCTGGAGCGACCGCTCGTCGTCGAAGGCGGCGGGCAGCAGCACGCGCGCGCAGATCAGCTCCAGCTGCAGCCGGGGCGAGGTGGCTCCGCGCATCTCGGTCAGTCCGGCGTTGACCAGGTCGGCCGCGCGGCTCAGCTCGGCCGCGCCGAACACGGACGCCTGCGCCTGCATGCGCTCCACGACGTCCACGGGGGCGTCGATGAGCCCCTTCTCGGCGGCGTCCGGCACGGCGGCGAGGATCACCAGGTCGCGCAGCCGCTCCAGCAGGTCGGCGACGAAGCGGCGGGGGTCGTTGCCGCCCTCGATGACGCGGTCCACGACCTCGAAGGCCGCCGCGCCGTCGCCGGCGGCGAAGGCGTCCACGACCGAGTCGAGCAGGGACCCGTCCGTATAGCCGAGAAGAGAGGTCGCCATGGCGTATGTCACACCGTCGTCGGCGGCGCCGGCCAGCAGCTGGTCCATCACGGACATCGAGTCACGCACGGATCCGGCGCCCGCGCGGACGACGAGCGGCAGCACCCCGTCCTCGACGGGGATGCCCTCGCGCCCGCAGACCTCGCCCAGGTAGTCCCGCAGGGTGCCGGGCGGCACGAGCCGGAACGGGTAGTGGTGCGTACGGGACCGGATCGTCCCGATCACCTTCTCCGGCTCGGTGGTGGCGAAGATGAACTTGAGGTGCTCCGGCGGCTCCTCGACCACCTTCAGCAGGGCGTTGAAGCCCGCCGAGGTGACCATGTGCGCCTCGTCGATGATGTAGATCTTGTACCGGCTGGAGGCGGGCCCGAAGAAGGCCTTCTCCCGCAGGTCACGGGCGTCGTCCACACCACCGTGGGAGGCGGCGTCGATCTCGATGACGTCGATCGAACCCGGCCCGTTCCGCGCCAGGTCACGGCAGGACTGGCACTCCCCGCAGGGCGTGGGAGTGGGACCCTGCTCACAGTTCAGACAGCGCGCGAGGATGCGCGCACTGGTCGTCTTGCCACAGCCGCGCGGCCCGCTGAACAGGTACGCGTGATTGACCCGGTTGTTCCGCAGGGCCTGCTGCAACGGGTCGGTGACATGCTCCTGCCCGATGACCTCGGCGTAGGACTCGGGGCGGTAGCGGCGGTACAGCGCGAGAGACGACACGTATACGAGGTTATAGGCGCCCACCGACAACCCGGGAACGCAAGCGCCCCCCACGCACCCGCCAGAGCCGACCTACCCTTGCTGCCTTCCGGCCCTGGGGGAGTTCAGTCAGATAGCGCCACGTGAGGGGCTCCGCCAAGGGTACCCGATCCCAGAGGCCCCGCGGTCCCCCGGTCCCGACCGCGTGACCTCGTTCTGGATCACGTTCGCGAGCACCCCTCAGCGTCTTGTATTGTTTGCCGCGGAGGATTCGCCTAGTGGCCTAGGGCGCACGCTTGGAAAGCGTGTTGGGGGCAACCCCTCACGAGTTCGAATCTCGTATCCTCCGCCAGTGCCTCACCGGGCACGATGTCGAAGGGCCCCACCGTTCGCGGTGGGGCCCTTCGACGTGTGTGGTTGCAGTTTTGGTTGCAGTTCCCGTCTATCGCCCGTTGAGGACGGCCCGGCACACGTTGCAGTACATGGCCGCGTTCTGCCCGTACCGCCGCATCATCTGGCTGCATCCGGCGCACAGCCCAAGCTCCCACGGCGGGCAGCCCAGCGCCGCGGAGGCCGCGGCGCGTTCTACGGCGGTGATCCGCATCGGGCCGCGGGACCGCGGACCCGGCATACGAGGGAGCGTGAAGCCGCCGGCCGGCTGATCGCCTCCCGCAAGAACCGCGCCTATCTGCGTCGACGTGGCATCCGCTGCACGATTCCGGACAAAGCTGACCAGGCCGGCAACCGCAAGAAGCGCGGCTCGCACGGCGGCCGACCGCCGAAGTTCGACTCGGAGGACTACAAGGAGCGCCACGCGGTCGAGTGCGGCATCTACCGCCTCAAGAGAAACCGGGCAGTGGCCACGAGATACGACAAACTCGCGGTCCGCTACGAGGCGACCGTCCTCGTTGCGGCTATCAACGAGTGGCTGTGACCGGCGCGGAAATCGGTTTGCCTCACCGTGCTATAGGACCGAAGCTCGTCCCCATGACGGTAGACCTCATCGTGCGTCCGGCCCGGCCCGCCGATTCGCGGACCTTGGCCGAACTACGTTGGACGTTCAAGCAGGAGGACCACGAAGGGCAACCGCCAGCTCCTGCTCGGCTCCTGGAAGAGGCCGAGCAGTGGATCCGCACCCGGCTCAGCGATGGCCACTGGTTGGCCTGGGTCGCGGAGACCGAGGGCGAAATCTGCGGACACGTCTTCCTCTGTCTCGTGGAGAGGATGCCGGAGCCCTATGGCGACAACAACCCGGTCGGCTATGTCACGAACTTCTTCGTCATGCCGTCACAACGGAACAAAGGAGCCGGCTCGGCACTCCTGGAGGCGCTGAAGCAGCACTCACGCAGCGCTGGCCTCGAGGGCTTGATCGTATGGCCGTCAGAGCGCAGCACCCCTCTGTATCAGCGCTCCGGTTTCCAGCCTCCAGAGGAACTGCTGGAACTTCCGCTCGACACTTGATGAGATCCACTTCCGATACACGCCCTGGCCCTGATGCCGAGTGGGTCGGGATCACCGACGACACCCGCAAGCGCCACCGTCCGCATCCACACCGGCGAGATCTTCTGGGGTGTACCGGAAGGCGAGCTGAGCGCTACTGCCGTCGCGGTCTCCCCCGAGGCCGCCGGATCTGACTGCGGGCTCCGGCGCGAGGACCGCAGCGCGCGCATGCGATCACCAACAGGACCTGCATAGCCTGGAACCAGGACTCGGGGTGCTCCACCCGGCGGGAGAATCCGATGCCTGAGGAACCCATCGAGAACCCCTTCAGCCGCTGGTTCGAAGGCCCCCTCATCAACACAGGCTCGCAACTGGCGCTGACGCCAGAAGGCGGCGCGAACGGCGAGGGTTCCATCGTCCTTCGGCAGTTCTTCGGGGGCCCGGGCCAACGATGGTGCGTGCAGCCACTCGACGACGGGTCCATCCGGATTCTTCACACGTCCTCGGGAAAAGTACTGGACGTGGACAACGCGTCGATGCAGGGGGGCGCGCGACTCATTTGCTGGCCCTGGCACGGGGGCGACAATCAGCGATTCACGGTCAATCGGGATGGCGTAAGTACGGGAGCATGGGTAAGGGCGAAGCACAGCAATCAGGTGCTGTGCACGGACGGGGATGACGGAGATCCTGTCACGGCAGGATTCTCGGGTGCGACCACGGGGCCACAGCAACTGAATATCGCGGGGGACCGAGTGAGGTCGATCCTTGAATTCGGTAATTACTCCTGGGTCTTGCAGCAGACGCCGCCCGTGAGTGGAACCGTCTTGATGACCCAGCTGTTCGACCCTGAGAGCGTGCAAAACCTGTCGATCCAGTTCCAACGGGTACCGCCGTCCGGGCTCTACCGCATCGCCGTGCCGCAGTTTCGAACGAACGACGACCCCGCCGGCCTGCCCAAGGTCCTCGACATACAGGAAGCGTCCACGGCGAACGGAGCCCGGGTGATTCTGTGGGACTGGCACGGCGGAAAGAATCAACTGTTCGCCATCAGTTCGACAGGTGATCACGGTCACAGAGGCTATACGATCAGGGCCGAGCACTCCTTGAAAGTCATCCAGATAGGCAGCGACGGATTTGCCGGCATCGGTTCCCTTGTACAGGCCGACTTCACTGGCGAAGACAATCAAACGTGGCTTCTATGAATGCGTGACACCGAGTCTGGAGCCGGTGGTCGAGCGGCCGGTCCCCCCGCACATGGCGCACGCCGTGGTCCGGGAATTCCGCCGCGGGGCCCGTATAAGGAGGGCCCCGAGGCCGGTCGCCTCCGTGCTCGTCGTCATCGTGCGCCTCCCGTCGGCTGGAGCGCCCCGGCCTCGGGAGCGACGTTTCCGCGCACCCAGGCGGCGATCTCGTGCGTGGGGGCTCCGGGGGTGAAGAGGGCGGCCACGCCCATCTCCCGGAGCTGCGGGATGTCGGCCTCGGGGATGATGCCGCCGCCGAAGACCGTGATGTCCCGGGCGTCCGCCTCGGCGAGGAGCCGGAGCACCTCGGCGAAGAGCGTCATGTGGGCTCCGGAGAGCACCGACAGGCCGATGCCGTGGGCGTCCTCCTGGAGGGCGGTCTCGACGATCTGGCGTGGGGTCTGGTGGAGCCCTGTGTAGATGACCTCGATCCCCGCGTCCCGCAGGGCGCGGGCGATGACCTTGGCTCCGCGGTCGTGCCCGTCCAGTCCGGGCTTGGCTATCACGACACGAATCGGCGTGTTCATTGTGCTTCCCCCTGTGTTCTGTGTGGCTCAGGTGGTGGGTGTGTAGGTGCCCCAGATGTCGCGGAGGGCGTTGCAGACCTCGCCGACGGTGGCCCGTGCCCTGAGCGCGTCCTTCATCGGATAGAGCACGTTGTCCGTGCCCTCCGCCGCCTTCCGCAGCTCCGCCAGCGCCGCGTCCACCGCCGCCTGGTCCCGCTCCGCACGCAGCCCGGCCAGCCGCTCCGCCTGCTGCGCCTCGATCACCGGATCCACCCGCAGCGGCTCGTACGGCTCCTCCACCTCCACCGCGAACCGGTTCACCCCCACCACCACCCGCTCACCGGAATCGGTCTCCTGCGCGATCCGGTAGGCGGAGCGCTCGATCTCGCTCTTCTGGAAACCGCGCTCGATCGCGCTGACCGCGCCGCCCAGGTCCTCGACCTTCCCCATCAGCTCCAGCACGGCCGCCTCGACGTCGTCCGTCAACTTCTCCACGACAAACGACCCCGCGAACGGATCGACGGTGGCGGTCACATCCGTCTCGTACGCAAGAACCTGCTGCGTCCGCAGTGCCAGGCGCGCCGACTTGTCCGTCGGCAGCGCGATCGCCTCGTCGAAGGAGTTGGTGTGCAACGACTGCGTACCACCCAGCACCGCCGCCAGACCCTGCACCGCGACGCGCACCAGATTCACCTCCGGCTGCTGCGCGGTGAGCTGCACCCCGGCGGTCTGCGTGTGGAAACGCAGCATCAGCGACTTCGGATTCTTCGCACCGAACTCCTCGCGCATCACCCGCGCCCAGATCCGCCGCGCCGCCCGGAACTTCGCCACCTCCTCCAAAAGCGTCGTCCGCGCCACGAAGAAGAAGGAGAGACGCGGTGCGAAATCATCCACATCCATCCCGGCCGCGACCGCCGTACGGACGTACTCGACGCCGTCCGCCAAAGTGAACGCGATCTCCTGCGCCGGCGAGGCACCCGCCTCCGCCATGTGATAACCCGAGATCGAGATCGTGTTCCACTTCGGGATCTCGGCCTTGCAGTACTTGAAGATGTCCGCGATCAACCGCAACGAAGGCTTCGGCGGGAAAATGTACGTACCCCGCGCGATGTACTCCTTCAGCACATCGTTCTGGATCGTCCCCGTCAGCCTCTCCGCCGGGACGCCCTGCTCCTCACCCACGAGCTGGTACAGCAGCAGCAGGAGCGCGGCCGGCGCATTGATCGTCATCGACGTGGACACCCGGTCCAGCGGAATACCGTCGAACAACACCCGCATGTCGTCGACCGAATCGATCGCGACACCCACCTTGCCGACCTCACCATGCGCAATCGGGGCATCGGAGTCGTGACCCATCTGCGTCGGCAGATCGAAAGCCACCGACAAACCCGTCGTACCGTTCGCGATCAACTGCTTGTACCGGGCATTCGACTCCACCGCCGTACCGAAACCCGCGTACTGCCGCATCGTCCACGGACGACCCGTATACATCGATGGGTACACACCCCGCGTGAACGGAAACGAACCCGGCTCACCCAACTCCTCCGCCGGATCCCACCCCTCCAGCACACCCGGCCCGTACACCGGCTCGATCGGCAACCCCGACTCCGACTCACGCATGAATTCCCCCGTTGATTTCCGCCGTGCCGTGGTCAGTTCCGGACGTCCAGGACGTACTTGCCGGTGGAGGCCCGCGTCTCCAGGAGCTCGTGTGCGCGCGTCACGTCCTGCAGCGGCAGGACCGTCACGTCCACGCGGACGGTGCCCTTGGCGACCTCGGTCAGCGCCTGCTCCAGGTGGGCGCGGAGCAGCGCCGGGGCGCGGCCGGCGACGCCGCCGAGGTTGTAGCCCGCGAGGGAACTGTTCGTGTACCAGGGGTGGTTGCCCTCGAAGGTGACGTCCTCGGCGGCGGCGTTGCCGAAGATGACGTGGCGGCCGAAGGCTGCCAGCAGGCCGGTCACGGACGACCGGAAGGCGCCGCCGACGGAGTCCAGGACCAGGTCGGCGCCGGCGCCGCCGGTCCGCTCGGCCACCTCGCGCTCGAGCTCGTCGTAGGACACCACGCTGTCGTAGCCGTAGGCGCGGGCGTACGCGGCCTTGGCCGGGGAGCTCGTCACGCCGATGACCGTGGCGGCGCCGAGCGAGCGGGCGAGCTGTGCGGCGGCCGTGCCGACACCGCCGGCGGCGGCGAGGACGACGACGGTCTCGCCCTTCGCGAGCCGGCCCGCCGAGGTGAGGACGCCGAGCGCGGTGGTGACGTTGCACAGGGCGCCCGCCGCGACGGCGCCGTCGAGCCCGGCGAGGTCGCCGTCGAGGCGGACGGCGTGCTCGGCTCCGACGGCGACCACCTCGGCGTTGCCGCCGCCGCCGAGCGTGAGGGCGGCCACGCGGTCGCCGACCTCGAAGCCGGTGACGTCCCCGCCCACGGCGCGCACGGTGCCGACGGCCTCGAGACCCGGGAAGTGGGGCAGGTCCACGGGGAACTGGCCGCGGCGGAACATCACTTCGGCGAAGTTCACGCCCGCGTACTGCACGTCGACCGTGAGCTGTCCGGCCTCCGGCTCGGGCACGGCGGCGTCCGCGACGCCGAGGACGGACGGGTCACCGAAGGACTCGAACCGGACGGTGCGCATGCGGTGTCCCGGGGTCGTGGGGGTCTGGGCGGTGTTCGTCATCGGATTCCCGTCTCGCTGAAGGTGGTGGTGGGGCCGTGGCCGGTGAGCAGCCGGGTCTCGTCCGGGCAGAGGCCGGCGATCATGCGCAGGGAGCTCTCCAGACCGGCCGGGCTGGCGCCCGGCGCGTCCGCGCGCCCGGGGCCGGTGGCGAGGAGGCTGTCCCCGGTCGCGAGGAGCGGCTCGGCGCCACCGTCGAAGCGGAACATCACGGAACCCCCGGTGTGTCCGGGAGTGTGCAGCACGGTGACGGGGCCGGTCGCGAAGGTCAGCTCACCGCCCTGTGCGGGGAGTTCGCTCACCTCGTCGGGCTCCTCGTCGGGGTGTCCGAGGAGGAGTTCGCGGGGGAAGGAGTCCGGCAGCCCCCGGGCGGGGGCGCCGAGCTGGTAGCGGTCGGCGGGGTGGATCCAGGCGGCGACTCCGTAGTGCCGGGCGAGCGGCACGGCGTCCCACGTGTGGTCCATGTGGCCGTGTGTGATCAGGATGGCCTCGGGCTCCAGGCGGTGGGCCCGGACGGCCTGTCGGACCGCTTCGGCGGAGTCGTGCCCGGGGTCGACGATGAGGCAGGGATTTCCCGGTCCTGCGGCGACGAGATGGACGTTCGTGCCGAACTTGCCGGTGGAGGCGGACAGTACGAGCATGACGCGACTCTGACCGAGACCTCGGTCATATGTCAATTACCGTTTGTGTATCAGAACCCTGGCTCAGAACTCGCCTATAGTGGCCGGTGCCGGCGTCCCGCGCCCCGACCGGGTCCGGCGCCCCATACCCGTACGGTCGTCGTCCCATCAGGGGGTTCGCACGTGAAGGCCATCGCCGTCCAGCGTTACGGAGGGCCCGAGGTCCTGGAACTCATGGACCTGCCCGAGCCGCGCCTCGGCCCGGACGTCGTGCTCGTCCGCGTGCGGTACGCGGGCGTCAACCCGGCGGACTGGAAGATCCGCGAGGGCTACATCGACGACTGGTTCGAGTCCCACTTCCCGATGGTGATGGGCTGCGACCTGTCCGGCGTGGTCGAGCGCACCGGCCTCGGCGTCACCGAGTTCTCCCCCGGCGACGAGGTCGTCGGCTACGTCCGCTGCGACCACATGCAACGCGGCACGTACGGCGAGCTGGTGGCCGCACCCGTCAGGACCCTGGCGCACAGGCCGCCCTCCCTCGACCCGCGGGCCGCGGCCGGACTGCCGGCCGCCGGGCTCACCGCGTACCAGGCACTCCGCCGCCATCTGCAGATCGCCGCCGGTGACGTGCTGCTCGTCCACGCGGCCGCCGGCGGGGTCGGCTCGCTCGCCGTGCAGATCGGCCGCGCCCTCGGCGCCCGGGTCATCGGGACGGCGAGCGAGCGCAACCACGACTTCCTGCGGTCGCTCGGGGCCGAGCCGGTGACCTACGGGCCCGGACTCGCCGACCGGGTGCGCGCCCTGGCGCCACAGGGCGTCGACGCCGTCTTCGACCTCATGGGCGGCGACACCCTCTTCGGCTCGCCCGCGCTGCTGCGGCCGGGCGGGCGGCTCGCCTCCATCTCCGGCGACGTGACGCGGCTCGGCGGCCAGTACGTGTTCGTCCGCCCCGACCCGGCCGACCTGGCCGAGCTGGTGGCGATGGCGGAGCGCGGCGAGGTCCGGGTCCACGTCAGCGCCGAGTTCCCGCTCGCCGAGGCGGCACGCGCGCATGAACTCGTGCAAACCGGCCATGTGCGGGGCAAGATCGTCCTCGCGGTCCAGCCGGACTGAACCGGCGCGACACAGCCGTCGGCACTCGCGAAACCCGTACGAAACAAGGGCCGTCCCCACCCGGGGGCGGCCCTTTACGCATGTCCGGGGCGTCCGCACCCCGTCTCCAGTGATCCTTGAGCGGCTCTCGATCCAGCCGTCCCGAAGCCGTCGGTCAGACCCTTCGCCGTTCGCAGACGAAACCCAAGGGGCGGCTGTGAGGCTGGTTTCACGCCCTCGGGGGGCGTCGCCGAACCCAGACCCACGGACGAACGGACGGGGCATGACCCTTGCTGAGCAGGAGCGGCCCGAGGCCGCTCCGGTCGCTGCCGAACTCGCCTACCAGCGACCGCTGGACCGCGTCCTGGTGCACCGCCGGGCCGTCATGGAGGTGTTCGTCACGGACGCCGTCCGGCTCGACGACGACACCTTCGCCGTGGCCGTCCAGGCACCCCGCGCACACGGCTACTACAACGACCACACGCAGCGGCCCGTGCTGCTCGACCCCCTGTTCCTCCTGGAGGCCGCCCGGCAGGCCGTCACCGTCGTCGCGCACCGGTGGCTGGACGTCACGTACGACACGTCCTTCCTGATCAGCGACTGGACCACCGAGTTCACGGACCTCGCGGCGCTGCGGGCCCGCGGCGACGCCCCGGACGAGCTCGTCGTCGAGGTCACCACGCGCGACCTCAGGCGGCGCGGCACCAAGCTGCTGGCCGCCACCCTGGAGTGCGCGTTCGTCGTGGCCGGCCGGCGGGCGGGGACCAGCTCCGTCGTGGCCGGCTACCTCAGCCGCGACGGCTACGGGGCGCACCGGGAGAAGAGCCGGGGCACCGTTCCGCCGCTCTCCTCCGCGATGCCGCAGACCCGCGCGGGCACGCCCGTGGCACCCGCCCTGGTGGGACGCGAGCGGACCGAGAACGTGGTCCTGACGGAGGTCGAGCGCCCCGGCGGGCCGGTCGCCCTGCGCGCCCTGCTCGACGTGCCGGTCCTGCACCCGGCCATGTACGACCACCCGCTGGACCACGTGCCCGCGATGGCGCTCATGGAGGCGGCCCGCCAGGCCGCGGTGCTCGCCGCGGGGGCGCCCGCCGAGCGCCGCTACGCCGCCGCCTTCGCGGCCACGTTCCGCCGCTTCGTCGAGCTGGACAGCCCGGTCACCGTCTCCGTCGCACCCGCGTCGGACGACCGCTTCACCGTCGACTTCCTCCAGGACGGGGCCTCGGTCTGCACGGCCACGGTCGCCGTCGCCGCGCTCCCGGGGCCGCCGGCCCCGGCCACGGACGGCCGGTGACGGCGCCGTGCGACTGGACTCACCGCTCGCCCTGACGGCGACGGCCTGGTACCCGGAGGGTCGCCAGACCGTCGAGGAGGCCGTGGCCGCGGGTGACATCCCCGCCAAGACCGCCCGCGAACTCGGCTACACATCGCTCCCGGTCAGCGAGGACACCGCACCCCCGGACATGGCCGTCGAGGCCGCGCACCAGGCCCTCGCGCTCTCCGGAGCCCGGGCCGAGCGGCTCTCGCTCGTCCTGCACGCGAGCGTCCACCACCAGGGTCACGACGCCTGGTCGGCCCCGCACTACATCGCCCGCCGGATCGGCGCCGACAACGCCGTACCGATCGGGCTGCTCCAGCAGTGCAACGGCGGCGCCGTCGGCATCGAGCTTGCCGCGAGCCGCCTCCAGGGCGACCCGGACGCCGGGCCCGCGCTCGTCACCACCGCCGACCGTTTCCTGATGCCGAGCTGGCACCGCTGGCTCAGCGACTACGGCATGGCGGCCGGCGACGCGGCGACGGCCGTCCTCGTCGACCGCGCCGGAGCGCCGACGGGCCCCGGGCGGGCCCCCGACCTGCTGCTGCACTCGCTCGCCACCCGGGCCGCCTCCGAACTCGAGGTGATGCACCGCGGCGACGACGAGCTCAACGCGACACCGATGGGCCACAGTCCGATGATCGACGTGCGGCGGACCAAGCGCGCGTTCATCAAGGCGTACGGCGTCGACCTCTTCCTCAAGACGGCCGCCGACCGGATCCGTGGCGTCGTCGAGGAGGCTCTGGCCGCCGCCGGCCTCACCGGCGACGATCCGCGGCTGCGCCACGCCGTGATCCCGCGCCTCGGGAGCAAGGCGATGGCGGAGGCGTACATCCCGCCGCTGACGGAGGTCACCTCCGCGGAGGTGCTCGACCTCGGCCGCGCCACCGGACACGTGGGCGCCGGCGACCTGAACGCCTCCCTCGCCGACCTGGCCCGCACGGATCTGCTCCCGCCCGGGAGCCACGCGCTCGTGCTCAACGGCGGCGGCGGCTTCACCTTCACCGCCGTGGTCGTCAGCAAGTGCTGACCCCACCACGGCCCCTGACCCACCTTCATCCGCACCACACCACCTCCCAAGGAGCCACCACCATGTCCGCTTCCCAGGACCGTCTCTTCGCCCTCGTCTCCGACAAGCTCGGCGTCCCCGCCGAGGAGCTGAACACCACCGCCACCTTCGACGCCCTCGAACTGGACTCGCTCGCCCTGATCGAACTCAGCGTCATCGTGCAGAAGGAGTTCGGCGTCGAGATCGACGAGACCGCGCTGACCCCGGAGAACACCTTCGCCGACGTCCTCGGCGAGATCGACGCCAAGATCGCGGTGGCCTGATGACCGGCATACCGACGAGCGCCCGCAGCGGGCGCACGAGACGCTTCGACGTGGCCGTCACCGGCGTCGGCCTGGTGACCCCGGCCGGCCTCGGCGTCGAGGCCAACTTCGAGACGGTGTGGGCCGGCCGGTCCACCGCCGCCGTCGACCCCGAACTCGCGGGCCTGCCCGTCGACTTCGCCTGTCGCGTGCCGGGCTTCGACGCGGGGGCGCTGCTCGGGCGGCGCTCCGCCGTCCGCATGGACCCGATCAGCCACTTCGGCGTGGTCGCCGCCCGGCAGGCCGTCGAGGACGCCGGGCTCGACCCGGCGGCCTGGGACGGCCCCCGCGTCGGCGTGGTCGTCGGCACCTCCCTCGGCGGCTGGTCCACCGTCGAGCGGGAGCACGGCAAGCACCTGGCCGACGGCCCGGGTTTCGTCTCACCGCTCCTGATGGTCATGGGCCCGGTCAACATGACCGCCGGCTACATCGCCATGGACCTCAAGGCACTCGGCCCCAACCAGGTGGTGTCGACGGCCTGCGCCTCCGGCAACACCGCGATCGGCTACGCCCGTGCCCTGCTGGAGTCCGGGGTCTGCGACATCGTCCTGGCCGGCGGAGCGGAGGCGGCGATGTCCCCCACCGCGATGGCCAGCCTGGCCAAGGCCGGGGCGCTGTCCACCCGGCGCGACGACCCGGCGTCCGCCTCCCGGCCCTTCGACGCCGACCGCGACGGATTCGTCGCCGGCGAGGGAGCGGCCATGCTGGTCCTGGAGCGGGTCGAGGACGCAACGGCGCGCGGTGCGCGCATCCGCGCCCGGGTCTCCGGCTTCGGCGCGTCCGCCGACGGCCACCACGCCTCGGCGCCCGATCCGACGGGCAGCGGGGCCGAGCGGGCCATCCGGGCGGCGCTCGCCGACGCCCTGGTCGACGCCTCCGAGGTGGACCACGTCAACGCGCACGGCACGTCGACGCCGCTCAACGACATCACCGAGGCCGGGGTCATCCGCCGGGTCTTCGGCGAGAAGCCGGCCGTGACCTCCACCAAAGGCGTCGTCGGCCATCTGCTGGGCGCGGCCGGGGCCGCCGAGGCGGTGTACACGGTGCTCGCCGTCGAGCGCCGGCTCGTCCCGCCGACGGCCAACCTGTCCAGCCTGGACCCGGGCATCGGGGTCGACGTCGTCGCCAAGGAGGCCCGCCCGATGGAGATCGGCGCCGCCGTGAACGACTCGTTCGGCTTCGGCGGACAGAACGCCGTGATCGTGGTGACGCCGGCGTGACCACGACCGAGAACGCCCCGCCCCGCTCCGTGCTCGTCACCGGGGGCAACCGGGGCATCGGACTGGCCGTCGCCCGCTCGCTCGCCGCCCGCGGCGACCGGGTGGCGGTCACCTACCGCACCGGCGAGCCCCCCGAGGGCCTGTTCGGGGTGCGCTGCGACGTGACCGACGAGGCGCAGGTGGCGCGGGCCTTCAAGGAGGTCGCGGCCGAACAGGGCGACGTCGAGGTCCTCGTCGCCAACGCCGGGATCACCCGGGACGGGCTGCTGCTCACCCTCGACGACGAGGCCGTGGACACCGTGCTCGACACCAACCTGCGGGCGGTCATCCGGGTCGCCCGGCACGCCTCCCGCTCCATGCTCGGCGCGCGCTGGGGCCGGATGGTGCTGATCTCCTCCGCCGTCGCGTTCACCGGCTCGCCCGGCCAGACGAACTACACCGCCGCCAAGTCCGGCCTCGTCGGCCTCGCCCGCTCGCTCGCCTGGGAGCTCGGCAGCCGTGGCATCACCGTCAACGTCGTCGCCCCCGGGCTCGTGGAGACGGACATGCTCCGCGAGGTGCGGCCGGCCCGCCTCGACCAGTACCTGGCGATGACGCCGCTCGGCCGCGCCGGCACCGCCGACGAGGTGGCCGCCGCCGTCCGCTTCCTCACCGGCGAGGAGGCCTCGTACGTCACCGGCGCCGTGCTGCCGGTCAGCGGTGGGCTCGGCATGGGTCACTGACGCCCCCTGCCGTACGCCTTCACCACCACGCACCAAGCGCAGCAAGCCACGCGCACCAACCCACGCGCGGGATCCCCCGCGCAGGAAAGGGAAACCATGGCAGTCGGCGTCCTGTCGATCGGCTCCTACACACCGGACAAGGTGGTCGACAACCAGCAGATCAGCGCCTGGACGGGCATGCCCGAGTCCTGGGTGGCCGAGCGGACCGGCGTGCTCGAGCGGCGGTACGCCGAGCCCGGGACCGCCACGTCCGACCTGGCCCTCCCCGCCGCCCGCGAGGCGCTCCAGGGCGCCGACGAGTCCGTGCGCGAGAGGCTGGGCGCGCTGGTCGTGGCGACCAGCACCCCGGACGTGCCGCAGCCGTCCACCGCGGCGATCCTCCAGCACAAGCTGGGGCTCTCCTCGCTGCCCGCCTTCGACATCAACGCCGTCTGCAGCGGTTTCCTCTACGGCCTCGCGGTCGCCGAGGGCCTCCTCAAGGCCGGCCGGCACGGCGACCACGTGCTGCTCGTCGGCGCCGACATGTTCTCCACGATCATGGACAGGTCCGACCGGCGGACGGTGAGCCTCTTCGGCGACGGCGCGGGCGCCGTCCTGCTCGGCGAGGTGCCCGAGGGCTACGGACTGCAGTCGGTGCACCTGGTCACGGACGGGGAGTACCACCACTACGTGGGCGTGGAGGCCGGCGGCACCCGGACGCCGCTGGACGCCGAGGCCCGCGAGGCCGGCAAGCACCTCTTCCGGATGGACGGCCGCTCGGTGCGGGACTACGCCCTCTCGGTGCTCGCGAAGCTGACCGCCGTCACGCTCGACGACTGCGGACTCACCCTGGACGACGTCGACCGGTTCGTCTTCCACCAGGCCAACACGCGTCTCCTGGAGACCTTCGCGGCGGACGCCGGCATCGACCCGGAGCGCGTCGCCTACACCGCGCCCCACCTGGGCAACACGGTCGCCGCGTCCGTGCCCCTCACCCTGCACGCCACGCACCGCGAGAAGCCGCTGCGGCGCGGCGAGCGGGTGCTGCTCGCCTCGGTGGGCGGCGGCATGACCGCGGGCGCCGCGCTGCTGACCTGGTACTGAGCCCGCCGCCCGGCCCTTCTCTGCCCGTCGGCGCAGAGCCACACACGCACACCACACGCACACAGCATCGGATGGAGGAGCCCATGAGGCTCGACGGACAGACGGCCGTCATCACTGGCGGGACGCGGGGCCTGGGCCGGGCGATCGCCGAGGCCTACCTCGCGGAGGGCGCCTCGGTGGTCGTCGCCGCGCGCAACCCGTACGACATCAAGGAGCTCGCCGACGACCACGGCGACCGGCTGGTCTACCACCACACCGACGTCACCGACGAGGGATCCGTGGCCGGGCTGATGGACACCGCCGCCGAGACCTTCGGCGGCATCGACATCCTGGTCAACAACGCGGGCGTCAGCCGCGACGGCAAGATCGCCCGGCTCTCGGTCGCGGACTGGAACACCACCCTCGCGACCAACCTGACCGGTGTCTTCCTCTGCACGCGCGCGGTGATCGGCCCGATGACCGCGCGCCGCGAGGCCACCGGGATCGGCGGACGCATCATCAACCTGTCGTCCTGCGTGGCCGGCCGGGCGGCGATCGGCGCCTCCGCGTACAGCGCCAGCAAGGCCGCCGTGGAGATGTTCACCCGTACCTCGGCGGCCGAGCTCGCGCCCAAGGGGATCACCGTCAACTGCCTGTCGCCCGGCTACATCGACGAGGGCATGGGCAAGGAACTGGCCTCCAACGAGAGCGCCTGGGAGTACTACCGCGGCCGGCTGCTCTCCGGCCGGCTCGGCCGCCCGGCAGAGGTCGGAGCGACCGCCGTGTTCCTCGCCTCGCAGGACAGCTCGTACGTCAACGGCAGCGTGGTCGAGGTCAACGGAGGTCTGATGTGGGCGGCCTGACGGGAGGTCGCGCGATCGGGGCGGACCGTCCCGTCCTGGTCGTCGGCGCGGGCCCGGTCGGTCTGCTCGTCGCCTGCGAACTGCTCCAGCGGGACATCCCCGTACGCGTCGTGGACGCCGGTCGCGGCCACTCGGCGCACTCCCGCGCCAACGTCATCTGGCCGCGCAACCTCGAACTGCTCGACCGGATCGGGGTGACCGACGAGCTCCTCGCCGCCGGCCACCGCCTCGCGGGGACCGCGTTCTACTCGCGCGGCCGCCGTCTGGCGACCGCCTGGATGAGCAGGCTGCCGGACTCGCCGTACCCGTTCGCGCTCACGATCCCGCAGCACGACACCGAACGGGTACTGCGCCGGCGGCTCGCCGCCCTCGGCGGCACCCTCGAGGAGGGCGTCCGGCTCACCGCGCTGGACAACACGGCGGACGGCCCGGCCGTCAAGCTGGAGCACGACGACGGCCGGATCGAGGAACTGGAGCCCGGCTGGCTCGTCGGCGCGGACGGCGCGCACAGCACCGTGCGCAGGGAGCTGGGGATCGCCTACGACGGCCCGCCGGTCGACGTGTCGTTCGCCATCACCGACGCCCGCCTCTCCACCAGCCTCCCCGAGGACCTGTCGCACTACTGCTACGCGCCGAGCGGCGCCATCGTCCTCGGACCGATGGGCGACGGCGTGCACCGCATCGCCCTGAACGTGCCGCACGACGCCTACGACGAGCAGAACCCGCCGCCGCGCGAGATGTTCCAGCAGGTCGTCGACGACCGGGCGGCAGGGCGCAGCCGGGTCGAGGAACTGCTCTGGAGCGGCTCGTTCCGGGTCCGGGTCAGGATCGCCTCCACCTTCCGCAGCGGGCGCTGCTTCCTGGTGGGCGACGCCGCGCACGTGATCAGCCCGGCGGGCGGGCAGGGCATGAACACCGGCATGCAGGACGCGTTCAACCTGGCGTGGAAGCTGTCCGGCGTCCTCCACGGCGAGTTCGGCGAGGCGATCCTCGACTCGTACGACTCCGAGCGCCGGGCCGTCTCCCACCAGGTGGCGCGCTCGACGGAGCTCCTCACCAAGGCCGGCCTGGTCAACACCCCGGCGAAGGTCGCCCTGCGGGACGCGGCGTTCATGGCGGCGGACCGGACCGGGCTCTTCCAGCGCAAGCTGGCCCCGCAGCTCGGCCAGACGGCCGTCAGCTACGACGGCGACCGCCACCCCCGGCTGCCGCTGAAGGTGGCCTCCGGGCCCTGGCCGTCCGGGGCGTCCGGGGCTTCCGCGGCTGCCGGGGACGGTGCGCCCGGGGTCACGGCCCCGCGGTTCGACAGCGGAGGCTGGCCGGCGATCGACCGGGACCGGCACACCGTGCTGCTCTGGCCCGGTACGCGCACCCCGCCGGCGGACTGGCCGCGCACCCGGGACCGGGTGCGCCGCGAACTGCCCGACGCCACCCCCGTACTCGATCTGACCCGTGCGGTCCCCCAGGGCCTGGCCCGGGCCCTCGGCCCGCGCCCCGCCGTCGCGGTGGTGCGCCCCGACGGCCATCTGCTGGCCCGGCTGGATCCCGCACGGCCCCAGGACACCACGCGACTGCTCGACCGAGCGGCACATCTCAGGAGCCGGTCATGACCCCACCTCCCGCCCTCCCGTCCCTCACCACCGACCACTCCCGACCGGTGGTGGCGTTCTTCGACGCCGACGAGACGCTCATCGCGATGAAGACCCCGTTCTCGCTGCTGCGCTACCGGCTGCGGCGCCAGGGGGACGTCACCGGCACGGCGTACGAGCGGCTCGTGGACCCGCTGCGGCGGCTGGCGTCGATGGGCGTGACCCCGGTCGAGGTGGTGTCCAAGTTCTACGAGCTGCACGCCGGCATCCCGTGGGACGACGTGATCGCGGAGGCCCGTGAGTGGTACGCCGATCTGCGCGAGCGCGGGGCGCCCTTCATCGAGCCGACGGTGGCCCGGCTCCGGCGCCACCAGGCGGCGGGCCATCACACGGTGGTGATCTCCGGCTCGTGGCCCGCGACGCTGCACCCGATCACCGACGACCTGGGGATCGACCTGGTCCTGTGCACGGAACCGGAGCTGGACGGGGCCGGGCTGATGACCGGCGCGATCCGGCACGCGATGTTCGGGCCCGCGAAGGCGGACGCGGTCCGTGAGGCGCTGGAGAAGTTCGGCGCGGACCCGGCGGACTGCTACGCCTACGGGGACGACCCGGGTGACCTGACCATGCTGAGCATGGTGGGCCGTCCGACAGTGGTCGGCGCGCACCCGAGGATGACGGCGCACGCCGCCGAGCACGGCTGGCCCGTCGTCCCGGCCACGCTCATGCCGGGCACCAGGCGCCAGCCGGTGTAGTCCGCCCGGGACACGCCGGTGGGCGGTGTTGGTCCGCCCGGACACGCCGGTGGGCGGTGCGGCGGCCGAGCGGGCCGTCGCACCGTTCACCGGCGGGTCCGGGGTGGACCGGCTGGTCTCAGCGCGCGCCGACCGCCGCGGGCAGCACCGCCAGCTGCTCCAGCGCCTCGGGCGGCAGGACCAGCGATCCGGCGGCCACGTTGTCCTGGAGGTAACGGCGGGTCTTGGTGCCGGGGATGACGCCCACGTGCTCGCCCTGGGCGAGCACCCAGGCGATCGCCACCTGGGCCACGGTCGCGCCGAGCCCGTCGGCGACGGACCGCACGCGCTCGACGATCGCCTGGTTGGCGCTGAGGGCCTCCGGCTGGAAGCGCGGGATCCGGTGCCGCCCGTCCACCGTCGGCAGGTCCTGCGGGCCGCTGATCAGTCCGGACAGGAAGCCGCGGCCGAGGGGGGCGAACGCGACGAACGCGATGCCCTCGCGCCCGCAGAACTCCACCACCCCGTCCGTCAGCGCGTCACGGCTCCACAGGGACAGCTCGCTCTGCACGGAGGCGACCGGATGCACCGCGTGCGCCCGGCCGATCTCCTCCGCCGACGCCTCGGAGAGGCCGAGGGCGCCGAGCTTGCCCTCCTTCACGAGCTCCGCGAGCGCGCCCCAGCTCTCCTCGACCGGGACCTCGGGGTCGATGCGGTGGAGCTGGTAGAGGTCCACGTGGTCGACCCCCAGCCGCTCCAGGCTCGCCTCGACGGCGGCGCGCAGATACTCGGGCCGGCCGTCGCGGTGGCTGCGGTAGGTGGCGGGGTCGTCCACGACGAGTCCGCCCTTGGTGGCCAGCAGTGCCCGGTCGCGGTGGCCCCGCAGCGCCTTCCCGACCAGGAGCTCGTTGGTGAACGGGCCGTACTGGTCGGCCGTGTCGATGAGATCGACGCCGAGTTCCAGGGCGTGCCGGACGACGCCGATGGACTCGCTCTCGTCCCGGCCCAGTTCGTCGTACCCCCACGACATCCCCATGCAGCCGAGGCCGACGGCCGCGAAGGTCCTCTCCGAGCCGCCCAGTTGGATCCTGCGCATCACGTGCGCACCGCCTTTCCCCTTGTGCCTCTGAGTCCTGTGCCGCTGAGTCGAACAGCAGACTCTCACCTTCACACAGAACTCTGCCATACGACATTGACATCCTCTATGTTCAGACCCCTACTCTATGCCAGAGCTCATACACATAGCTGACTACGAATAAGACAGAGGTGATCTCCGTGTCCACCGGCAACCCGCGGGCGACGCTCGCCGCGGCGTGCGTCGTCGGCCCGCTTATGACCCTGGTCGTGACCGGTCCGTCCGTGGCCGTCCCCGACATCGGCGCCGACCTGAACAGCTCGCTCGCCGCCGCCCAGTGGGTGGTCGACGGCTACATGCTGACCGCGTCCAGCAGCCTCGCGGCCATGGGCTCGCTCGCCGACCGCATCGGCCACCGCAGGATGTTCACCTGGGGCATGGCCTTCTTCGCCTTCTGGATGACCGTCTCCGGACTGGCCAACAGCATCCTGCTGCTGGACGCGGCACGCGCGATCGCCGGCTTCGGCAGCGGCGCGGCGCTCGCCTCCATCACCGCGATCCTGGCGCAGTCCTTCGACGGCCCCGCCCGCGCGAAGGCCTTCGGACTGTTCGGCACGTTCCTGGGCGCGGGCCTCGCGTTCGGGCCGATGTTCGGCGGCGTCCTGGTCAACCTGTGGGGCTGGCGCTCTGTCTTCCTCGTCCTGGCCGCCGTCTCCGCGCTCGTCCTGCTGAGCACTCCGCTGCTGCCCCGCACGGAACCCCAGCGCGGACCGCGGTTCGACTGGCCCGGCACCCTCGCCTTCGGCTTCGGCGTCGCCCTGTTCGTCCTCGCCCTGGTGGAGGGCCCCGGCCGGGGCTGGACCGACCCGGTCGTCCTCGGCTCGTTCGCCGTCTGCCTCGTCCTGATGGTGACGTTCGTGACCGTCGAACGCCGCGCCGAGCACCCGATGTTCGACCTGGGCCTCTTCGCACGGCCGCAGTTCCTCGCCGTCTGCCTGGTGCCGCTGGTCCTCGCGTTCAGCTTCGTCGCGCTCGTCATCGTGTTCCCGCCGTACCTGACCTCCACGAGCGGTCTGTCGGCCGTCCGCATCGGCCTGGTCCTGCTGCTGCTCACGGGCCCGTCGCTGGTGATGCCCGCCGTCACCGGTGTGGTCGCCCAGAAGGTCTCGCAGCGCGCCCTGTTCGTCGTCCTCCTCTCCTTCTCCGCCGTCGGCGCCGCCTGGCTGACGATGGTGGACCCGGGCGCCTCGACGGCCGCGCTGGCCGGCCCGCTGCTCTTCCTCGGCATCGGGTACGGCATCTCCCTCGGCATCCTGGACGGCGCGGCGGTCTCCGCCGTCGAGCCCGAGCGGATGGGCATGGCCGCGGGCATGTTCAACACGGTGCGGCTCGCCTCCGACGCCGTCTCCATGGCCGGTCTGGCCACCCTCGTCACGGCCCTCACCAAGAGCGCCCTCGACAGCGACGCCGTCTCCGCCTTCCCGGGCGGCGCCGACGCGCTGACCTCGCGGACGCTCCAGGGCGGCCTGACCGAGGCCGCCGGCGAACTGCCGGCCGGCGAGGTGCGGGACCGGGCCGTGACCGCGATGGCCGACGCGTACGGCAGCGGCCTGCACACCACCATGTGGATCGTGGCGGCGGCGTGCGTGGTCAGCGCGGTCGTCGTCGGCAGCCTGCTCAAGGGCCGTACGGACTCCGACGACGCGTCCGCCGCTCCCGGCGACGGCACCGGCGACCCGGCCGCGGCGGCGCCCGAGCCCGCCGCCGCGCACTGAGAGGGCGACCGTGACCCAGACCGCCCTCGGACCCGTCGAGGTCCTGCCGCCCTACGTCGACGAGCAGCTCGTGGAGCGCCTCGGCATCGAGATCAGCGTGTGCGAGCCCGATCTCGTGATCGGCACCATGCCGGTGTCGGGCAACCGTCAGCCCATCGGACTGATGCACGGCGGAGCCAACGCCGTCCTCGCCGAGACCCTCGGCTCGCTCGCGGCCTGGGTGCACGCGGGCGCCGACCGGATCATCGTCGGCCAGGAACTGTCCTGCACCCACCACGCCGGGGCACGCTCCGGCAAGGTCACCGGGCACTGCCGGCCCCTGCACGTGGGGACCCACACCGCCACGTACGAGATCGTCATCACCGACGACCGCGGACGGCGCACCTGTACCGCCCGGCTGACCTGCGCGATCCCGCCGGCCCGGCGCCGGTCGAGCCGGTGACCCAGAAGGCCCCGGGGAACGACCGCGGGCCTGCCCGAAGGCGGCAATGTGCGACTACTGCTTCGTCCTCTGCCGTATGCAAGACTATTGACATGGCGAACACGACGACGGAGACGGTCGCCGCCGGCCGACTCGGGCACACGATCAAGAGGGCCGAGCAGGCCCTCATCGGACGCAAGACCGAAGTGCTGCGCGAATACGGGCTGACGGTTCCGCAGTACTCGGTCCTACTGCTGCTGTCGGTCTCCGACGGCATGTCCGCGGCACAGCTCGCGCGTGAGTGCATGGTCACGCCGCAGACCATGGCCACGGTCCTGACCAACCTGGAGAAGGCCGATCTCGTGTTCCGCGAGCCCTCGGAGCTCCACCAGAAGGTCGTGGTCAACCGGGCGACCCGGGCCGGCCGCGCCATCGCCAAGAAGGCGGACAAGGCTGCCCTGCGTGTCGAGGGCTCGCTGAGCGCCGAGTTCACGCCCGAGGAGCTCGCCCACTTCCGGGAGTACCTGGAGCGGGCGATCACCGTTCTGGGGTCCTTGGAATAGTCCTCCGAATCCCTTGGCGCCGGCATGAGGAAACCACGGTGAATTCACCCTTCGGTGAATCACCGCGGTTTCCTTTTTTCGATGCCGCGGCCAAAGTAAATAGCAGGAACAGAACGTGTAAATGTTTGCCACCGGGGGCGGCCCCAAAAAGGTTTTAGGCCAGAGCCCTGCTATGGTTGGCTGGTCTCGCGTGCTGCGCACCACGGGTTACGGGGGATGCAGGGATCAACCATTTCGCCACCGACGGGATGGATGGCCCAATTAAGGGGGAGTGGTGCAGACAAGGGGGAGTCGTGCAGATTCATGTCCTGGGACCGATGACGATCCTGAACGACGAGCTTGAACCGATCGTCCTGGCGCCCAAGCCGCGCCGGCTTCTGGCTTTACTCGCTGTCAATGCGGACAGCGCCGTATCCGTCCACGCACTCGTTCAGGAGTTGTGGGGGAACAATCCGCCGCGAACGGCTACCGCAACAATACAGACATACATCGGACAGGTCCGGCGTACCATCGCAGAATCCCTCGGGAAGAGCGCCAATGAAGTCGCCGAAGAAATCCTGATAACCGAGGGCGGCAGCTATGTGCTGTCCACGGCGAATGTCGCGCTCGACGCCACGGAGTACGAGATGCTCGTCGCGACGGGTAACGGGGCGATTCAGCGGGAGGACTTCGTCCAGGCATCGGACCTGCTGCACCGGGCCGTGGGACTCTGGCGCGGGCCCGCACTCGTCAATGTGGAGGCCGGTGAGCTGCTCGGCGCCCGGATCGTCCACTTGGAAGAGTCCCTGCTGTGCGCGCTGGAGCACCGGATCTACGCCGATCTCCAGCGAGGAGCACACCACACGCTGGTGCCGGAGCTCACCGAGCTGACCGCCCGCCACCCGCTGCACGAGAACTTCCACCGGCACCTGATGCTCGCCCTGTACCGCTGCGGCCGGCGGGCCGAGTCGCTCGCCGTCATGCGGCGGCTGCGCGCCCGGCTCGTGGAGGAACTCGGCCTGGAGCCCTCACCGTTCCTGGTCCAGATGGAACAGGACATCCTCCGCGGCGAACCGTCCCTCGACCGGACCCGGCTGCGGGCGGCCGCCGACGTGGTCGTACGGCAGGCGGACCGCAGAGCGATGCGGCATGTGGTGCACCTGGCACCGATGCGGGCGACCGGCTGACGGCTGACCGGGAAGAACGAGAACCGCGGGCCGGCGGGGCACAGAGCCCCGCCGGCCCGCGGTCTTTGTTGTTCTTTGTGGTGCCGGGCGCCGCTGACCGGTGGCCCTCGGTGCGTCGGCGCCGAGGGCCCTCCGCCGGTCAGGCATCGCGGCCCTCGGTGCGTCAGGCGCTGCGGCACCTGCCGGGTCAGGCGCCGCGGCCCTCGTCGCGTCAGGCGGCGCTGACCAGCAGGCACGACCAGGTGAACCCGGCACCGGCGCTCACCACGAGGGCGTACTCGCCGGGGCCCAGCATCCGCCGGGCGTGCAGGTCCGCGAGGCTGGCCGCGGTGTCCCCGGCGCCCAGGTGCCCGGTGTCGGCGCCGGGCCGCAGCAGCTCCGCCCCGGTGAGCTTCGTCAGCATCGGTGCGTAGGCCAGGTCGACGGTCTTACGGCCGAGGCGCGGCGCCACCACGTACCGCAGCGGCACGTCGCCCGCGGCCGCCAGGCACTCGCCCACCGCGGATTTCAGCGCCGCGGCGCTCGCCCCGGTGAACGCCTCCATGCCCTCCGCCTGGAGGAACGCCTTCTTGGTACGACGGATGTCGACCCGCGGCCCGAGGGAGCGGGCGGCCGGGCTGAACGGGTCGTCGCCGCGGTGCATCCGCTCCAGGCTCGGTGCGGCCACCGTGGAGAGGGCGTGCAGGACCAGGTCGGCCGGCCGGCCGCCCTCGCTCCCGGGCAGGTGGTGCAGGACGAGGGCGGTGGCCCCGTCTCCGTACGCGATGCCGTAGTCCCCGCTCCAGCGGTCGAATCCCGGCTCCACGAAGGCGTCGGCCGTGGTGATCAGGGCGTGGCCGAGGCCGGGTTCGACGAAGAGCCGGGCGGCGGCCAGCTCCACGGCCGCCGCGCCACCGTTGCACACCTGCTGGACGCCGACGGGCACGGCGTCCCGGGCGCCGATCCCGTCGGCGACGAAGTGCGCGGGGGACCACAGGTCGTGGCCCTGGTAGTGGATCCAGGCGTGCATGACCAGGCCCACGGCGGCGGCGTCCACTCCCGCCGCCGTGAGGGAGTGGCGGCCGGCCTCGACCGCCATCTCGGGCGGGGCGAGCTCGGCCACGGGAAGCCGGTCGTAGCCCAGCTCCTCGGCACTCTCGGCGTCGACCAGTCCCCTCGCGACGGCCTCCTCGGAGCTCTGGCGCCCGGCGGGAAGCCAGACCGAGGGGGCGGAGATGCCCAACGGGCCGGGAAAGCGCATCACTCGGCCCCGGCGGCCGCGCGCTTCCCTGCCGCGCTCTTCCCGGTCGCGCTCTTCACGGTCGCGCTCTTCCCGGTCGCGTCGCAGCCCGGGTCGGGGGCGGCCTTGGTCGGGCCGGAGGCGTTCTTGGGGAGGATGTCGACGACGTACAGCTCGACCGGCTCCGTGCCGTTGTTGACGCCCATGTGCACGGTGTCGGGACCCACGGGCTCCACGAGCGACTCGCCCGGGCCGTACTCCCGTACCGAACAGTCCGCGCCCTCGATCCGGGTGAAGGTACCGGAGTTGATGACGGCGATCTCCTCGCCGAGGTGGTAGTGCCAGCCCGTCGAGGCGCCGGGCTGCACGACCGCCTTGCGGTAGAGGACCTTGCGGTCGCCGTTCGCCTTGATCTTGAAGGGTGCCGAGGTGACGCCCTCGCTCAGCACGACCGCGCTCACCGGCGGGATCTCGGCCTGGGCGACGGGCTGGGTGGCGAATCCGACGCCGAACGCCACGGCGGCGACGGCACCGGCCGTGACGAGCTTGCTCTTCTTGACCACGGGAAACGTCCTCTGCTCACGGGAACCGAACCGCAGCCATGTTTATCAGAGCATTGGCACTGAATCGTGGTCTGTCTTGACTTCCTGGGCTGGCCTCTTGTCGGCCTTCAGCGGTTCTTGTGCGGACCCTCGCGGAGGTTCCCGTACGACGCCCACAGGCAGCCCCCACGCCAGCCCTCTCGCCCCGCCTCGCCCCGCCTCGGCCCGCTTCGGCCCGCCTCAGCCCGCCTCGGCCCGCCTCAGCCCGCTTCGACCAGCGAGATCCGGCCCTTGCGCTCGTCGCGCGCGAGCAGCTCCACGACCCGCTCGCGGACATCGGTACCGGCCCGCGCCGTGTGCAGCATCAGGCGGATGCCGGGACGGTCCGGGATCTCGAGGACCGAGTGATCGAAGATCAGACACCCCGCCCACGGATGGTCGATCGCCTTCACACCCTGGCTGGTGGGCGTCAGCTCGTACCGCGACCACAACGCCGCGAACTCCGGGCTCTCCCCCTCCAGTCGGCGTGCGATCCGGGTGAACTCCGGCTCCTCGGGGTACCGCGCGGCGTCCCTGCGGAACTCGGACACCAGCCCCGGCGCGACCTCCGCCCAGTAGCGATGACGCGCCCGGAAGGCCTGGTTGGTGAAGAAGGCCACCAGGCAGTTGGTGTCACCCTCGCCGAAACCGAAGACCAGCTCTGCCGCCCGGTTGGTACCCACGATGTTCCAGCACCGGTCGATGACGTACGCGGGGCTCGGCATCCAGCCCTCCAGGAGCGCCGTCAACTGGCCCGGGTCTCCCGGCTCGTCCGCCGCCGTGCGCCGCGGCGGGTTCATCCCCGCCAGCCGGTACAGATGGTCCCTCTCCACCGCGTCGAGCAACAGCGTCCGGCTGATCGCGTCCAGGACCTGCTCCGACACCTTGATGTCCCGGCCCTGTTCGAGCCACGTGTACCAGGAGGCCCCGATGCCGGCCAGCATCGCGACCTCCTCCCGGCGCAGCCCCGGGGTGCGCCGGCGCCCACCGGGAGCAAGACCCACGTCCTCGGGACCGAGGCGCTCCCGCCGCGTGCGCAGGAAGTGCTTGAGCTCCTCGCGTCGGCGGGGCTCCCGTACCGCGTTGAGGCTGGTGGTCATGAACCCATGATACTTTCGCGCTCCCCACGCCGTGGCGATATTTGCCAGCCTTCTGGCATGACTTCCGACTCCGCCACTTCGCAGGGCAAGGTGCCCTTCACGACCCGCCAGTGGCTCATCATCGCCCTCCTGTGCGGCGCGCAGTTCATGCTCGCCCTGGACTTCTCCATCCTCAGCGTCGCCCTGCCCGTCCTCGGCGAGGACCTGGGCTTCCAACTGAGCGACCTCCAGTGGGTCGTGACCGCCTTCGCCCTGCCGTCCGGCGGACTGCTGCTGCTCTTCGGCCGGGCCGCGGACCTCTACGGCCGCCGCAACTGGTTCATCGCCGGCATGGTGCTCTTCACCGTCGCCTCGCTGGCCGGCGGTCTCGCCCCCACCCCCGGCTTCCTGCTCGCGGCCCGTGCCGCACAGGGTGTCGCGGCGGCGATGCTGACCCCGGCGGCCATGTCGCTGCTCACCACCAGCTTCGCCGAGGGCTCGCAGCGCGACCGCGCGCTCGGCATCAACGGCGCCCTGCTGTCGCTCGGCTTCCTGTCCGGCGTGGTCCTCGGCGGAGTCGTCACCGACCTCACCAGCTGGCGCGTGACGCTCTTCATCAGCGTCCCGGTCGGCATCGTCGCCTCGATCGCCGCCCCGATCCTCATCAAGGAGAGCCGCAACGAGGAGACGCCGAGGCTCGACCTCCTCGGCGCGGTCACCGTCACCGGCGGCCTGCTGTCGATCATCTTCGGCATCACCTCCGCCGAGCGCAACGGCTGGGCCTCCACCACGACGCTGCTCGCCCTCGGCGCCGGTCTCGTGCTCCTGATCGCCTTCTTCGCCGTCGAGTCCCGCGTCACCGCCCCGCTCGTCGACCTGCGCGTACTGCGCCGGCGGACCGTCAGCTGGGGCAACGCCACCGGCCTGGTCACCTTCGCGATGATGACCGGCATGGTCTTCCTGCTGACCCTCTACATGCAGCAGGTCCGCGGGATGAGCCCGCTCAACGCGGGCTTCACGTTCGCCTCGCTGGGTGTCGCGGCCGTCCTCGGCGGCGCCTTCGCCGCCCGGATCATCGGCAGGATCGGTGTCCACCGCGCGCTGGTCTACGGCCTGCTGCTGCAGGCCGCGAGCACCGCCGCGCTCTTCTTCCTCGACACCGAGGGCGGTATGCCGCTGCTGCTCGTCGCGACCGCCACCGGCGGCTTTGGCCACCTCCTCGCCGTCGTCGGCTACATGATCACCGCCACCTCGGGCCTGCCCGACCACGAGCAGGGCCTCGCCACGGGTCTCGCCTACACCGGCCAGCAGCTCGGTGTCACCGTCGGCACCCCGATCCTGGCCACGGTCGCCGCGGCCGGCATCGACTCGGCCGGCGGCAACGGTCCGGCCGCGGTCCTGAACGGCGTACAGAACGGTCTGCTCCTCGCGGCCGGCGCGCTGCTCCTCGCGGGCCTCGTCGCCATCGCGTTCCTGCGGCCCCGGCAGACCACGGCTCCTGTCTCCTCGGCTCCCGCGACCGAGGCAGGGGCCGGGACACCGATGGCCGACCAGCAGATCGCGGCGCGCTGACAGACCGAGGAGCACGATCCGTATGCGTATGCGCTACCTGGGCCGCACCGGCCTGCAGGTCTCCGAGATCTGCCTCGGCACCATGACGTTCGGAGGCCGCCACGGCTTCCAGCACATGGGCCGGCTCAACACGATCGAGGCCCGACGGCTCGTCCACCGGAGCATGGACGCGGGCGTCAACTTCTTCGACACCGCCGACATGTACTCCGCCGGCCAGTCCGAGGAGGTGCTCGGCGCGGCCCTCGGCGACCGCCGCGAGGACGTCGTCATCGCGACGAAGGTGCGCTGGCAGATGCCGGACGGCAGCAGCGGCCCGAACGACCGCGGGCTCTCCCGGCACCACATCGTCCGCTCGGTCGAAGCCAGTCTGCGCCGCCTGGGCACGGACTACATCGACCTCTACCAGACACACGGCTGGGACGGCCGGACCCCGTGGGAGGAGACCCTCCGGGCCCTCGACGATCTCGTACGGGCCGGCAAGGTCCGCTACGTCGGCGCCTCGAACCTGACGTCCTGGCAGCTCACCCGTGCGCTGGCCACCAGCGAGCGGCAGGGCCTGGAGCGGTTCGCCTCGCACCAGATCCAGTACAGCCTGGCGGCCCGCGAGGTCGAGTGGGAGCTGCTGCCCATGGCCGAGGCGGAGGAGGTGGGCGTCATGGTGTGGAGCCCGCTCGCGGGCGGACTGCTCAGCGGCCACCAGGAAAGGGACGGCAGGCCCCCGGCGGGCACGCGGCGGGCGGTCGGCTACTTCGAGCCGGTCGACCCGGAGCGCACGTTCGACACGATCGAGGTCCTCCGCGAGATCGCGAAGAAGCGGGAGGTGTCCCCGGCGCAGGTGGCACTGCGCTGGGTACTGGAGGGCCGCGGCGTCACCTCGGTCGTCATCGGCGCCCGCAACGAACGCCAGCTGGCGGAGAACCTGGCCGCGACGACCTGGTCACTGACCGAGGAGGAGCGCACCGCACTCGACGGCGTCAGCGCGCCACCGCTTCCGTACCCGTACTGGCACCAGGAGTACTGCGACGCGGACCGCGTCCGGGAGCCGGAGGAGACGTCGGGCGAGCGCGACGGAGAGTGAGGGTCTGCGAGACGAGAAGCGAGAGCCCCACGGGTCCGAGACCCGTGGGGCTCTCGCATGCGCGGGTCGGACTCATGTGGTGATGTCACCGGTTCGGGGGGTCCGAAGCGGCAGAGACGTTACGCCCGCGCGTGCGGTGCGTGATCACTGCAACACTCTGCGCAACACCCGGTGGGGGTGCTCAAGCTGGAGGAAACGTGCGGAAGTTGACGACGACGGCGATTGCGGCGGGGCTGTTCTTGGGCGGGGCGGGGGTTGCGGTTGCGGCAAGTGGTTGGCACAAGCTCCCTCACATGGAGACTCAAGGCCTCATCGCCGATGGGTCGTACAAGTGGGAGCCCAGGGGCCAGAACCACGGCGGATTCCACTTCAAGGTGGCGCTCCAGGACGCCGATCCGTTGGACGGCCACAACGTGTACGTGGAGAGCAAGGTCGAGGGCTACAGCTGGAGCCGCCTCTACGGCGTTCAGAGGAAGACCGTCACCCTGGACAAGGTGATCTACGACGGCGCAGCCCAAGTCACGAGCGAGGCGTGGATCCGCGCCTGCCGTGACCGCGGGTCCCTCCGCCCGGACAACTGCGCGGACACCGTGCGCCGCGAGCGTCCGGAGCAGCGGCACAAGTAGGACCAGCCGTAGCCGAATGACAAGGGTCGGGAGGCGGCTTGCGGGCAACCTCCCGACGCAAGGGAGCACCAGGATGGACGTCATTCTCCGCGCCGAAGGCGTGGATCTCTTCTACGGAACGCAGAAGGCCGTCAACGGCGCGGACTTCTCGCTGAGGCGCGGGGAGGTGACCGCCATCATGGGGAGCAGTGGATCCGGGAAGTCGTCACTGCTGTACTGCCTGGCCGGGGTGCTGGCACCGACGAACGGCTCTGTCTCCTTCGACGGAGTCGCCTTCTCCAAGCTTTCCGACGACGATCTGAGCACGCTGCGACGTGAGCGGTTCGGCTTCGTCTTCCAGTACGGGGAATTGCTCCCCGAGCTGACGGTCGAGGAGAACGCCGCCCTGCCGCTACGGCTCGCCGGCCAGCGCAAGGGGCCCGCACATGCTGCGGCCGGGGAGGTCCTCGGGCGGCTCGGGATGACCGATCTGCTGCAACGCAGGACCTCCCAGCTCTCTGGCGGGCAGAGTCAGCGGGTCGCCGTCGCACGGGCCCTCGTCCACCGGCCGGACGTCGTGTTCGCCGACGAGCCGACCGGAGCACTCGACAGCGTCAACGCATCTGCCGTGTTGGAGGAGTTCCTGCGACTCGCTCGGAATCAGGGCACCGCCGTCGTGATCGTCACGCATGACGCGACGGTGGCCGAGCACGCCGACAGCCGGTACACGATGACCGACGGGATCCTGAAGTGAACCCCTTCCTGCTCGGCATGCTGCTGGTGTGGCGCGGTGGGCGCAGGGGCCGTGCCCGGTTTCTCCTGATGACGTTCGGCTGCTCGCTCGGGGTGGCCTGCCTCGCCGCGGTACTGACCATCCCGGCAATCCTGGGCGCTCATGACGCACGTTCCGCCGCCCGCGAACCGCGGACCCAGTACGAACTCAAGGACGGCTGGTCAAGCAACGACACCATCGCGTTAAGCCACTTGGACGCCTACGGATCCCAGCCGCTCCGGCGTGTGTTCGTCGCCCGTCCCGCCTCCGGGCCAGCGCCGGTGCCCCCAGGCCTTGACCGGCTGCCCGCGGCCGGAGAAGTGATCGTCTCACCGCAGCTGCTCAAGGTCCTTGCCGCAGCCCCCGGAATCGCCGGGCTCCTGCCAGGCAAGGTGACTGGCACGATCGGGCCACAGGGACTTGCCGGACCCGATGAGCTATACGCCTACATCGGGAAATCACACGCTCAGCTCCCGGCTGGAAGCGTCCGGCGAGTGGACTACTTCGGCGCCCCTTACCCCGTCTTCGAAGTCGTCGAAGAGTCCACGCTCGACATCCTCCGGTTCACGCTTGCCTGCGTGGTCCTGCTCCCGCTCGCCGTGTTCCTCTCGGTGTGCGCCCGGCTCTCGGTGGAGTCCCGCGCCCGCAGGCTGGCCGCCCTGCGACTCGTTGGGATGAGCGTCAAAGACACCTTGCGAGTAAACGCTGGCGAGACGGTGTCGGCAGCTTCTCTAGGCGCGTTGCTCGGGGTCGGCGGGTACCTCGTCGTCAACGAGATCATGGCGAGGGTCGGCCTGCCCGGACTTCATTGGTACCCGGCCGACGGCCGCCCTGACACCACCACGCTCGCAGCTTGCCTGATCTTTTGCCCGACCCTCGCCTGGTTCGTCGGACAGCGCAGCGCACGGGCCGCCGCGCTCACCCCGCTCCACGTCCGACGTACTGCCGAACGCAAACCACCACGGATGTACGGAACGCTGCTCCTGCTCCCCGGGCTCGGCATCATCGGCGGCTACTGCGCGCTCAGCGCGCTGGGGAGGGATCCATCCGGCGGCTCTGCCAACACCCTCCTCGTTCCCGCCGCCGTGCTGCTGACCGGGGCCGGACTGGTCTTTGGCCTGCCCCCGATCACCGCTTGGCTCGCCCGGCGACTCGCCCACACCACCCGATCGCTCCCGCTGGCACTCGCGATGCGCCGTGCCGAAGTCCAGCCAGGCGCTTCACTTCGGGTCGTCACTGGACTCGTGCTGCTCGTCTACGCCACTGCCCTCACACAGGGCGTTCTCGTGGAGCTAAGCCAGGTGAGCCGCAATACTGCCCCTGTCCAGGAGTACGACGTCAGTCTCTCGGAATTGACCCCTCCGCAGCAGCAGAGGCTGACTCAAGTCACAGGCGTGAGGGCCCACGGCATCACCGCCCCGTCCTGGAGTCCGATCGACGGCAACATCCACTCTGGCATCGACATCGCCGTGGCCACTTGCGATCAACTCGCTGCATTCAGCAAGTCCTCCCAGGGGTGCGTCGACGGAAAGCCGTTCCACCTGGTCAACCCCGAGCATCTGGCCAACGAGGCAGCCAAGCCCGGCAAGCCGTTTCCGATCCTTCTGGACAATGGCAAGAAGATCCCTGTCGTCGTACCCCGCGAAACGCTCGTCGTGCACACGTACGAGACGTACGACTTCGGAGCGGCAGATGTACTCGTCCCGCCCTCCTTCCTGCCTGCTGGGACGGTTCCCGCAGAAGGGGACATCGTGCTCGGCACGGACTCGGACCCCAAGACTGTACGCACCGCTCTCGACGCCATCGGCACCATCGCCCCTCTCGCCGACGTACGCCCCGTCGGCATCGTCATCACCTCCCTCGCCCAACTCACCGTCATCCGCAGCCTCCTCGCCGCCGGCATGGTTCTCGGGCTCGTCATCAGCGTCGCCGCCTTCGTCGTGTCCGTCGCCGATCGGGCCATGGAGCGGCGCGCCCAGGTCGCCGCGCTCGCGTTGCTCGGGGCTCGGGCCGCGACCTTGCGGGTTGTGCAGTGTGCACAGGTGGTGTTGCCGCTGGCTCTCGGGCTCGGGGCCGCCGTGGTCACCGGGTGGCTTGCCGAGTCGAGTTACCTGATCACCGGGGGCGGGGCCGTGCACTGGGACTGGAGTGGGCTGCCCCTGCTCCTCGCCTGCTGTCTCGGCGTGCTCGTCGCCGCCGCGGTCGCCTCCCTGCCGCTCGTGCGGCGTCACGTCGACCCCGAGCACATTCGGCGCGACTGACCAGCCCGGGGGCCGGGGGATGCCCCCCCGGCCCTCACGCCGCCAGCTCGTGCGCCGTCCGCTCCGTCACCCGCCCCGTCAGCGCCAGCGTCAACGCCGCCGCCGTCAGGCCGCCCGCCAGGGCCGTCCACCAGAGGGCGGACGGGCCCACGCCCGTGTAGAGCGTCACGCCCACGGTGAGGGCCGTGAAGCGGGCCACGCCCCAGGTCCAGCTGAAGGCGCCCTGGTAGCGGCCGCGGGCGTGGGGCGGGGCCAGGTTGGCGACGACCGTCGCCGCGATGCCCGCGACCACGACCTCCCCCAGCGACCAGACGACCACCGAGACCGTGAAGCCGACGATCCCGTCCGCGAGGCCCGTCAGGGCCACGCCGACCGCGATCAGGACGCTGCCCGCCGCCTGCACCCACAGCTGGGGCAGGCGGGTCAGCCTCGCCGTGACGAGGGGCTGGAGCGCGACCACCAGGATCGCGTTGACCGCCGCCATCGCCCCGTACACCGCCGGCGACAGACCGCTGTCCTGGACGGCGAGCGGCAGGGCCACCTCCGTCAGGGAGTAGACGAAGAGCTGGATCCCGAAGAGGGGGAGCAGCGCCAGGGCCAGCCGGTCCCGGAACACCACCCCGTAGCCGATGCCGTCCTTCGCACCGCGTGCCGGCTCCTCACGCCGCGGCTCCTTCAGGCGCGTCGCCACCACCACCGCGTAGATCAGCATCGTCCCCGCGTCCACCGCGAACAGCAGCCAGTAGCCCTGCGCCGCCAGGAAGCCGCCGAGGACGCCCGCCACCGCCGTACCGATGTTCACGCCCCAGCCGAACAGGGCGTACGCCCGCTGCCTGCGCTCCGCGTCGACCGCGTCGGCCATCAGCGCGAACGCCGCCGGGCCGACCAGCGCCCCCATCGCGCTGATCAGCAGCGCCGCCGCCGCCATCGTCCACACGCCCGGCGCCACGAACAGCGCGCCCTGCGCCGCCGCCGAGCCGACGAGGCCGAGCAGCATCGTCGGCCGGCGGCCCACGCGGTCGGCGAGCACGCCGCCCACCGCCGGGCCGAGGAGGTTGCCCGCGCCCAGGGCGCCGAGGACGTACGTCGTCTCCGGGCCCGTGACGTCGCGCGCGGCGAGGAAGAAGACGAGGAAGGGAGTGACCATGAAGCCGAGCCGGTTGATGACCGTCCCGGCGAAGAGGGTCCACACGGTGGGCGGGAGTCCGCGGAAGGAGGAGAGCATGCGAGGACCATGCGCCCGGGACACCCCGCGCATCCAATGATTAAGCTCAGGCCGAATCCACCGTCGGCGACGAGGGGGCACGTGTGGAGACCGGACTCAGTTTCTCGGCGGCCGATCTGGCCCAGACCCGTTTCGCCGTCTCCCCCATGTGGGAGGTCGTCACCAGCTTCCGGCTGCTCCGTGAGGCCGACGACCCGCCCCTGCACCGGCGTTGGGCCGCTCAGGTACGGCCCCGGGTCAGCGGTGCCGGGCTCGACCGCGGCTGGCTCGCCGAGCTGATCCCCGGGCACGGCTACCTCGCCGACTTCCTCAACCCGACCCCCACCACCCCCTTCCCCACCCTCGCCGCCGAGCTCGACGCCATCCGCGCCTCCACGCCCGCGCAGGTGCGGGGGGACCTGGACATCCTCCGCACCAAGGAGCCGCGCGGCGCCGGACACCGCCCCTCCCCCCGCATGCGGCTGCTGCGCGAGGCCCCCGAGGAGGCCCTGGAGAAGGTCGTCGCCGAGATCGAGGCGTACTGGGAACTCGCCCTCGCCCCCTACTGGGCCCGCATCCGCCGGCTCCTGGAGGCCGACCTCTTCCACCGCGCCCGGCAGGTCGCCGAACACGGCTCGGCGCGCGTCCTGAGCGAACTGCACGAGACCGTACGGTGGGACGACGGCACCCTCCACCTGGTCCGCCGCCACTGCGCGCTGACCCGCGACCAGGCGGGCTCCGGGCTGCTGCTCGTCCCCTCGGCGTTCGCCTGGCCCCGCGTCCTGACCCGCGCGGTGGCACCCGAACCGCCCCAACTCGCCTATCCCGCACGCGGTATCGGCAACCTCTGGGAGCCGCGCGCGTCCGCCGCCACGGATGCCGTCGCCGCGGTACTCGGCCGGTCCCGCACCCTGCTCCTCACCGAACTCGACACCCCGGCCTCCACCACCCGGCTCGCCGCCGACTGCGGCCTGTCTGCCGCCGCCGTCTCCCAGCACCTCACCGCGCTGCGCGACGCGGGCCTCGTCACCGCGCACCGCAGCGGCCGCTCCGTCCTCTACGCCCGCACCTCGGTCGCGGACGCCCTGCTCTCCCCCTCGGAGGAACTCGTATGACCCGGTCCTGGTCCGAGCGTGTCGTCATACGCGACGGCGTACGGCTCTCCTGCCGGGACTGGGGTGGTGGTGGTGACGGCGCCGACGACGACGGCTCCGCGCCCGCCGTCGTCCTCCTGCACGGGCTCGCCGGGCACGCCGGCGAGTGGGACGCCACCGCCGTACGGCTCCGGGCCGAAGGCCACCGGGTCGTCGCCGTCGACCAGCGTGGGCACGGCCTCAGCGAGCGCCTCCCCCGGGACACCTCACGGGCCGCGTACGTCGCCGACGCCGTGGCCGTCATCGACCAACTGGCCCTCACTCAACCCGTGTTGATCGGGCAGTCTCTCGGCGGTCACGCCGCCATGCTCACCGCCGCCGCCCACCCCGGTCTGCTGAGCGGCGTGGTGCTCGTCGAGGCCGGGGCCGCGCAGGCGGAACCGGGCGTCGCCGACGACATCGGCGCGTGGCTGAAGTCCTGGCCGGTGCCGTTTCCCACCCGGGAGGCGGCCGCGGGCTTCCTGGGCGGCGGTCCCGTGGGCGAGGGCTGGGCGGCCGGGCTCGAGGAACGGGACGGCGGCGGGCTGTGGCCGCGCTTCGACACCGAGGTCATGGTGCGCTCGCTCGCCGAGAACGCCACCCGGGCCTGGTGGGAGGAGTGGGCGGCGATCGACTGCCCGAAGCTCATGGTGATCGCCCAGAACGGGATCATCACGGCGGACGAGTTCGACGGCATGGCCGGCCGGCGCCCCGACACCTGGGCCGCGAGCGTCCCGGCCACGGGGCACGACGTCCATCTGGAGCGGCCGGAAGCACTCCACCAGCTGCTCGCCGCGTTCCTCCGCGACGTGGACGTCACGCGCGCCCCGGACATCACGCACGCCCCGGACCACACGCGGGCCCCGGGCCACACGCCGGTCCTGGACCGCATGCGCGCCCCGGACCACACGCGGGCCCCCTTCGGCACTTGCGCCCCGGACGGCCTGGGCTGAATCGGCCCTTGCGTTCGAGTCCACTCCAGCTTCTAGAGTGCGTCGCGCGAAGCGGCCGCGCACACACGGCCCGCACGCCCAACGGGGAGATGAGAAGCATGCGTTATCGCGTACTCGGCGGAACCGGCATCGAAGTCAGCGCGTACTGCCTCGGCACGATGATGTTCGGCGCCGTCGGCAACCCCGACCATGCGGACTCCGTACGGGTCATCCACGCCGCCCTCGACCAGGGCATCAACTTCGTGGACACCGCCGACATGTACTCGACCGGCGAGTCCGAGGAGATCGTCGGCAAGGCGCTGCGCGACCCGCGCCGCCGCGCCGAGACCGTCCTCGCGACCAAGGGGTACTTCCCGATGGGCGAGGGGCCTGCCCGCGGCGGTCTCTCCCGGCGCTGGCTCACCCGCGCGGTCGAGGACAGCCTGACGCGGCTCGGCACCGACTGGATCGACCTCTACCAGGTCCACCGGCCCGACCACCGTACGGACATCGAGGAGACGCTCTCCGTCCTCGGCGACCTCCAGGCCCAGGGCAAGATCCGGGCGTTCGGCTGCTCCACCTTCCCCGCCGAGGAGATCGTCGAGGCGCACGCCGTCGCCGAGCGCCGCGGCCTGCGCCGCTTCCGTACCGAGCAGCCGCCGTACTCGCTGCTCGCGCGGGGCGTGGAGGCCTCGGTGCTGCCGGTGGCGCGGCGGTACGGGATGGGTGTGCTGACCTGGAGCCCGCTGGCCTCCGGGTTCCTCTCCGGGAAGTACCGCAAGGGCCGGCCGGTCGACCTGACCGGCGGACGCCCCGCACTCACCCCGCACCGCTTCGACCCGGAACTCCCCGGCAACGCCGCCAAGTTCGACGCCGTCGAGGAACTGGCCGCCCTGGCCGAGGAGATCGGCTGCTCGCTGCCCGAGCTGGCCCTCGCGTTCGTGACGGCGCACCCGGCGGTGACCTCCGTGATCATCGGCCCCCGGACGGGGGAGCAGCTGGAGGGGCTGCTGAAGGGCGCGTCGCTCGTCCTCGACGACGAGGTCCTCGACCGGATCGACGAGATCGTCCCGCCGGGGACGAACCTCTACCGGGCGGACGGCGTCTGGCAGCCGGAGTCCCTGACGGACGTATCCCTGCGGCGCAGGCCGACCGCGGACCGCGCGGCGGGCTGACCAGCACGCGGGCAGACGGCAGCGGCAGGTCGGCCAAGCGGCGGGTAGACCGGGGCGGATGGCCGACCGCTGCGGCAGACTGACCGCGCGGCGGGCAGACCGCACCGGCATGCGGACCGGGGCAGACCGGACGGCGCGCGGACCGAGCGGCGCGCTGAGCGAACGGCGCGCTGAGCGAACGGCGCGAGAAGCCCGCCCCCGGCCCCGGCCCTGGTCCATGCTTGCTCGTATGGGGACGCACACACGCCGCCGCGTCGACGCCGGCGAACGCCGGGCCCGCCTCGCCGTACGCCACCGGCTGGCGGCGTCCGCTCGGGCGTCGAGCGCCGAGGAGGTCGCCGAGTCCCTCGTCGCCCTGCACGCGACCGACCCGGCGAGCGTGTTCCTCGCCGTGGGGGCGCGGCTGGCCGGGGGCGGGAGTCCGGTGGCCGGGCTCGAACGCGCCCTGTACGAGGACCGGACGCTGACCCGCATGCACGGCATGCGGCACACGCTCTTCGTCTTCCCGACCTCCCTCGTCCCCGCCGTCCACGCCTCGACCACCCGTGACGCCGCCGCCCGCGAGCGCACGATGCTCCTGAGGGACCTGCGCAAGGGCAGCGAGTACGACGAGGCGTGGCTCGCCGAGACCGAGCGGCAGGTCCTGGCCGAGCTGACGGCACGGGGCGAGGCCACCGGGGCGGAGCTGGGCCGGGCCGTCCCACGGCTGCGCGCGCGGTACCTGTACGGGGTCGGCACCCGGCAGGAAGGGCCCCAGCCGCTCTCCAGCCGGCTGCTGCGGATCCTCGGCATGGACGGCCGGATCGCGCGCGGGCGCCCGCTGGGGGCGTGGACCTCCAGCCAGTTCCGGTGGGCGCCGACGCCCCGGCAGCCCGACCCGAGCGACGAGGACGCCCACGCCGAACTCGTCCGGCGGTGGCTGGCGGCCTGCGGTCCCGCGACCGAGGCGGACCTGAAGTGGTGGACGGGGTGGAGGGTCACCGACGTCCGCAGGGCGCTCGCGGCGACCGGCGCGGAGCCGGTGGAGCTGGCGGAGGGCACCGGCCACGTCCTGCCCGACGACCTCGAACCCGTACGGGCCGCCCCCGAGCCGTGGGCGGCGCTGCTCCCCGCCCTGGACCCGACGGCGATGGGCTGGCAGTACCGCGACTGGTACACCGATCCCACGCACAAGGCCGCGCTCTACGACCGCAGCGGCAACATCGGCCCGACCGTGTGGTGGAACGGCCGTGTCGTCGGCGGCTGGGCGCAGCGCCCGGACGGCGAGATCGCGATCCGTCTCCTGAGCGACGAGGGCGGTGCGGAGGCGACAGCGGCCGTCGAGGCGGAGGCGGCGCGACTGCGCGGGCGGCTGGGGGACGTCCGGGTGACGCCCCGGTTCCGTACGCCACTGGAACGCGAGCTCGCGGGCGCGCCGTAGCCCGCGCATGCTCCCCGGCCCGTGCACGCGCCCCGGCCCGGCCCACGCACGCGCCCCGGCCCGGCACCCGGCGCCCGGCCCGCCCGGCGACCGGCCCGCCCGGCGACCGGCCCGCCCGGCGACCGGCCCGCCCGGCGACCGGCACGAGTGCCGGGCGCCGGTCCTTCTGCCGGGCTCTGGTCCCCCCGGGTGGAATCCCGAAGAAATCCCCTCCGGCCCCCGGCGAGGTGTCGAGAATCGGCACGCGGCTCCGACGTCCCCTGTGAAAGGCATCCGGGAACGGGTGAAGCGAAGCCACCACCTCCGAAGGAGAACGTCATGAAGTACCTCGTCATGGTGCAGGGGTCCCAGGCCGACTACGACACGATGACCGGCAAGAGCACCGGGCAGGGCCCCTCGTGGAGCGAGCAGGACATGAAGGCGATGTTCGAGCACATGGGGTCGATCAACAACGACCTCGCGGAGTCGGGCGAGCTGGTCGACGCGCAGGGGCTCGTGGAGCCGGCCAGGACCCGGTTCGTCTCCGTCGACAAGGCCGGGCAGCCGGTGATCACCGACGGGCCGTACAGCGAGACCAAGGAGCTGCTCGCCGGCTACTGGGTGCTCGACTGCGCGAGCCTGGAGCGGGTGACGGAGATCGCGGCGCGCGTCGCACGGTGCCCGCAGCCCGAGGGTGCGCCGGAGTACCCGGTGGTGATCCGCCAGATCGACGACCGGTCCGAGTCCGAGTTCCTCGCCGGCTGAGCATGGACACGGAGGAGACCGTCGAGGACCTGCTGCGCCGGCACGCGCCGCAGGTCCTCGGCGCGCTCGTGCGCCGGTACGGGCACTTCGACGCCGCCGAGGACGCCGTGCAGGAGGCCCTGCTGGCCGCGGCCCGGCAGTGGCCGGAGTCCGGGACGCCCGCGAATCCGCGCGGCTGGCTCATCCGGGTGGCCGCACGGCGGCTGACGGACCAGCTGCGGGCGGACGAGGCGCGGGCCCGGCGGGAGGAGACCGCGGCGCGTCTGGAACCCCGCGAGACCCGGGCCGCGCCGTCCGACGACGACACCCTGACCTTGCTCTTCCTCTGCTGCGACCCCTCGCTCGCGCCGGCCGCCCGGATCGCGCTGACGCTGCGCGCGGTCGGGGGTCTCACGACGGCGGAGATCGCCCGGGCGCATCTCGTACCGGAGGCGACGATCGCGCAGCGGATCAGCCGGGCGAAGGCGAAGCTGCGCGACCATCCCTTCCACCCTCCCGGCCCCGACGACCGGGACGCGCGCCTGGCCACGGTCCTCCAGGTGCTCTACCTGATCTTCAACGAGGGCTACACCGCCACCTCCGGCGCCGCCCTCCGCCGCGCGGACCTGGCCCAGGAGGCGATCCGGCTGACCCGGGCCGTCCGCAGACTGCTCCCCCGCGAGGCCACGGTGACGGGGCTCCTCGCCCTGATGCTCCTCACGGAGGCCCGCAGCGCCGCCCGCACGGGCGCGCACGGCGAGCTGGTACCGCTCGACGAGCAGGACCGTTCGCTCTGGGACCGGGCCGCGATCGCCGAGGGCACGGCCCTGGTGGAGGAGGCCCTGACCGAGGGCCCGCCGGGGCCGTACCAGCTCCAGGCGGCGATCTCCGCGCTCCACGACGAGGCCCGCGTTCCCGAGGACACGGACTGGCCGCAGATCCTCGCCCTGTACGACGTCCTGGTCGCCGACTGGCCCGACCCGATGGCCGAACTCGGCCGCGTGGTCGCCGTCGCGATGACCCACGGCCCGGAGGCGGGCCTCACCGAACTCACCGCCCTGGAACCCCGCCTGAAGGACCACCACCGGCTCTGGGCGGTCCGCGCCCACCTCCTCGAACGCACGGGCGCGACCGAACCCGCCCGCGCCGCCTACGAACAGGCCGCCGCCCTCACCCTCAGCCTCCCGGAGCGCCACTACCTCCACACGAAAGCCGCCCGCCTCGGCCGGTGAGCGCGAGGGCGCGCCGTTCGGCGTCAGGCGGTGTCCCGGTCCGCGGTGAGGCGGGTCAGGGTGGTGGGCAGGTCCGGGGCGCAGTGGGTTGCGCGGTTGTACGGGAGCCTGGCCAGTACGGCCGCCATGCCGCAGGTGTTCGTGAGCGCCGCGAAGACGAGGCCGCCCGCGACGGCCGCCGAGAGCAGCTGCCAGGCCGGGTGCAGGAGCAGTCCGAGGGCGAGGCCTGTGAGGATCAGGGTTCCGGCGGCGAGGCGGACCTGGCGTTCCATCGCCCAGGTGGCGCGGGCCGGGGCGCCCTCGGGGCGGGCGAGGTCGTGGCCGCGCGCGGCCCAGCCGGTGGTGCCGCCCGTGAGGTCGAGCGCGGTCACGCCGTGCGCGGCGAGCTGGGCGCAGGCCCGGGCAGAGCGGTTGCCCGACTGGCACACCACGAGCAGCTCGCCCCGCGCCGCGGCCTCCTTGAGCGCCGGGAGCGCGCGGGAGAGCCGGTCGAGGGGGACGTTGAGGGCGCCCGGCACATGGCCTGCGGCGTACTCGCCGGGCGTACGGACGTCGACGACCGTCAGGTCGCCGAGCCGGGCCCGGGCCTGGTCTGCGTCGAGGGAGCGGGGAGTGTTCATGGCAGGTGTCATCCTTGGTCTTCGACGGGACCCCGTTCGGGGGAGTAAATTACCCCCTGGGGTATCTGTGGAGGAGTACTGGTGGAACTGGATCTCGCGGGCGCGGAGCTGAAGGCCGTCCTGAACCGGCTGCGCCGGGCACAGGGCCAGATCTCCGGCGTGATCCGGATGATCGAGGAGGGCCGCGACTGCGAGGAGGTCGTGACCCAGCTCGCCGCCGCCTCCCGGGCCCTCGACCGGGCCGGTTTCGCGATCATCGCGACGGGCCTGCAGCAGTGCCTGACGGACATCGACGCCGGCCAGAAGGACGGCGAGGACCGCGAGCAGATGCGGGCCCGGCTGGAGAAGCTCTTCCTCTCGCTCGCATAGCGGCCGACAGGCGGGCGGGGGCCGGGCTCGGCTCGGGCTCGGCTCGGGCTCAGCCGAGAGCCGCGTCGAGCAGCATCAGCGCCGACACCGCCAGCAGCACCGCGCCGAACACGCGGCGCAGCGTCTCTCCCCGGATCTTGGCGGCGAGCCGGCGCCCGTCCCAGGCGCCGAGGATCGCCGCACCCGCGAAGGGGGCGATCACGGCCCAGTCGAGGGATCCGGCCGTTCCCCCGCCGCCTCGCGCGAGCAGGGCGGCCAGCGCGTTGACGGAGACGATCAGCAGGCTGGTCCCGACCGCCGCCCTCATCCGCAGACCGACGACCTGGACGAGCGCCGGCACGGTCAGGAACCCGCCGCCCACGCCGAGGACGCCGGTGACCGCGCCGAGCCCGGCGCCCGCACCCGCGACCGCCGGAGCGCCCGGCCGGACCGCGCCGACACCGGGTCCGGGTCCGACACCGGGTCCGGGTCCGGGACCGGTCCCGGTGACGCGAGCCGGGCGGACCATCCGTACCGCCGCCACCCCCGCCACCACCGCGAAGCCCGTGGTCAGGAGCCACTCCGGCAGCCGGGCGGAGAGCAGTCCGCCGAGCGCCGCCGGTACGAGCCCCGCCGCCGCGAACAGCGCGCCCGTCCTCCACCGCACCTGGCCGTCCCTGGCATGGGCGAACAGCGCGGTCGCCGAGGTGGCAAGCACGATGAGGAGGCTCGCGGTCGCCGCCGCGGGCGGCGCGAAGCCGAGGAGGTAGATCAGCACCGGTACGGCGAGCACACTGCCGCCGCCCCCGAGCGCCCCGAGCGCGAGCCCCACGACGGCGCCTCCGGCGAGGGCGATCAACACCGGTTCGGGATCGGCGCGTTCGCGAACGAGTCGTCGATCGCGACCACGTCGTGGCCGACCGCGGCCAGCATCGACGCGGCGATCGCGGCCCGCATCCCGCCCGCGCAGTGCACCCAGACGGTCGTGCCCGTGGGTATCTCCCCCATCCGGGAACGGAGTCGGTGCAGCGGGATGTGGAGCGACCCCGGGATGTGGCCGGCCGAGGAGCGCTCGGAGTCCCTCCGTACGTCGAGCACCCGGACGGTCCCGTCCGCCCCGTCCGTCCCGCCCGGCTCGGAGCGGCCCGGGAGGTCGGCGAAGGCGGCGCGGCGGTACGTCCCCGGCCGCTCCCCCGCCCGTACCCAGTCCTCGGGTCCGCCGGTCGCGGCGGCCGCCGGGCGGTCGATGCCGACGCGCACCAGCTCCCGCTGGGCCTCGGCCAGTTGGCCGGGCGACTCCGCGAGGAGCGTCACCGGCTTGCCCCACGGGATGAGCCAGGCCAGGTACGCCGCGAGCTGACCGCCCGCCTCGATGTTGAACGAACCGGCCACGTGCCCCTCGGCGAACGCCACCCGGCCGCGCAGGTCCACGACCCACTCGCCCGCGGCGAGCCGCGCCGCGATCTCCTCGGAGTCCGCGACGGGAGGAGGGGTGAGGTCGACGGGCGCCGGGCCGACGGTGTTGAGCGGGCCCATGTGGGCGTAGTACGCGGGGATGTCGTCGAGGCCGGAGAGCAGTTCGGCGACGAAGGTGTCGGCGTCCTTGACCAGGGCCGCGTTCACGGCCGCCTGCTCACCGATGGTGGTGGGACCGGCGTCGGGCGAGGACGGGCCGGAGGCGCAGAAGCTGCCGAAGCCGTGGGTGGGCAGCACGGCGGTGTCCGCGGGGAGTTCGGCGGCGAGGCGGTGCGCGGAGGCGTGCTGGGCGCGGGCGAGCCGCTCGGTCAGCCGGGGCTCGACCAGGTCGGGGCGGCCGACGGTGCCGATGAGCAGCGAGCCGCCGGTGAAGACGGCGGCGGCGTGGCCGGCCTCCTCCAGGACGTACGAGGTGTGGTGCGGGGTGTGGCCGGGGGTGGCCATGGCCCGCAGGGCGAGGCCCTCGTCGATGTCGAGCCTGTCCCCGTCGGAGACGGGGAGCCGGTCGTACGCGACGGGGGCGGCGGCCGGGACCACGTAGACGGCCCCGGTGATCCGGGCCAGCTCGCGGCCGCCGCTCACGTAGTCGTTGTGCACATGGGTCTCGAGCACATGGGAGATCCGCACACCGCGCAGGGCCGCAGCGGTGAGCACGCGGTCGACGTCACGCGGCGGGTCGATCACGACGGCGTGGGCGGTTCCGCCCGCGAGGTATCCGCGATTGCCGAGACCGGGCACGTCGACGGTGTCCACGAAGAACACGGCCTGTCCTCCTTCCAGAGCTCGTCGTACGAGCTCAATTACCCCCCGGGGTATCCAAGCGACTCCATGACCCTAACAGAATTACCCCCGGGGGTATCCAGCAACGCCGGTCACCCCGCGCACCGGAACGGCAAAGGGCCGGGCCTCCGCCGTACGGAGGCCCGGCCCGTGAAGGGACGCGGAAGGCGTTGCGTCGCCGCAGGTCAGTCGGTCGCCAGACCCTTCAGCCGCTTGGCGATCTTCGCGAGTCGGGCGCCCTGGTAGCGGGCGGCCTGGAGGGTGTTCTCGTCCGGCGCGCCGTTCGCGGCGGGGTGCGAGGTGCCGTAGGGGTTGCCGCCCGCGGCGTAGACGGAGGCGTCCGTGTAGCCGGGGGAGACGATGACCGAACCCCAGTGGTGGAAGGTGTTGTAGAGCGCCAGCAGCGTGGACTCGTTGCCTCCGTGAACGTTGTGTGCACTCGTGAAGGCCGTCGCGGGCTTGTCCGCGAAGGCGCCGCGCGCCCACAGACCGCCGGTCGTGTCGATGAACTGCTTCAGCTGGGCGGCGATGTTGCCGTACCGGGTCGGCGAACCGAGCGCGTACGCGTCCGCCCACTCCAGGTCGTCGAGCGTGGCGGTCTCGACGTCACCGGTGGCCTCCACATGGGCGCGCCACGCCGGGTTGCCGTCGATGGCCGCGTCGGGGGCGAGCTCGGTCACGCGCCGCAGCCGGACCTCCGCACCGGCCTTCTCGGCACCTTCGGCGACGGCCTGGGCGAGCTGGTGCACGCTGCCGGTGGACGAGTAGTAGATGACGGCGACCTTGACGGACATGGCGTACCCCTTCAACCGGATTCATTTCCGCTTCAACGGTTCCGAGACTAAACGGATAGCCATCCACTTTGCAAGGGAAACCATGGAAGAACCGGATAGCGCTCCGTTATGCTCGTGGGCAGGGACCGACCGACGGGGATCGGAGCGAGCGAGCGGACAGGCGGAGGCGGACATGGCGCGCACGAAGGACACCGGAGCGGACCACCGCCCTGCGGCAGACCGGAAGCCCGAGCCGGCATGCACAAGGCCCGAGGGATCCGCAACGCCGGAGGCATCCCGAACGCCCGAGGCAGCCGCGGCGCCCGCCGGCCCGGCCACACCCCAGGCCTCCGCCGACTCCGCCGACCCGGGCGCCTCCGCCACGACGCCCACCGAGAGCCCGGCCGCCTCCGCCGGCCCCCGGGCCTCCGGCGCCATACCCCCCGCCGTCACCCTGCTTCCCGCCCCCGGAGCGCCCGTGGTGACCGAGCGGGCCGATGCCGCGCGGAACCGGCGCAAGATCCTCGACGCCGCCGCCCGGATCGTCGCCGAGGTGGGGCCCGAGGCCGTCACCATGAACCAGGTCGCCCACGCCAGCGGGATAGGCGTCGGCACCGTCTACCGCCGCTTCGGCGACGTCGCCCAGCTCCTCTGGGCGCTCCTCGACGACCGGGAGCGCCAGTTCCAGGAGGCGTACCTGAGCGGCCCACCGCCGCTCGGCCCCGGCGCCCCCGACGACGAGCGCCTGCGCGCCTTCCTCGACGCCCTCGTCGACCGGATCATCGAGCAGCGCGAGCTGCTGCTCGCCGCCCAGGCCGCCGCCCCCAGCGCGCGCTACACCAGCGGCGCGTACCTCGCGATGCACACCCACGTGGCGATGCTGCTCTCCCGCCTCCGGCCCGAAACCCACCCCGCGCTCCTCGCGCATCTGCTGCTCGCCCCGTTCTCGCCGAGCCTGATGCACCACCTCAGCGTCGAGCGCGCGCTCTCCGCCGAGGAGCTCAAGGCAGGGGTCGAGGCGCTGCTGAACCTGGGGGGATGAGCGCCGCGAGTCCGTCCAGGACGCGCGCCAGACCGAAGGCGTAGGCGTGGTCGGGGCTGTACATGCCCTGGTACGCGACGGCCGCCGCCTCCCCCACCCGCGACGCCAGCGGGAACCGCTCCGCGTCGAACATCCGGGCCAGCAGCGGCGCGTGGGCGTCCCACCACTCGTGGTCGGACATCGCGCTCTCCCGGTCGACGGCCCGCGCGTCCAGCTCCGTGCGGGCGGCGGACTGGACGAACCCGAGCAGATGCGTCAGGGCCGAGTCCATGGCCACGTCGTCGAGCCCCAGGCCCTCGAGGGCACCGAGTTCGTGCTCGTACTTCGTCATCACCCCGGGCCCGAGCGGGGGCCGGTGGACCCGCAGTTCGGCCAGCCAGGGGTGGCGCAGGTACAGCGCCCGGTTCTCGTCGGCGACCGCCGTCACCCGTTCCCGCCAGGACTCCTCCGGTACGAAGGGGGCCCGGGGCATCCGCTGGAAGACCAGGTCCAGCATCAGGTCGAGCAGCTCGGCCTTGCCGGGGACGTACGTGTAGAGGGTCATCGGGGTCACGGCGAGGCGCTGCGCGACCGCCCGCATGGTGAGCGCGTCGAGCCCGCCCTCGTCGGCCAGGGCGACGGCCGCGTCGACGACCCCGTCGACGGTCAGCCCCTGCCGGGGTCCGCGCCGGCCCCCGGCGACCGGCGGGGAACCGTCCCGCCACAGCAGTTCGAGAGTCCGCGCGGGATCCCCCGCGCCGCTGCTCCGCTCCTTCGCCATGGCACCCATTCTCGCAGGTCAGACCTTATCCCCATTACTTTGTACGCTGTATAGAGTAACGTGGCTCGGGTACTGGGACCACCATCGGAGGGCGCAGCCATGACCACCCCCGCCGCAGCGGACAACCACCACGTCATCCAGGTCCGCGGGGCCCGCGAGAACAACCTCAGGAACGTCGACGTCGACCTCCCCAAGCGCCGGCTCACCGTCTTCACCGGCGTCTCCGGCTCCGGGAAGTCCTCGCTCGTCTTCGGCACCATCGCCGCCGAGTCGCAGCGCCTGATCAACGAGACCTACAGCGCCTTCCTCCAGTCCTTCATGCCGGCCCTCGGCCGCCCGGACGTGGACGGACTGCACAACCTCAGCGCCGCGATCGTCGTCGACCAGGAGCGGATGGGCGCCAACTCCCGGTCCACGGTGGGCACGGCGACCGACGCGTACACGATGCTGCGCATCGTCTTCAGCCGCCTCGGCACCCCGCACGTCGGCACCTCGGGCGCCTTCAGCTTCAACCTGCCCGAGGGCATGTGCCCGCGCTGCGAGGGCGTCGGCCAGATCTCCGACATCGACGTCGACGAGCTCGTCGACCGGACCAGGTCCCTCAACGAGGGCGCGATCACCGTGCCGGGGTACGCCGTCGACTCCTGGATGTGGCAGATCATGGCCCAGTCCGGCTTCTACGACCCCGACAAGAAGCTGGCGGACTTCACGGCACAGGAGTGGGAGGACTTCCTCCACAGGCCGTCCTGCAAGGTGAAGGTCGGCAGCAACAACTTCACCTACGAGGGTCTGGTGGTGAAGCTGCAGCGGACCGTCCTCGCCAAGGACCGGGACGCCATGCAGGCCCACATCCGCGCCTTCGTGGACCGGGCCGTCGTCTTCCGCACCTGCCCCGAGTGCGAGGGCACCCGCCTCACGCGGGCCGCGCTCTCCTCCCGTATCGACGGGGTGAACATCGCCGAGTGCTCGGCGATGCAGATCAGCGACCTCGCCGCGTTCGTACGCCGGATCGAGGACCCTTCCGTCGCCCCGCTCCTCGCCGGTCTGCGCGAACTGCTCGACTCCCTCGTCGAGATCGGGCTCGGCTACCTCAGCCTCGACCGGGCCTCCGGCACGCTCTCGGGCGGCGAGGCGCAGCGCGTGAAGATGGTGCGCCACCTCGGCTCCTCGCTCACCGACGTCACGTACGTCTTCGACGAGCCCACCACAGGACTGCACCCGCACGACATCCGCCGCATGAACGACCTGCTGCTGCGGCTGCGCGACAAGGGCAACACGGTCCTCGTCGTGGAGCACAAGCCGGAGGTCATCGAGATCGCCGACCACGTCGTCGACCTCGGCCCGCGCGCCGGGACCAACGGCGGCGAGATCTGCTACTCGGGCGACGTGCCGGGGCTGCGCGCCTCCGGGACGCTGACCGGCGAGCACCTCGCGCACCGCGCGAAGCTCCGCCCCGAGGTACGGCCCCGCACCGGCGCTCTCTCCGTCACGGGCGCGACGCAGCACAACCTCCGGAACGTGAGCGTCGAGATCCCGACCGGAGTGCTGACCGTCGTCACGGGCGTCGCCGGCTCCGGCAAGTCGTCCCTCGTCCACGGCAACCTGACCGGCCGGGACGGGGTCGTCGTCGCCGACCAGTCCCCGATCCGCGGCTCGCGCCGCTCGAACCCGGCGACGTACACGGGACTGCTCAACCCGATCCGGACCGCCTTCGCCAAGGCCAACGGGGTCAAGGCGGCACTCTTCAGCGCCAACTCGGAGGGCGCCTGCCCCAAGTGCAACGGCCTCGGGCTCGTCTACACCGACCTCGCGATGATGGCGGGCGTCGCCTCGGTCTGCGAGGAGTGCGAGGGGAAGCGGTTCACCGGTGAGGTGCTCGCCTACACGCTCGACGGCAAGAACATCCACGAGGTCCTGTCGATGTCGGTCGAGGAGGCGTACGACTTCTTCACGGCGAAGGGCCAGGCCCGGACGATCCTCGGCCGGCTGAAGGACGTCGGCCTCGGCTACCTCCGCCTCGGCCAGCCCCTGAACACCCTCTCGGGCGGTGAGCGCCAGCGCCTGAAGCTGGCGATCCACATGGCCGAGAAGGGCGCGGTCTACGTCCTCGACGAGCCGACGACCGGCCTCCACCTGGCCGACGTCGACCAGCTCCTCGCCCTCCTGGACCGGCTCGTCGAGGCGGGCAACACGGTCGTGGTCATCGAGCACCACCAGGCGGTCATGGCCCACGCCGACTGGCTGATCGACCTCGGCCCCGGCGCGGGCCACGACGGCGGCCGGATCGTCTTCGAGGGCACGCCGTCGGACCTGGTCGAGAAGGGCGACACACTGACGGCGCGCCATCTGCGGGAGTACGTGGGCGCCTGAGCCCCGGCCGCGGGTGCGGGGGTGCCGGTACGCCCCCGCACCCGCTCCCCCCCCCCCGTCCACACCCTGAAACGATCTGGACCCGGCCGCCGGCCCCGGCGCACCATCACGCCCATGGCGACCTTCCTCATCCTTCACGGCTTCCAGAACCACCGCCCGCCCGGTCACTGGCACCACTGGCTCGCCGGCCGGCTCGCCGAGCGGGGGCACGAGGTGCGCTACCCGCAGCTGCCCGAGCCGGACGCGCCCGTACTGGAGGAGTGGACGGCGGCGCTGCGCGCGCACCTCCACCGGCCCGCCGAGGGCGAGTTCGTCGTGATCGCGCACAGCCTCTCCGTCCTGCTCTGGCTGCGAGCCGCCTCGCCCGACGTCGACCGGGTGCTGCTCGTCGCCCCGCCCTCCCCCGCCGTGACGGCCTCGATCCCGGAGATCGCCGCGTTCGCCGACGGGCTCGACCTCCGCTCCGTACGGCTCGAGGCGCCGGCGCGGCTCGTCTACGCCGCCGGGGACCCGTACTGCCCCGAGGGAGCCGACGTCCCCTACGGCATCCCGCTCGGCCTCGACATGGACCTGGTCCCGGGCGGCGAGCACCTCACCCCGGACTCCGGGTACGGGGAGTGGCCGTCGGTCCTGCAGTGGTGCGAGAACCCGCAGACCCGCCTCGGGCCCCGCTAGACGAGGGCCTCGGGGCCGGCCGGGCCGTCGCCCTGTCAGGCCGTCGCCCTCCCGGGCGAACCCTCCCGGAGTCCGCCCGCGGCACCGTGCACGGTGCCTAGGGTGGCGAGCCATGAGGTGGCTCAGCAGGGCACGAGCAGTCGAGAACCCCGTCGTCGCCGGACAGATGCGGAGCTTCTTCAGAGGGCTGTCGGCCGAGACCCGCAAGGACCCCCGGCTGGTGGCCCAGGCGTACGGCGCGCACCTCTTCCACCGGCGGCAGCGCAGACTCGTGGACGAGAAGCGCTTCGCCGCCTCGCGCTTCCACGTCGGCATCGGCGTCGCGTCCGACGACTTCGCCGACCTGACCAAGCGGGCCGTGCTGGTCTCGGACACCCTGCTCCTCTCCCACAACGGGGCGGGCGGTCGCCACCACGTGAGGCGACTCGCGAACAGTGACTCGTTCATCCCCCGGACCGAGGAGGAGGACCGCACCGGCGTCCTGCCCACCGGGACGAGCACGACGGAAGACCTGTACATGCGCTGCCCGGACCCGGAACGGCTGGGCCGCTGGCTGCTGCAGACGGAACCGCTGCTGCGCGCGGGCTGCGCCTGGTACCTGCCCACGTACGCGGTGTCCCGTCACACCGAGCGCCACGGATACGCGGGGGAGCCGATCGACCCCACCTACGAGCACCACTCCGGTCCGGTCACGGAATCCGACGTGCCGGGCCTGCTCGACTTCGCGGCCACCGGGCGCCGGGTCGTCGCCCAGAGCCACACCCCCGCCGTCCTCAGCAGGCTCGTGATCCCGGTCGTCGAGGAGCTGGAGCTGCCCTTCATCGACGGTGTCTCCCTGGAGGAGTTCAGCAAGATCACCATCGGGGAGTTCGACGGCTACCGGGGCCTTCGCGGCTGGCTGCGGATGGAGCTGGCCAACGTCGACGACGCGCTCGACGCGGACGGGCGCCAGAACGAGCTGATGAAGATCGGCCTCCGGATGCAGGACGGAGTCCGGGGCATGCAGGCGCAGATGAACCAGGTCCGCCGCAAGCGGGCCGTCGCCGTGACCGGCGCGGTCGTCGGCACGGTCACCGCCAGCCTGGTCGCCGTCTACGGCCCCGCCCTCCAGTCGGCGCTGACGGCCGTCGTGGGCGGGGCGGCCGGCGGGCTCTGGGGTGCGTTCCAGGCGGGGGCCGACAACAGCCCGCGCGCCCTCCGCGAGAACGCCTGGTACTACGTCTGGACGCTCTCGCGCAAGGCCGACCGGAACCCCTGACAGGGTGGCAGCGGCGTGCGCGCCGCGGCTCCGTCCCGTGACCGGATCGGGTGTCAGGCCGTGCGGGCCCGGCTCCCGGGCGCGATCATCGGAACATGACCACCGAGATCCATCTCGCCCAGCAGCCCGAGGCCGACGAGCTGCTCGGCCGCTCCCCGCTCGCCGCGCTCGTCGGCATGCTGCTCGACCAGCAGGTGCCCATGGAGTGGGCCTTCTCCGGGCCGTACACGATCGCGCAGCGGCTCGGGACGGACGATCTCGACGCGGGGCAGATCGCCGCGTACGACCCCGAGGCCTTCGGCGCGCTGCTCTCCGCGAAGCCCGCCGTCCACCGCTATCCGGGGTCGATGGCCAAGCGGATCCAGCAGCTGTGCCAGTTCCTCGTCGACGAGTACGGCGGTGACGCCGAGGCCGTCTGGGCGGACGCGGAGAGCGGGGCGGAGCTGCTCGCGCGGCTGAAGGCCCTTCCCGGTTTCGGTGTGCAGAAGGCGCAGATCTTCCTGGCGCTGCTCGGCAAGCGGTACGGCGTCCAACCCACCGGGTGGCGGGAGGCTGCGGGGGCGTACGGGGAGCAGGGCTCGTACCGTTCGGCGGCCGACATCACCGGTCCGGAGTCGCTGGCGAAAGTTCGTGCCTTCAAGCAGGAGGCGAAGGCCGCCGCAAAGGCGGCGAAGGCACAGAAATCATCCGGGAATTGAACGCTCCGGATGTCAATCCTGCTAAATCCGACATGAATTGTGCCGGAGCTGTTCACAGGAGCCATCAGAGATCGCTAGCTTCCCCTCTACCTCGTCCGAATCGGGAAGGACCTCTGTGAACGCATCCTCTCGCAGAGCCGCGGCCACCCTGGCCGCAGCCGCACTCGCGACCCCGCTCCTGCTGGCCAGCGCCTCCCCCGCCACCGCCGTAGCGGACCCCGGGGCCAAGCCCGCGCGGGACGCAGCGCAGCTGGCGAAGAAGCTGGTCCGCGAGACGTCCGGCAAGGACGCCTACAAGCACCTGCAGAAGTTCCAGGCGATAGCCGACTCGGCCGGCGGGCACCGCGCGGCCGGCTCGCTCGGACACGACGCCTCGGCGGCGTACGTGTACCAGCAGCTGAAGAAGGCCGGCTACAACGTCTCGTACCAGAAGTTCGAGTTCATCTACACCCAGACGCTGGCAGAGAAGGCGTCCGTCGTCTCCCCCGCGCCGCGCGACATCGCGATCTCGGCGATGACGTACACGAAGTCGACCCCCGTCGGCGGCATCAAGGCCGACCTCGCCGCCGTCCCGGTCGACGCGGACGGCACGACCGGCTGTGAGCCGGGCGACTTCGCGTCGGGCACCTTCACCGGCAAGATCGCGCTGGTCAAGCGCGGCGGCTGTACCTTCGCCGCCAAGCAGGAGAACGCCGCCGCGGCGGGTGCCGTCGGCGCGATCATCTACAACAACACCGAAGGCGCCCTCTCCGGCACCCTCGGCGACCCGGCCGCCGGCAAGATCCCGACGGGCGGCGTCACCCAGGCCGAGGGCGCGAAGCTCGCCGCGGACCTGGCCAAGGGCCCGGTGAACATCTCCTTCGAGATCCGCCAGCTCCAGGAGAAGCGCACCACCAACAACGTCATCGCGGAGACGAAGCGCGGCAACGCCGCCAACACCGTGATGCTCGGAGCGCACCTGGACTCGGTGACCGCCGGCCCGGGCATCAACGACAACGGCTCGGGCTCCGCCGGTCTGCTCCAGGCCGCCCTGGAACTCGCCGAGTCGAAGGACACGGTCCGCAACAAGGTCCGCTTCGCCTGGTGGTCCGCGGAGGAGAACGGGCTGCTCGGCTCCGAGCACTACGTCGCGAACATGAGCGAGCTGGACAAGAAGGAAGTCAAGCTCTACCTCAACTTCGACATGATCGCCTCGCCGAACTACGGCCTGTTCGTCTACGACGGCGACAACTCCGACAACGTCGGCGCGGGCGCCGGTCCCGAGGGCTCCGCCCAACTGGAGCGGGACATCACCGACTTCATGGACAAGCGCGGCCTGCCGCACGAGGGCACCGACTTCACGGGCCGCTCGGACTACGGCCCGTTCATCGAGATCGGCATCCCCTCCGGCGGCACGTTCACGGGCGCCGAGGGCGTCAAGACGGCGGCGCAGGCGGCCAAGTTCGGCGGGACGGCGGGTGTCGCGTACGACGTGAACTACCACGCGGCCGGTGACAACCTGTCGAACGTCAACATGAAGGCCTTCGACGCCAACATCGACGTCATCGCCAACGCCGTGGGCACGTACGCCCACGACATCAGCTCTCTGAAGCGCCCGGTCGTCAGCGTCCCGACGGAGGGCGACGCCGGCAGCGGCGGCGGCCTCCACGACGGCCACGGCCACGAGGTCACGGAGTAGCACGGAGGAGCACGGAGCAGCACGGTTCGACTCCGGAGCACCACGGCACGAAGGGAGGGGCGGGGCGGGAGCGACAAACCCCCCCCCCGCGACCCCATAAACCGGGCCCGTGGGGGGCGGAGAAGTGTCAGGGGGAGAACCCGCCCCCAAGGGGTCCCAGAGGACCGCCCCACG
>NZ_JBHXTV010000024.1:0-123796 GCF_042671585.1 Streptomyces sp. NPDC127129
GCGCCCGCCCCCCCCCCCCGGGGGGGCCGGGGGGGGGGGGGGGGGCCCCCCGGGGGGGGGGGGGGGGGGGGGGGGGGGGGGGGGGGGGGGGGCGGGGGGGGGGGGGGGGGGGGGGGGGGGGGGGCCCCCCCCCCCCCCCCCACCACCCCACCCGTGCACAACTCAGGCACCACAGGATTCAGTGGAGGGAGGACGCACCGATGACGGACGTCGAGCGGGTCGGGGTCGTGGGCTGCGGACTGATGGGTTCCGGTATCGCCGAGGTCTGCGCCCGCGCCGGACGGGACGTCGTGGTGGTCGAGACGGGCCGGACGGCCGCGGCCGCCGGCCGGGAGCGGATCGCCCGTTCCCTGGAACGCGCCGCGGCGTCGGGAAAGCTGACGGCCGCCCAACGGGACGCCGCCGTCGGCCGGATCACGGTGAGCACGGAGATGGAGCGGCTGGCGGACCGTGACCTCGTCGTCGAGGCGGTGGCCGAGGACGAGCGGGCGAAGCTGGAGGTCTTCGCCGCGCTCGACCGGACGGTGGAGCGGCGCGACGCCGTCCTGGCGACGAACACCTCCTCCATCCCGGTCATCCGCCTGGCGGCCGCCACCTCGCGGCCGGCGCAGGTCGTCGGCCTCCACTTCTTCAATCCGGTGCCGGTGCTTCCCCTGGTCGAGCTGGTGCCGTCCCTGCTCACCGGCGAGGAGACGGTCCGGCGGGCGCGGACGTTCGCCGTCGAGGTCCTGGGCAAGGAGGTCGTCCGCGCCCAGGACCGGGCGGGGTTCGTCGTGAACGCCCTCCTCGTGCCGTATCTGCTGGCCGCCGTACGCATGGCCGAGTGCGGGACGGCGTCGGCCGAGGACATCGACCGCGGCATGACCCTGGGCTGCGCGCATCCCCTGGGTCCGCTCGCCCTGGCCGATCTCATCGGTCTGGACACGGTGCAGGCCATCGCGCGGTCGATGTACGCGGAGTACCGGGAACACCTCTACGCCCCGCCGCCGCTCCTCGCCCGCATGGTCGACGCCGGCCTGCTGGGCCGCAAGACGGGCCGGGGCTTCCACACCTACGGCGGTCCGGGAGGCGCGATGCGCGAGAATGACGGAGTGCCGGCCCGGGCGACCGGGCCCACCCGCCCGGTCCACGGGCACCGACACGGGGAGCAGCCGACGTGACCAAGGCCGATCGCGCACTGGAGACGCGAGAGCGCATCCTCAGGGCCGCGTGCGAAGTCATCGCCGACATCGGCTTCGAGAACGTCAGCATGCGCAAGGTCGCCGAGCACGCCGGAGTCTCGAAGGCCCTGCTGCACTATCACTTCGACACGCGGGAGAAGCTCTTCGCCGACGCGATGACGCACTCCTTCGCCCAGACCGGTACGGAGGCCGACGACGAAGCCGACACGGTCCCGGCGGCCGTCGCCCTGGCCCGCATCCTGCGGAGCATGCTGCCGACGGACGCGGAGCTGCGCCAGGACTGGAAGCTCTGGCAGGAGCTGTGGGTACGGTCCCTGCGCGACACGGCGGCGCGCGATCTGGCCGTCGACCTGTACGACCAGCTGCACGTGTGGGTGGGCGGGGCGGTGCAACGGGGCGTCGAGTCCGGAGAGTTCGCCGACTGCGACGTCGACGCGCTGAGCACCCAGGTGCTGGCCCTCTGCGACGGCCTCGGCATCCGTCTGATGCTGGACGACCCCCGCGTGGACCTCGCGACGGCCCGCTCGACGATCTGGGGCACGATCGCCCCGACGCTCGGCATCGACCCCGCGTTCCCGGAGGTCTGACGGTTCAGCCCGCCGGGTCGGTAGTGAGGGCGGCCGGGTCGGTCGTGAGGGCCGGGTCGGTCGTGAGGGCCGGGTCGGTGGTGAGGGCGGCCGCCGCCGCGAAGAGGCGGGCGCAGCGGCGGGTCATGGCCTCGGGGGACTCGTCGGGGTGCTTGACCCACCAGCGCACGAGGGTGGCGACCAGGTCGCGCCAGACGTACCGGAGCGCGTCCGCGTCGAGCGGGTCGGTCGATCCGGCCGCGCGCAGCAGGTCGGCGGTGCCGCCGGCCGCGAGCCGGTCGATGGCCGTCCAGTACTCGGCGGCCCGGCGCGCCGCCGCGCCGCCGGGCGGCAGTGAGGTGTCGTAGAGCACGAACCACGCCTCCCGCTGTCCTTCCAGCGCGGCGAAGATGCTCTCCAGCACGCGCAGGGGCGTCCGCCCGGTGGTGCCGTGCTCTCCCATCGCGGTGCGGATGGTGTCCAGGAGCCGGTCCCCGACCGGTACGAGACAGGCGAGGTACAGGTCCTCCTTCGTACCGAAGTACTGGTGCAGCAGCGTCTTCGTGACGCCGACGCGCTCCGCGATCGCGGCGAGCGAGGCTGCCGCGTAGCCGCGCGTGCCGAACTCCTCCGTGGCGGCGTCCAGCATCTGCTGCTGACGGTGGTGCCGCGGAACTCCCTTGGTGCCTGCCTTCGAGCGAGGGGTTGCCATGCGCCGATATTATCAGTAAGTAATTTACCGCTAGGTAAATTCACCCCGCGACCTCGGGAGCGCACCCATGTCCGGCACGACGACGCAGCCTGTTCCTCACCCGCGCACCCGCTCCTGGTGGGGGTGGGGGTGGGAGGACGCGCATCCCGACGACGCGGAGTGCGCCGCGATGGGCGCCCTGCTCCCCGGCACCCTCGCCCGCCCGCTCCCCGTTCCGCGCGTCGGTGACCTGCGCATCGAGGACCCTGCCGTCGAGCCGCCCGCGAGCCTCGCCCACCTGATCGACACCGACCCCCGGCAGCGCGCGTCGCACGCCATGGGCAAGGCGTACCGCGATGTCGCACGCACCCTGCGCGGGCGCCCCGGCCGCATCCCCGACCTCGTCGCCCGCCCGACGGACGACCGGGAGGTGGCCGACCTGCTGGACTGGGCCGGCGAGCGGCAGGTCGCGGTCGTCCCGTACGGCGGCGGGTCCTCCGTCTCGGGCGGTGTGGAGTACCGCGGTGACGCCCACCGCGCCGTGATGTCCCTCGATCTGACCGCCATGGACCGCGTCCTGGAGGTCGACGCCCGGGGCCGGGCCGCACGCATCCAGGCCGGCACCCTCGGTCCGAGCCTGGAGGACCAGTTGCGGCCGCACGGCCTGACGTTGCGGCACTTCCCGCAGAGCTTCGAGTTCTCGACCCTGGGCGGCTGGCTCGCCACCCGGGCCGGCGGCCACTACGCGACCGGCCGCACGCACATCGACGACTTCGTCCAGTCCCTGCGCGTGGTCACCCCCGCGGGCACCGGCACCTCCTGGCGGCTGCCCGCGTCGGGCGCCGGGCCCTCCCCCGACCGGCTGTTCCTCGGCTCCGAGGGAGCGCTCGGCGTCATCACGGAGGCGTGGGTGCGGCTGCAGGAGCGCCCCGCCCACAAGGCGTCCGCGTCGCTCTCGTTCACCGACTTCCACGCCGCCCTCGAAGCCGTACGCGCCCTTGCCCAGTCGGACCTCGCCCCGGCCAACTGCCGGCTCCTGGACTCCGGTGAGGCCGCGCTGTCCGGGGCCGCGCACGACGGCTCCGCCGTACTCGTCCTGGGATTCGAGTCGGCGGACGGACCGGTCACCTCCCGTCTGGAACAGGCCGTCGACCTCGCCCGCTCCCACGGCGGCCGGCGGGCGGCCGCCTCGTCCTCGGCGGACGGCGCGCCCGCCGACGCCGCCGTGAGCGCCTGGCGCGCGGCCTTCCTGCGGATGCCCTATCTCCGCGACGGTCTGGCCAGGATGGGAGCCGTGGCGGAGACCTTCGAGACGGCGGCGACTTGGGACCGGATCCCCGCTCTGATCGAAGCGGTACGCACGGAGGTCGGCGAGGCCGCGCTGAAGGCCACCGGTCACCCGGCCACCGTCAACTGCCGCCTCACCCACGTCTATCCGGACGGCGCGGCACCGTACTTCACCGTCCTGGCCGCCGGCCGCCCCGGCGACGAGGTCGCCTTCTGGGACGACCTGAAGGCCGTGGCGAGCGATGTGCTGCACCGCCACCACGCCACGATCACCCATCACCACGCAGTGGGCCGCGACCACCGGCCGGGCTACGACCGCCAGCGTCCGGAGCCCTTCGCCCTCGCGCTGCGTGCCGCGAAGGGAGCGCTGGACCCCCGGGGCATCCTCAACCCCGGCGTGCTCGTCGACTGAGCGCCGCGGGGAAAAGATGACCGAACCGCTCGGGGTGAGGTACGAAGTGCTCTGTGAACGATCAGAACCATTCCTCGACCATTCGGGTGTTCGTCGCGCTCGCCCCTCCGGACGACGCCAAGGACGAGCTGGCGCGGGCGCTGGGGCCCGCCTACGAGGCGTACCCGGACCTGCGGTGGAACCGGATCGAGGACTGGCACATCACGCTGGCGTTCCTCGGGGAGCTCCCGGCGGCGACCGTGCCGCTCCTGCGGCCGCCGCTGGCCGGACTCGCGGCTGCCCGCCGCCCTCTGGAACTGGCGCTGAGCGGCGGCGGACACTTCGACGAGCGGGTGCTCTGGAGCGGGATCGAAGGGGACCTCGACGGTCTGCACCTGCTCGCCTCCGAGGTACGGGCCGTGGTCCGCTCGTGCGGTGTCGCCTTCGAGGACCGGCCGCTCCGCCCGCACCTCACGCTCGCCCGAGCCCGCCGCAACGAGACCGCTCCCGTGGTGGAGACCGCCGCCGGACTCACCGCGTTCACCGGCCGCCCCTGGGCGGCCGGGCGACTGCACCTGGTCGGCAGCAACTTCGGCCGCGGTCCCGGTCCCATCCACTACCGCGACATCGAGGCCTGGAGCTTCGGCGGCGTCGCTTCGGCGTCGTGACAGGGGACGCCTCCTCATGTGGTCATCCGCGGTCTGGCCGCCGGGCCGCGGGCGCGTGAGAATGCCCCCATGACCGACACCCCAGCTGCCTCGGCCGACCCGGTGGCCCCTGCCGTACGTGTGGAGAGGGACGGGCCGGTGACGACGGTGGTGCTGTCGCGGCCCGCCTCCCGCAACGCGGTGGACGGGCCGACGGCCCGGCAACTCGCCGATGCCTTCCGGGCGTTCGAGACCGACGACGAGGCGTCGGTGGCGGTGCTGTGGGGTGAGGGCGGGACGTTCTGCGCGGGCGCCGACCTCAAGGCCATCGGCACGGACGACGGGAACCGGGTGGAGCCGGACGGCGACGGCCCGATGGGCCCGACCCGCCTGCGCCTGACCAAGCCGGTCATCGCGGCCGTCGCCGGCCATGCCGTGGCCGGCGGGCTCGAACTGGCCCTCTGGTGCGATCTGCGCGTGGTCGAGGAGGACGCGGTCCTCGGGGTGTTCTGCCGGCGATGGGGCGTTCCGCTGATCGACGGCGGTACGGTCCGGCTGCCCCGGCTGATCGGCGAGAGCCGCGCCATGGACCTGATCCTGACCGGCCGCCCGGTCCCGGCCACCGAGGCGTACGAGATCGGCCTCGCCAACCGTCTCGTACCCCCGGGGCGGTCCCGACGGGCGGCCGAGGAACTCGCCCGCGAGATCGCCGCGTTCCCGCAGCTCTGTCTGCGCCACGACCGGCTCTCGGTACGGGAACAGCACGGGCTCCCCGAAGCCGAGGCACTGGCGGCCGAGCTGCGTCACGGCATGGTTCCGCTGTCGGCCGGCGAAACGCTCTCGGGCGCCGCACGCTTCGCGCACGGGGCGGGCCGCCACGGGTCCTTCACGGACTGACGGCAGCGGTCCGGTGCATGGCGGGGCCGCGGTCCGGTGCGTGGCGGGCCACGGTCCTGCCCACGGCAAACCGCGGTCCGGTGCGTGGCGGGCCGCGGTCCGGCGTACGGCAGACCGTGCTCGGTCACCCGCGGCGCCGGCCACGGGTGACGCGTTCAGCGCTGGTACGTCCCGAGGAGCGTGCCGGAGGCCAGCTCCCGGCCCTTCAGCGCGCCGTGCACGTCCTCGACGCCCGGGTTGCCCTGGAGGGGAAGCGACTCGGACAGGGCGTACAGGCGGAAGAAGTAGCGGTGGGGACCGTGGCCGGGCGGAGGCATGGGCCCTCCCCACCCCATGCGTCCGAAGCCGTTGGGCCAGGGCAGCCCGCCCTGCGGCTTCGTGTCCTCCGGCACCCCGGTGGTCCCCGGATCGATGCCGGTCACCAGCCAGTGCAGGAACGTCTTCCCCGGTGCGTCCGGGTCCTCGCAGAGAAGCACCAGTTCCGTGGCCTCCTCGGGCACTCCGGACCAGGTCAGGGGCGGCGAGACGTTCTCCCCCTCCCCGCTGTACCGACGGGGGATGGTGGTGTTGTCGTCGAATGCGGTGCTGCTGAGTTCCATTCCGCTCATGCGCGCCGCCCTACCCGCCGTGGCGACCCGGGTACCGGTCCGCGCCCGGAAACCCCCGTTCGGCGGAGGAGCCCGCGTGCCGGCCCGCACCGGGCCCCGCGCTCAGCCCTGCGGCGGGACGACCCGGTGACGGCGGGCTCGCAGCGCGCGCGAGAGGCGCGTGATCCCGTAGCCGAGCAGCCAGGGCAGCACGGTGATGCCGAAGACGTAGACCGCGAGATAGCCGGTGAGGTCCTCCCGCCAGGTCTCCTCCTTCAGGCGGATCAGGCCGGAAATCAGGACGGAGCCCGAGATCCCCACCGGTACGGCCGGCACCAGCACCGACCAGAGGCGCGGAACCCAGCCCGGCCGCCGGGCGCACCACACACCGAAGCCCGCCATGAGGAAGGGCCCGAGCGGCACCCAGAACACCACCGGAACGAACAGCAGCGCCATCCAGTCGTCCGAGTAACCGAACATCATGCGGCATCCCCCCTGACATCAGCCGCCCCGCGGGCTTCCTGCCCCGGTGGCCACGGCCGAACCACGGCCGCCACCCGATGTGCCCGACGTCACGGGGGGCGGACTCGGCCGTCGTCCTCAACCGTCGCGCCCCGCACCGCGTCTGGCTTCCTGGAGGCCCACCCCACGGCCCGTACGCTCCCGGCTCGGACGTACATTGATGCCTCCTCCCGCCCGGGGCGGACCCCGGCCGCCGACCGGCACGGCACGACGACGAGGAGCACGCGTGGCCACCACCACAGAGTCCGCCCCGCCCACCGACCCCGCACCACGGGACCGGTCCGCGAGCGGTGAGCCGGCCGGACCGGCCACGCCCGCCTGGCGCATGCTCCTGGGGTACGTCCGGCCGCACCGCTGGACGCTGCTCCTCGGGGCTGTGCTGTCCCTGGTCACCGGAGCCACCGGACTCGCGCTGCCGCTGGTGGCCAAGTTCCTGATCGACGCGCTCTCCGACGACCGTCCGATCGCCGGCGCGCTGCTGCTGATGTCGGTCCTGGTCGTCGCCAACGCGGCCATCGGCGCGCTCGGCGGGTACGTCCTGCAGCGCACCGCGGAGTCGGTCGTCCTCGGCGCGCGGCGCACCCTGTCGTCGTACCTGCTGCGCCTTCGCATCGCGGCCGTCGACCGCGGTGAGCCCGGCGATCTGATGGCGCGGGTCACCTCGGACACGACCCTGCTGCGCGAGGTCACCACCGATTCGCTGGTGGGTCTCGGAACCGGCGGGCTGACGCTCGTCGCGACGCTGGTGATGATGGGCGTGGTCGACCCGGTGCTGCTCGCGGTCACACTCGGCGTCGTGCTGGGCGCGGGCACGGTGATCGGTGTCTTCGTGCCCCGTATCCACAAGGCCAGCAGGCAGGCGCAGGACGCCGTCGGGGCGATGGGGGCGTCGCTCGAACGCATCCTCGGCGCGCTGCGTACCGTCAAGGCGTCCGGCGCCGAGCACCGTGAGGAGCAGGCCGTGCACGCGGCGGCCGAGGAGTCCTGGCGGCAGAGCCTCCGGGCCGCGAAGTGGTCCGCGCTGGCCGGGAACACCGCCGGCCTCTCCATGCAGATCGCCTTCATCACCGTGCTCGCGGTCGGCGGAGCCCGGGTGGCCACGGGCGCGATCGACGTCGGCACGCTCGTCGCCTTCCTGCTGTACGTCTTCTACCTGATGTCGCCCATCCAGCAGGTCGTCGGCGCCGTCACCCAGTACCAGGCCGGGGCCGGCGCCCTGGCCCGGATCCGCGAGGCCCTGCAGCTCCCGGCCGAGCCCCCGGCCGGGCCCGCGCCACTGCCCGCGCCCGGCGCGGAGCCCGCCGCGCTGGCCTTCGAGGACGTCCGGTTCCGGTACGCCGACGACCTGCCGCACGTCCACCACGGCGTGACCTTCTCCGTACCGCAGCGCGGCATGACCGCCTTCGTCGGCCCGTCCGGCGCGGGCAAGACCACCGTCTTCTCGCTCATCGAGCGGTTCTACGACCCGGAGGCCGGACGGATCACCCTCGACGGCCGCGACCTGGACACCTGGGAGATCCCCCGGCTCCGCGCCGCGATCGGGTACGTGGAGCAGGACGCTCCGGTCCTCTCCGGGACCCTGCGCGACAACCTGCTGCTCGGCAACCCCGACGCCGCCGAGGACGACGTACTGCGGGTGCTCGGGACCACCCGGCTCGACGGTCTCGTCGAACGGCTTCCCAAGGGCCTGGACACCCTCGTGGGCCACCGCGGCACCAAGCTCTCCGGCGGCGAACGCCAGCGCGTCGCGATCGCCCGCGCGCTGCTCCGCCGCCCCCGGCTGCTCCTGCTCGACGAGGCCACGAGCCAGCTCGACGCCGTGAACGAGGCCGCGCTGCGCGACACCGTGGCGGATGTCGCGCGCACCACGACCGTGATGGTCGTCGCCCACCGGCTGTCGACGGTCACCATGGCCGACCGCATCGTCGTCATGGACGCGGGCCGGGTGCGGGCCGTGGGCACGCACCGCGAACTCGTCGCCGTGGACCCGCTGTACGCGGAGCTCGCCGCGACCCAGTTCCTGGCCACGGCCGAGAGCTGAGGTACGGGATTGCCCCTGGGGCCCCCGGTTCCTGTGGGACTCAGGGGGCGCCAACCGCTGTTCCGCGCCAAAAGGAGGGCCGTTCGCAGGGGGATTGTTGGCCGGGCACCCCCCTGCCCCGCCGTACCCGGGCGCCTAGCATTCGACCACCCCCCGCCCACACCGGCGGGGAGCCCCAGGCATGCGTCTGACATGTACATGATAGTTCAACCGTTGCCGGTTGGACCACCCCCGTGGCGCCAGCGAACCACCGGATGGGAGAAATCATGAGAGTCCCCCTGCTCGTGAGCGGAGCGGTCGCCGCTCTGTTCGCCTCGGCCCTGCCGACGCAGGCGAGCCCGTCGTCGATCGTCGATCCGCCCCCGGACAGGATCGTCATCGACATCGCGACGGTGAACGGCTCCGGCTGTCCTCTGGGCACCGCGGCCATCGCCGTATCCGAGGACAACACCGCCTTCACCGTCACGTACAGCGAGTACCTGGCGCAGGTGGGCGGCGACTCCGCGCCCACGGCGGCCCGCAGGAACTGTCAGCTCAACCTCCTGGTGCACGTACCCCAGGGCTTCACCTACGCGATCGCCAGCGCCGACTACCGCGGCTACGCGTCACTCCGGCCCGGCGCGAGCAGCACGGAGAAGGCGTCGTACTACTTCCAGGGCTCGCCGAACACCGCGTCGCGGACCCACACCTTCCGGGGGCCGTACGAGGACAACTGGCAGGCCACCGACAACACCGACTGGGCGCAGCTCGTGTGGGCGCCCTGCGGTGTGCAGCGGAACTTCAACATCAACACCGAGCTCCGGGTGAACGCCGGCACGTCGAACCCTGCCACCACCAGCTACATGACCATGGACTCCACCGACGGCGACATCAGCACCGTCTACCACCTCGCCTGGAAGGAGTGCCCGACGAACTGACACGGTGGAACCCCCGGCCGGGCCCCCCGTCCCGGCCGGGGGCGGCCGCGCTCCCGGTGAACAACTCACGGCTCTTGACGGCCACTTAACTTACTTCTTAAATCATGGAGGCGACTAAGGCATGTCATGCGCATGCCCATCACGGTCTCCACCCGCCCCTGCCCCCACCTCCACCCCCACATCCGACGGAAGTGAGAGCCATGCACTCCTCCCGCCCATCTCGCCGCCCCCTGCGGACGGCCCTGTCCGCCCTGGCGGGCGCCGCTCTGCTGCTCGGCATCGCCGGCACCGTTCCCGGAAGCGCCACCGGAGGCGCCGACGACGGCAGGCGCGCGGTGCCCGCCGCCGAGGCGGCCGCCGCCACCTTCGCGGAGGAGTTCGACGGCCCCGCCGGCTCCGCCGTCAATGCCGGCCGCTGGCAGCTCGAGACCGGCGACAACGTCAACAACCACGAGCGGCAGTACTACACGGCCGGAACCGCCAACGCCGCGCTCGACGGCCAGGGCCATCTCGTGATCACCGCGCGCCGCGAGAACCCCGGCAACTACAGCTGCTGGTACGGCCGGTGCGAGTACACCTCGGCACGGCTCAACACCGCCGGCCGCTTCACCGCCCAGTACGGCCGGGTGGAGGCCCGGATGAAGGTGCCCCGCGGCCAGGGCATGTGGCCGGCGTTCTGGATGCTCGGCAACGACCTCGGCCAGGTCGGATGGCCGAACTCGGGCGAGATCGACGTCATGGAGAACGTGGGCTTCGAGCCCTCCACCGTCCACGGCACCCTCCACGGTCCGGGCTACTCCGGCTCGGGCGGCATCGGCGCCGGCTACACGCTGCCCGGCGGGCAGGCGTTCGCCGACGCGTTCCACACGTTCGCCGTCGACTGGGCCCCCGACCGGATCACGTGGTCGGTGGACGGAACCGTGTACCAGACCCGTACACCGGCCGATCTCGGCGGCCGGGCCTGGGTCTTCAACAAGCCCTTCTTCCTCATCCTGAACCTCGCCGTGGGCGGCTACTGGCCCGGCGACCCCGACGGCTCGACCGTCTTCCCGCAGCAGCTCGTCGTGGACCACGTCCGCGTCACCACGGGCGACGGACCGACCACCGGCGGCCGGATCACCGGACTCGGCGGCAAGTGCGTGGACGTCGCCGGCGCGAACACGGCCAACGGCACCCCGGTGCAGCTCTACGACTGCAACGGCAGCGCCGCACAGCAGTGGACGGTCGGTGCGGACGGCACGATCCGCGCCCTGGGCAAGTGCCTCGACGCGGCTTCCGGCGGCACGGCCGACGGCACCCTCGTCCAGCTCTGGGAGTGCAACGGCACCCCGGCCCAACGCTGGGTCGCCAACGCGGCACGGGACATCGTCAACCCCCAGGCGAACAAGTGTCTCGACGCCACCGGCAACAGCTCCGCCAACAACACCCGCCTCCAACTGTGGACGTGCGCCGGAACGGCGAACCAGAAGTGGACGGTCGCCTGAGCAGCGGACCACTCAGCTCCTGGTCGGAGTTCCCTCCGGCGTGAACGAGTGGGCGAAGGCGAACGCGTGCGGCGCGGAGCCGTGATCGTGGAGGTGTTCCAGCCGACGGACCCCGTCCTGCCAGGTGGGTGTCACCCCGTCGGCGACCCACCAGACCACGTGAGTCGGGTGCCCCGCCCTCTCGAACCAGTCGTGACGCCTGTTCAGCGCCCCACGGTGCAGACCGGTGTAGACGGCGTCGAAGGCGGGGCGCAGACCGGTCCAGAGGGAGAGGGTCGTGGCCAGGGCGGTGGTCTCCACCGTCCGGCCCTTGCCGTACCACGCCGGCACGGCGAACTCTCCCCACGCACCCCAGTCCGCCTCGAACAGCACGCCCCGGTCGCCGTCCACCGCTTCAGCCCGCGCGAGGTAGCCGGGCTGCTGACTGATCTTCCGGTAGACGGCCTCACCGATGTCGTAGAACTCGCGCGTGGCAGGTGCGGGATCGGCGAGAGGCGACTTCAGGACGCCGAACGTGTACAGCGCAAGTCGGGGCACGCGTATCTCCCTGGTGCGGTTGCCTGGTCCGGTGACCAGGTGAAGGTAACCGCCTCCAGGGGTCATGTCGAAGTTGCGTTTTCCCTGTTCAAGTGGCCTCTTGACCAACCGGGACGCGCGATCGGAGCGTGTCCCCGAAGGCCGGCGGGTCAGCCGGGCCAGGTTCCGGTCACGCGACGGATCGCGGTGGCTCCGGAGATCATGCCGGTGGCGGCGCCCAGGGCGAGGCCGACCGGCTTGTAGACGACCTTCGAGGCCTTCATCGACGTGCCTTCCTGCGTCGGCGCATCACCGCCACGGCCAGCAGCCCGGCCCCGGCGGCGGCGATCAGCGCGACGCGGTTCTCCCTCGCCTTGTGGGTGGCCTGATCAGCCCGCTGCCTCAAGGGTTCGGGGGCCTTCTCCTGCACCAGGTGCCCTGCGTGGGCGGCCTTGTCCCGCACCTGGTGCCCGGCGTGGGCGGCCTTCTCCTGCACCAAGTGCCCTGCGTGGGCGGCCTTCTCCTGCACCAGGTGCCCGGCGTGGGCGGTCTTGTCCCGCACCTCGGTCGCGACGTGGCCCGCCCGGCCCTTCACGGCGGCAGCCGTGTCGTGCGCCGTCGACCTGATGTCCGCCTTCGCGGCGATCGCGTCGACCGTCGCTCCGAGCTGCTCGCGGGTCTGCTGCACCTTCTCGCGCCGCTTTTCGGTCTCTTCGGCGCCCGTGTCGTGCGGTTCGTGCCGGGACGGGGTCATCGCTTCCACCCTCCTTGTCGATCTGTCCTGCGCGGTCTTCTGCCCTCCTTGTCGCTGCGCGTACCCGGCCTGGCCCGGTCCACACGGCCCGGAACCGTCACGGACAGGCACTCCTGTCGCTCACCACGTACGCTCGAAACAGGCTCCCGAAGGGGATGGCGCGTATGTGTCGCTGGCTCGCGTACTCAGGTACGCCCATGCTGCTCGACACCGTGCTCTACCGTCCCGAACACTCCTTGATCAACCAGAGTCTCCACGCCAGGATGGGTGTCGAGACGACCAACGGCGACGGATGCGGCCTCGGGTGGTACAGCACGGACGGGGACGGGACACCTGCCGTGTTCCGCGATGTCGGGCCGGCCTGGAACAACCGCAACCTGCGCGAACTCGCGGCGCACGTCCGCTCGCCCCTGTTCTTCGCCCATGTCCGGGCCTCGACCGGCTCAGCGGTCCAGCAGACCAACTGCCATCCGTTCCGCCACGGCCGGTGGATGTGGATGCACAACGGAGCCATAGCCGACTTCCCCCGGCTGCAGCGCGATCTCTGCATGGCGGTCGACCCGGCGCTCTTCGCCTCCATCGAGGGATCGACGGACTCCGAAGTGATGTTCTACCTGGCCGTCACCTTCGGCCTCGACCAGGACGTCCCGGGCGCGGTGGCCCGCATGGCGGGCACGGTGGAGCACCTCGGCAGAGAACACGGCGTGCCCGATCCGATGCAGATGACGGTGGCGGTGAGCGACGGGGAGCGCGTCTGGGCGTTCCGGCATTCAAGTCAGGGAAAGTCCCGCTCGCTCTTCTACAGCAGCAGGGCCGAAGCGGTCCGGGGCCTTCACCCTGAGATCCACTATCTCAGCGAGATCTCCGACGACACCCGCATCGTCGTCTCCGAGCCCCTGGGCGATCTGCCGGGCGTGTGGAACGAACTGCCGGAGTCCAGTTATGCCGTGATCCCGTCCGGTCCGGACACCGACTACCTTCCGTTCGTACCGGAACTGCCCTAGGGATCGGCGGCGGCCGTGGGATGCTCCTCGGCCGTCCGTCGACTTGTCCGGCGGTCCGTCGGCTTGTCCGCGGCGGTCCGTGGGCTTGTCCGCGGCCGCGCGGGGCAGACGGGACGCATGACTGTGCCCAAGACCAGTGTCCTCGTCCTCGACAGCAGCGATCCCGAGCCCCTCGCACACTTCTACGCGACCCTGCTGGCCGCCACCGTGGAGCCGGCCGACGGGGATCCCGATCTGCTGCTCGTCTCCGGTGACACCGGAGTGGTCCTCGGGATCCGCCGCGATCTCGGACAGACGCCACCGAGCTGGCCCCGCCCCGAGGACTCGCTCCAGGCCCACCTGCAGTTCTTCGTGGCCCCTGACGCGCTCGACGCGGCGGAGCGCGAGGCAGTGTCGCTCGGTGCCCGGCCGGTCGCGGCGGTGCGCGACGGTACGCGCTCCGACCGGCGCACCGACCTGCGCCGCTACACCGACCCGGCCGGGCACTCCTTCGTCCTGGCCGCCCGATCCGCCGACGGCTCTCGTCAGCCGGTGTGAACTCCCCCTGTCGGTCCGGTGGTTCCGCGCGGCGGACGTGCGGGTCAGAGGCGGACGACGACGAGGGCGATGTCGTCGCGGGCGCCTCCGGCGACTCCCAGCCGTTCGAGCAGTTCGTCGGCCAGCCGCTCCGGGTCAAGGCCGTTGATGTCGCCGAGCGCGGCGGTGAGCCGGTCCAGGCCGTGGTCGATGTCCTCGTCGCGGCGTTCGATCAGCCCGTCCGTGTAGAGGACGAGCGTGTCTCCCGGGCGGTAGGCGGTGCCGGACTGCGGCCGGAGAACGTGCTCCGGCCGGGCTCCCAGCGGCGGGTCCGTGGCCTGATCCAGCAGCTCGCAGGTGCCGTCCGCGTGCAGAAGCACCGGTGGCGGGTGCCCGGCGCTCGAGTAGACGACCAGCTGGGACCGGGTGTCCACGAACGCCATCACCGCGGTGGCGGCGAGCGCCCCCTCGATGGAGCGGGCGTACATCCCCAGCACCTCCAGGGCCTGGGCGGGCCCCGCGACCGACCGGCTGGCGGCGGACAGGGCGCTGCGGAGCATGCCCATGACCGTGGCGGCTTCCAGGCCGTGGCCGACGACGTCGCCCACGGCGACCGTGAAGCGTCCTTCGGCCAGGTCGACGGTGTCGTACCAGTCGCCGCACACGTTCAGCGAGCCGATGGCCGGCAGGTACCGGACGGCGACGTCCGTGTGCCGGGCCAGGTCCGGGGAGTGGAGCATCGCCTCCTGCAACGCGAGCGCGATCTCGCGTTCGCGTGCATGCGCCCGGCGTAGCTCCTCGTTCAGCAGCTGCAGTTCCCGCGCCCGGGCATACAGCTCGGCCTCCACCCCGTCCTCGCTCTGGTTCTCGTTTCCGTTGCCGTTGCCGTTGCCGTTCTCGTTCTCGTCCCCGCTCCCGTTGCCGCCCTCGCCCTCGTCCCCGTCCCCGTTCTCGTTCGCGTTCCGGTGCTCGTTTTCGTTGCCGTTCCCGCTCCCGGGCAGCTGCTCACCCTCGCCGTGACGGGGGAACCGGCGGGCGCGGACGAACGAGGTCACGTCCTCCACCCGGTGAATGATCAAGGCCACCTGCCCGTCCGGGCGGGTGACGGGGGCGTTGACCGGGGACCACCAGCGTTCCTCGAACACTCCGGGCCGCCCGGCCACGGGGATGTCGTACTTCTGCAGCGCCATGATGTCCGTCTGGCCCGTGGCCAGCACCCGCCCCAGCGACGCCCCCAGGTTGCTCACGCCGTCCGCGGTGGGGTCTGCGGGATTGTCGGGGAAGGCCTCGAACAGGGGCTGGCCCAGCAGATCCTCGCGGCTACGTCCCGTCGCCCGCAGATACGCCTCGTTGACATCCACGATCACCAGTTCCGGCGACAGCACCAGGTACGGGCTCGGTGTCGCGGTGAACAACGCCCTGTAATCGATCTCCGGATTCACGGCCCACCGGCTCCTCTTCCCGGGGATGCCTCTGTCGCCAACCTACTCAGCCCTCCGGCCATCCGCGCGCCGGCACAACGTGCCGCCGCAGCTCGTGAAGGTCCCGACACGACCGGTGACGAAACGCTCAGCTGCGGGTCTCCGCGTGGTTCACGGTGGCGAGACGGCGGCTGTACTGGATCACGTCGTACTTCTGGTCCCCGGTGACCACGACCTCCGCGCGCGTGGGTGTGGCGGGGAAGAAGTCGTCGGCGCCCACCGGGGTGCGGGCCGCCACGTACGCCTGCCCCTGGGGGAACGCGTACATGGTGAACCGCGTCTGGTCCGACACGACCACTCCCCGGGGGTACTCGTCGGCGCGGGGGTAGGCCGTCGTGTGGACGGAGACCGACTTCGCCCCGCTCGCCGGGCGGACGATCCGCGCGTCCGGGACGGGACGGGTGTGCGCACCCGCCGGGTTGTGGATCCATCCCTTCTGCCCGCCGAACCAGATGGCCGTCCAGTCCCCTCGCACGTCGGCGACCACGAACTCCTGTCCCCACATCGCGGTGGCTCCCCAGTCGTCGATGCGCTCGGTTCCCGCCGCTCCGTCCGGATGGAGGGCGGGATCGGAGACGAGCGGGGCGTCGACGCGCGGCGCCGTGCGGACGTAGAGGAAGTTCGAAGGCTGTTTCTGGGTACGGCACTTGGGATCGCACACCTGGACCGCCTGCGTGTTCCCGCCGTACTCCGGGGCGATCGCGACCGCTCGCCCGATCTCGATGTTCCCGCCGCCCGCTCCCCCCTCGGCCCCGGGTTCCCCGCGGTCGTCGGTACCGAGGAGAGCCATGAACTTCTCCCAGTCCCAGTAGGGGCCGGGGTCCCAATGGGCGTCGGGCGCGCGGGCCGGACGCGGCGGAAGGACGTTGTCGTGCCCGACGATGTGCTTGCGGTCGAGCGGGACGTCGAAGCGCCGAGCCAGGTAGGACACCAGCGCGGCCGTCGCCCTGTACTGGGCCGGGGTGAACCAGGTGGGCCCCTGCGCTGCGTACCCCTCCATCTCGATGCCGACGCCGTGCAGATTGACCCAGTAGTTCCCTGCGTGGAAGGCGATGTCCTTGGTGGCGACCATCTGGGTCGCCGCGCTGCCGTCGGCCTTCATCACATAGTGCGCGGAGACCCCGCTGGACGGGTCCTGGAACCAGCTGATGCCCGCGTCGTAGGGCCCTTCGATGTCATGAATGACGATGTAGTCGACGTCGATGCCGTTGGAATTCCGCGCGGACACCTGATAGTTCGAGGCGGCGGCAGGGACGAACCGGCAGTTCAGCTCGGTGGGGCACTCCGGCACCGCCGCCGCGGGGAGCGTCCGCAGCCTCAGGGACGCGAGTTGTGACGTCGCCGGCCGAACGGCCGGCCTCTTCGCCAGCGACACCGTCTGGCCGTCCGCGCGCACGCGCTGCCCGCCGTTGCGGATCACGGTGAACACGCCGTCGGCGAACCGGGCGGCCGTCGCGGTGTCGGCGGCCTGGCTGTAGCGCGCCACGGCGCCGTACCAGTTGCCTGGATCCGGTGAGATCTCCCGGGTGATCTGCCGTTGGTACGCGGCGAGGAGGGCAGCACCACCCCGGAGGTTCTGCAGTTCGTCGCTCTTGAGCCTCCGAGGTGCGACGCCGGTCAACGCGGCGGCGGCCTGCACGGTGTGCTCGGAGGGATCGTCGGTGCCGGTGGCGTCCACGGGCCCTTCGCCCGGGCGGTGGGCGTACGTCTTCCCGGACGTCGTGTCCGTCAGGTGCATCGGCCCGTAGCCGCCCTTGGTGCTCGGGCGGCCCTGGTTGCCCTCCCACCAGGAGGACTCGTGGCTGACGCCGAGAAGCACGTCCTTCGGCACACCGAACTCGGCGGCCGCCTGCTCGGCCGCGCGCTCGAAATCCCCCGGCGTCGCATCGGACGGCCGGGCGGTCCCGGCGGCGGCGCCGCCCAGGACAAGTGCCACCGCCACACCCGTTGCGCCGAGACGCCGCTGCCCCCTGTGTCTTCTGGCCACACCACAATCCTTGGGGCGGCAGCCTCCCGTTCCGACCGACACGCCGAACTCGCGCGGGCCCGTCACCGCACCGGAGCAGTTGCCGGCCACGACGTGACGAGTCCCGCGGGGGCGCCGAGGTGGAGCGGGGGGTCAGAGCCCGGCGATGTCCCGCGCCTTCTTGAGTACGGAGTCGAGCGCGTCCACTCCGGCGTTGCGCCGCCGTGCCTCGGCCGCCCGGTCCGCCGGGACGAGCCGCGCGGCGACCTGCACGGCGTGGGCGTCCGGGTCACCGAAGGCGGCCCGCGGGTGTTCTCCCGTCTCCGCGCAGTGCGCCGTCACCTCCTTGACCGCCTGCAGCACGACGGCCCGGTCCACGCCCGGCTGCCTGACCAGCCGGACCTGGAAACGCGCCATCCACTTCTCGCGATCCTTCTCCGCCGCCACGTCCGTCGTCTCGTTCTTCTTCGCCACGTGCTCTCCCGGGTGTGATCGGCAGCCGCCCTTCGCAGGACGAGACGTCAGAACGTCCGGGCGGGTTGCCCGGGCCCCGCCTGTCAGGCGAGGTCCAGGAGCTGCTCGTAGAAGCCTCCGAAACCCTGCTCCCGGTTGACGAAGTGCAGTTCGAGGATCCAGTGACAGGGGCGGCCGGACCGGTCGGTGCGGCGCAGCGGAGTGGTGTTCTCGGGCGTGATGTACGACTCCGCCTTCGCCCCGTCGTTGGTCTCGTGCGGGAACTCGCCGACCAGGTGGCCCGCGTGCCAGATGCCGATCTCCCAGCCCGCGTCGGCGGCCAGGCGCTCGACCTCGGCGTACAGCTGCGCTCCGGTGATGTGCTCGTGCGCCTGGAAGGCGGCGCGGCCGGCGTCGAAGACGCGCGGGAGGTCGGTCAGGAGCCGGTGCTTGTCGGGGTCGTCGCCCAGGACATAGGTGCGGCCGAAGTCGGCTTCGTACTCCTCGAAGATCGGGCCGAAGTCGGCGAAGGCCACGTCGTCCTCGCCGATGACGCGGTCCGGCGGGTTCTCCTGATAGGGCAGGAGGGTGTTGGGCCCGGAGCGGATGATCCGTTTGTGCCAGTGCTTGGTGGTGCCGAACATGTCGTTCGCCAGGTCGCGGATCGCGTCGCTCACCTCCCGCTCGCCACGCCCGGGCGCAACGAGACCACGCGCTTCCACCTCGGCGAACAGCGCGATCGCCTTCTCCTGCGCGGCGATGAGACCGGCGACCCGGGCCTTCTCCTCGTCTGCCATGACCGTCCCCCTCCTGTGGCACATGTGCCAACTCCCTTGATCACCCAGGGTTGCACACCCTCGGACCCCCATGTCGGTCGACTGTGACCTGAAGGGTGTGGCGAGGGTGATCAGGCGGAGGCGAGGGAGATCTCGGTCGACTCGCTGGGCCTGTACCTCGCACTCGCGTCGCCCTGGAACCGCATCAGCAAGACCCCATCACATCCTTGACTTGCAGATGTACACCAAAGGGGCGACTCTCCCTCTTGGATGATCAACTGTACTGACACCCCCGAGCAGTGCCGCTTTCTGTGGCTGGATCCAATCGCCCCGGCGGGGGCAGGCCTGTTTGACTGGCTCGTACCGGCCCGGCGCGGTGGAGTGGCTCTCGCCGCGACGGGGGAACCGGCCAGGAGGGCCCTGCGCGTCGTTCCGCGATGTCGGCGCGCAGGGGCTCGCCGCACACCCACCTCTTCACGCGCGGGTACGCCATCACGTCTCAGCACAGGAGACGGTCTGGCATATGCGAACCACACAGCGCATTCTTGCAACGAATGCCACCTGGAATTCCCAGGATGGGTTGCATGCGAGGAGGTTTCCATGGCAGTGGTCGTGGTGCGGGACCCGGCGACGGAGACTCCAGCCGCCCTGAGCACGGCACTCTCCGACGCCGGTCTGGCCATCCGGTCCGTCACGCCCGCCGCCGGCGGAGCCTCACCCTCCGACCTCGACGGCGTCGAAGGCATCGTCGTCCTGGTCACGCCTCGGGCCGACGCCACGGCCGAGCACGCGCTGCTTCAGGACGCCCTTACGGCGGAGGTACCCCTGCTGGCCCTCGGTCCTGGCACAGAGTTGCTGGCAGAAGCCGATGCGGTCGCCGCGGACCGCGGCCCGTCGCAACCGTCCGGCCCCGGAGAGATCATCCTGACCCCGGCGGCCGACACCGACCCCCTCTTCGCAGGCAGCGCACCCCTTCCGCCGGGCCTGCTCCCGGCCGGCGAACCGTTCGCGCCACCCGCCGAGGCTGTCGTCCTGGCCGCATGCGACGGGCACCCGCAGCAGGCGTTCCGGCTCGGTGCCGGCACCTGGGGCGTACGTTTCCTGACGGGCGCCCGGCTCGACGCCTGGGGGGGAGCGCCTGCTGCGCCGGTTCGCCGCACTGGTGGCCGCCCGGGCCGAACACACCGCCACCCGGGCCTTCTTCACGCACCGCGCAGACGACTGGGAGGAGCGGTTCACCTACCAGGCGCCCGCCTACGGGTCGGCTGTCGCGCGGATGCGACTGGAGCCGGGCAGCCGGGCGCTCGACCTCGGGTGCGGCACCGGGCGGGCCATGCCGGCGCTCCGGTCTCAGGTCGGTCCCGCGGGTCACGTGCGGATCGCGCGGCCGTCACAGCCGAGGCGACCGATCAGATCGCCGACGCGCCGGCCTTCCGTCCGCAATCGCTGTTCCTGCTCACAAGGCGAGGTAAGGCAGATGACGACACGTTCGCACGACGGCAGCGCCGGCGACGTCGACCACGGCGCGACCGGTTCCGGCTCCTCCCGCCACCGCCGACCGGACGGACGCATCGCCCGATGCATGGCCAGGGCCCTGGGAGAAGCACGGACCGTCCTCAACGTCGGCGCGGGCACGGGGTCGTACGAGAATCTCGGCGGCACCGTGACCGCTGTCGAGCCGTCCGCCTCGATGCGCGCTCGACGGCCCCACCGGCTTCCCCGTGCGGTCGACGCCGTCGCCGAAGACCTGCCCTTCGCCGACGGCGAGTTCGACTCGGCGATGACGATGTTCAGCATGCACCAGTGGAGCGACGTGACCGCCGGACTGAAGGAGATGCGGCGCGTGACCCTCGGTCCCGTCGTGGCGCTGACCTGTGATCCCGCACTCGTACGGGACTTCTGGCTGTACCAGTACGCGCCCGAGGTCCTCGACACGGAGGCGCGCCGCTACCCTCCCGTCGACGAGATCTCCGCCGCCCTCGGCGGGACGGTCACGGTCGAGACCGTGCCGATCCCGCTCGACTGTACGGACGGCTTCAACGAGGCGTACTACGGGCGCCCCGAGATGCTTCTCGACCCCAGCGCCCGCCAGGCGTGCTCCGCCTGGAGCTTCGTCGACGACGCCGCCCGCGAACACTTCGACACCACCCTGCGCCGCGACCTGGATTCCGGATCCTGGGACGAGCGATTCGGTCACCTGCGCACACAACCGACGTACGAGGGCTCGCTCGTCATCGTCCGTGCGACTCCCTGACCGCCCCGAGGATGGTTCTCGACATGCCCCTGGGTGCCGCGCCGAGGTGCCGGATGCCAAGGGCGGGCAGGAGTCGAGTCAACGGTCGGCCAGCCGTGGACGCGGGGCCTCACCCGTGGGTTCCGTGTCGGTGTCGTCGGTGCCGACCGGGCCGCGGGGAAGCACCCTGTCCAGCCACTTCGGCAGCCACCAGTTGGCCCGGCCGAGGAGGGTCATGGTCGCCGGTACCAGCACCATGCGGACGACCGTCGCGTCGATGAAGATCGCGGTGGCCAGGCCGAGCCCGAACATTTTGGCGGAGGGGTCATCGGCGACGGCGAAGGACAGGAAGACCGCCACCATGATGAGGGCGGCCGAGGTGATGATCCGGGCGGTGCCCGCGACGCCCTCCACGATCGCCGTGCCGTTGTCGCCGGTGCGCAGGTACTCCTCGCGCACCCGCGAGAGAAGGAACACCTCGTAGTCCATCGACAGGCCGAACAGGATGGCGAAGAGGAACATCGGGATGAACGACACGATCGGAACCGTCGCCTCCAGCCCGATGAGCGCGCCTCCCCAGCCCCACTGGAAGACCGCGACCATGACGCCGTAGGCCGCGCCGATGCTCAGCAGGTTCAGCAGCACCGCCTTGAGCGGGACGACGACCGAGCGGAAGACCAGCATCAGCAGCAGGAACGAGAGCGCCAGCACGGCGGCGACGAACAGCGGCAGGCGGTCGCTGGTGCGCCGGCCCACGTCGGACAGGCTCGCGGCGGCCCCGCCGACGTGCGCCCTGGCCGGGCCTTGTCCGATCGCCGCGGGCAGCACCTCGGCGCGCAGCCGGGCGAGGGTGTCGGCCGTGGCCTCGTCCTGAGGGCTGGTGGTCGGGAACACCACGAGGGTCGCGATGCCGGTGGCCCGGTCGATGCGCGCCGGCGCGACGGACGCGATTCCCGGATCCGCCGCGACCCCCGCGACGAGAAGGTCCACCACTCCCGGATCACCGGCGGGGTCCGCGGCGATGACGAGGGGACCGTTGGTGCCCGGGCCGAATCCCTCGGCGACGAGGTCGTAGGCACGGCGCTCGGTACGGCTCTGCGGCAGTGAGCCGTCGTCGGGCAGGCCGACGCGCAGGCCGAGCACGGGCAGCGTCGCCGTCAACAGCAGCGCCGCGGCGCCGACCGCGTACAGCACCGGGTGCCGGCTGACGTGCCCGAGCCAGCGCCGCCACCCGGCGGCGGGGCCAGCGCCCGCCGCCGTGTCCCGCCGTCGGCCGAGGCGGCCCGGCCGCCCGGCCCGGAGTGCCCGGCCGATCCGGCCGGCCCGGCCCAGCCGCGGGCCCGCCGCGCCGAGGAAGGCCGGCAGCAGCGTCACCGACGCGAGCACCATGATCAGGACGACGATCGAGACGGCAACCCCGCCCACCGTCATGAACGGCACGTTCGCGACCGCCAGGCCGAGGATCGACACGACGACGGTGCCGCCGGCGAAGACCACCGGCCGCCCCGCCGTTGCCACCGCTCGTCCGGCCGCCGCCTGCGGATCGAGCCCGCACGCGAGGTACTCCCGGTGCCTGGCGAGCACGAACAGCGCGTAGTCGATGCCCACTCCGAGCCCGACCATGCTGCCCAGGACCGGTGCGAAGGTGGGGACGTCCGTCACCCCCGCCAGTACCGTCATCGTGGCGACCCCGACGGTCAGCCCGAAGACCGCCATGCCGATCGGCAGCGCGGCGGCGACCAGCGAACCGAACGCCAGGAACAGGATCGCGGCCGCGGCGAGGAGGCCGATCAGCTCGCTCGTGCCGCCGCCGGGGTCGGAGAAGGCGTAGAAGAGGTTCCCGCCCATCTCGATGCGCAGCGGCAGCTCGGGGCGCAGCCGGTCGCCGAGATCGACGAGGGCGTCGAGGTCCTCGGCCGACAGTCGGCTCTGGTCGGGGTACTGCACCCGGACGACCGCGATCCGCCCGTCGGCCGAGACGAGGCCGCCGCGCACGGCGGTGTCCCCGCCCTCGTCGAGCACCCCCGCCGGGTCGCTCGTGCCGAGCACGTGGGGCAGCCGCTCCACCTCGGCCCGCAGCCGCGTGAGAGCGGTGCGCGCGCCGTCGTCGTCGAAGAACGTCGCACCGTCGTCGAGGGGGGCGACGACCACCTGGGCGGTCATCCCCTCCTGGCCGGTGCCTGCCCGCTCGATCAGTTCAGCGGCCCGTCGAGAGTCCAGTCCCGGAGCGGTCATCGAGTCCGCGGTCCGCCCGCCGAAGGCGACCGCGGCGAGGACGGCGAGCGTGGCGGCGATCAGCCATGCCGCGATCACCCGCCAGGGATGGCGGGCGGCGCTTGCGCCCAGGCGCAACAGGGCTTTCGAGAGCATCGGGTCCTCCAACCACCTCGTCGGCCGTCCTTGTACGGCCGCCGATGCCGAGGCTCGTCGCCACGGCGCTCCGCGGCATCGGCCCGCGGGCCGCGGATCCGTCGGCCCCGGGACGGAGTGACGACCCGTCCTTTCGGCCGATGCGCGGCGCGCCGCGGTCCCTAGGCTGAGAACCGTGCTCCGAGACGACCTGCGAACCCTGTGGACCGAACCCCGGCCGCCCGACGCACCCGCCCGGCTGCGGCGGGACTGGGCGCTGCTCGCAGCGGGCCTTGCCGGTGTGGCGCTGGAGGCCACCCTGCGCGAGAACGTCGTGTGGCGGCCGGTGGCGGTGGTGTTCGCCGTATGGCTGTGCCTGCTGCCCCTGTGGCGCCGGACCCGCCCGCTGGCGATGGTGACGCTGGCGTTCGGCTCGGTGATCCTGCTTCAGGCGGCCTCGCTCGTCGCCGCACCGCGCGAGCCCGTCGGCCTGTACACCGGCGCGGTCGTGCTCGTGCTGGTGTACGCGCTGCCCCGGTGGGGATCGGGACGCGAGATCGTGCTGGGCGGCGCGGTGATCCTCGCGGCCGGCGCGCTGTGTTCCGTCACGGACGAGACCCCCGTCGTCGAGAATGTCGTGGGCTTGGCCTTCCTGCTGCTGCCCGGCGTGGTCGGGGCTGCCGTGCGGTTCCGGGTGACCGCTCGCGAGCGGCAGTTGGAGCAGGTGCGCTCCCGCGAGCGCGAGCAGCTCGCCCGGGAACTGCACGACACGGTGGCCCACCACGTGTCGGCCATGGTGATCATCGCCCAGGCGGGCCGGGTGCTCGCGGGCACCGAACCGTCCGCCGCCGTCGAGGCGCTGGAGGGGGTCGAGGAGGAAGGGGCGCGCACGCTGGAGGAAATGCGCGCCATGGTCGCCGCGCTGCGCGACCGCGGGGTCGGCGCCGAGCTGGCGCCGCCTGCCGGAGTCGCGGATCTGGAGCGCCTGGTGCGCACCCCGGGTGGTCGTCTCAGGGTCGACCTGGGGCTCGACGGCGAACTGGACGCGCTGCCGCCGGCCGTGGACGCGGCCGTCTACCGGATCGTGCAGGAGTCCGTGACCAATGCGCTGCGCCATGCGGTGGACGCGACCGAGCTCGTCGTCCGGGTCGCCGCGGAACGGCACACGGTACGGGTGAGCGTGCGCGACAACGGCCGGCGCACCGGCTGGGGTCGCGACGGATTCGGACTTACCGGACTGCGCGAGCGCGCGACCCTGCTCGGCGGCACACTACGAGCCGGCCCGGGTACCGACCGGGGCTGGCATGTCGACGCCGAACTGCCGAGAGCGAGGAGCGAGAGCGGTGTCCATTCGCGTCCTCGTCGCTGACGACCAGACGATCATCCGCACCGGGCTGCGGATCATGCTGAACGCCCAGCCCGGCATCGAGGTGGTCGGCGAGGCCGCCGACGGGCGGGAGGCGGTACGTCTGGCCCGCGAACTGCGCCCCGACGTCTGCCTGTTCGACATTCGCATGCCCGTACTCGACGGGCTCGAGGCCACCCGGCTGGTCGCCGGCCCGGGCGTCGCCGACCCGCTGGCCGTGGTCGTCATCACCACGTTCGACCTCGACGAGTACGTCTACGGCTCACTGCGTGCCGGCGCCCGCGGTTTCCTCCTCAAGGACACGGGACCGGACCTTCTGGCCCAGGCCGTACGGTCGGCGTCCGACGGTGAGGCGCTCATCGCGCCCAGCGTCACCGTCCGTCTGCTCCAGGCATTCGCGGACCTGCCCGCCGGCCGGCCCGCGGCCCAGCCGGTCTCCCCCGTCACCGCCCGCGAGGAGCAGGTGCTCCTCGCCGTCGCCCGCGGGCTGACCAACACCGAGATCGCCGATGCGCTGCACATCAGCCTCAGCACGGTGAAGACGCATCTGGCCAGCCTGATGGCCAAACTCGGCGCCCGCAACCGGGTCGAGATCGCGATGTGGGCCTACGAGACGCGCCGTATCCTCCCCGGAACCTGAGCCGGGTGCCGGGCCGTGTCCCATGAGTCCCCGGCCGGACATCAGTGCACCGGTCGGCTCACGTCGGCTCCACGTGCCTCACCCGCCCCAGAGGGCACGGCCCCACGGCTCCACCAGCCGCAGGGTGCTGCAGGACGGGCTGAGCGGCGCGCGGGCCGCACTCGCATGCGGCTGAAGCGGCAGCGTCCCTGCCTCCGTCATCGGCGAAGAGGGGGCCGGGGCGTCGCCGATGCGGCAGCCGGACACCAGCCGCTAGGTTGTCCGGCATGAGCAACCTTGACCGCGAGGCAGTGCCCAACGTCTGCGGCGGCCGCGGCTTCGTCGTCGCCGAGCCCGTGCGCGAACTACTCAGCCCCCGCCGCGTACAGCTCGGCGAGTCCACCGAAGTCCGTCGCCTCCTGCCGAATCTGGGGCGCCGCATGATCGGCGCATGGGCGTTCGTTGATCACTACGGCCCCGACGACATCGCGGACGAGCCCGGAATGCAGGTCCCGCCGCACCCGCACATGGGACTGCAGACGGTCAGCTGGCTGCACCAGGGCGAGGTGCTGCACCGGGACTCGACGGGCAGTCTGCAGACGATCCGCCCCAGGGAACTCGGCCTGATGACGTCGGGCCGAGCGATCTCGCACTCGGAGGAGAGCCCCCGCTCACACGCGCGTTACCTGCACGGCGCCCAACTGTGGGTCGCTCTCCCCGACACGCATCGGCACGTCGACCCGCACTTCGAGCACCACGCCGACCTGCCTCAGGTGACAGCCCCCGGGCTCAGCGCGACCGTCATCCTCGGATCCCTCGACGGCACCGCCTCGCCCGGTACGACGTACACCCCGATCGTCGGGGCCGATCTCGCCCTCGCGGCCGGCGCCGACGTACGACTGCCCCTTGAGCCCGACTTCGAGTACGGCGTGCTCTCGATGTCCGGCGAGGTTCACGTCGACGGCGTCCCGGTCACGCCCGGGTCGATGCTGTACCTCGGCTGCGGCCGGAGCGAGCTGCCACTGAGGGCGTCGTCGGACGCCGGGGTGCTGCTGCTCGGCGGTGAGCCGTTCGAGGAAGAGCTCATCATGTGGTGGAACTTCATCGGCCGTACGCAGGCGGAGATCGAGGAGGCCCGCGAGGACTGGACGGCGGGCAGCCGCTTCGGCGAGGTCAAGGGGTACGACGGCGCTCCGCTGTCGGCGCCCACGCTGCCCGTGACGCCCCTGAAGCCTCGCGGCCGGACGCGGTAGTACGCCGTAGTACGCGGTAGTACGTCACGATCGCACGCCCCTTGCGCAGGGACGGGGCACGTCGCTGACAGAGGCCGCCTGCTTCTCCTCGCGAGGCGGGCGGCCACAGGATGACTGCCGCCCAGAGTAGTGGAATGTTCAATCATCTTGCGATGTTGACCACGACGGCACCACCCCACCGGGTGGCAGGGGACGAACGCCACGAGGGAGCGCGAGTGAACGACACCTACTACGAGTTCGGCACGGCCGGCGAGCGCTGGGACCGCGCCCAGTTCTTCTTCGAGGCCAAGGAGTACCAGACCGCTGCGCGCATCCTGCGCGGTCTCGTCGCCGAGCACCCCGAGCAGACCGCCCAGCGCCTGCTCCTGGCCCGCGCCTACTACCACTCCGCCCAGCTCTCCCGCGCCGAGACCGAGCTCCGCGCCGTCCTCGACCGCGACCCGGTGGAGCACTACGCCCGGCTCATGCTCGGCCGCACCCTGCAGCGGCAGGGCCGCCCCGCCGAGGCCGCCCCGCACCTCCGGCTCGCCGCCGCCATGAGCGGCGACCTTCCGGAGTAGGCCCCTTGAACCGGTCCCGCGGCAGCCTTCGGTAGGGTCGTCGCGGGAGGTTCAGCCGTGCGTACGGGACGAGTGGGACAGAGCCGCATGCGAGCGGGAGGTGCCGTCGCGCACCTGCTGCTCGTCGTGGTGCTCGCCCTCGGCGTCTTCGTGATGCACGCGGTCGGCCACCCGGAGAGCGCCTCGGACACGGGGACGGACGGCATGTCGCACGCCGCCGCCCCCGTGCACCCCGCGGGAACCGAGGCTCCCGGCGACCCGTCGCACGACTCCGGCATGGCGATGGACATGACCACGCTCTGCGTGGCCGTCCTCGGCGTCTGGGCTCTCGCCCGGCTCGTCCTCGCCGCCCTCGGGCGGCGTCCCGACTGGCTGGTCCGGCTCCTCGGCCGGCTCACCCGGTCGCTCGCCCCCAACGCCCCGCCGCCCATATCTCCCGACCTCGCTCAGCTGTCGATCCTGCGGATATAGGCCGAAACGCCACCGCGGGCGCGCCTCGCGCTGCCCGCACGCGCCCCTTCGACCTTTCCGAACCTTCACAGCACACGAGGTGTGACAGACATGCGTACGTTCGACGACCCCACCGTCCGGAAGCTCAGGCTGACCGGCGCCGCCGCCGTCGCGGCCCTTCTGCTCGCCGGCTGCGGCTCCGCCACCGACTCCGCGAACGGCGCGGCGGGCGGGACAAAGCCGGGCGCAGCGGCCTCGGTCTCCGGCTCCCCCGCCGCCGGCGCGTTCAACGACGCCGACGTGGCGTTCGCCCAGGCGATGATCCCGCACCACCAGCAGGCCCTGGAGATGGCGAAGCTCGCCGACGGCAGGGCGGAGGACGCCGGCGTGAAGAGGATCGTCGCCGACGTCGAGAAGGCCCAGGACCCGGAGATCCGCACGATGAGGTCCTGGCTCAAGGCCTGGGGCAAGCCCGAGTCGGCGGGTCAAAGCGGTCACGGCGGCGGACACGGCAGTGGCCACGCCATGGCCGGGATGATGTCCGAGCAGGACATGAAGGCACTGGAGTCCCTCCGGGGCAAGGCGTTCGACCGGAAGTTCGCCGAGCTGATGATCGCCCATCACGAGGGGGCGGTCGAGATGGCGAAGACCGAGCAGAGGGACGGTCGCGACGCCACGGCGAAGAAGCTCGCCGGCGACGTCGTACGGACCCAGTCAGCCGAGATCGCCGAGCTGAGGAAGATCCTCGACCGGCTCTGACCGCGGCCCGAGCCGGCGGCCCCGCACTCCGGGGGCCGCCGGCCCCGGGGCTCAGTCGCCCGCGCGCGTGTGGACGATGTCGCCGCCCACGACGACGGTCTCGGCCACCGTCCCCGGAATCTCCTCGGGGTCGACGCGGAGGATGTCGCGGGAGAGGACGACGAAGTCGGCGAGCTTGCCGACGGTCAGCGAACCCCGCTCGTCCTCCAGGAAGTTGGCGTAGGCGGATCCCATGGTGTAGCCCTCGACGGCGGTCTCGACGTCGATCGTCTCCTCCGGCGTCCAGGGCTCTCCCCCGCCGTGCAGCGGACGGCGGGTGACGGCGGTGTAGATACCGACCATGGGGTCCATCTCGGCGACGTTCCAGTCGCTGGAGAGGGCGAGGACGGCCCCGGCGGCGTGGAGGCTGCGCAGCGGCCACGCCTTGTGCCAGCGGTCGGGGCCGATGTTCTCCGCCCAGTCCTGGCCCGGGCCCGCGATGTCGGGTGCGGCGTGGCGGGGCTGCATGCAGGCGACGACCCCGAGTTCGGCGAAGCGCGGGGTGTCGGCCGGGTCGAGGCACTCGACGTGGACGACCTGGTGGCGGGCGTCGCGCGGCCCGTTGGCGGCGCGGGCACGGGCGACGGCGTCGAGGACCGTACGGATGCCGCGGTCTCCGGTGGCGTGGACGAAGCACTGGAAGCCGCGCGCGTCGAGCCCGGTGAGCAGCTCGGCGAACTCCTCCGGCGGGTAGAAGGTGTCGCCGCGGTGGTGCCCACAGCCGGCGTACGGCTCCAGGAGCGCGGCCGTGCGGGGTTCGACGACGTCGTCGATGTAGAGCTTGAGCGGTCCCACGCGCAGCCGGTCGTCGGCGAACTTCTGTGCGGCGGCGGCGAATTCGTCCAGTTCGGCGTCGGTGGTGCCGCGCGGGTGGAAGAGTGCGGCGACGATCCGGGAACGGAGCCGGCCCTCGGCGCGGGCGCGCTCGAAGAGGGCGAGGTCGTCCAGGGAGTTCTGCGGTTCGACGACGGTGGTGATGCCGTACGCGGCGGCGTCGTCGAGGCTCTTGGCGAGCCGGCCGTACTGGCGGTCGGGCGAGGCCCACGGGACGCCGAGCTCCCGCAGCGCGCGGTGGCCCTCGCGGGAGAGACCCTTGATCGCGAAGTCCTTGACGAAGCCCGTCGGTTCGCCGGTACCGGGGTCGGTGACGGCGGTGCCGAACGGCAGGTCGGTGCGGTCGCGGGTGACGTCGAGCGCGCGCAGGGCGGCGGTGTTGAGCCAGGCGGTGTGCACGTCGTAGCTGAGCACGAGGGCGGGCGTGTCGCCGGTGACGGGGTCGAGGTCGGCGGCGGTGGGCATGCGCCCGCCGGGTATCGCGGAGTAGTCGAACGCCTCGGCCTCGATCCAGGCGGCCTCGGGGTGGGCGGCGCGCCAGGTGGCGATGCGCTCGTGGATCGCGGCGAGGGTACGGGCGCCGGCCAGCTGGACGCAGGCGTCGTCGGAGCCGAGGCGTACGTGGTTGTGGGCGTCGATGAAGCCGGGCAGGACGAGGCGGCCGGCGGCGTCGAGGACGGTGGTGCCGGGCCCCGTCCAGCGCGCGGCGTCGGCGTCCGCGCCGAGCCAGACGATGCGTCCGTCGCGTACGGCGAGCGCCTCGGCCTCGGGCAGCCGGGGGTCGACGGTGTGGATGCGGGCCCCGGTGAGGACGAGGTCGGCGGGGGTTGCGCTGTTCATGAGGGGGTGAACTCCAGTTCCTGGCAGAGGTGTTACGGCTGTACGGGTGTCACGGTGCGGCGCGCGAGGAGGACGTACACGAGCGCGGAGACGAGGGCGCCGAGGAGGGTGAGGTCGGAGCCACCGAGCGGGGCGACGAGGGGGCCGGTCCAGAGTTCGGAGTCGCAGGTGAGGGCGGCGAAGACCATGCCGGCGAGCAGGGCGGTCGTGCCGGCGGGGCTCCATCCGGAGCGGTACCAGTAGCCACCGCGTTCGCCGGCGTGCAGGGCGTCGGAGTCGTAGGTGCAGCGGCGCAGGACCATGTCGGCGAGGAAGACCCCGCCCCAGGGGGCGAAGACGATGATCAGGAGGGAGAGGAAGGCGAGCAGGGAGGTGGTGAAGTCGGTGAGGAAGAGGGCGCCGAGGGACCCGACCGCGGTGACGGCGGCGCTGATCACGATGGCGCGCGAGCGGCTCCAGGGGATGCCGAGGACCTGGAGGTTCAGGCTGGAGGAGTAGAGCGTGATGATCGAGTTGGTGACCGAACCGCCGAGGATCAGGGCGAGGAAGAGCGGCTGGAACCAGTTCGGGAGCAGCCCTTCGGCCCCGGCGACCGCGTCGGTCATGTCGGCCTGGGTCGCGGCGGCGACTCCGGCGACGCCGAGGGCGACGGAGGAGAGGAAGCCGCCGAGCCCGCCGCTCCAGGCGAGGGCCTTGAGGGAGGTGGTGCGCGGCAGGTAGCGGGTGTAGTCGGCGGGCATCGGGACGTACGAGATGGGGCCGGCGAGCACGACGACGAAGGCGAGGCTCCAGCCGGCGGCGCCGGGGCCTTCGGCGGGGGCGGCGGTGTCGGCGCCGGGCAGGACGAAGACGAGCAGTGCGGCGAACCCGAGCGCGAGGGCGTAGGCCATCCAGCGTTCGGCGAACTGGACGGTGGCATGACCCCACAGGGCGACGGCGAAGGTCATCGCGAGTGTCACGAGCAGGGCGATCGCGCGGGCGGTGTGGCCGCCCGCGGCCCAGCCGAGGTCGGCGAGGAGGGCTTCGAGGGCGAGGGTGCCGACGACCGTGTTGACGATGGTGTAGCCGATGCTGACGATCCAGTTGAGGAGGCCGGCGGGCCAGTTGCCTCGTACGCCGAAGGCCGCGCGGGAGATCACGAGGGTGGCGGTGCCGGTGCGGACGCCGCTGAGCCCGGCGGCGCTGATCGCGAAGAAGGAGAGGCCGCCGACGACGACGGCCGCGGTGGCCTGCCAGAAGGAGAGGCCGAAGGCGACGGCGAGGGCTCCGTTGATCACGTAGGTGAAGGTGAGGTTGGAGCCGAACCAGAGCCAGAACAGGTCCTTGGCGCCGCCATGGCGCTCGGCGTCCGGAATGGAGTCGATGCCGTGGCCCTCGACCTGGAAGACCTCGTCGCGGCCGGCGTCCGCCGTTCTCTCCTGGTGCAGCATGCCCACTCCCAGACTTTGAATGGTGTTCTAGAATTTAGAACAGCATTCAAGATGTGGGAGAGGTGACGGCCGCGTCAAGGCCTTGCAGACCTGCGGTTAAAGTCGTGACCTGGCGGGTCACGGGGATGGAGGCGGCACGGGTGGCAGGGTCAGCACGACGGCGCGACGGGCACATCGCCCAGGAGCGGATGCTCGAAGAGGCCATGGCGGCCATCGCCGAGAACGGTCTCGCGACGCTCACCATGTCGGCGCTGGCCGAGCGCCTGGGGACCAGCGGCGGCCACATCCTGTACTACTTCGGCAGCAAGGACCTGCTGCTGCTCGCCGCGTTGCGCTGGAGCGAGGCGGCGCTGACCGAGGAGCGGCGGGCGCTGCTCGGCCGGCGGCTGACCGCGGAGCGCAAGCTCGACCTGTTCCTGCGGCTCTATCTGCCGCAGGGTCCCCGCGATCCCCGGTGGATGCTCTGGATCGAACTCTGGGCGCGCACCCAGGGCAACGACACGCTGCGCGAGGCGCAGCAGGAGCTGGACCGGGGCTGGCAGGAGGACCTGGAGGCCCTGCTCACCAAGGGCGTGGCCCAGTCCCGGTTCGCGCCCATGGACGCGCCCGAGGTGACCGAGCGCGCCTCCGAACTCCTCGCGCTCCTCGACGGTCTGAGCACCCGCGTGGTGCTCGGCCAGGAGTACGGTCCCGACCCGCGCCCGGCGATCGACGCGGCTCGGGCGGCGGCCGCGCGGCTGATCCCGCGGGGCTGAGCGGACCCTAGGCGGGGCCGTCGGCCGGCGGGTCCTCCCAGGGGAGCGGCTCGACGGCGCTGTACGGCCACTCCAGGGCGTCGGGATGGCGCTTCATCTGGTCGGCGTACCAGCGGATCTGCTCGGCGTGGAGCGCGGGCCGGGACAGCTTGGCGACGGCGGGATAGGAGTCCGCGATCAGCTGGGCGAGGGCGAGGGACGCCTCGGCGTCGGAGGCCGCGTCTCCGGGGCGTGCGTGCGGGACGCCGTACCACGCGGTGACGGCGCGCAGGGAGCGGCTGCCGGGGCGGTAGCGGTCGGCGTGGCGGTCCAGGACGAGCGGGTCGCAGACGGGGGCCACTCCGTGCGGGAGCCGCGCGGTGAGGGGGGCCAGGTCATGGCGCCGGAGTTCGGCGTGGAAGGTGGTCAGGACGTGGGGGGCGAACCAGACGACCAGCACCTCGTTCGCGGCCAGGTGGTCGGCGAGGACGGTCGCGAGTCCGTCGAGGGCGCGGGCAGCGGGGACTCCTTCGGCGCGGGCGCGTTCGAGGGCGGCACCGAGTCCCGTGCCACCGTCCGGATACGGAAGATCGGATCCAGGATCCATGATCCAATCTCCGGTCACGCCGTCGCTCGTCCGCACCGACGCGGCGAGGATCCGGTCCACGGCCCCTCGGTATCCGGTGGTCACGATGTCCACCGCCATGAGGCGGCGGCGGTGCCAGCCCGGCAGGTCCTGCCGGGCCGGCGGGGCGTCCTCGGGCACGTGCCGCGGATGGAAGACCTCCCAGCCGTCCTTCGGGCCGTGGCCGTGCCGCAGCACCCCCGTCCCCGCAGGCACGACGGCCCCGCAGACCGCGCAGCGGCCGTCGTAGTCGTTGGTGAGGCCGGGGGCGCCGGGGCTCATGCCGTCGTCGCACCGTCCCGGTACGCCTCGAGAAGCCGCAACCACGCCTCGCTCAGCGTCGGATACGCCGGAACGGCGTGCCAGAGGCGGTCGATCGGCACCTCACCCGCGACGGCGACGGTGGCCGAGTGGAGCAGCTCTCCGATGCCGGGCCCGACGAAGGTGACGCCGAGGACGACCTCGCGGTCCAGGTCCACGACCATCCGGGCCCAGCCGCGGTAGCCGTCGGCGTACAGACCGGCACCCGCCACGGAGGTGAGGTCGAGGTCGACGGCGCGGACCCGGTGACCGGCGCTCTCGGCCTCGGCGAGGGAGAGCCCGACCGCCGCGGCCTCGGGGTCGGTGAAGACGACCTGGGGCACGGCCGCGTGGTCGGCGGTGGCCGCGTGCGCGCCCCATGCGTCGGTCTTCACGGAGGAGCCGTCGGCGGCACGCGCGGCGATGGCCGCACCGGCGATCCGCGCCTGGTACTTGCCCTGATGGGTCATCAGGGCCCGCCGGTTCACGTCGCCGACGGCGTACAGCCAGTCGCTTCCCTCGACCCGGAGGCTGTCGTCCACCGAGAGCCAGGAGCCGGGCTCCAGGCCGACGGTCTCCAGACCGATGTCGTCGGTGCGCGGGCTCCGGCCCGTCGCGAACAGGACCTCGTCGCCCTCGATCCGGTCGCCGCCCTCCAGGACGACGGTGACCGGGCCGGTACCTCCGTCGCGTACCACCGCGGCGACCGAGACGCCGGTACGGACGTCCCCGCCGCCCTCGGTCAGCGCGTCCGCGACGTGCTCGCCGACGAAGGACTCCATGCGCGGGAGCAGCCCCTTGCCCCGGACCAGGACGGTCACCCGCGAGCCGAGCGCCTGCCAGGCGGTCGCCATCTCCGCCGCGACCACTCCCCCGCCCACCACGATCAGGTGGCCGGGAACGGTGTGCGAGCTGGTCGCCTCGCGGCTCGTCCAGGGCCGGGCGCCGGTCAGCCCGGGCAGCTCCGGCAGCGCCGCGCGGCTGCCGGTGCAGACGGCGACGGCGTGACGGGCCGAGAGGAGGTGGCGATCGCCCTCGGGACCTTCCACGACGACCTTCCGGGGGCCGCCGAGACGGCCGTGGCCGCGGTAGAGGCGGGCCCCGGTGGACTCCAGCCAGCCGACGGCGCCGTCGTCCTTCCAGTCGGAGACGTAGTAGTCGCGGTGGGCCAGGACCGCCGCCGCGTCGAGCGGCCCCTGCACCAACTGCCGGAGACCGGGGACCTTCCGGGCGTCCGAGCGGGCGATGGCCGGGCGCAGCAGGGTCTTGCTCGGCATGCAGGCCCAGTACGAGCACTCGCCGCCGACCAGTTCGCTCTCGACCACGGCCACGCTCAGACCGGCGGCCCTGGCCCGGTCCACCACGTTCTCGCCCACGGGTCCCGCACCCAGGACCACCACGTCGTACTCGTGCTCCACCTCATGTGTCATGAGCCCCAGTCTGGTGGCAGGTGTGCGCGGTGGCCACAGGGGAAGGCGCGGCCCTGCGCGCCCGCGACGACGGGCGTGCGCAGGAGCGGAACCGCGTGGAATAGCGCGACTCGATACGCGGTTGTGCGGGTCGAGTCCCCAGGGGACCGTGAGGACACCCGCCAGGAGACCCGGAGAGGTAGAAAACATGAGCACTGTTGAGCTCACCAAGGACAACTTCGACCAGATCGTGAGCGACAACGAATTCGTTCTGATCGACTTCTGGGCTTCCTGGTGTGGTCCGTGCCGGCAGTTCGCGCCGGTCTTCGAGGCGGCCTCCGAGCGCCACGAGGACCTGGTCTTCGCCAAGGTGGACACCGAGGCGCAGCAGGAGCTGGCGGCCGCCTTCGAGATCCGCTCGATCCCGACGCTGATGATCGTCCGCGACAACGTGGCCGTGTTCGCCCAGCCGGGCGCGCTGCCGGAGGCGGCCCTCGAGGACGTGATCGGTCAGGCGCGCAAGCTGGACATGGACGAGGTGCGCAAGTCGATCGAGGACGCGCAGCAACAGCAGCAGCAGTAACCGCGCTTCGCGGGGGCGGTACGGGATATCCCGTACCGCCCCCGCGTGCGTGGTCCCGCCGGGGCGACGGCGCTTCACGGCGGTCAGCGCATCAGGGGGGCAACGCTCCCCAGAGGTCAGCGCTCCAGGACCAGCGCGAGGCCCTGGCCGACGCCGATGCACAGGGCCGCGAGTCCGGTGCCCGAGCCGGCCGCCGCCAGCTGGTGCGCCACCGCGCCCGCGAGCCGCGCGCCGGAGGCGCCGAGCGGGTGCCCGATCGCGATGGCGCCGCCGCGCGGGTTGACGACGGCGGGATCCAGATCCGGCCACTCGGCGAGGCAGCCCAGGGACTGGGCGGCGAAGGCCTCGTTGAGCTCGAACGTCGTCAGGTCGGCGAAGGACCGGTCCGCCTTCCCGAGCGCGCGCCGGACCGCTTCCACCGGCCCGAGCCCGAAGAGCTGCGGCTCGATGCCGGTGACGGCGGAGGCACGGATCCGGGCGAGCGGCTCGCGGCCCGTCTCGCGCAGCCCCTCCTCGTCGACCAGGAGCAGCGCGGCGGCGCCGTCGTTGAGCGGCGAGGCGTTGCCCGCCGTGACGGTCCCGCCCTCGCGGCGGAAGGAGGGCTTCAGCTTGGCGAGCGCCTCCAGAGACGTGTTGTCGCGGATGCACTCGTCCCGGTCGAGGTCCACCCCCTCGTACGGCACGACCTCGCCGTCGTACAGCCCCTTCGCCCACGCCTCGGCCGCCTTCTGGTGGCTGGCCAGGGCGAACGCGTCCTGCTGCTCGCGGGTGAGGGCGTGCTTGTCGGCGATCAGCTCCGCGCCCTCGCCGAGGCCGACGGTCCACTCGGCGGGCATCCTCGGGTTGGTCATCCGCCAGCCCAGGGTCGTGGAGTGGAGCTGCTGATGGCCGGCCGGGAACGCGCGCTCGGGCTTCTGCAGGACCCAGGGGGCGCGGGACATCGACTCGACGCCGCCCGCGACGGCCACGGAGGCGTCGCCCACCGCGATGGCGCGCGCGGCCTGGATCACCGCCTCCAGTCCGGAGCCGCAGAGTCGGTTGACGGTGACGCCGGGCACCGAGGTGGGGAGCCCGGCGAGCAGGACGGCCATGCGGGCCACGTCACGGTTGTCCTCGCCCGCGCCGTTGGCGTCACCGAAGTAGACGTCGTCGATCCTGGCCGGATCGAGGTCGGGCGATCGCTTCACGAGCGACGCGACGACGTGGGCGGCGAGGTCGTCGGGGCGTACGGAGGAGAGCGCGCCTCCGAACTTGCCGATCGGGGTGCGGACGGCGTCGACGATGTAGACGTCGCGGATGCTCATCGGTTCTCTCCCACGTGAGCCTCGGGCGGGCGGTTGCGCGCGCGTCGCGTGCGCGTAAGCGTGCTTCGTGCGCGTGCGCGCCGGGCTTCGTTCGCCTGGTGAATTTTCCTTCGTTGACGTGCGCGCCGAGTCTCCGCCCGGCGGCGACTTCTGTCAACGGTGGCGGAGTGTGCGTACGTGGCGCGTAAACCGATACGACGCCACCGCCGCTCAGGACCCCGTCGGGGTCCTGACCAGCGCCGTCAGACCGTAGTCGAGCTCGCGGCCGTCGACGAGCAGCGCCTCGACCGTGCACGTCTCCGGGTCGATGTCGGCGGCGATGCCATGACCCTCGTAGCGCGGGTAGCCCGACGAGCCCGTGTGGCCCGTCGCCTCCACGACCGCGGTCCGGACCGCGCTGTCCTCCACGGACGCGCCGCCCCGGTCCTCCACGTGCTCGGCGACGAGCAGGATCTCGAAGCGCCGCGGAACTGTGCTCATACTTCGACGCTAAGCCGCATCGCCGCACGCCGCCCGGCGCTCGCGCTCAGCTCGACTCACGGGCGACGACGCGCGAAGCCATCAGCTCCTGCGCCATGGGCGTGCTCTCGGGGGCGCGGACCGCGCTGTCGACGAGTTCGGCGAGGTGCCGGCCGATCACCATGTCGATCTGCACCGTCGTCAGCCGCGGCCGCAGCAGCCGCCCGAGCAGCAGGTCGTCCGAGCCCACGACCGCCGTCTCGTCCGGGACGGAGATCCCCGCGTCCTGCAGGGCCCGCATGAGGAGCATCGCGTACTCGTCGTTGTAGGCGAACACCGCGTCCAGACCCAGTTCGCGCCAGCGTCCGGCGAGCTCGTTCGCCGATTCCTCCTCGTACCGCAGCGGCAGCGGCACGACGGTGGCCTCCGTCCCCGCCACCGCCTGCCGTGCGCCTTCGAGCCGCGGCCCGGAGAACATCTCGAGCCCCGGCTCCTCGGGGATCACCACGCCGATCCGGCGCCGGCCGCGCTCCAGGAGGTGCTCGGCGGCGACCCGCCCCACCCGGTCCTGGTCCATGACGAGGGCGTGCGCGCCCTCGACCCGGTGCGGGCCGACGGTGATGACGGCCTTCGCCCCGGACCGCTTGAGGATCTCGACGCCGTGCGGGGACAGCTGGACCTCGCCGAGCGAGACCACGGCGACCGGACGGAGCTCCGCCCAGGCGCGCGCGGCCCCGTCCCCCTCGAGGCCGAGGCTGCCGTACTGCACCACGGTGTAGTCGAGGCGCCGCAGAGCCCACTGCAGCTCGTTGAAGAACCGGCTGTAGAGGGGGCCGATCGGCACGTGGGCGGTGGGCAGCAGCACCATCCGACTGTGACCGGCACGAAGGCTGCGCGCCGCGGCGTGCGGGACGTAGCCCAGCTCCTCCGCCGCCTCCCGGACCCGCTGCCGGGTCGGCTCGCTGATCCGTACGGCAGCGGTGTTGTTCAGGACGTACGAGACGGTCGCTCTGGACACTCCCGCGAGCCGCGCCACATCGGCGCTCGTCGGGACGGGACGTTCGGCGGACTGTTCGGGTGACTGGCTCATCGCTCCGGCATCTTTCCAGACCAATCCGGGCCAGGGTCTTCCGGATGGCCGGATTCGAGTGCTACACAGTGCTGACGCGTGTCACTGACACGTGTCACCACCCGCACATCCGCTCCTCGCCCCCCGCATCGGGCGATCTTCACCAGGAGGGCACCGTGGCCCTTTCCTCCTCCGACACCGGACCCGACACCGGACCCGACGCCGGCACCGGAACCGAGACCGCAGCCGCAGCCGGGCCCGAGGCCGGCTCCCCCGTGGAGCCCCGGCCCACCCGCGGCCTGCTGTCCCTCCTCCTCGCCGGGAACACGGCGATGTACGCGCTCTACGTCGGTGTCCCCGGGCTGCTGCTCGCCCTGCAGATCGAGGACATCGACCCCGCGGACAAGGTGGCCAACTTCGGGCTGGTCTCCGGTGTCTCCGCGATCTTCGCGACGGTGTTCAACCCGGTCGCCGGCGCGCTGTCGGACCGCTCGGGCCGCCGTAACCCATGGATCCTGGCGGGCGGACTGCTCGCGATACCGGTGATGTTCCTGCTGGGCAGCGTGCACACGATCCTGCTCGTGACGATCGCCTGGTGTCTGGGCCAGGCCGTGATGAACGTCTACCAGGCAGCGATCACCTCGGTCGTGCCCGACCGGGTGCCCCTCGCCTCACGCGGCAAGGCCTCGGCCGCCGTCGGGCTGGGCCTGCCCATCGGTTCCACCGTCGGTGCGCTCATCGGCGCCGCGTTCTCGGAGAACTACCGCACCGGCTACCTGGTCTTCGGCGTGATCGTGGCGGCCGCCGCCGTCCTGTTCACCACCTGCGCCCCCGAGCGGCGGATGCCCGCCAAGGCGCCCCTGCCCGTGAAGCAGCAGATCGCCGCCTTCGGCAGCGCGCTGAAGGACCACGACTTCCGCTGGGCGTTCATCGGCCGCGCGCTGCTCGTCCTCGGCTACTTCGCGGTCGCCGGCTTCCAGTTGTACATCCTCAAGGACCACACCGACCTGCCGGGCGGACTCACCCCCGAGGAGGCGGTGGCCATCCTGATGCCGGTCAACTCCGTCGCCATGGTGGTCTCCACCGTCCTGGGCGGCTGGCTCTCGGACCGCTACGACCGCCGCAAGCTCTTCGTCGGCGCCTCGGCCGCGCTGGCCGCCGTCGCACTCGTCATCCCGGCCGTCTCGACGAGCTGGACCGCGATGCTCGCCTTCTCCGTCGTCAACGGGCTCGGCTTCGGCTGCTACATGGCCGTGGACACGGCCCTGGTCACCATGGTGCTGCCGAAGGCGGAGGACGCGGCCCGCGACATGGGCGTGCTCAACGTGGCGAACGCCGGGCCGCAGATCGTCGCCCCGTTCGTGGCCTCGCTCATCGTCTCGCTCAGCGGCGGGTACACGGCCCTCTTCGTGATCGCCGCCGTACTGTCGGTCCTCGGGGCACTCGCCGTGCGCCCGATCCGTACCGTGCGCTGACCGAGAGGGACCGACGTGCGACTGCACACCACCACCTGGGGATCCGGCGACCGGGTCGCGCTGCTGATCCACGGCATCATGTCCGACCACCGCACCTGGCGGCGGGTCGGACCGGCCCTGGCCGAGCAGGGCTACCGGGTGGTGGCGGTGGATCTGCGGGGGCACGGCGCCAGCGGCCGGGCCGCCGGGCCCGAGGAGTACACGCCGGAGAGCTACGCCGGCGATCTCGTCGAAACCCTGTCCACGGGGGCCGAGTTGGCGATCGGGCATTCGCTCGGGGCGCTGGCCCTCGCCACCGCGGTGGAGCGACTGGCCCCGCGTCGAGCGGTCTACGTCGACCCGGCCTGGCATCTGCCGGCGGGGACCGCGAGCACCCGGGCGGAGCTCTTCGCCCACGCCAAGCGGCTCACCCGCGAGCACATCAGGGTCTTCAACCCCCGCTGGGCGGAGGAGGATCTCGACATCGAGATCGACACCGTCGGACTCTGGGACGAGCGCACGGCGCAGAGTCTCGCGGCCCTCGTCGGCCGGGACATGTGGCCCGCGAAACCGGCCGTGCCGTCGCTGGTCGCCCTCGCCGACCCGAGCCTGCTCGTGACCGCGGACGACGCCCGGATGCTCACCGGGCGCGGCTTCGAACTCCGTACGGTCGTCGGCGCGGGGCACACCGTCCACCGCGACGACTTCGACGGGTTCATGACCGCCCTGAAGGGGTGGATCTGACGTACCGTGTGGTCATGGACGACGTCTCGATGGTGGGCATGCTCGGCCGGGTCACCGGCACCGTCGGGCCGGGACTCGTCGGCGAGGTGATCGTCCGGATCCGGGGCGGAGCCGAGCACTTCCTCGCGTACGCGGCCGATGCCAAGGAACGGATCGGTCTCGGAACGGTCGTGATGGTCGTGGAACATCTCCCTCCACGCACCGTCTATGTCACAGCCGCGTACGACGGTTGACCGATCCATTGAGCGCCCGTCCGGCGAGGCGCACACTCCCTTCACCGGATCCGCACGGCTCCGGTGAAGGGGGAGCTGCCCATGGGAATCGGCATCCTGGCGGGCGGCGCTGTCGTCGCCGTCCTCGTCCTCATCGCACTGTTCAAACTCATGTGGCGCGTCGCGGAACCCAACGAGGCGCTGATCATCTCCGGCTCCAACCACAAGATGGAGGGGCTCGGCGAAGGCATGGGCTTCCGGATCGTCACCGGGCGCGGCACGCTCGTGATGCCGGGCGTCCAGGCCGTACGGAAGCTGTCGCTCGATCTCAACGAGACCCAGTTGCAGGTGGAGTGCGTCACCCACCAGGGCATTCCGCTCAAGGTCCGCGGTGTCGTGATCTTCAAGGTGGGCGACGACTTCGTGTCGATCGCCAACGCGGCCCGCCGCTTCCTCGACCAGCAGAAGCTGATGTCGGAGCGGGTGCACATCGTCTTCGCCGGTCATCTCCGCGCCATCGTCGGCGGGTTGACGGTGGAGGACATGATCCGTGACCGCGAGAAGCTGACGGGCCAGGCCCGTTCGGCCTGTGGCACGGAGATGGAGAAGCTCGGCCTGATCGTGGACTCGCTGCAGATCCACGAGATCGAGGACCCGACCGGGTACATCAAGAACCTGGCCGCGCCGCACGCCGCGGCCGTCCAGCGCGACGCCCGGATCGCGCAGGCGGAGGCCAACCGGCGGGCCACCGAGGCCGAGCAGCAGGCCGCGGCCCGGATGTCGGAGGCCACCAGGGACAGCGAGATTCTGCAGGCGGGGTACCAGGCCGAGCGGGACCAGGCCTCGGCGAAGGCGCGGCAGGCCGGTCCGCTGGCCGAGGCGGCGTCGCGCCAGGAGGTCGTCGTCCAGGAGACACGGGTCGCCGAGCTGGAGGGACACCGCAAGGAGCAGCAGCTCCAGGCGGAGGTGCGCAAGCCCGCCGACGCCATGGCGTACGAGACCCGGACGCTGGCCGAGGCCGAGCGCGACGCCCGGATCTCGGCGGCGCAGGCGGAGGCGAAGGAGACCGAGCTGGCGAGCGCGGCCAAGGCCACCGCGACCCGGCTCACCGGTGAGGCGGAGGCCGCGGCCCAGCACGCCAAGGGTCTGGCCGTCGCCGAGGCGACGCGCGCCAAGGGTCTCGCCGAGGCCGAGTCGATCAAGGCGAGGGCCGCGGCGCTGGCCGAGAACCAGGAGGCCGTGGTCGCGCAGCAGCTGGCCGAGAAGTGGCCGGAGATCGTCGAGGCCGGCGCGTCGGCCTTCGGCAATGTGGACCAGATGATCCTGCTGAACGGCGCCGACGGCATGGCGGAGATGTTCGCCAAGGCGCTGACCATGGGTGGGACGGGTCTGGGCCTCGCCCGTCAGCTGCTGTCGACGATGAATCCGGGCGCCCAGGCAGCTGCGGTGCCCTCGGTGAACGGCGCGAGCGCGCCCGCTCCCCGGACGGAGGCGATCCCGGTCGGCGACGACCAGGCGTAGCCGTACGGGAGGGGGACCGGCCGGGGTCCGGCGCCGCACCGGCGTCGGGCCCCGGCCCGGTGTTTGGACGCGCCGAACGAGTAAAGACGACTACCTGACACCGCACTTATCACGCGAGGTAGGAGACGCATCATGGGCATCATCGCTTGGATCCTCATCGGACTGCTCGCCGGTCTCATCGCGAAGGCCCTGATGCCGGGCAAGGACCCGGGCGGCATCATCATCACCATGCTCATCGGCATCGCGGGCGGCCTGCTCGGCGGATGGCTCGGCAAGGTCATACTCGGCGTCGACTCGATCGACGGCTTCTTCGACCTCTCCACCTGGATCGCCGCCATCGTGGGGTCCCTCATCCTGCTTGCGCTGTACCGCCTGTTCACCGGGAACCGACGCTCGCACCGACACGCCTGATCCCTCGCGGGGCGCGGGAGCAGCGTGCCGGGCGGCGCACAGCGCAGCGGGGCACCCCGATGGGTGCCCCGCTGCGCGTGCGCCCCCGTGCCCACAGGGCACGCAAGTCCGTTCGGAAGCTCAGTTGTGACCGAACTTCCGTTCCTTCTTGTGGGAGACCTGCTCGATGATCGGCCGCGGGGTCTCCCGTACGGCCGGAGTCTGTTCCTTCGACGTCGCCTCGGTCCTGTGCTCGTGGCCGCCCGTTCGGGCACCTCGGTTCACCCGGGTCTGTTTCTTGCCCACGATCGTGCCTCCTGTACCGGAACTCGGACGCTGGGGCCGTCTTCAGCCTCGCACGGGCGTACGGACGCCGCATGTCAGAGGCCGTGCGCCGGGCTTTCCGGGGAGACCGGGGCAGCCGGTCGTCAGCCGGACAGCCGGTCAGCCGCCGGTGACGACCCGCTGGAACGCGCCGAGCGTCGTCCGGGCGGCCGTACGGTCGAGGATCGCGAAGACGATCTCGTCGAAGTGGCCTGCGAACCGGCCGCCGTCCATGAGCAGGGCCCTGAACGCGCCCGCGACCTCGGCCGGGTCGTTCTGGAAGACGCCGCAGCCCCAGGCCCCGAGGACGAGCCGCCGGTAGCCCGCCGCCACGGCCGTCTCCAGGACCCGCTCGGCGCGGGCGGCGAGGGCCGCCGGGACGCGGTCGGCGAGGGCGGGCGTCTGCCGGCGGATCACGCCCGCGTTGGGGGCCGGCGAGGTGAGGAATCCGACCGTGAAGGGCTCGTCGAGCAGTCCGCCGCGGTCGTCACGGAAGACGGGGACACCGGGCGAGTGGATCACACGGTCCGTGTAGAAGGCGTCCCGCTCGGCCCGGTGGTGCGCGTAGTACTCGGGGGCGCGCAGGAGCGTCGTGTAGAGGGCGGAGGCCCGGCAGAGGGCCTCTTCCTGGGCCTGGGCGCCGTTCAGATATCCCCCACCGGGGTTACGGGCCGAGGCGAAGTTCAGGACGGCCACCGGCGCGGCCGCATCGTCCCCGGTCAGGCGTCGGGCGGCGACGAGACTGCTCTCGTCGGTGACCTCGACGGAGGTGGTGCGGTCCGTGTCCGGGGTGACGGGCACGGCCTCGGGGCCGTACAGCGTCGTGCCCGCCAGCGCGGCGCGCAGCGTCTCCTCGATGGAGACCGATCGGCCGCCGGGGGCCCGGTACCGGCCCGTCTCGACGATCTCCTCGGTCTGCTTCGCGATCCCCCGCAGTCGTGCGCTCATGAACGCAAGCTTGATCGATTCCGTTGACCCTGAGCAACGGGATATTCACCGTGGGGCCGGTGAGGCGCTCTTGCACGCCCGTCGGTGGTGGCTTTAGGTGGAATCAGCGCCTCAACGGAAGGAGGAGACGACATGTCGTCGAGCGGCATACCGCAGGGCGGTCAGGGCCTCAGTGTGGACGAGGCCGAAGACCTGCTCCGATGTATCTGCTTCAAGACGGGTCCGCCCCGCACGGTGGGGGCGGAAGTGGAATGGCTCGTCCACGAGCTGCGGGATCCGCGGCTTCCCGTCCCGCCCGAACGACTGGCCGCGGCCGTCGACACCGTACGGTCCCTGCCCCTGGCCTCGGCCATCACCTTCGAACCCGGTGGACAGCTGGAGCTCAGCTCGCCGCCCGCCGGGTCCCTCATGAGCTGCGTCGACACCCTCTCGGCCGACCTGCGTGCGGTGCGCGACGCTCTCGCCCCTCTCGGACTCTCCCTCAACGGGTACGGGGTCGATCCCTGGAACGCGCCGCGCGAGCGGATCCTGCGTGAGCCCCGTTACGACGCGATGGAGACCGTTCTCGACCGTACGGGTCCCGCCGGCCGGGCCATGATGCGCGACTCGGCGTCCGTGCAGGTCTGCCTGGACGCCGGTCACGAGGAGCCGGGGCCGCTCGGCTACCACCGCCGCTGGCAGATGGCACATCTGCTGGGTGCGGTGCTGGTGGCGGCGTTCGCCAACTCCCCCGTCCACGGCGGGCGCCGGACCGGCTGGCGGTCGACCCGGCAGGCCCTGTGGACGGATCTCGACCCGGCACGGGCACTCGCCCCGCCGCCGGACGGCGAGCCGCGTGCCGCATGGGCGGCGCATGTGCTGGACACCCCGGTGATGTGCGTACGCGGCGCGGAGACGCCCTGGGACGTTCCGGAGGCGCTGACCTTCCGGGAGTGGCTGCGCACCGGGCGTCCCAGGCCCGCCGACGAGGACGACCTGCGCTATCACCTGACGACCCTCTTCCCGCCGGTGCGGCCGCGAGGGCATCTGGAGCTGCGGATGATCGACGCCCAACCCGGCCCGGACGGCTGGATCGTGCCGGTCGCCGTGACCACGGCGCTCTTCGACGACGCGGAGGCCGCCGAGACGGTCTACCGGGCCGTCAAGCCCCTTGCGGAGCGCGCCGGTTCGCTGGCCGCTCCGCGTAACCAGCTCTGGGTGACGGCGGCGCGGGACGGGCTCACCGACCCCGACCTGCACGCCGCTGCGCTCGTCGCGTTCCCCGCGGCCCTCGAGGCGCTGCCCCGGATCGGGGCGAGCGAGGCGGTCCGGCAGGCGGTGTCCGACTTCCACGAGCGTCATGTACGGACCGGCAGCTGTCCCGCCGACGAGCACCAGGAGGTGGCGTGATGACCGTGACCGACGATCCGACGGCTCTGCGGCGGCGGGCGCTGGACGCGCTCACGACCGCGCGGGCCCGCACCGCGCTGCTCACCTCGTGCGTCGAGGACGACGAACTCACCGCGCAGCACTCCCCGTTGATGTCCCCGCTGGTGTGGGACCTGGCCCATATCGGCAACCAGGAGGAGCAGTGGCTCTGGCGGACGGTGGCCGGGCGTGACGCGCTGCGCCCGGAGATCGACTCGATCTACGACGCCTTCGAGCACCCCCGCGCCTCCCGTCCCACCCTTCCCCTGCTGGCGCCGACCGACGCCCGCGCGTACGCCTCGGACGTCCGGAGCCGGGTCCTGGACATCCTGGAGCGCACCCCGTTGGAGGGGCGGCCGCTGGTGGAGGCGGCGTTCGCCTTCGGGATGATCGCGCAGCACGAACAGCAGCACGACGAAACCATGCTGATCACCCATCAGCTGCGGAAGGGCCCGCAGGCGCTCAGCGCTCCCCCGCCGCCCGTCACGGACATCGGGCCCCTTCCAGCCGAAGTGCTGGTTCCCGGGGGCGCGTTCACGATGGGCACCTCGGACGAGGCCTGGGCCCTGGACAACGAGCGCCCCGCACACACGCGGGTCGTCCCGGCGTTCTTCATCGACACCGTGCCGGTCACCAACGGCGCCTACATGGCGTTCCTGGCGGACGGAGGCTACACCGACGAGCGCTGGTGGCAGGAGGAGGGCTGGGAGCAGATCCGCAGGCACGGCATCGCCGCGCCGTTGTTCTGGCGGCGTGACGGCGGACAGTGGCTGCGCCGCCGCTTCGGCGTGACGGAGCCGGTGCCCGAGGACGAACCGGTGGTGCACGTCAGCTGGTACGAGGCGGACGCCTACGCCCGCTGGGCCGGGCGCAGGCTGCCCACGGAGGCGGAGTGGGAGAAGGCGGCCCGGCACGATCCGGTGACGGGGAGCTCGCGCAGGTATCCGTGGGGCGACGCCGACCCCGAGCCCGGCCACGCCAATCTCGGGCAGCGGCACCTGCGGCCCGCCCCGGCCGGCAGCTATCCCGAGGGCGCCTCGCCGCTCGGCGTCCGGCAGTTGATCGGGGACGTGTGGGAGTGGACGTCGAGCGACTTCCTGCCGTATCCGGGGTTCACGGCCTTCCCGTACAAGGAGTACTCGGAGGTGTTCTTCGGCCCCGCGCACAAGGTGCTGCGCGGCGGGTCGTTCGCGGTGGACGCGGTGGCCTGCCGGGGCACGTTCCGCAACTGGGACCTTCCGGTGCGCCGCCAGATCTTCTCCGGTTTCCGGACCGCACGGGATGCGGAGCTCTCCTGATGTGCCGCCATCTCGCCTTCGTAGGCGATCCGTTGGCGCTCGGCGAGCTGCTGCTGCGGCCGCCGTTCTCGCTGGAGCGGCAGGCCTGGCAGCCGCGTATGCAGACCAGTGGCGTGGTGAACGCGGACGGTTTCGGCGTCGGCTGGTACGCCGACGGCGACCCGGTGCCGGCCCGCTACCGTCGGGCCGCGCCCGTCTGGGGTGACCTCACCCTGGCCGATCTCGGGCGGGTGGTGCGCACGGGCGCGCTGCTCGCGGCGGTCCGGGGCGCCACCCGGCCGGGCGCGGACGGGGAGGCCGCGGCGTCCCCGTTCGCGGCCGGGCCGTGGCTCTTCAGCCACAACGGCGCGGTGGAGGGCTGGCCGGGGTCGCTGACCGGCCCGGCCGCCTCGCTGTCGGCGGCGGAGCTGCTCGCCCTGGAGGCCCGTACGGACTCGGCGCTGGTGTGGGCCCTGGTGCTGCACCGGCTCCGGGCCGGTGACGCGCCGGGGCAGGCGCTCGCCGACACCGTACGGGAGGTCGCCGAGGCCGCCCCCGGGTCCAGGCTCAACCTGCTGCTCACCGACGGTGCGGAGATCACCGCGACGAGCTGGGGGAACTCCCTGTGGCACCTCAGACGTCCCGACCGCGTGGTCGTGGCCTCCGAACCGTACGACGACGATCCCCGCTGGCACGAGGTGCCGGACCGCACGCTGCTGACCGCCACCCGTACCGACGTCACCCTCACTTCGCTCAAGGAGCCGTCCTCGTGAGCCCCTTCCAGCTGACCCGTACCCTTCCCGAGGACGCCACGGAGGCCGATCTGCGCGCCGATGTGCTCCACGGTCTGACCCGCATGCCGAAGGAGCTGCCGCCGAAGTGGTTCTACGACGCGCGCGGCAGCGAACTGTTCGAGGACATCACCCGGCTCTCCGAGTACTACCCGACCCGTGCCGAGCGGGAGATCCTGATCGACCGGGCCCATGAGATCGCGGCGGCGACGGGGGCGCGGACCCTGGTCGAGCTGGGTTCGGGCTCCTCGGAGAAGACCCGTTTCCTGATCGACGCGCTGCTGCCGGAGCTGGACAGCTATGTGCCGGTGGACGTGAGCGAGTCGGCGCTGAAGGGGGCGGCCGAGGCGCTGCTCGCGGAGCGTCCCGGTCTCCACATCCACGCCTTGGTCGCCGATTTCACCCGGGGACTCGCGCTGCCGGGGACGCCGGGGCCGCGCCTGGTGGCGTTCCTCGGAGGCACGATCGGCAATCTGCTGCCCGCCGAGCGCGCGGTCTTCCTGCGCTCGGTACGGACGATGCTGGCGCCGGGCGACGCGCTGCTGCTCGGTACGGATCTGGTGAAGGACGAGGCGACGCTGGTCGCGGCGTACGACGACGCGGCCGGGGTGACGGCAGAGTTCAACAAGAACGTGCTGGCCGTGATCGCCCGTGAGCTCGACGCGGACGTGCGGCCGGACGACTTCGACCATGTGGCGGTCTGGGACCGGGACCGTGAGTGGATCGAGATGAGGCTGCGGGCGCGGCACGCGCTGACGGTGAAGATCCCGGAGCTTGATCTGGTTCTGCCGTTCGAGGAGGGCGAGGAGATCCGGACGGAGGTGTCGGCGAAGTTCCGTCAGGCGGGTGTGCGCGCGGAGCTGGCCGAGGCCGACCTCGAGCTGACCCGCTGGTGGACGGACAAGGAGGGGCGGTTCGCGCTGTCGCTGGCGACGGCTCTCTGAGCCGCCCGGGCGAGTTCGCGACGGTTCGGATACTGGACGCTGGATATCGGATCCAGTATCCGAATCTCCGCGGTGACGCCGCGGGCCGACGCGATCCGCCAGAGGGAGGCGGCCAGCGGATCGTCTCCGACGAAGGCGGCGGGACCGACGGGCCGGTACTCCAGCCGTACCGGCTGGACCGGCGCGGAGGCGTCGAGCGCGGCCTGGAAGGCGGCGTGCCGGAAGGCGCCGCCGCCCCGGCCGCACCAGGTCGACCCCTCCGGGAAGACGACCACCCGGCCGCCGCCCGCCATCGCCCCGGCCATCGTGCGCACGGTCTCGGGCAGGGCCCTCAGCCGGTCGCGGTCGATGAAGAGGGTGCCGCCCCGCGCCGCGAGCGGGCCGAGCACGGGCCAGGCCCTGACCTCCCGCTTCGCGAGCATGCGCCCGGGCAGGACGGCGGCGACGAGCGGGATGTCCAGCCACGAGATGTGGTTGGCGACGACCAGCAGCGGCCCGTCCGCGGGGACGGGGGCGCCGGTGACCTTCATGCGGACACCGAAGGCCAGGATCACCAGCCGGCACCACCGGCGGACGAGCGCCCGCCGGCCGCGGGCGGGCAGCAGCGCCGCCAGGGGTGCGAGCAGCACCCCGGCGAGGACGGCGGTGACGCCCGCGGTCAGCCGGAGCGCGGCCAGGACGGGTCCGGCCGACGGGCCGGCGTGCCGGGCGCAGTCTCCGGGCGCGCACGGCGCCGTCGGCAGCCAGGGGGAGACGGGGCCGGCGGTGGTCACTGCGCCGGGGCGAGGGAGAGGAAGTGGCGGAGGTATCGGGGGTTGGTGTTGCGCAGCGACAGCAGGACGTAGAGGTCGGCGACCCCGAAGTCGACGTCGTGCGCGGGCGCGCCGCAGACCCAGGCGCCGAGCCGGAGGTAGCCGCGGAGCAGCGGGGGGAGCTCGACCCGGCCCTCGGGGCGGGTGACGCCGTCGGGGGTCCAGAGCTTGTGCGGGGTGACCCAGTACTCCTCGGGAGCCAGGTGCTTGGCCTTGACGGTGTCCCAGGTGGCGGCGGCGAGCGTGCCGCCGTCGGCCAGCGGTATCGAGCAGCACCCGGCGAGCCAGTTGTGGCCGGTCCGGGTCATGTAGCGGGCGAGTCCGGCCCAGATGAGGGCGATGACGGCGCCGTTGCGGTGGGCGGGGTGGACGCAGGAGCGGCCGACCTCGACGAGGTCGTCGCGGATGGGGCCGAGGCGGCCGAGGTCGAACTCGCTCTCGGAGTAGAGGCGTCCGGCGATCCGGGCGCGGTCGGGCGGCAGCACGCGGTAGGTGCCGACGACGTCGCCGGTGGCCTCCTCGCGTACGAGCAGGTGGTCGCAGTAGGCGTCGAAGGCGTCGATGTCGAGGCCCGGCTCGGGTCCGTCGAGGTGGGCGCCCATCTCGCCGGCGAAGACCTGGTGGCGGAGCCGCTGCGCGGCGCGGACGTCGTCCTGGTCGCGGGCGAGGCAGACGATGTAGCGCGGCTGCTCCTCGGTGACGCGGTCGGCCGCCAGGGGCTGCGGCTGCGCCGGGACCCCGTGGAGGGGGGCGGTCGTGAGGGTGACTCCGGCGGGGACGGGGACGGCGGGTGCGACAGCGGCTACGGGTGAGGGTGCGGGCATGTCGGGCTCCTCCGGCGTACGGAAGGGGGACGGTGAGGGCCGGACCGGGTGAGCGGTGGTCCGGCTCCTTACTTCTTCCGTGGCCGACTGGATTCGACATGACCGTTCGGGGGCTCGCGGGTGTGTAGGTGCTGAATGCTGGTCGGTGGACCCCGCGTGGCCTGGTTCTTCGGTGTGCCCGGCTATTCGCCGAGCGTCTGGGTGATCTTCTCGGAGGCGGCCCGGGCGGCCTGCTTCGGGTTCTCGCCCTGGAGGACGGCCGTCATGTAGGGCTTGATCGGGTTGGCCGCCTCGACGTCGGCCCACTGCGGGGAGTTCGGTGTGGCACGGCCGCGGGCGGCCGCGCGGGCCATGACGGCGGTGGCCTCCTGGCCCTGGACGACGGAGGCGAGGGAGGTCTTGTTGGGGACGTTGTTCATGGCACGGGCGAGCTCCGTCTGCCACTTCTCGCCGGCGAGCGCCTTGACGACCTCGATGGCGGCGTTCCGCTCGGGCGCGTTCTCCGGGACGATCAGGTCGGAGCCGCCGGTGAAGACCGCGCAGGGCTGTCCGGCCTTCTTGCCGGGTATCGGGAAGAAGCCGAGCTTGTCCGCGAGTCCGGGGTTGGCCTTGGTGATGGCGGCGACGGCACTGGGGGTGGCGATGATCTGGGCGACGTCCCCCCGGGCGAAGACCTCGGCCTGGGGCGGCGTCTGTTCGTCGGCGTCCTTGGGGCCGGAGCCCAGGGACTGGAGGTCCTTGTAGAACTCCATGCCGCGCAGGGCGGCGGGGCTGTCCAGGGAGCCGGTCCAGTCGCCGCCCTTGTCCTCGGCGAGTTCGCCGCCCTCGTCCCAGATGAACCCGGCGAGGGTGTACCAGTCCTGCCCCGCGAGGTAGATGCCCTGGGACCCGGTGCCGTTGAGCTTCTCGGTGTCGTCGAGCCACTGGGCCCGGCTGGTGGGCGGCTTGGTGATGCCGGCCTGCTCGAAGAGGTCCTTGTGGTAGATCACGACGCGGTTGGCGGCGTACCAGGGGATCCCGTACTGGGATCCGCCGATGCGTCCGGGCTCGGCGAGGCCGGGCAGCCAGTCCTCGCTCCCGAGGTCGCGTACGGACTCCAGCGTGAGGTCGTAGAGCTTGTCGGTGTCGGCGTACTGCGCGACCTGGGTGTTGCCCACCTCGATGACGTCGGGTCCGCCCTCGCCGCGGATCGCCTCGGTGACCTTCTTGCCGATGCCCGTCCATTCCTGGATGGTGAATTCGAGCTCGACGCCCTCGTGTTCCGCCTCGTACGCGGCCTCGAAGCGTTGGAGGAAGTCCTCGCTGGCGCTGTCGCGCATCAGCCAGACGTTCACCGTTCGGGTCCCGCCCTCGTCGCCGGGGAGGAGCCCGCAGCCCGCGAGGGCGAGGGCGGTCGCGGCTGCCAGGGGACAGGCCAGGTGGCGGTTCTTCACGTAGGTCACCTTCTGCGTTCCATGAATGGAGTGCGGCATGGGGAGCTGACCCGTCGTGGGGGGACCGAACGGCGTGTTCGTGCGGGTGCGTGGCCTGGATTCTGGTCTGGACCAACGAAGTGGTCAAGCCCAGGGCTGTCCGGTTCCGGGCAGGCGTGCGCGGCACGCCCGCCCGTTACCCCGGGTAGGGCCGGCCGGGACCGTCCGGGATCGCAGCCGCTAGACGGCCGGTACGGAGTCCTCGAAGGCGGTGCCCGCCGTGCGGTAGGCCGCGACCTTGGCCGCCACCTGTGCCGGGGTCAGGACCTGGTCCTTCACGTGCAGGACGTAGTCGACCTTCTGGTCGTAGGACCGGGGTGTGGTCGACGTCTGGCCCTGGAGGTCGATGAGCCACTGGTTGAAGTTGATGGACATGGGGCGCTCGGGCAGATAGCGGGCGTCGTGGCGTCCGAACTCCTGGCCGTCGACGTAGTAGACGATCGTGTTGTCGTCGATGGTCAGGACCAGGTCGTGCCAGCCGGCGTAGCTCGCGCGGACCTCCGAGTGCTGGTTGACCGCCTCCCAGGGGTCGGGCCGGTAGGTCTCCCACGAGGTGGTGTAGAGGATGTTGGCGGGCTCGCCCCAGCCGCCGTTGGGCAGGTACTCGAAGTCGTACTCGGCGTAGTCGTCGGCCATCGGCGCCTTGAGGTCGTTGATGGTGAAGAAGGTCTGGACGAGGCGGTCGCCGTCCGGCCCGGAGACCGGAGCGTCGGAGAAGCGGACCCGTGCGGCGTACGTGCCGTTCCTGAACTTCGTCGAGCGGGTGAGGATCTCGGTCTGCCTGGTCGACTCGGCGGTGCCGGCGGTCGAGGTCCGCAGGTTCATGATCGAGTTGGTGCCCTCCTTGGCGAAGGTCACGTTCTCGGCGGCCCAGGTGGCTCCCGGCACCCCCGGTCCACCGGAGTTGGACCGCACGCTCCATCCGTGGGCGGAGACCGCGGGGTCGGTGTGGCCGGTGTAGTCGAAGTCGTCGAAGAGCGCGGCCCCGCCGGTGGGTGGCGGTGTGGTGGGGTCGGTCGGGGTCGGGGTGGGCTCGTTGCCCGCGGGGGCCGTGCCCCAGACCTGGACACCGCCGACGGTGGCGGTGACCTTGCTCCAGTTCGCGTAGGCCGTCTGCGACGGACCGAAGGAGTAGTCGTCGCTCTGGTTCAGCGGCTGCCAGTTGGAGCGGTGGAAGCGCAGCTGCATGTCTCCGGTGTCCGCGCCGGGGGCGAGACTTCCGGCGCCGGCGGTGAAGCCGACCTCCAGATAGCGGTCGGCGGTGGCGGTGGGATGGGCGAGGGTGCCGAAGGTTCCGGTGAGGTTCGCGCAGCCCTTGACCGCCCAGGAGCAGGCGTAGGTGTACGAGGCTCCCGCGTCGGCCTTGAAGTAGTACCGCACCTTCACCTGGCTCAACGGCACGCTCGACGAGCCGGAGTTGACCACCTTGAACCAGGGCTCGACCTGGTCGCTGCCGGTGGCGCTCTGCCGGTACTGGACGGTGACGGCCTCGCCGGCCGCGGCCGCCGGGAGGGCGGTCAGGGCGGTGGCGCCGAGGCCGGTCACGGCGGCGACGACGAGCGCGGCGCGTACCCGCAGGTTCCTGGTGCTCTTCGGTTCACTCATCGGGTTTCCTCTCCTGAGGGGGTGACGGGGGTGGGGGAAAGGCGGCGCGGCACCCCGAGGGCGTCGAGCCGGGTCCTGTGGTGGCGCAGCCGCGTCAGGAAGGCGCTCCAGTCGCCACGCCCGGCCCAGGCGACCTCCGCGAGGGCGCAGAGCCGCGGGAAGGTCAGGTACTCGGCGTGCGCGGCGGTGGGCACGTACTCGGTCCACAACTGGGCCTGGGCGCCGAGCACCTGGGCGCTCTCGTCGGCGCTCCAGTGGGCGGGCGCCGGATCGGTGCCGTGGACGGCGCGCAGGTCGACGACGGCACCGGGCTGGCCCGGGGGTTCGTCGGAGCGCGCCGACTGCGGATAGTCGAGGTAGGTGGTGCGGTGCGGCGCCATGACGACCCGGTGGCCGCGGCGGGCGGCGGTGCGGCCGTGGGCGGTGTCGCGCCAGGGCATGACGGTGAAGTACGGGGGGAGGTCGGCGCCGGTCTCGGTCCAGCCGAGCGGCCGGCGTCCGGCGTCGAGGAGATGGCGGCCGATCCGTTCCATGAACCAGCCGTGGAGGGCGCCGGGCCCGTCGAGCCCCTCCTCGGCGGCGCGCCGGCGCGCGGCGGCCGAGGCGTGCCATTCGGTGGTCGGGCACTCCTCTCCCCCGACGTGGACGTACGGCGAGGGGAAGACGTCCATCACCTCGTCGAGGACGTCGCGGCAGAAGTCCAGGACCTCGTCGTGGACGCCCAGGACCGTGTCGCACACCCCCCAGCGGTCCCAGACGTCGAGGGCGCGGTCCGGCCGGTTGCCGAGCGCGGGATAGGCGGCGAGCGCGGCCCTGACGTGGCCGGGCATCTCGATCTCGGGGACGACGGTCACTCCGCGCTCGGCGGCGTGCCGCACCAGGGCGGTGAGCTCGGTACGGGTGTAGGCGCCGCCGTGCGCACGGCCGCCGATCTCGGTGAGCCGGGGGTGTGCCGCGACGGGCATGCGCCAGCCCTGGTCGTCGGTGAGGTGGAGGTGGAGGACGTTGAGTTTGTGGAGGGCGAGGAGGTCGACGTACCGGTGGAGGAAGGAGACGGGCCGGAAGGTGCGGGCGACGTCGAGCATGGCTCCACGCCAGGAGAACCGGGGCGTGTCGGTGATCTGCACACAGGGGACGGACCAGGCGACGCCGGGCGAGGGACCGTCGTACAACGCCTGCACGGGCAGGAGTTGACGGAGCGTCTGGACACCGGCGAGGAGCCCTTGGGGGCGGGCGGCGCGCATCAGCACCCCTTCGGTGCCGACCGTCAGGCCGTATCCCTCCTCGCCGAGGCCGGTGAGGGCGGGGTCGAGGGCGAGGACGACCGTGCCGTCGGACCGTTCGGGCAGGGGCAGACCGGTGGCGGGTGCGAGGAGGGTGCGCAGCAGCCGGGCGGCCCCTTCGGCACCACGGGCGGTCTTGAGCGCGGTGGTGTGGTCGAAGGTGAACCTGCCGGGCAGCGGGTGGAGTTGGGTGGGCTGGGGAACGAGTGGGGGCAGGCGCATGGCGTGCTCGTTATCCCTTCACGGCTCCGCCGGTCATCCCGGCGGCGACCCGGCCCTGCAGGACCAGGAACAGGACGAGGACGGGCAGGGCGAAGAGGGTGGAGGCGGCCATGGTGGCGCCCCAGTCGGTACCGAAGACGTTGGAGAAGGACGAGAGCCAGACGGGCAGCGTCCGGTCGTCCTGGTTCTTGATGATCAGCATGTTGGCGAAGGCGAACTCGTTCCAGGCGGTGATGAATCCGAAGAGCGAGGTGGCGAGGAGGCCCGGGGCGAGCAGCGGCAGGGTCACCCGGCGGAACGCCTCCGCCCGGGTGCAGCCGTCGACCTGGGCGGCCTCTTCGAGCTCGGCGGGGACGGCGGCGAGGAAGGAGCGCAGGGTCACGATGGTGAAGGGCAGGGTGATCATGAAGTAGATCAGCGTCAGGGTCGCCAGCCGGTCGAGCAGGTCGGCGTCCCGGGCGATGACGTACATGGGGATCAACAGGGCTTCCCAGGGCGCCACCTGGGCGATGAAGACCATCAGGATGAAGCCCCGGCGGCCGCGCCAGCGCATCCGGGCGACGGCGAACGCGGCGCCGAGCGCCACGACGAGCGCGAGCAGCACGCAGCCGGCGGTGACGAGCAGGCTGTTGCGCCAGAAGAGCCAGAAGCCGTCCGCCTCCACGGCGTGTACGAAGTGCTCCAGCGTGAGGGAGGTGGGCAGGAAGACCGGGGTCTCGGTCTGGATGTCGCGGGTGGGTTTGAAGGCGGTCAGGACCATCCAGTACACGGGGAAGACGGCGAGGACGAAGACGATCGCCGCGGCCGTGTTCAGCGGCAGGCGGCGCAGGGCGCGGGGTGTCACCGGTCGGCCTCCTGCCGGAGCAGCTGACGGAAGTAGGCGATCAGCACGGCGACCAGCAGGAGCACGGTCAGGGTCGAGACGGCCGAGCCGAGGTCGTAGCGGTGCAGGGACTGGGCGACCCGGTAGGCGTACACGGGCAGCGTGGTGGTCGCGTCGCCGGGGCCGCCGCGGGTGACGGCCCAGATCTGGGCGAAGCAGCGGAAGACCCAGATCACTTCGAGGCAGAGGACCAGGCCGAAGAGGGGCCGGAGCAGGGGCAGGGTGATCGCGTGGAAGATCCGCCAGGCCCCGGCCCCGTCCAGCCGGGCCGACTCGTACAGCTCCTCGGGGACGGTCATCAGCGCCGCGTGCAGGGTGATGGCGGCGAACGGGACGGACTGCCAGACCACGAGCAGGACGAGGACGGTGAAGGCGGCCGTGCCGTCGGCGAGCCAGGAGTACCCCTCGTAGGAGCTGAACCCCAGCCGTACGAGCACCCAGTTGACGACACCGAGACGGGAGGCGAAGAGCCACTGGAAGACGGTGGTGGTGGCGATGACCGGGCTGGCCCAGGCCATGACCAGCCCGCTCGTCACCAGGATCCGCATCCGCCGGCTCAGCCTGCGCATCATCAGCGCGACCAGGGTGCCGATCACCATGATCAGGGCGACGTTGATCAGGGTCCACCAGAAGGTGCGCCGGACGACCTCCCAGAACTCGGGGTCGGCCAGGACGGTCCGGTAGTTGCCGAGTCCGACGAACGCCGCGTCTCCCCGGATCAGTTCGCCCATCCCGTAGCGCTGGAGGGAGATCAGCAGGTTGCGGACGAGGGGGTAGCCGAGGAGCAGGGCGCCGCCGAGGACCGTCGGCGCGACGAGGAGGTAGGGCCAGAGAGCGGCCCGGCGCCGCCCGCTCACGAGCCGAGGGTCTTGGTGATGCTCTCCGACGCGTCCTTGGCGGCCTTCGCCGGATCGGTACCGGTGAGCACGGCGGTCAGGTACTGCTTGATCGGGTTGGTGGCCTCGACGGCCGCCCACTGGGGGGAGTTGGGCGTCGCACGGCCCTGCGCGGCCCCGGCGGCCATGGCGGCGGTGCCGGGGTCGTCCTGGATGACCCGGGCGAGCGAGGTGCGGTTGGGAACGTAGCTCATCGTCCTGGCCATCTCCGTCTGCCACTTCTCACCGGCCAGCGCCTTGATCACCTCGTAGGCGCCGTCGGGGTGGGCGGAGGCCTCGGGGACGATGAGATCCGAACCGCCGGTGAAGACGGCGCCGGGCCTGTCGGCCGACTTGCCGGGGATCGGGAAGAAGCCGAGCTTGCCCTTGAGCGCGGGGTTGGCCTCCTCGACGATCTTCGCGCCGCCCGGTACGGCGATGATCTGGGCGACGTCGCCCTTGGCGAAGACGTCGGCCTGCGGGGGCTTGGCCTCGTCGGAGTCCTTGGGCCCCTTGCCGAGGGCCTGGAGCTGCCGGTAGAAGTCCATGCCGGCGAGCGCCTCCGGGGTGTCGAGCGCGCCCTTCCACGTCTCGCCGTCGCGTACGGCGAGGTCGCCGCCGTCCTCCCAGACGAAGCCGGCGAGGGCGTACCAGTTCTGGCCGGGGAGGTAGATGCCCTGGGTCGGGCCCTTGTCCAGCTTGGCGGTGACGGCGAGCCACTCGTCGCGGGTCTTGGGCGGAGCGGTGATGCCGGCCTGCGCGAAGAGGTCCTTGTGATAGATGACGACCCGGCTGGCGGCGTACCAGGGGATGCCGTACTGCTTGCCGTCGATCCTGCCGGGCTCGGCGAGTCCGGGCAGCCAGTCGGCGCCGTTCAGCGCGTCGACCTTGTCGCTGAGGTCGCGGACGCCGCCGCTCGCCGCGTACTGGGCGATCTGTGTGTTGCCGACCTCGATGACGTCCGGGGCGTCGTTGCCGGCGAGGGCGGCGGTGACCTTCTCGCCGATGCCGTCCCACTCCTGGATCTGGATGTCGAGGGTGGTGCCCCGGTGCGTCGCCTCGAAGTCGGTACGGAAACGGGTGAGGAAGTCGTCGGTGACGCTGTCCTTCATGATCCACACGGTGACCTCGCGGGAGTCCGCGGCCTGCGGGTCGTCGGTCGAGCCGCAGGCGGTGGCGCAGAGGGCGAGGGTCGCCGCGACGGCGACGGGCGCTGCGAGGGATCTGGTCTTCACGGGCACCTCGGAGAAAGGGAATTGACCAATTGGTCAAGTGGTCAGCTGCGTGACCAGAAGGTGGCATGGACCAATGAGGCCGTCAACCCCTAGAAAAATATGCGTTGTTCACAGACCTCCCACCCGAGAGCCTGGCTAGGATGGGGCTTACCAGTTGACCAGTCAGGAGTCAGGGAGAGCGCATGAAGGACAGCCCCTCGGGCGGGGTGCTGAAGCGGGAGCGGGTACGGGAGCATCTGCTGGGCCTGATCGAGGCGGGCGGCCCGGGTGACCCGATCCCCTCGGAGCGCACCCTGTGCGCCGCCCTCGGCGTCTCGCGCCCCACCCTGCGCGCGGCCGTCGACGAGCTCGTGGCCACAGGGGCGCTCGTACGGGAACACGGGCGCGGCATGTTCGTCGCCCCCGCCAAGATCACCCAGCAACTCGCCCCGGACGACACGGCGTTCGCCGTGCCCCGGGCGGCCGGCAGCTGGTCGAGCACGGTGCTCGAGTCCGCCAGGACGCGGGCGGGGGCCCGGATCGGACGCAAGCTCCGGGTCTCCCCCGCCGCCGAACTGCTCTACATCGCCCGGCTCCGCCTGGTCGACGGCTCCCCCATGGCCATCGAGCACCTCCACATCCCGGCAGACCTGGTGCCCTCCGCACTCACCGCCGAGGAGCTGGAGGCCGGCGATCTCTACGACCATCTGCGCGAGCACCATCGCGTCCACGTCCGGGAGGCGACGCAGTCCATCGAACCGACCGTCGTCAGCGAGGCGGAGGCGCGCCTGCTCGACGTCCCCGTCCTCTCCCCCGCCCTGCTGATCGAGCGCCTCACCCTGGACACCTCGGCACGGCCCGTCGAGTACGTCCACTCCGTCTACCGGGGCGACCGCTACCGGATCGTCTCCCGCCTCGACTTCACCCGCGACGGCGTCGTGACCTCCTCGACGGAGGGCGATGCATACTGACCGCCGGAACCACGGCGGGGAGGGCACGGGATGGAACTCAAGCGGGAGCGGGTACGGGAGCATCTGCTGGCCGTGATCGACGGACGCCGCCCGGGCGACGCGATCCCCTCGGAGCGCACCCTGTGCGCGACCCTCGGCGTCTCGCGCCCCACCCTGCGCGCGGCCGTCGACGAGCTCGTGGCCACGGGAGCGCTCGTACGGGAACACGGGCGCGGCATGTTCGTCGCCCCCGCCAAGATCACCCAGGAGCTGGTGGCCGAGGACCACGCGGCGGGAGCGCCCCCGAGCCGGGGCAGCTGGACGAGCACGGTGCTCGAGTTCCGAACCGTGCGGGCGGGCGCACGGATCGGCCGGAAGCTGACGGTCTCCCCGGCGGCGGAGCTGGTCTACGTGGCGCGGCTGCGGCGCGTGGACGGCGCGCCGATCGCCCTGGAACACCTGCACGTCCCGGCCGAACTGGTCCCGGGTCTGACGCCGGCCGACATGGAGCGCGGCTTCTACGCGCATCTGAGGGAGAAGTGCGGCATCCGGACGGCGCGGGCCGTGCAGTCGATCGAGCCGACGGTCCTGAGCGAGGAGGAGGCCGCACTGCTCGACGTCCCCGTCCTCTCCCCCGCGCTGCTCTTCGACCGGATCACGTCGGACACGGGCGGGCGCCCGGTCGAACACGTCCGCTCGCTGTACCGGGGCGACCGCTACCGGATCGTCTCCCGCCTCGCGCTCACCGACGGCGCGCCCGACCACCCGGAGCCCGACGTGTCGCGGACCGGGGCGTGGTGGGGCACCGTGGAGTGACCCCCACCGAGAGGAGTTCGGCCGCCATGTCGAACCACACGTATCGCGTCACCGAGATCGTCGGCACCTCCCCGGACGGCGTCGACCAGGCCATCCGCAACGGCATCCAGCGTGCCGGGCAGAACCTCCGGGGTCTGGACTGGTTCGAGGTGACGCAGGTCCGCGGCCACATCGTCGACGGGCAGATCGGCCACTACCAGGTCGGTCTCAAGGTCGGCTTCCGGCTGGAGGAGGACGGGGCCTGACGGGGGCACGTCGTGAGGGCAGCCCCGTCGTGAGGGCAGCCACGTCGCGAGGGGTGCCACGTCGCCAGGGGGCAGCGCCCGGCGAGGGAGGGCGGCTGACGCGGCCTTCCGCGGTCAGGTACGGCCCTCCTTCTCCTGTGCGTCCTTCAGCGCCTCCGAAGCGGTCGCCCAGCGGGCCCGTACGACCGTGAAGCCGGCCTCCTCGGCCGCGTCGCAGACCAGCTCGTCGTCGTCGACGAGCATCCGGATCTCACGCTCGCGGCCGAGCCGGCGCAGGATCTCCAGCTTGGTGTGGCGCGCGGGGCGGAAGTCGCGGTCGCGCCGCATGTGGAGGGCGCCCTCCGGCAGCCCCTGTGCGGCCAGCCATGCGACGGTGTCCCGGCGGCAGCGCTCGGGGCGCCCGGTGAGATAGACGATCTCGCATTCCTCGGCGGCCTCGACGCACAGCGCGACGCCCTCCGCGAGCGGCGGGTCGTGCGGCGCCGCGGCGAAGAACGCCGCCCAGTCGCGCGGCCGGCGCTCCAGGAACCGCTGCCGGTGGGCGGTGCCGGCGAGGGTGTTGTCGAGGTCGAACACGGCGAGGGGGCTGCGGTTGCGCGTCACACGGACAGCGTAGGCAGTACGGGCCGGGCCAGGGCACACGGCCCGCCCGGAGCGCCGGGGGTCGCCGGGAGGCCGGCGGGCAACGCCGAGGTGCCGGCGGGCGGGAACGCCGAGGTGCCGGCACACGAGTCACCGAGTCTCCGAGCCTCACCCCTCCGGGAATCCTCCGCGCCCCCGCGCGTTGAACCCTGCGTGACCTCTTCTCTCGGCGGCATCCGCTTCTCCGTCCTCGACCGCTCCCGGACCCGGGAGGGTGAGGACGGGGCGCTCGCCCTGCGGGCGAGCGTGGAGCTCGCGCGGGAGGTGGAGGCGCTCGGGTACCACCGGTTCTGGGTCTCGGAGCACCACAGCGTGCCGGGCGTGGCCGGTTCCGCGCCGACCGTGCTCGCGGCCGCCGTGGCCGCCGCGACCTCGGCCATCCGGGTCGGGACCGGCGGGGTGATGCTCCCCAACCACCAGCCGATGGTCGTCGCCGAACAGTTCGGCGTCCTGGAGTCGCTGTTCCCCGGCCGGATCGACATGGGCCTCGGCCGCTCCGTCGGCTTCACCGACGGGATCCGGCGCGCGCTCGGCCGGGACAAGGAGGACGCGGACCGGTTCGGCGAGCAGCTGTCGGAACTGCTGGGCTGGTTCGAGGGCACCCAGACCGCCCACCCCCAGGTGCACGCCCGCCCGGCGGAGGGCCTGCGGGTTCCGCCGTACGTCCTCGCGACCGGCGCGGGCGCCTCGATCGCCGCCGAGGCGGGGCTGCCCCTGGTGATCGGCGATCTGCGCGGCAGGGAGCGGATGCTGGGCGCCGTCGACGCCTACCGGTCCGCGTTCCGGCCGTCGGCGTGGGCCGAGGAGCCGTACGTCGTGGTCGCGGGCACCGTCGCCGTCGCCGCGACCGAGGAGGAGGCGCGGAGCCTGCTGATACCGGAGGCGTGGTCGCTCGCCCACTCCCGCACCCAGGGCGTCTTCCCGCCCCTCAGGCCCGTGGAGGAGGTCCTGCGGCTCCCCATGACCGACAAGCAACGCGGCTTCTTCGAGTCGGGGCTGACGGGGCACGTGTACGGCACGGAGGAGCAGGTCGGCGACGCGCTGGAGCGGGTGGTGAAGGAGAGCGGGGCGCAGGAAGTGCTGGTGACGACCAGTACGTACGACCGCGCGGCGCTCCTCGACTCGTACCGCCGTCTGGCGCGCGTGGCGGGCCTGACCAGCGCAAACACCTAGAATTACGGAATGCCCGACACACGCAACGACGGCCACGACCCGTACGTCCGCGTCCGCGGCGCCCGCGAGCACAACCTCGCGGGCGTCGACGTGGACGTCCCGCGTGACGCGATCGCCGTCTTCACCGGGGTGTCCGGCTCCGGCAAGTCCTCGCTCGCGTTCGGGACGATCTACGCGGAGGCCCAGCGCCGCTACTTCGAGTCGGTCGCGCCTTACGCCCGGCGGCTGATCCATCAGGTGGGGGCGCCGAAGGTCGGCGAGATCACCGGGCTTCCCCCGGCGGTCTCCCTCGAACAGCGCCGTTCCTCGCCGAACACCCGCTCCTCGGTCGGCACGGTCACGACGCTCTCCAACTCGCTGCGCATGCTGTTCTCACGCACCGGGACGTATCCGAAGGGGGCCGCGCGGCTCGACTCCGACGCGTTCTCACCGAACACCGCCGTCGGCGCCTGCCCCGAGTGCCACGGTCTGGGGCTCGTCCACGAGACCAGCGAGGAACTCCTCGTACCGGACCCGGAGTTGTCGATCAGGGAGGGGGCGATCGCCGCGTGGCCCGGCGCCTGGCAGGGCAAGAACCTCCGCGATGTGCTGGACGCGCTCGGCCACGACGTCGACCGCCCGTGGCGGGAGCTCGACGCGAAGGACAGGGAGTGGATCCTCTTCACCCAGGAGCAGCCGGTCGTCACGGTCCACCCGGTACGGGAGGCCGACCGCATCCAACGCCCTTACCAGGGAACGTACATGAGCGCCCGGCGCTATGTGATGCACACGTTCTCCGACTCGAAGAGCGCCACCCTGCGGGCGAAGGCCGAGCGCTTCCTGACCAGCGCGCCGTGCCCGGTGTGCGGGGGCGGCCGGCTGCGTCCGGAGGCGCTCGCGGTGACCTTCGCGGGACGGACGATCGCCGAGCTGGCCGCTCTTCCGCTGACAGCACTTGCGGGGCTCCTGACGGAGCACGACGGATCGGAGACGGCGCGGTTCCTGACCGAGGACCTCGTCGCGCGGATCGGCACGGTGACCGAGCTGGGCCTCGGCTATCTCAGTCTGGACCGCACCACCCCGTCGCTCTCCAGCGGCGAGCTCCAACGGCTGCGCCTGGCGACCCAGTTGCGCTCGGGCCTCTTCGGTGTCGTGTACGTACTCGACGAGCCGTCCGCGGGCCTGCACCCGGCCGACACCGAGGCGCTGCTGGTCGTCCTCGACCGGCTCAAGGCCGCCGGCAACACGGTGTTCGTGGTGGAGCACCATCTCGACGTGATCCGCCATGCCGACTGGATCGTGGACGTCGGCCCGCGCGCGGGGGTGCACGGCGGCCGGGTGCTGCACAGCGGTCCGCCGAGGGAACTGGCAGGGGTGGAGGAGTCGGCGACCCGCCGCTTCCTCTTCGACCGCGCGCCCGCCCCCGGGCGTACGGTGCGCCGGCCCACCGGCTGGCTGCGCACCGGACCGGTCTCCCGGCACAACCTCAAGGCGGTCGAGGCGGCCTTCCCGACCGGTGTCCTCACAGCAGTGACCGGGGTCTCGGGATCGGGCAAGTCGACCCTGGTCGGCACGCTCGGCGAGGAACTGGAGGGTGTGGGACGGCTGGTGACGGTGGACCAGAAACCGATCGGGCGGACACCGCGTTCCAACCTCGCCACGTACACGGGTCTCTTCGACGTGGTGCGCAAACTGTTCACGGCCACCGAGGAGGCCCGGGAGCGTGGGTACAGGGCGGGGCGGTTCTCGTTCAACGTGCCCGGCGGGCGGTGCGAGACCTGTCAGGGCGAGGGCTTCGTCTCGGTCGAGCTGCTGTTCCTGCCGAGCACGTACGCCCCCTGCCCCGACTGCCGGGGCGCCCGCTACAACCCGGAGACCCTGGAGGTGCGGCTGCGGGGTCTGACGATCGCGGAGGTCCTGGATCTGACGGTCGAGTCGGCGGCCGGCTTCTTCGCCGGCATCCCGGCGGCCGCCCGCAGTCTGCGCACGCTGCTCGACGTCGGCCTCGGCTATCTGCGGCTCGGACAGCCGGCGACCGAGCTGTCCGGGGGCGAGGCCCAGCGCATCAAACTCGCCGCCGAGCTCCAGCGGCTGCGCCGCGGGCACACCCTCTACGTCCTGGACGAGCCGACGACCGGCCTCCACCCGGCCGACGTGGAGGTGCTGATGCGCCAGCTCCACGGACTGGTCGACGCCGGGCATTCGGTGGTCGTCGTGGAGCACGACATGGACGTGGTCGCCACGGCGGACTGGGTGCTCGACCTCGGTCCGGGCGGCGGCGAGGAGGGCGGCAGGATCGTGGCGCAGGGCCCGCCGCACACGGTGGCCGCCTCGCCAAAGAGCCGGACCGCGCGCTATCTCGCGGCCCGGCTCGGCGGCTAGGGTCTTTCGTTTGGATCAGGCCGGATCAGTGAGCGGGGTCTGGTGCCGTGGATCGCAAGGCGGAGGAGGGAGGCATGGCGGAGCCATGCCGACCGACGACAACGCGGCGAGGCGCGGCACCAGGGCACGCGAGCCCGGCAAGATCCAAACGAGAGGCCCTGAGGCCCCCTGCGAGTCCTACGCGGGCTCGACGAACTGGACCTCCAGGCTCACCTTGATCACGTCGCCGAGGAAGCCGGGGGCGAAGTCCAGGCCGAAGTCGCTGCGGCGGAACTCACCCGTGGCGTCGAAGCCCGCGTGCCGGCTGCCTTCCATCGGCACCTCCACGACTCCGCCGAACTCCACCTCGAAGGTGACGGGCCGGGTGACGTCCCCGATCGTGAGGTCGCCCTGGAGTGTCCATTCCTCGCCCGCACCGCCGATCCGGGTCGAGCGGAACGTCATCGTGGGGCGCTTCTCCACGTCGAGCATGTCCGCGGCCCGCACATGCGCGTCCCGGTCCGCGTTCCCCGTGTCGATGGAGGCCAGCGCGACGGTCGCGGTGATCGACGAGTCCGCCAGGCTCTCGCCGACGACGAGCTCCGCGTCGAGCTCGTTGAAACGGCCGCGCACCTTGGAGATACCGAGGTGGCGGACGGTGAAGCCGACGGCGGAGTGCAGCGGGTCGAAGGCCCAGCGGCCGGCGGTCAGCGGAAGTGCGGTCGGGCTGGTCTGCTGTTCAGTGGTCATGGCTCCACGCTGCGGCCTCGCCGTCCCGCGAGGAAGGCCGCGCCCGGACGGGTAGTGCGGAGCCTCGTAGCGCGGAGCCTGGTAGTGGCGGAGCCTGGTAGTGACAGGGCCACCCTCTCCCCGCCCCGCGCTCGTACGATCGTGGGGTGAGCGACAACGAACTGGGAGCGTTCCTGCGCGCCCGACGCGAGGCCCTGACCCCCGCCGAGGCCGGGCTGCCGTCCGGGACCCGCCGGCGGACCCCGGGGCTGCGGCGTACGGAGCTGGCGATGCTCGCCGGGATCAGCGTCGAGTACCTGGCCCGCCTGGAGCAGGGCCGGGACCGCAATCCGTCGGCGCAGGTCCTCGGCGCGCTGAGCGACGCCCTGCGGCTGCCGCTCGACGCCCGGGTCCACATGCGGCGGCTGCAGAAGCACGGGCAGGACCAGCACATGTGCTCGGTCGCCCCGGCCCCCGCCCGTGAGGTGCGGTCCACGGTGCGCGCTCTGGTCGACCGGCTCGGCGAGACGCCGGCCGCGGTGACGAACCTGCTGGGTGAGATCGTCGCGTACAGCGACGGCTTCGCGCGGCTCGCGGGGCCGGTGGGCCTGCTCGACGGCGATCCGCCGAGCATGCCGCGGTACGTGCTCACCGATCCGAGGGCCCGGGAGGTCTACCCGGACTGGGACCGGGTCGCCGACCAGCAGGTGGCGGGGCTGTACTTCGGCGTCACCGGCTCCGATCCCGCGATGGCCGAGCTGGCCAGGGAGCTGACGGTCACGGCCGGCGCGGCCTTCTCGGACCGGCTGGCCTCCGCCGGTGTGCTGCCGGAGCGCTCGGGGGTCGAGCGTCTGGTGCACCCCGAGGCCGGCGAGCTGAGGCTCGCGTACGAGGTCCTCGATCTGGCCGAGGCCGACGGGCAGCGGCTCGTGGTACGGCTGCCCGCCGACGAGGCGTCCTCCGCCGCCCTGGACCGGCTGGTCGGCCGCCGGCCGGGCACCTTGCGCGCGGTCGGCGACTGACCTGGGAGGCCGGGCCCTTGGTGGCCACTGACCGGGAAGGCCGCGTCCTCACCGGCGACCGACCGGGAGGGCCGTGCCTCTACCGGCGGCCGGACTTGCGCGTCGCGCGGAGCCACTCCTTGTTCATGGCCGCGATCGACGGGAGCGGGATCCCCTTCGGGCAGGCCGTGGCGCACTCCCCGGTGAGGGTGCAGCCGCCGAAGCCCTCGGCGTCCATCTGGCCGACCATGTCGAGGACTCGGGTCTCGCGCTCCGGGGAACCCTGGGGCAGCACGTTCAGATGGTTGACCTTCGCCGAGGTGAACAGCATCGCCGAGCCGTTCGGACAGGCGGCCACGCAGGCACCGCAGCCGATGCACTCGGCGTGCTCGAACGCGAAGTCGGCGTCGGCCTTCGGCACCGGCGTCGCGTGCGCCTCGGGGGCCGCGCCCGTGGGGGCGCTGATGTAGCCGCCGGCCTGGATGATGCGGTCGAAGGCGGAGCGGTCGACCACCAGGTCCTTGACCACGGGGAAGGCCGAGGCCCGCCACGGCTCGACGTCGATGGTGTCGCCGTCGCGGAACGACCGCATGTGGAGCTGGCAGGTGGTGGTGCGCTCGGGGCCGTGGGCGTCTCCGTCGATGACCAGGCTGCACGCGCCGCAGATTCCCTCGCGGCAGTCGTGGTCGAAGGCGACGGGGTCCTCCCCGCGCAGGATGAGCTCCTCGTTGAGGGTGTCGAGCATCTCCAGGAACGACATGTCGGAGGAGATGCCGTCGACGTCGTAGGTGGCCATGGCGCCGGGGGCGTCGGAGTTCTGCTGGCGCCAGATGCGCAGGGTGAGCTTCATGCGTAGCTCCGCTGGGTGGGGTGGACGTACTCGAAGACGAGGTCTTCCTTGTGCAGGACGGGGGCGCCGCCCTCGGTGAACTCCCAGGCCGCCGCGTACGAGAACTCCTCGTCGCGCCGCGCTGCCTCGCCGTCCGGCGTCTGGGACTCCTCGCGGAAGTGGCCGCCGCAGGACTCGGCGCGGTTCAGCGCGTCGAGGCACATCAGCTCGGCGAGCTCCAGGTAGTCGACGATCCGGTTGGCCTTCTCCAGCGACTGGTTGAACTCCTCGCCGGTGCCGGGGACCTTGATCCGGCGCCAGAACTCCTCGCGGATCTGCGGGATACGGTCGAGCGCCTTGCGCAGGCCCTCGTCGGTGCGGGCCATGCCGCAGAACTCCCACATCAGTTCGCCGAGTTCCCGGTGGAAGGAGTCCGGGGTCCGGTCCCCGTCCACGGCGAGCAGCAGGTTGAGCCGGTCCTCGGTCTCGGCCAGCACCTCGCGCACCACCGGGTGTTCGTCGGTGACGGGCTCGGCGCCCGGGTGGCGGGCGAGGTAGTCGTTGATGGTGGAGGGCAGCACGAAGTAGCCGTCGGCGAGGCCCTGCATCAGCGCGGAGGCGCCCAGCCGGTTGGCACCGTGGTCGGAGAAGTTGGCCTCGCCGATGGCGAACAGGCCCGGGACGGTGGTCTGGAGGTCGTAGTCGACCCAGAGGCCGCCCATCGTGTAGTGCACGGCGGGGTAGATCCGCATCGGGACCTCGTACGGGTTCTCGGCGGTGATCCGCTCGTACATGTCGAAGAGGTTGCCGTACTTCTCCTCGACGGCCTTGCGGCCCATCCGGCGGATGGCGTCGGCGAAGTCGAGGTACACGCCCTGCCCGCCGGGGCCGACGCCACGCCCTTCGTCGCAGACGTTCTTCGCGGCGCGGGAGGCGATGTCGCGCGGGACGAGGTTGCCGAAGGAGGGGTAGATGCGCTCCAGGTAGTAGTCGCGCTCGTCCTCGGGGATCTCGCCGGGCGGCCGGGTGTCGCCCTTCGCCCTGGGGACCCAGATGCGGCCGTCGTTGCGCAGCGACTCGCTCATCAGCGTCAGCTTGGACTGGTGGTCGCCGGTGCGCGGGATGCAGGTGGGGTGGATCTGGGTGAAACAGGGGTTGGCGAAGTACGCCCCACGCCGGTGGGCCCGCCAGACTGCGGTGGCGTTGGAGTTCATGGCGTTGGTCGACAGGTAGAAGACGTTGCCGTAGCCGCCGCTGGCGAGGACCACCGCGTCCGCGTAGTGGGTGGAGACCGCCCCGGTGATCAGGTCGCGGGCGACGATGCCGCGCGCCCGGCCGTCGACCACGATCAGGTCGAGCATCTCGGTGCGGGCGTGCATCTCGACGTTGCCCGCGGCGATCTGGCGGGAGAGCGCCTGGTACGCGCCGAGGAGCAGCTGCTGGCCCGTCTGGCCACGGGCGTAGAAGGTGCGGGAGACCTGGACGCCGCCGAAGGAGCGGGTGTCGAGGAGTCCGCCGTACTCGCGGGCGAAGGGGACGCCCTGGGCGACGCACTGGTCGATGATCTCGACCGAGATCTGCGCGAGGCGGTGGACGTTGGACTCGCGGGCGCGGAAGTCGCCGCCCTTGACGGTGTCGTAGAAGAGGCGGTGGACGGAGTCGCCGTCGTTTCGGTAGTTCTTGGCCGCGTTGATGCCGCCCTGGGCGGCGATGGAGTGGGCGCGCCGCGGGGAGTCCTGGTAGCAGAACTGGACGACGTGGTAGCCCTGTTCGGCGAGGGTCGCGCCGGCGGAGCCGCCGGCGAGGCCGGTGCCGACGACGATGACGGTGTGCTTGCGGCGGTTGGCGGGGTTGACCAGCTTGGCCTGGAAGCGGCGGGTGTCCCAGCGCTCCGCGATGGGTCCCGCGGGGGCCTTGTGGTCGACGACCGGCTCACCGGTCGTGAAGTCGAGGAAGCTCATGTCAGCTCACCACTCCGGTCATGACGGCTACGGGTACGGAGATGAAGCCCGCGGTCAGGACGAGCGCGAGGCCGTTCGCGAGGGCCTTGAGCAGCCGCTCGCGCCGGGCGTTGCCGACGCCGAGGGTCTGCGCGGCGCTCCAGAAGCCGTGGCGGACGTGGAGACCGACGGCGAGCATCGCGACGATGTAGACGGCGTTGCCGTACCACGTGGAGAAGGTGTCCACGACGTTCTGGTACGGGTGGCCCTCCTGGAAGCCGCCGGGGTGGACGGTGCCGGTGGTCAGGTCCAGGATGTGCCAGACGATGAAGAGGGCCAGGATGATCCCGCCCCAGCGCATGGTGCGCGTGGCGTACGACGACCCCTTGCGGCGGTGCACGTAGCCGGTGGGCCGGGCTTTGATGTCACGCCTGCTGAGCTGGTACGCGGAGACGGCGTGGCCGGCCACGGCGGCGAGCAGCACGATCCGGACGAGCCAGAGAGCCCAGGAGTAGTGCAGGACCGGTGCGCCCATGGTGCGCAGCCAGTGGCCGTAGGCGTTGAACTCCTCGGGGCCGAAGAAGACCTTGAGGTTGCCCATGACGTGCGCCACGAGGTAGCCGAGCATGATCAGACCGCTGACGGCCATGACGGTCTTCTTGCCGATGGTCGAGGACCAGAAGCCGCGGGAGCGGGTGGGCGACGGTGATCGTTCCTTCGATGCCGTCTTCGTTGCCAGAGCCATGCATCCGACGCTAGGGCCGAAGGACCCGAGAGGTCCAAGACATGGTCCGGCTCATCTCGATAGGCTGAGCCTATGCAGTTCCAGCAGCTCCAGTACTTCGTGGCCGTGGCCGAGACCCTGCATTTCACACGTGCCGCCGAGCGCGTGCACGTCTCTCAGCCCTCGCTCTCGCAGCAGATCCGGGCCCTGGAGAAGGAGCTGGGGGCGGAACTGTTCAGCCGGGCGCGAGGGAACATCACGCTGACCGACGCGGGCGAGGCCCTGCTGCCGCTGGCGCGCCGCATCCTGGCGGACACGGACACAGCGCGGCACGAGGTGCAGGAACTGGTGCAGCTGAGGCGCGGGCGGGTGCGGCTCGGTGCGACGCCCAGCCTGTGCACGGGTCTGCTGCCGGACGTGCTGCGTGCCTTCCACGATCTCCACCCGGGGATCCAGCTGCTCATCGAGGAGGGCGGCTCGCACGATCTCGTACGGGAGCTGGCGCGCGGCGCGCTCGATCTGGCGCTCGTGGTACTGCCGCTGCCGACGCCGTCCCCGGCCCTGACGACGGTGGAGCTGCTGCGCGAGGACCTGGTCGTGGTGTCGAGCGCGGCGGCCCGGGCGCCGGCCCGGCCGGTACGGATCGCGGATCTGCGCGACCAGCCGCTGGTGATGTTCCGGCACGGCTACGACCTGCGGGAGCTGACGGTGGCCGCATGCCGGGCGGAGGGCTTCGAGCCCACGTTCACGGTGGAGGGCGGCGAGATGGACGCGGTGCTCGGCTTCGTCCGGGCGGGACTCGGGGTGGCGGTGGTGCCCGCCATGGTCGCGGCCCGCGCGGGCCGCGACCTCCGGGTCACGGCCCTGGCCCGTCCCGGCCTGCGCCGTACGATCGCGCTGGCCCACCGCAGCGACGTGGCGCCGCCCCGGGCGGCGCGGGAGCTGCAGCGCCTGCTCCTCCGCTCCGCCTGACCGCTCCCCGGTCCAGGGCGGGCGCCGGCGGGACGCGTGCCCCCGGCGCGTACTACACCGCGTCCGCGAGGAGCAGCGAGTGGATGCGGTCCGGGGCGCCCGGGCGGGCGTAGTACCAGCCCTGGGCGGTGTCGCAGCCGAGCTCCCTGAGCTGCTGCGCCTGCGCGCCGGTCTCCACGCCCTCCACCGTCACGGCCAGTTCCAGGCTGTGCGCGAGCGAGACGATGCCCTCCACGATCTTGAGGTCGACCGGGTCCGCCGGGTGCTGCTGCATGCCCTGGGTGAAGGAACGGTCCAGCTTCAGGACGCTCACCGGCAGCCGCCGCAGGTTGGCCAGGTTCGAGTAGCCCGTGCCGAAGTCGTCCAGCGCGATGTCCACGCCCATCTCGGCGAGCTGACGCAGCGGCTTCAGCAGGTCGTCGTCCGCGCCGATCAGCGCCGACTCGGTGACCTCCAGGCAGAGCGCTCCCGGTTCGAGGCCCGAGCGCTCCAGGACGTCGACGGTGTCGGCGACCAGGCGCGGGTGGTGCAGCTGGGTCGGCGAGAGGTTGACGTTGATCCGCAGCGGGCCGCCGTCGGCGTGCCGGGCCTGCCAGAACCGGGCCTGGCGGACGGCCTCCTGGAGGACCCAGCGGCCCAGCGGCACGATCAGCCCGGTGTTCTCGGCGAGCGGGATGAACCGGTCGGGTCCCAGCACACCGTGCTGCGGATGGCACCACCGTACGAGCGCCTCGGCGCCGTGCACGCTGCCGTCGCCGAGGTGCACCAGCGGCTGGTACTCGATGAAGAACTCGCCGCGCTCCAGGGCCGCCGGAAGCGCGGTGGTCAGCCCGTGCCGGGTGATCGCCCGGGCGTCGGCCTCGGCGTCGGCGAACTCAAAGCGGTTCCCGCCGGCCGACTTGGCGCGGTACATGGTGATGTCGGCGCTGCGCAGCACCTCGGCCGGTGTCCGCTCCCCCGCCGGCCCCTCGACGACACCGACGCTGCCGCGGACCGTCAGCTCACGGCCGTCGATCCGGACGGGGGTGGCGAGCGTGGCGAGGATGCGGTTGGCCAGCTCGACCACCTCGCGCTCGGTGTGCGGGCCGGTGGTCAGCGCGACGAACTCGTCGCCGCCGAGGCGGGCCACCATCTCGCCCGGCGCGGTGGCGCAGCTCTGCAGCCGGTCGGCGACCTCGACGAGCAGCCGGTCGCCGGTCGCGTGGCCGAGGCTGTCGTTGATCGCCTTGAAGCCGTCCAGGTCGAGGTAGCAGAGGCCGAAGCGGCCGCCGTCGGCCGAGGTGAGCGCCTTCTCCAGGCGCTCGAAGAAGAGGGTCCGGTTGGGCAGCCCGGTGAGCGCGTCATGGGTCGCCTCGTACCGCAGGCGAAGGTTGAGCAGCCGGCGCTCGGTGGTGTCCTCCAGGAGGGCGAGCTGGTACTGCGGGAAGCCCTCGGCGTCGCGCAGCAGCGAGACCGTGAGGTTGGTCCACAGGACCGTGCCGTCGCCCCGGTAGTACGGCTTCTCCACGCGGTAGTGCTCGCGCTCGCCGCGCACGAGTTCGTCGTAGAGCTTCCAGACGTGCGGGCCGTCCTCGGGGTGGGCCCATTCCTTGACCTTGCGGGCACGGATCTGCCCGTCCAGACCGCCGAACATCCGGGTGAGGGTCTCGTTGACCTCCAGGACGTTCCCTTCGAGGTCGGCGATGCCGATCCCCACCGCCGCCCCGTCGAAGACCGCCCGGAAGCGGCTCTCGGTGGTGTGCAGGGCGACTTCGGCGGCGGTGCGGGCGCTGAGCGCGGAGCGGGCGATGGCCTCCTGCTCGGCGCGGGTCCGCTCGCGCAGGGCCTGGGCGAAGCCGGCCGCCATCGCGTGCTGCAGCCGTGAACAGCGGGCCCGCAGCTCCTCCGTGGAGGGGGCGTCCTCGTCGCCGCAGTAGAGCACCAGATACGCGTCGATGACCCCGAGGGTGCGGCTGAGCGCGTCGGGCTCCGTGCAGTGGATGCCGACCAGTGCGGCGCCGACACCGTGCGCGGGCGCCGTGTCCAGGGACCGGTCGTGCAGCGCGGCGCACAGCTCGCGGGCGAGCGGCATCAGCTGCTGCTCGAACTCGGCGCGGGTCATGGAGGTGGCCGTGACAGGGAAGGTGGCCCGGCTCCAGATGGTCACGAACCGCCGGAGTCTGTCCTCGAGGCTGTCCGGTTCCGCGCCGGAGGCCGACGGCTGCGACGGCACCTTCACGCCTTGCGCCCCACACCGGCGAAGCCCGAGAAGGCGTAGGGGTCCTCCTCCTCGACCGGGCTCTCGGGCCGCCACTCCGGCATGGAGACCAGGCCCGGCTCGACCGGCTCACAGCCGTCGAAGAAGCGGCTGATCTCGGCGTGCGAGCGCATCACGAGGGGGTTGCGGATCTGGCGGTACACGCCGACGGTGCCCGAGGCCTCGTCCTGGGTCAGCGGGATGCCCTCGTAGGAGGCGTGGGTCAGCACGAGCAGGCTGCCGGGGGCGAGGGCGTCGAGCAGTTCGGTGACCGCAGCGCGCGGCTCGTCCTCGTCCTCCAGGAAGTGCAGGACGGCCACGAGGAGCAGCGCCACGGGCCGCTCCAGGTCCAGGAGTTGGCGGACCTCGGGGCTCTCCAGGATCTCCCGGGGCTTGCGCAGGTCGGCCGCGACGACGGCGGCGCGCTCCTCGCCCTCCAGCACGGCGCGGCTGTGCGCGACGGCCACCGGGTCGTGGTCGACATACACCACGCGCGCGTCGGGCGAGGCGGCCATGGCGACCTCGTGGACGTTGCCGAACGTCGGTATGCCGGAGCCTATGTCGAGGAACTGGGTGACGCCCTCGGCGACGGCGTAGCGCACGGCGCGGCGCATGAAGGCACGGTTCGCCTGCATGACCTTGGGAAGCCCCGGCATGAACTCCATGGCCTTGCGGGCCGCTTCGCGGTCGACCTCGAAATTGTGTGAGCCGCCCAGATAGAAGTCGTACATTCGGGACACGCTCGGCACCGAAATATCGATGCCCGGCGGGGCCCAGGCGGGACGCTCCATCAATGTCTCCAACGAGTCAACCACGGGGGATACGGCCAGGTGTTCGCGGCCGGTGTTCGAGCAGAGGCTACTGATCGCCCGTCGCGAGAGCGAGTGGAAACGGAAATTCGCGGTCCGTTCTTCGTCACACGCCATTGGCACGTGCGAGCGGAAGAGGAAGAGTTCACGCCTTCAGCTCGTGCATTTTCACGTGCATATGGACGTGCGCCGGCCCGCCGTCACCGGAGAGGTGACGGCGGGCCGGCAGGCCGGAAGCGCGGCGCGGGGGACCTACTTGGGCGCTCCGACCAGCTTTCCCTCGGGGGACACGGCGTACCAGGTGCCGCCCACACCCTGGCCGTTGGTGTCTCCGGGCTCCTCGTCGCCCGCGAAGGTGTAGAGGGGCCAGCAGTCGATGGTCTGCTGCTTGATGCCGTCGGGCCGGGAGAAGGTGACGAAGCCCTTCTTCGTGATGCCCTCGATGTCGTTCTTGTCGACGGGGGCGACAACCGGCCACTTCTCCAGGCACGCACCGGTGCAGGCCGTCTTCATGGGCCAGGCGGAATCCTTCTTGAATCGGTAGACCGTCATCCCTCGCGAATCGACCACGATGTCACCGAGCTTGGGGTCCTTGTGCACCGAGAGGCCGGCCGCGTCCGTCACCGGCTCCTCCTCGGCGCCCTCCTCCGCGGCTCCGCCGTCGGCTCCCGCCGAGGCCTTCTTGCCGTCGGGGGCCGAGGCGAACCAGGTGCCGCCGACACCCTGGCCGTTGACGTCTCCGGGCTTGGTGTCCTTGGCGTACCGGTACATCGGCCAGCCGCCGAGCGTCAGTTGCTTGCTGCCGTCGGCGCGGGTGACCTCGCCCAGCAGTGAGGCGTCCACGCCCGCCGGGGCCTTGGCGCCCTCCGCGCTCACCACGGGCCACGCCTTGACGCAGTCGCCCTCGCAGGTGGCCTTCGGCGGGGAGGCGGAGTCCTTGTCGAAGCGGTAGAGCGTGAAGCCCTCGCTGTCGGTGACCACCTTGCCGAGCTGCTTGGTGGACGCCACCGCCATCTGCCCGGCGGGCTCGGCCTCGCCGCCGCCGCTGTCGCCGTAACCCCCGGAGGCGTATCCCCCGGAGCTGTAGCCGCTGTCGGCGGGGGCTCCGGCCGGGTTGGCGGCTCCCGCGGGCTGACCGCCCAGTGTCTGGTCACCCTGCTCCTGACCACACGCCGTCGTCAGTGCGAGCATCGTCGCCGCCGTCAGTGCGAGCGCCGCGTTCCCCCAGGTCTTCATGTCAACTCCCGTTGCTTCATTGCTTGTCGGCGCAGCCTCCGCGGCCGCTTCACGGCATTGGATACGGGGCTCGGCGGCGTCGCACTCAACGGCGGCGAAGAAAACTTTCGGAGATCGTCAAACCACCGACGGCGAAGATCCCCTCCATCCGGGGAATCCGCACCGGTTCCCGGCGTGCTGGGGCGGGGCTGTGATCATGCTCTTCGGCGTGTCTGTGTCTCTGTACGGATCTCTCCTCGCGCGGTCACTGGCGGCCGCCGCGCTGCTGTGGCTGCTCGCCGCCCCGGCGCCCGCAGCCGCCGACGCCTGCGCCTACGCCGTGACGGGGCCGGGGGGCTCGAACACATCGGTCGCGGGCCCCGGGCCCGGCGCGTGTCCTCCCACGCCGACTCCTCCGCCGCCGTGTCCGGAGCCCACTCCGGAGCCGACGCCTGAGCCCACCCCCGAACCGACGAAGGAACCGACGAAGGAACCACCGCCGCCGAAACCCGCGCCGCCGCCCCCGCCCGAGCGTGCGGACCCTCCGCCTCCGCCACGGCCGGCCCCGCCGCGCCGCGCCCCGGCCCCGCCGCCACCGCCACCCGCGCCCCCGAAGCCGACGCAGTCGCCGCGTGCGCGACCGCCGGCACCCGCGCCCGCGCCGGTCGCCCTGCCCGAGTACCGCCGGACGGCTCGGCCCCAACCCACGGGCGGCCCCTCGCTCGTCTCCCTGATGCTGCTGGTCACCGCCCCCGCGGTGCTCGCGACAGCGATCCTGCGCCCGCGCTCCCGCTGAGCCCGCCGAAGGGAACACCATGTCCGAATGGCTCGTCCTGACCATCGCGATGGCCGCCGCCTGCGCGGTCGTCCTCACCATCGTCGTCATCAACAACCGCAGGGTTCCCGACGACGACGATCCCAGCGAGACCCCCGACGTCATGGAGTACATGACCATGATGATCGGCGTGATCTACGCGATCGTGCTCGGCCTCGCGATCGCCGGCGTCTGGGAGGCACGCGGCGCGGCCCAGGAGACGGTGCGCCAGGAGGCCCAGGCGCTGCACGAGATCTCGGCCCGGGCCGAGGTGTACCCGGCAGACGTCCGGGACCGGATCCGCGCCGATGTCGACGCGTACGCCTCGTACGTGGTCGACGAGGAGTGGACCCACATGTCCGAGCACGGCGAACTCAGCGAGCAGGGCACCCGGCTGCTCGAACAGGTGCGCCGGAGCGTGACCGACTACCGGCCGGCCGACGACCACGAGGGGCAGGCGTACCAACCGCTCGTGGACCAGGTGGCCGTGGTGGACGACGCGCGCGGCGCCCGGGGGCAGAACGCGGGGGCCACCATGCCCGGGGTGGTCTGGTTCGGCCTGATCATCGGCGCGCTGGTGACGGTCGGACTGATCTTCACCCTGCAGATCCGGCGCACCGGCCGGGAGCTGCTGCTCGCGGGTCTGTTCAGCGCGCTCATCGCCTTCCTGCTCTTCCTGATCTGGGACTTCGACGCGCCGTTCGGGCGTGGCATCTCGGCGACGGCCACACCGTTCACCGACCTGTTCCCGCACCTCTCGCGGTAACGGCCGCGCGCCGCTGCTGCGCGCGACACGCCTCCAGAGCCGTACGGGGGACATCCGTCCCCCATTCGCCCGTCTGGGATCGCGGTTGTCGTAGTGCGCTCCTAGCGTCTCCGGTATCGAGGTGTATGCCCTGTCCTTGTGCGGAAACCGCTTCCGCGGCTGCTCCTCGGGGACCCGGAGGAACCCATGCGCGCGATACGTGCCGTGTCCACAGCCCTGCTGGGGGCGGCCACCCTCGCCCTGGCCGCTCCCGTCGCCTCCGCGGCGGACGGCGCACCCGCACCGCCCAAGGCCGCCGGAGCGAAGGCACCGGGCGATTTCGTCGTGACCCCCTCGCTGGTGGCGCCGGGCGGCCGGGTGACGCTCACCGCGCCCGGCTGCCGCAGTACGGCGATCGCGTCGGCGGGCATCTTCGACACGGTCACCATCGCCCCCGGATCCTCGGCCACCGCCGTGGTGGACGCGGACGCCCGCCGCGGTGCCGTCTACACCGTGGCGTTCAACTGCACCGGCGGCATCACGGACACCGTCAACCTGACGATCAGCGGCACCACCGCAACGCCGACCACCAGCTCGACCGTCCTCACGACACCGCGCGGTGTCCAGGGCGGACTCGGCGGCTCGGTCGACGAGGTCGACACGGTGATGCTGGCGGCCGGTGCGGGTCTCGTCCTCGCCGCCGCCACCGGAACCGTCTTCGCCGTACGACGCCGGTCGCAGCTCGACCGGGGCCGGCGGCACTGACGGCGGGCGGCGGTGTCCCCCACCGTCCCGCGGGAACGCCCACCGTCCCGCAGATCCCGGAATACGCCCGTCGCCCCCGAGTCCTGGTCCAGGACTCGGGGGCGACGGGCGTATGCGGCCGACCGGGAGGTTCGGCGGTCAGGCCCTTCCGCCGCTCATACGGCGCCGGGCGATGAAGAGACCACCGCCGAGCGCTGCCGCGGCGACGAGCGATCCGCCGACCGCCATCTCCGTGGAGCTGGGCGCGAGCGAGCCGCCGAGGCCACCCTGCGCGCCCTGGCCGGCCAGGACGCGGAACGTCTGGGTGAGCGTGCGGCCGTTGCACTGGACGGCCAGGTTGTACTGACCCGGCGTGGCGTGGTCGTGGATGCGGGCGGTGGCGGTGGACACCCCGTTGACGTTGCCGGAGAGGGTGACCGTCGGGAAGGCGTTGGACGTGACCCGGCCGCCGGGGCAGTTCCGGACGGAGATCGTGAGGATGCCGCCCTGGTGCACGGCGAACGGGGAGACCGTGACGCTGTTGGAGCCGTCACCGCCCCGGTCGACCTGGTGGGCGCTGACGTGGGTGGGCCCGTGGGTGGCGGCGGCGAGTGGGGCGGCGAGCCCGACCGCCGCGAACGCGGTGGCGGTCACCGCCAGAGTGCGTGCAGCACGCATGGTTGAACCTCCAGTGGAAGACGCCCCAAAGCGGTGCTCCGGGAAGTTCGACGAGTACGCCTTCCATGACGAACCCTCACAAGCAGCGGCGAAGCGCGCATTTCGGCACTGGTCCACCCCGGTGAGGCGACACGCCGGGGAAACGACCCCGAATCTGACGGACGCGCAGGTCACAGGCCGTCAGGGTGATTGTCCGATCAATACTCGGATGGGTCATCGTCCGCGTCACCCGGGCCGCCCCCGCGCGCGAAGGGTTGGGGGCCCGCCGGCCGCCTCCCGGCACCCGTCCGGCCCTCGTCCGCGGCCCGGCCGCCACCCGTTCGCCCCGCTCTGATCGCCGGTCCGGCCCGCCGCCCTTACCGTTCTGACGACGCCACGAAGGGAGAACCATGCGCCCCAAGGACTTCAGCGTCTTCGAGCCGAGAAGGAGGCGCCAGCCGTGGGGCGTCCTGACTCTCGTCATGCTGTCCGGTCTGGCGATGATGCGCAATGGAGTCGACGTCGAGCTCGGCCCGCCGCAGCCCGCGGCCGCCGCGGCGCTCGACACCCGTCTGACCGGGCCCGCGCCCCCCATGGCGGCCGGCGTGGAGGCCCTTCCCCACGCCCCCGCCTCGCGCATCAGGATCGCTTCGATCTCGGTCAACGCCCCGATCATGGACGTGGGTCTGGACGCCTCCGGGTGGATCGAGGCCCCGCCCCCGCAGGACCCCAACATGGCGGGCTGGTACCAGAACGGCATCGCGCCGGGGCAGCGCGGCACGGCCGTCGTCGTCGGACACGTCGACAACCAGGCGGGCCCCGCGGTCTTCTACGGCCTCGGCTCGCTGGAGAAGGGCCAGCACGTCGAGGTGGAGCGGTACGACGGCCGGACGGCGGTCTTCGAGATCTACGGCATCGAGGTGTACGCCAAGAACGACTTCCCCGGGGCCGCGGTCTACGGCGACACGGGAGCGCCCGAACTCCGGGTCATCACCTGCGGCGGCGGGTACTCGCGCGCGAACGGCTACGACGGCAACGTGGTGGTCTACGCCCGCATGATCGGATCCAACTGAGCGGTCGGCGCGTCCGCGCGAAGGCCCCCGGCGCCATGGAGCGCCGGGGGCCTTCGCCGTACGGACTCAAGACCGGGGCACGGTGATGCTGTAGCCGGCGTCGAGGAGTTCGGGCAGGTACCGCTTCAGCGCGGCGACGCTCTGGGAGCGGTTGCCGCCCGCGTCGTGCGAGAGGACGACGACGCCGGGCGCCGCCCCGTCCAGCACGGCGCGCACGATGCTGCCGGTGCCCGGCTCCTTCCAGTCGAGGGTGTCGACGGTCCAGGCGAGCGGCTCCATGCCCAGCTCGGCGCCGATCTCGAAGGAGTGCCGGTTCCACGCGCCGAACGGGGCGCGGTACCAGAGCGGAGCGGAGCCGAGGACCTTCTCGACCAGATCGCTGGTGGAGCCCAGTTCCTCCCGGATGCGGGAGGGCCGCAGTCTGGGGATCAGGGGATGGGACCACGAGTGGTTGCCGACCACGTGCCCGTCGGCGGCCATCTCCCGCACCAGGTCCTGGTTCTCGACCGCCATCTCGCCGCAGACGAAGAACATCGCCCGGCAGCCGTACCGGCGCAGGGTCGCGAGGATCTCCGGCGTGTAGCGGGGGTCGGGGCCGTCGTCGAAGGTGAGCACCATCGAGCGGCCGACGCCGGACATCTTGAGGAACGGCCGCTGCCGGACGGGTGGGAGGGCCCGCCGGAAGGCCGGGGGCGCGTACGCCGTCATCGGCTGGAGCCGGTACGCGGAGGGCTTCAGCCGCGCGCCCGCCTCCGGCCCCGCCGCCGGACCGCTTCCGGGAGCCGGCCGTCCCGCCGGTCCGGAGGCCTCCGGCGCGGTGCCCGGGGGCGCCGTGAGACGGTCCGCCGAGAGGACTCCGACCGTGGCCGTGGCACCGAGGGCGGCGGCGATGCGCAGGATCGTCCGTCGCCCGCTGGGCTTCTCATCCTTTTTCATGACTAATAGCTCGCACGGTCGAACGCCGGTGTGCCTCATCCACACCGTCGGCCCGCCCGAAAGCACCCGTTGGGCGCACACGGCGGAGGGGGCCGCGGGGCCCTACTCCCCCATCACCAGGCCGTCCTTCGCGGCTCCCCGGCCGAGGACGACGTCGCGGATGGAGTCGCGTACGGCGGTCACGGGTTCCCCCTTCCTGATGGCGGCGTTGAGGTTGACCACCCGGCCCCGGCCGGTGTCGAACCACTGGGGCAGGAACTCCGCCTTGGCGACCTCCCACCGCGCGCCGGTGGCGGTCGGCGGGGTGAAGGTGAAGCGCGCGAGGGTGCCCTGGTTGCCGCGGGGGTCGAAGGCGCCCTGGTGGTTGACCATGTCGCCGGCGATCTGGTCCCCCATCCCGTAGACGATCCAGGTGCCGTTGACCTTCTCGTACGCCTGCGGGACATGGGCGTGCGTGCCGAGGATCAGGTCGATGTCGGGCCGGCCGCCGCTCTTCGACGAGGTGAGGGACCGCCCGAGCGTGAGCTGCCGCCGGTCCGGGGCGGTCTGCCACTCCGTTCCCCAGTGGATGCTGACCACGACGACGTCGGCGCCGGCCCTCCGCGCGGCCCGGGCGTCGGCGACGATCTTCTCCTCGTCGATCAGGTTGACCGCCCACGGCTGCCCCGCGGGCAGGGGGTAGCCGTTGGTGTCGTACGTGTACGCGAGCTGGGCGACCGTCGCGTCGCCCGCGGTGAGCAGCGTCGGGCGCGCCGCCTCCTCTGCGGTGCGGGCCGAACCGGCGTGCCGCACCCCCGCCTTGTCGAGGGCGTCGAGGGTGCGGGCGAGACCGGCGGCACCGTCGTCCAGGGTGTGGTTGGAGGCGGTGGAGCAGGAGTCGTACCCGGTCTCCTTGAGGGCCGGGGCGATCTCGGGCGGGGAGGTGAAGGCCGGGTAGCCGGTGTAGGGCCCGCCCTCCGGTCCGTACACGGTCTCCATGTGGCAGATCGCCAGATCGGCCGCGGAGACGACGCTCCTGACGCCGGAGAGCATCGGCCGGAAGTCGTACCCCCGGCCGTTCGCGTCGGCGGCGGCGCGGCGGATGATCGAGTCGTGCGGCAGGACGTCGCCCGAGGCGACGAGGGTGAAGCCGGTCCTGGCGGAGGCCCCGCCGCCGACCGGCGAGGCGGCGGAGGGACTCCCGGGGTCGGGACGGGCGGCGGGGGCACCGGTGTCGCCCGCACAGCCGGTCGCCGCCGCGAGCAGGACCGCCGCGAAGGCCACCGGCCCGTGCTTCGTACGCTGGGTCATCTGCCGACTCCGCCCGATTCATAGGATAAACAGCTTTCCTGATGAATTGACCGTGGATGATTGCCCCAGTCAAGGGGAGAAGCCGCATGTGGCGTAAAGGCTGCTTAATCGGATGAAGCACCTCCGCCCGACCGCTCACCGCACCATTCGCCGCTCGGTGCGACCGCTCGTCGCAGACGCCTGTCCGTTCCCTGTCCCTTGCCGCCCGCATGCGTTCGTATACGCCCCGGGACGACGAGCCGGCAGAAGAGGTGGGGAGCATGACGACGGCGACCGTGACGACGGGGAAGGCGACGACGGACGAGCGGGCCCTCGCGGAGCTGCAGCGTGACCACGGTCAGGCCCTCCTGGGATTTCTGCTGGGGCTGACCTACGGCGACCAGCAGCGCGCGGAGGACCTGGTGCAGGAGACGCTGGTACGGGCCTGGCTCCACCCGGAGGCCTTCGACGGCCCCTACGAGTCGATGCGCCCCTGGCTCTTCACCGTGGCCCGGCGCCTCGCCATCGACGCCCGGCGCTCCCGGCTCGCCAGGCCCGCCGAGATCGGCGACGGGATGCTCGCCGCCACGCCCGACCCGGCGGACGCCACGGAGTCGGCGGTGGCCGCGCTCGACGTGCGCGAGGCCGTCCGGGGCCTCAGCCCGGAGCACCGCGCGGTCCTGGTCAGCCTCTACTTCCGCGGCCTGACCGTCAACGAGGCGGCGGCCGACCTCGGCATCCCTGCCGGAACGGTCAAGTCCCGCTCGCACTACGCGCTGCGGCAGCTCGGCCACCGGCTGCCCGACTACCGGCCGGGGCGACGCGCCGTTGCCCGCCGGCGGACCGCGGCGGCACAATGATCCCGTGACGCCGACGCTGACTCCCGCCGCCGCCGAGAAGGTACTCGCCGACAACTTCGCCCCCTGGGTGCTCGATCTGGGGCTCTCCGTGGTCTCGGTCGACGGCCAGGAGGCCGTGTTGCGCCTCCCCTGGTCCGACCGGCTCGCCCGGGAGGGCGGCGGTCTGTCCGGTCAGGCCCTGATGGCCGCCGCCGACACGGCGACGGTGATCGCGGTCGCGGCGGCACGCGGCGGCTTCGTGCCGATGACGACGGTGCAGCAGTCCATCAGCTTCCAGCGGGCCGTGCTCGGTACGGACGTACTCGTGCGCGCCCGGCTCACCAAGGCCGGCCGCCGGATGGCGTTCGCGGACATCACGATGACCGCCGACGGCACGGAGGAGACGGCCGCGCACGCGACGGCGGTGTACGCGCTCCTCGGCTGAGGCACCGGTCGTCGCACCGCCCCGAACGCCCCGGGCGTCACCCCGACCTCCTGGCGCCACACCGGCACCGATCCGGCAGAGAAACGTATCCGAAACCACACCGGCGAGTTGAGTAAAGAGCGACCCGCGCGCGTCTTCCTCGGTGGAGGCTCGTGTTCGGGATCGCCGACCGACATGTCCGGGAGAAGGTGGGAGCGTTGCTGCCCGAGAGTACGAACGGCACCAGCGGGGGCGGACTGGCCGTCCCGATGGCGTGGCTGTGTGCCGAGTTCATAGCCGACGACCTGCTGCGCGCCGGCTGTCTGGTCGCGCCCGGAACTCTGGAGTACCGGGCCGGGCGCCAGACGCTCGCGCTCACCATCCATCTCTGCGAGGGGGACGGGGCTTTGGGCGGAGCCCGGTCAGCGGGCCGGCTCGACGAATGGCTGTCCAGGACCGCCTACGACCATCCCTGGCCGCAGTGGGTCCGCGCACGGCTCGCCGAGCGGACGCACGCGGGCGACGAGGGCCCGGACCTCGCCATGGCCCGCGAGACCTGGCGCATCCTGGAGGCGACGACGGTGCGGGCGGCCGACCTCGGCGGTCTGCCGCCGGCCGGGCTCGGCCGCCTCCACGTCGACGAGTCGGCGCACGTGTGGCTGCCAGCCTGGCAGTTGGGGCTGCCGCTCGGCCATCTGGCCCTGCACCTCTACTGATCGGAGGGGTAGGGGGCCGTCGGATGCACCCCGGGGCGGTACTTGGGGATCCGAACCGTCACCTTCATCCCCGCGCCGACCCCGGTCTCGATGACGAGTCCGTGCTCCGCTCCGTACACCTGGCGCAGCCGCTCGTCGACGTTGGACAGGCCGATGCCCGAACCGGTGGGCCGCTCCCCCAGCAGGATCGCGCGCAGCACGTCCGGGTCCATGCCCACACCGTCGTCCTCGATCACGACCACCGCCTCCGCGCCCGCGTCACGGGCCGCGATCGTGACCCGGCAGATGTTCACGCTGTCCTCCAGGCCGTGCTTCACGGCGTTCTCCACGAGCGGCTGGAGGCAGAGGAACGGCAGCGCCACCGGAAGCACCTCGGGCGCGATCTGCAGGGTGACCTTGAGACGGTCGCCGAAACGGGCGCCGGCGAGCGCCAAGTACTGCTCGATCGCGCGCAGTTCGTCGGCGAGCTGGGCGAACTCGCCGTGCCTGCGGAAGGAGTACCGGGTGAAGTCGGCGAACTCCAGGAGCAGTTCCCGTGCGCGTTCGGGGTCGGTCCGTACGAACGAGGCGATGGCGGCGAGGGAGTTGAAGATGAAGTGCGGGGAGATCTGGGCGCGCAGAGCCCGGATCTCGGCCTCCACGATCCTGGTCCGCGACCGGTCGAGCTCGGCCAGTTCGAGCTGGACGGAGACCCAGCGCGCGACCTCCGTGGCGGCCCGTACCAGCACCGCCGACTCCCGCGAGCCGTAGGCGACGAGCGCGCCGAGGACGCCGTCCTCCCCGGTGAGCGGGGCGATCACCGTCCAGCGCAGCGGGCAGTCGGCATCGGCACAGCCGGTGTGCGCGGAGAGGCTGCGCCCCGAGCCCAGGATCCCGGCGACCTGCTCCATGACGTGCGCGCGGTGGTGGCTCTCGCCCGGCCCGTCCCAGGCCAGCACGTCGGACCGGTCGGTCAGGCAGAGCGCCTCCGTGCCGAGGAGCGAGCGCAGGTGCCGGGCGGCCCTGCGCGCGGTGTCCTCGGTGAGGCCGGCGCGCAGCGGCGGGGCGGCGAGTGAGGCGGTGTGCAGGGTGGTGAAGGTCGCCCGCTCGACGGGGGTGCCGAGATCGAGGTCGGCCGCCCGGTCTCCGCGGCGGGCGGCGAGCCGCCCGAGGGCGAAGCCGACGGCGAGGAGCACGGCTCCGACGGCGGCGGAGGCGGCGAGCGCGATCCCGCTCACCGCTCGGCACCCCTCGCCCCGCGCTCGGGGCGCGGCTCGTGACGCACCGGCTCGCGACGGGCCGTCAGCTCCTCCGGCAGGTGCAGCCGCGCCAGGAGCGCCGGGGTGCCCGCCGGGATGTGCCGGGCGGTGGCCAGCGACACCAGGATCATCGTGAGGAACCCCAACGGCACCGACCAGACCGCCGGCCAGGCCATCAGGGTGTGCGGCCAGCCCTCGTCCGGCAGGCCGGCGCGGGTCGCCATCACCGCCGTGAGCGCGGAGCCGCCGCCGAGCACGAGCCCGGCCATGGCTCCCGGCGGAGTGAGCCGGCGCCACCAGATGCCGAGGACGAGCAGCGGACAGAAGGAGGAGGCGGAGACCGCGAACGCGAGGCCGACCGCGTCCGCGACCGGAACCTTCGAGGCGAAGACCCCGGCGGTCAGCGGTACGGCGGTGGCGAGCAGGGTGGCGAGCCGGAAGTGCCGTACCCCCCGCGAGGGGAGCACGTCCTGGGTGAGGACCCCGGCGACCGCCATCGTCAGCCCGGAGGCGGTGGAGAGGAAGGCGGCGAAGGCCCCGCCCGCGAGCAGCGCGCCGAGGAGGTCGCCGAGCACTCCGCCGAGCATCCGCTCGGGCAGCACGAGGACGGCGGCGTCGGCGGCTCCGGTGAGCGCCAGTTCGGGGGCGTAGATCCGGCCGAGCGCGCCGTAGACCGGTGGCAGCAGGTAGAACGCGCCGACGAGTCCGAGGACGACGAGCGTGGTGCGGCGCGCCGCCCGGCCGTGGGGGCTGGTGTAGAAGCGGACCGCGACGTGCGGCAGTCCCATGGTGCCCAGGAAGGTGGCGAGGATCAGCCCGTACGTGGCGTAGAGCTGGTGGCCGTCGCGCCCGCCGGCCAGCGGCTGGGACCAGCCGAGGGGATCGGCTCCGGTGGAGGACCGGGCGGGGACGGGCGCGCCCTGGGGGAAGGCGAGTTCGGTGCCGCCGTCCACGCGGTGGGCGCCCTCGTCCAGGGTGACGGACCCGCCGTCGTACGGGAGGCCGTCGACACGTCCGGTGACGGTCAGCGTGAGCGGGGCGTCGAGCTCGATCCGTACGGTGTCGGCGACCTTCACGGTGGTGTGCTCGCGGAAGACGGCCGGGGCGTCGAAGCGGACGCGCGGCGCGTCGTCGCCGAACCAGGCCGCGGTCAGGAAGAGGGTGGGCACGAGCAGGGCGGTGAGCTTCAGCCAGTACTGGAAGGCCTGGACGAAGGTGATGCTGCGCATGCCGCCTGCGGCGACGATGCCGGTGACGACGAGGGCGACGAGGAGGCCGCCGACCCAGTCGGGTGCCCCGGTGAGGATCTCCAGGGTGAGGCCCGCGCCCTGGAGTTGCGGGAGCAGATAGAGCCAGCCGATGCCGACGACGAGCAGGCTCGCGAGCCGGCGGGCGGGCGGGGACTCGAGCCGGGCCTCGGCGAAGTCGGAGAGCGTGTACGCCCCCGAGCGGCGCAGCGGGGCGGCGACGAGGACGAGCAGGACCAGATAGCCGGCGGTGTAGCCGACGGGGTACCAGAGCATGTCCGGGCCCTGGACGAGGACGAGGCCCGCGATGCCGAGGAAGGAGGCGGCGGACAGGTACTCGCCGCTGATGGCGGCGGCGTTGAGACCGGGCCGTACGGTGCGCGAGGCGACGTAGAAGTCGGAGGTCGTACGGGATATCCGCAGGCCGAGGGCGCCGATGAGCACGGTCGCCAGGACGACGGCGGTGACGGCGGCCACCGCGTAGGTGTGGTTCACGTCCGGCCCCCGCGCTCAGCGGCCCTCGACGAGGCCGGTGAAGTCGCGTTCGTTGCGCTCGGCCCTGCGGACGTACCAGTGGGCGACGGCCCAGATGACCGGGTACACGCCGACGCCGAGGGCGATCCAGACGAAGGCCTCGGGCGCGGGGAGCGCGAGCAGCAGGGGGAGCGGTCCGACGCAGAGGGCCAGCGCACCGAGCGCGGTGAGGGCGGCCCGGAGCTGGCTCCGCATGAGGGAGCGGACGTACGTGTGCCCGAGGGTGGTCTGCTCCCTGATCTCCGAGCGAGCGGAGCGAGGTGGGGGTCCCCCCGGCCGGAGGCTGGGGGACGCGTGGCTGGGGACGCGCTGCCGGAGGCTGGGGGACACATGGCCGGGGACGCGCTGCCCGGGCGGTCCGCCGTCACGGAGCGCGGAGGCGCGTGTGACCGTCTCGCGCCGGGGCCGGCGCGGCGGTGGTTCCTCGGACGTCGGTGTCCGCTCCGGCATGGGTCGACCTCGCAGGGGCTGTGGAGTGCACGGAGTCTACGCAGCGGTGTTCACGCACGGTAGAGGCGGCGGCGCAGGCGGACGACGGAGGCCGGGCGCCCGCCCGCCGTGACGGCGCACGGGTCAGCCGCCGGCCCGGCGCATGAGGAGGTCGCGCAGCTGGCGGGCGTGGCGGCGGCTCACGGCGAGTTCGGTGGAGCCGAGCCGGACGGACGTGGCACCGCCGTCGAGCCGGAGTTCGTCGATGCGGGCGAGCGCGACGAGGTGGCTGCGGTGGATCCGGACGAAGCCACGGGCGGCCCAGCGCTCCTCCAGGGTGGAGAGCGGGATGCGGACGAGGTGGCTGCCCTCGTCGGTGTGCAGGCGCGCGTAGTCGCCCTGGGCCTCGGCATAGGCGATGTCGTCGACGGCCACGAACCGGGTGACCCCGCCGAGTTCGACGGGTATCTGCTCGGGGGCCGCGACGGCGGCGGGGGACGCGGGGGCGTGCACCAGCTCGCGGACGCGGCGGACCGCCTCGGCGAGCCGCTCGCGCCGCACCGGCTTGAGGACGTAGTCCACGGCCTTGAGGTCGAAGGCCTGCACCGCGAACCCCTCGTGCGCCGTGACGAAGACGATCAGCGGCGGCCGGGCGAAGCCGGCGAGCAGCCGGGCGAGGTCGAGGCCGGTGAGCCCCGCCATGTGGATGTCGAGGAAGACGACGTCGATGGCCTCGTCCCCGTCGGGCCCGGCCTCCAGCGCCCGCCCGATCCTGCGCAGGGCCCCGGTGGCGTCCGTCGCCCCCTCGGCGCTGCGGATCCGCGGGTCGGCACGGAGAAGGTAGAGCAGTTCCCCGAGGGCCGGCTCTTCGTCGTCGACGGCCAGTACGCGCAGCATGCGGCGGAGTCTAAGGGGTGTCGCTATTTGAGGAATCTGGACGTCCGGCGGTCGGCGAGAGGGGCGCCGCCGGTCTGGCAGGTGGGGCAGTACTGGAGCGAGGAGTCCCGGTACGAGACCTCGCGGATGGTGGCCCCGCAGACCGGGCACGGTTCGCCGGTCCTGCCGTGGACCCGGAGCCCGCTCTTCTTCTCGGCCTTGAGCTTGCCGGCCGCGACTCCGTGGGAGCGCTCGACGGCCTCGCGCAGCGTGGTCCGCATCGCCTCGTAGAGGGCGGCGGTCTCGTCCTCGGTCAGGTTCTGGGTCGGTTTGAAGGGCGACATCTTCGCCACGTGCAGGATCTCGTCGCTGTAGGCGTTGCCGATCCCGGCGATCAGGCTCTGGTCGCGCAGGGCGCCCTTGAGCCGGCGCCGCTCCCCGGTGATCAGGGCGGCGAAGGCGGCGAGGTCGAACTCGTCCGCGAGCGGGTCGGGGCCCAGCCGGGCGACGCCGGGCACGTCCTGGGGGTCCCTGACCAGGTGGACGGCGAGGCGCTTGGTGGTGCCCGCCTCGGTGAGGTCGAAGCCGTCGCCTCCGGTGAGCGCGGTCCGCAGGGCGAGCGGTCCCTTGCCGGGGCGGGGGACGCCTGAGGGCAGGGGGTCCTTCCACTGGAGCCAGCCCGCGCGCGCCAGATGGACCAGGAGGTGGAGCCGCCCCGCGGCGCCGTCGGTGGCGATGTCCAGGAACTTGCCGTGCCGGGCGACCCCGGTCACGGTGGCGCCCTCGACGGCGCTCAGGGGCGGGTCGTACGTCTTGAGCACGCTGATCGCGACGGGCAGGGCGCGGGCGATCTCCTTGCCCACCAGGTGCTCGTCGAGGAACTCTCGCAGGGCTTCCACCTCGGGCAGTTCGGGCATGGCTCCACCCTGCCGCAGCCACCGTCCGGCCGCGCGTTCAGCCGGCTCCGTCGAGAAGGCCGGGCCCGTCGGGGAGGCCGGGCCCGTCGGGATGGCCGGGCCCGTCGGGGACGCCGGCTCCGTCGAGGAGGTCGAGTTCGGCGGAGAGCGCGGTGGCCAGCGCGTCGAGGTCGGGGACGGCCTTGCCGTCGGCGACCAGGCCGACATGGACGCGGCCGCCGTACGGGGACATGGCGACGGCGAGCGCCTGGCCGCGGGCGAGCGGGGCCATCGGGAAGAGGGTGCGCAGGGGTGCTCCGCCGAGGGAGAGGGCCGAGCGGGGCAGCGGCACGTTGGTGACCAGGACGTCGAAGAGGAGCCGCGCCGCTCCGGAGGCCAGCGGCGCGCCGAAGCGGTGGGCGAGCGGAGGCAGTTGGTCGGCGAGGACGGCCACGGCACCGGCGCCCCGCAGTGGCCCGACGGCCTTGTTGCGGTCCATGGCCCGGCGCACCTCGGCGAGCCGGACGGAGGGGTCGGGCTCGGTGACCGGCAGGCTGAGGAGGTAGGCGGAGAGGCTGTTGCCGGAGGCGGCGGGGGATCCGGGCCGTCGGCGCGAGACGGGGACCAGGGCGCGCGGGTCGGCGCCGGGGAGCGGTTCGCCGCGCTCGTCGAGCCAGCGGCGCAGGGCTCCGGCGACCAGGGCGAGCAGGACGTCGTTGGCGGTGCCGCCCGAGGCCCGGCGGATCCGGTGGACGCGCTCCAGGTCGAGGACGGCCGTGGCGACCCGGCGGGTGCCGCTGGAGTCGGCGGCGAGGGCGGCCGTGGCAGGCGGGTCGAGCCGGCCGGCCCGGGCGACGGAGGCGCCTACGACGGAGGCGCCGACCTCGACGGCCCTGCCGAGGTCGCCGATGCGCTCGCGGGCGGCGCCCACGATCCTGCCGGGACCGGGGAGCCAGGAGCGCGGCGGTACGGCGGCGGGACGCCGCCGCCCGTCCGGGCTCTCGCCCCGGGTGCCTGCCCCCTTCCGTCCGGCACGGCGGGCGAGGGCGGCGATCTCGTCGAAGATCCCGGCGCCGATGGCGACGGCCCGCATGCCGTCGGCGAGGGCGTGGTGGAGCTTGACGAGGACGGCGAAGGAGCCGTCGGGCGCGCCGGTGAGCAGGTACATCTCCCAGGGCGGCAGCCCGCGTTCGACCGGCCGTTCCATCAGCTCGCCGGCCAGCCGGGCGGTCTCGGCGCCGAAGTCGGCGCCGGGGAGCGCGATCTCCCGCACGTGACGTCGTACGTCGAAGTGCTTGTCGGTGGCCCAGGCGGCGCCGCCGACGGGCAGCAGGACGTCGCGGACCCTCATCCGCAGACGCGGGATGGCGGCGGCGCGGTCCCCGAGGAGGTCGAGGACCGCGGACGGGTCGCCGTCGCCGGGGAGCGGGCCGAAGTGCGCGAGGGCGCCCAGGTGCATGGGGTGGTCGGCGGATTCGAGATGCCAGAAAGCCAGATCGAGAGGTGCCAGAAGCTGACTGCTCAAGAGATCCCCATGTCCTCATGTGGCGGAAACCGGGTGGCGGAAACCAGGGCGGCGGACACCGCAGTCAATCGCGTGCGGTCCGTTACGGTCAAGTACGATCTATGTACGCAGAGTTAACAATGAATTCGCACCAGACGCACTTGCCGCTGCCTCGCGATTCGACGCCCCAGACGTCCGAGATGCGGTCCACGAGCATCAGACCCCGCCCGGAGACGCCCGCCTCGCCGGCCTCCCGGCGCCGGGGCAGGGCGCTGGAACGGTCCTCCACCTCCACCCGCAGGCGCCGTTCCGGGCCCGCCAGCATGCGCAGGGTCACGATCGCTCCGCCGTCGGTGTGCATCAGCGCGTTGGTGATCAGCTCGTCGGCGGCCAGCTCGATCTCGTCCGAGCGCTCCCCCGCTCCCCAGGCCCGTACGGCCGCGCGGATCATGTGCCGGGCCGACCGCAGCGCCTCCGGGTCGCTCTGCGCCACGTGCTGCTGGAGCCGGCCGCCCGACTGCGGGAAGTACGCCCCCTGCCGCCGCAGCAGCAGAAGCGCCATGTCGTCCTCGCCGCCCCGCTCGTCCACGACCTCGCAGAGGTGGTCGGCGAGGGGCTGGAGGTCGCGCGGTCCCTCCTGGACCAGCGAGGACAGCCACCGCAGCCCGTCGTCGAGGTCGGAGCCGGGCTTCTCGACCATCCCGTCGGTGTACAGCAGCAGTGTCTGTCCCGGGGCCAGCCCCAGCGTCGTCGACGGGTAGTCGAGCCGGTCGAACTCGGCCGAGAGGCCCAGTGGCAGCCCGCCGTCGACGGGCAGCCGACGGCAGCTTCCGTCGGTGTCCTGGAGCAGCGGGTCGACATGGCCGGCGCGGACGACCTGCATGGCGCCGGTGGTGAGGTCCGCCTCCACGTACGTGCAGGTGGCGAAGCGGTCGGTGTCCAGCTCGTGGAGGAAGACCGAGGCCCTGGCCATCACGGTCGTGGGCGTGTGGCCCTCGGCCGCGTAGGCGCGCAGCACGATCCGCAGCTGCCCCATCACGGCGGCGGCGTGGGTGTCGTGCCCCTGGACGTCTCCGATCACGGCGCCGACCCGGCCGCCGGGCAGCGGGATGACGTCGTACCAGTCGCCGCCGATGTCCCGGCCGAGGCGTGCCGAGCGGTAGCGGACCTCTATCTGGGCACCGGGCACGTCGGGGATGCGGCGCGGCAGCATCGCCTGCTGGAGCCCCTCGGCCAGGTCGTGCTCCTGCTCGTAGAGCATGGCGCGCTGGAGGCTCTGCGCGATGCTGCTGCCGAGCGCCACCAGCAGGTTGCGTTCGTCGGGGCTGAAGCCGGTCCGGTCGCTGTAGAGCAGCCCCAGCGCGCCGATCGGCCGGGCCTGGGCGATCAGCGGGAGGTAGGCCGCCGAGGTGATGCCGAGCCCGCTGATGTGGGGCCACAGGATCGGGTACGACGCGGCGAAGTCCTCCGGCGACTCGATGAACCGGGGCCTGAGGGTCCGGATCACCTCGCCCATCGGGTACGGCTCGTCCACCCGGGTGAACCGGGTGCCGGGCACGAAGGCGCCCTGGGGACCCTCGGCGACGAGGTGGATCCGGCCGGCCTCCATGAGCCCCATGACCAGGCTGGTGGCACCGAAGGACTCCAGGCCGTGCGAGTCGTTGAGGAGGTCGATGACGTCCTGCACCGTCCGGGCGTGGGCGAGGGCGGCCGTGGTGGACTCCACGACGCTGGTGCGTTCGCGCCGGCCCTCGTCCAGACCGAGCCGGGCGGCCTGCTCGCTGACCTCCTCCGAGGCGTCCCGGACGATACCGACGATCCTGACGGGACGGCCGGTCCCGTCCCGCAGGATCTCCCCCTCGGTGTGCGTCCAGCGGGGCATGCCGTTCCGGGTGCGGACGCGGAAGTAGGCGCCGTAGTGGTCGCTTCCGTCCTTCAGCGCGTGGGAGACGAGGGTGTCGAGCAGCCTGCCCTCGTCGGGCCCCACGCGGGAGGAGAGGGTGGCGGGGTGGTCGTCGTACTCGTCGCGGCGTATGTCGAAGACCCGCAGGGCGCCCTCGTCCATGGTCATCAGGCCCGCGACGAGATCCCAGTCGAAGCTGCCCATACGGAACGCCCGGCCGTAGTCACGGAGGAAGCAGCACGTCACACCGCCCGTGCCCGATTCGCAGCGACAGGGCTCCGTCGGCTCGTCGCCCCCGCTACCCGCGCTCATGTGGCCACGCTAGGCGCAGCCCCGGCCGCTCGCACGGCGGAGATCACCCCTCAGCCCTCGAAGGTCTCCGGCTGCTGGGGCGCCGTCTCCACCGGGAACAGGTCCTCGAAGGAGGGCGCGTCGGACTCGGGATCCGGCTCGGGCTGCGGGTCCACGGGCGGTTCCGGCCGGGTCGGGGTCGGGCATCCGGGCGGGATCGACGGGTCCGGGGAGCCGGCGTCCGGGGAGCTGGCGTCGGGGGACGCCGTGTCCGGCGTGCCGTCCGGATACGGGTCCGGCGAGGGGCACTCGGTCGCCGGCGGCGCGGGCGGGGAGACGTCCCCGGGCGGGGTGGGGCCGTCGGGGCGCGTCGGCTCGCCGCGGTCGGGCTCCGGCGAGCCGTCCGTGACCGAGGGGGACGGCACGGGGGGCGGCGTTCCGGTGAGGTCGCACGCGGCGGGGTCGCAGGTCGGGACCACGGCCGGGTGGGTGTCCCGCTCGCCGTCGGTGCCTGTCTTCCGCTCGATCCAGGTGCTGTCGACGGTGTTCACGATGACCAGGCTGGTGACGACCGTCGTCGTCGGCCGGACGACCACAACGTGGTCGGGGTGGTAGCCCGGCCAGGGCTGCCCCCGGTGGGTGGCGCCCTGGGCGGCGACCGGCGAGCGCAGCGGGTTTCCGCAGGCGCAGCGCACGCGCGGCGCGCCGTATTGGTCGACGAGGACCGCGGTGCCGGCCTGGAGGACGGACTGGTACGCGACGGCGCCTCCGTCGCGGTAGCCGTGGTTGGTGACGCGGGTGTCGGCGCGCAGGACGACGGGGGTGAGGCCGCGCAGCCAGCCGGCGACACCGGCGTCGGGGACGCCCGCCGATTCGGCGAAGGCCCGGGTCCTTTCCCGGTCGCGGGCGAGGAGGACGACCTGCCGCTCGACGTCGCAGCTGGCGACCTGCCGGGTGCCGCCGTAGAGCCCGGGGGTGGATCCCGTGACCTCGCGGACCGTTCCGCCCGTGGAGGTGCCGGGCGGAGCCGTCGCGGCCGGGGACAGGACGCCTGCCCTGGCCGTGGAGGCGGTGAACGGTTCGGGGCCCTGGTCGGCGACCGGCTGCAGGAAGACCTCCTGGGAGGTGGCGGCGGTCCGCTCCGAAGCGGCACCGCCCTCGCCCGCGCCGCCGCCGGCCGAGCAGCCCGCGAGGACCAGCGCCGCGGCCAGCACGCCGACGGCCGGTGCGGTGACGTGGGGCCGTGACGACCGGCGTATGGGTGAGCGCACGTGGTTCTCCCGCCTCTTTCCACCCCGGGACATTCCTTCATGTCTGTCGCACGGGGGCATCGGCGGCAAGCGGGGCGGGGCCAAGCGGGGGAAGACGGCCGGAACAGGGACTTGAACGCGTTCAAGTTAGGCCCTAGTCTCTGGTCCAGCAGGTTTGAACGCGTTCAATCAGGGGGTTGAACCCATGTCCGTGCTGGTCGGCCTCATCGTGATGCTGGGCATGTTCGTCATCGTCCCGGCCGGTCTCGGACTCATCGACGGCCCCCGGCCACGCGGTCTCCTCCTGCTCCGGCGCGCCTGGCCCCTGCTCGCCCTGCCCGGAGCGGTGGCCCTCTGGCTCCCCCGCTCCCCCGCCGCCGCCGCGCTCGCCGCCGTCTACGCGCTGGCCACGCTCGCGCTGGCGCTCTGCGCCCCGGTCCGGCTCGCGGCGCTCCTCCGCCCGCCGTCCACCGGAGGTCCGCCGCCCGGCGCTCTCCGCCCCCTCGCCCCCTCGGAGGTCGCCGTGTCCACCGCGCTCGTGACCCCGTCGGTGGCCGGCCTCGCCCTCGTCGCCGAACGGGCGGGCCACGAGCTGCTGGGCTTCGACCTCGGCATCCTGGCCCTGACCGTGCCCCACTTCCACTTCGCGGGCTTCGCCGCCGCCCTCGTGGCCGGCCTGGTCTGCCGTACGTCCGACGGACCCGCCACGCGCTTCGCGGCGCTCAGCGTCCCGCTCGGCACCCTGCTGGTCCTGGCCGGCTACTTCGTCGACGACTGGGCCGAACTCGCCGGGGCCCTCGTCCTCACCGCCGGGATGTGGGCCGTCGCCCTGACCACCTGGCGTGACCTGCGGACCGGCGCCCCCGACCGGGTCACCCGCGGCCTCCTCGCCGTCTCTGCCGTCGTCCTGGTGGCGACCATGCTGCTCGCCCTCAGCTGGGCACTCGGCGAAGCCACCGGGCTCCCCCACCCGGACCTGACCTGGATGGCCGCGACCCACGGCCTGGGCAACGCCCTCGGTTTCGCACTCTGCTCGCTGCTCGCCTGGCGCCGCCTGCGGGCGACCGCCCCCTCGAAGGAGACCGCACCATGGCCCGTCTGATACGCGACCTCGCCACTCCGGCCGCCGCCCCCCTGAACTATCGCGAGGTCGGCGCCACCGCGCGCGACGTCCTCCCCGGCGGGTACCACCACCTTCACCACACGGTCCGCGTCGGCCGGGGCCGGGACGCCTTCGAGAGCGCCGGGGCCGCGGTCACGACCTGGCGGATGCACCGCGCCTCGGGCGCCCGGGTCCGCAGCCGCGCAGTCCGCGCCGAGCCCGGCGCCTTCGTCGAGGTCTCGGTCGGCGCCGGGCCCGTCCGCCTCGGCGCACCCTGCGAGGTGATCTGGACGGCGTACGAGCGGGACCGCATCGGCTTCGCGTACGGCACCCGCGCCGGACACCCCGAGAGCGGCGAGGAGTCCTTCGTCGTCGACCTCCATCCCGACGGGACGGTCTGGTTCACGGTCCTCGCCTTCAGCCGCCCAGCCGCCTGGTACACGCGCCTCGCCGGTCCCCTCGTCCCCGCCCTCCAGCGGGCCTACGCACGCCGTCTCGGCCGCACGCTCGAACGCGTCGTCGCGGGGCGCGCCACGGGATGACACCGGGGTTACGCTCCCCTTGTAGGCAGATGTTCCGACCCGGGAGGCTGCCGTGGGCCAGGACCAGTACGACATGTACAGCACTCCCTCGCAGGCCGAGGGCGAGCGGCTCGAAGAGGACATGGACGCGCTCCAGCGGGACCACCGGCACCCTGCGACGGCCCGCACCACTCCGTCCCAGGCGGAGGGCATGCGCAGCCAGGACGAGGACGAGAAGGGCTGACGTCCGCTCCGGACAGCGCCGATACTGGAAGCGATGGAGTGGTTCACCGCACCGGACTACTGGCTGAGCCGGATCGTCTTCCAGCGGGGGCTCGCGGGCCTCTACGTCGTGGCCTTCCTGTCGGCCGCTCTCCAGTTCCGTGCCCTCATCGGCGAGCGCGGCATGCTGCCCGTACCGGAGTATCTGCGCCGGGTGGAGCCGCGCCGGACCCCCAGCCTCTTCCACTGGCGCTACTCGGACCGGCTGTTCGCCGCGGTCGCCTGGACCGGCGCCGCCCTGGCCCTCGCCCTGGTGGCGGGCGCGGGCGACGCCGTACCGCTCGCCGTCTCCATGCTCTGCTGGGCGGTGCTCTGGGCCCTGTACCTCTCGATCGTCAACGTCGGTCAGACCTGGTACGGCTTCGGCTGGGAGTCGCTGCTCCTCGAAGCCGGCTTCCTCGCGGTCTTCCTGGGCAACGACGAGACCGCACCGCCCGTCCTCGTCCTGTTGCTGCTGCGCTGGCTGCTGTTCCGCGTCGAGTTCGGCGCGGGGCTCATCAAGATCCGCGGTGACCGCTGCTGGCGGAACCTGACCTGCCTCTACTTCCACCACGAGACCCAGCCGATGCCCGGTCCGCTGAGCTGGTTCTTCCACCGTCTGCCCCGCCCGCTGCACCGCGCCGAGGTGGCCGCCAACCACCTCGTCCAGCTGCTGGTCCCGGTGCTGCTCTTCACCCCGCAGCCGGTGGCGACGGTCGCCGCCGGCCTGATGGTGGCGACCCAGCTGTGGCTGGTGCTCTCGGGGAACTTCGCCTGGCTGAACTGGCTGACGATCGTCCTCGCGCTCTCCGCGGTGGACGGCTCGCTCCTGGTGGGCGACCACCCCCAGCCCGACCCGCCGGTCTGGTACGTGGCCGTGGTCGCCGCCGTGACCGCCCTGGTCCTGGTCCGCAGCTACCGGCCGGCGCGCAACCTGCTCTCCCGGCGCCAGGCGATGAACCGCTCGTACGACCCGTTCCACCTGGTCAACTCGTACGGCGCCTTCGGCACGGTCGGCCGGATCCGGGACGAGATCGTCGTCGAGGGCACCGACGAGCGAGTGCCGCACGCGGGCACGGTGTGGAAGGAGTACGGCTTCAAGGGCAAGCCCGGGGACCCACGGAGGGTGCCGCGCCAGTTCGCTCCGTACCATCTGCGGCTCGACTGGCTGATGTGGTTCGCGGCGCTCTCTCCCGTGTACGCCCGTGACTGGTTCGGGCCGTTCGTGGAGCGACTGCTCGAAGGGGACCGGGACACCCTGCGGCTGCTGCGGCACAACCCGTTCCCCGACGCGCCCCCGGCCCTCGTACGGGCCCGGCTCTACCGCTACCGGTTCACGACCTGGCGGGAGCTGCGGGAGACGGGGGCGTGGTGGCACCGCACGCTGGTACGGGAGTACCTGCCGCCGGTCGGGCTGGGGAGCACGGCCCGCCGGTGACCAGTCCCTGCCCACCGGGCAGGACGGGGCGGGCAGATTCGGCGGGCAGACCCGTGCCCCCGGGCGCGGAGGCGTCCGGGGGCACGGGTGAAGCGGTACGACTCAGTCGATACCGGGCAGGATGTGGGGCTCCGCGAGGTCGTCCTCGTAGCCCGCCAGCCGGATCGGTGCAGCATGCGCCCACACATCGAGGCTTCCCAGCTCGCCGGGGCGGTGGGCCCGCTCCGGGCGTTCGGCCGGTCGCTGTTCCTGCTTCGTCAGTTCTGGTGTCACCGCGCACTCCCTTGTGTCGCGTACCTATGAGGACATGGCCGTTTCGGTCGCGGTGGCGCCGGCTTTCGGGCGGGACCGCGGCCTTGGTGGCAGGCCAGTCCCCAGGCCGACCGTGAGGATTTGGTGAATCCCGGGTGGTCGACCGTGGGCATCAGACTAACCAAATGAGCGCGCCGGCGCTCCATGGGGCTGAGAAGTGTGACGCAATCGAGTGAATTTCGGACATTGGAGCGGTTTAACGCGGTGACGCGGGCCGGGTGGCCGGGCGGACTACCAGTTGCCGGGCGCGTAGTCCTTGAGGAAGCAGCCGTACAGGTCCTCGCCCGCCTCGCCGCGCACCACGGGGTCGTAGACGCGGGCGGCGCCGTCGATCAGGTCGAGCGGGGCGTGGAAGCCCTCCTCGGCGAGCCGCAGCTTGTCGAAGTGGGGACGCTCGTCGGTGATCCAGCCGGTGTCGACCGAGGTCATGAGGATGCCGTCGCTCTGGAACATCTCCTGGGCGCTGGTCCGCGTCACCATGTTCATCGCCGCCTTGGCGGCGTTGGTGTTCGGGTGCCCGGCACCCTTGTACCCGCGGCCGAAGACGCCCTCCATCGCGGAGACGTTGACGATGTAGGCGCGCCCGCTGGCCGCCTTCTTGGCGGCGTCGGCCATCACCGGCCGCAGCGCGCTGATCAGGATGAACGGCGAGGTGTAGTTGCAGAGCTGGGTCTCGAGCAGCTCCACCGGGGAGATCTGGTCGATCGTCTGCACCCAGGTGTTGGTCTCGACGACGTCCGGAACCAGGCCGCCCGCGTCGATGGCGCTGCCGTCACGGTGCCGCTCGACGCTCGCGTTGCCCGCGACCAGGGCCAGGTCGGCGACCTTCTGCGCGTCCAGGCCGCTGACGCCGAGGGGCAGCGCGGTCAGACCGTCCACCGCGCCGGAGTTGAAGGCGCCGATCACGTGGTGGGCGGGGAGCTCCCCGGCGGGCAGCGGCGCGCTCTCGCCCTCGACCAGGGCGGAGTAGGCGGAGGGCAGACGCCGCACGGTCTGCGTCGCGTTGTTGATGAGGATGTCCAGCGGGCCCTGCTCGGCGACCTGCTCGGCCAGGGCGACCGCCTGCGCGGGGTCGCGCAGGTCGATGCCGACGACCTCCAGCCGGTGCATCCACTCCGCCGAGTCCTCCATGGCCTTGAAACGGCGGATGGCGTCCTTGGGGAAGCGGGTCGTGATCGTGGTGTGGGCGCCGTCGCGCAGCAGGCGCAGGGCGATGTACATGCCGATCTTGGCCCGGCCGCCGGTGAGCAGCGCGCGCTTCCCCGAGAGGTCGGTGCGGGCGTCACGACGGGCGCGGTTCAGGGTCGCGCAGTCCTGGCAGAGCTGGTGGTAGAAGTAGTCGACCTCGACGTACCGCGTCTTGCAGGTGTAGCAGGAGCGAGGACGCTGGAGTATCCCGGCGATCGCGCCGGCCTCGGTGACGGAGGAGGGCAGCAGGCCCTCGGTCTCGTCGTCGATCCGCTGGGCGGAGCCTGTGGCGGTGGCCTCCGTGACGGCCTTGTCGTGCGCGGTCTTCGCGGCCCGGCGCTCCTGGCGGCGACGCTGCTTCACCGTGCGGTAGATGCCGGCGGTGGCGCGCCGGACGGCGATCGCGTCGGGGTGGTCGACCTCCAGCTTGTCGAGCTCGTCGAGCACGCTCAGGCAGACGGCCAGGCGATCGGGGTCGATGCCCGGCCCGTACCCCTGGGTTTCTTCGGTCACCGTCATGGCCTCTGCCGTTCCTCGATCGCGGGTCGTTCCAGTCGTTCCAAAAGATGAACTTTACGGAGCCGGTGGCCGTGTCTCCAAACCCGTGAGGCGTCCTCGCGCGGGAGGGTGGTCGAACACACAGTCTCCGCAGAGCCCGCCGCCGGGACAGCGGTAGTAGAGGCAGCAGCTGGAACGGCGGAGAGCAGGGCCCTGGACGGTCCCGGCCAGGTCGGGGTGGGCGAACAGGCCGGTGACGAGCGCGCCGGCGCGGGCGGCGACCTCGGGCCGGTCCTGGGCGCGGGCCCAGCGGGTGAGCTCCCGCAGCGCCCCGGCGAGGGCGGAACCGGCGTTTCCCCAGAGCAGCCGGGGCGAGATCCGTCCGTCGCGGCGGAGGGCCTCGTGCAGGGGAACGAGATGGGCGAGCTGAACGGCCTCGCGGAGATCGGCCACGGTGGCGGGGCGGGTGGCCGTGCCCGCCCACCACAGGTCGTCGGGCGAGGTCAGGGCGGAGTCCCAGTACAGCCGAGCCGGGTCGAGGTCCGGGAAGCGGCCGAAGAGCGCGGCCGGACCGAGGGCGGTCGACCAGAGCCGGGCCGCGAGCCCCAGGTGGGCGACGGAGGCCGCGACCCGCCGCTCGGGCGCCCCGAGGCGGCCGCCCACGCGGTCGACGCGGGCGGAGAGCGGGCCGTCCTCCCCCGCGTACAGGCGCGCGAGCGGCAGATGCGCGCCGCCCGTCTCCGGCACGGTCGTCCGCAGGGCGAAGAACCCGCCCACCCGTCCACTCTCGACGAGATCCACCGCGCCGCCTCCTGGCCGTGTCGTGCCCGGGCCACGTCTCGGCCGGTGACCACGGATCACCGTAGCGCTCGGGCCCCTCACCGTTCGAGCTGCCCTCACTCCCCCGGCACGGGCTAGGGACGGTCACGGCTCCGGGACGGCCACGGCTTCAGGGCGGCGCGGTACGGGCCAATGTGGCCCGGGTCCGGTGCCGACTGGCTCGGGATGAGGTACTCGACAAGGCGCGGATCACGGGCGCCCGCCTCGGCCGGGATGCCGGAAAGGTCGAATTCCACCCCTCCTGACCTGCGCGGGCGTACATCTCAGGCCGTACGTGACGGTCCCGTACTGCGACGGCAGTACGACCGAAGGCGTTCCCAGGTACGACGACGTGAACGCCCGGAAGAGAGATCGTTGTATGTATGAGCCCCCTCCTGCTGTCCGTGCTCCTGTCACTGGTCTCGGCGGTCGCCTACGCGGCCGCGGCGATCGTGCAGGAGCGGGTCGCGGCCTCCGCCGCAGGCCTCACGTACGCGCCGCTGCGCAGCCCGGCCTGGTGGGGGTCCGTGCTGCTCAACGGTCTCGGCGCGGTGCTGCACGTGGCCGCGCTCGCCTACGGTCCGCTCAGCCTGGTCCAGCCGTTGGGCGCCCTCACCATCGTCTTCGCGCTGCCCATGGCGGCGCTCTTCGTCGGACGGCGGGCGGGGCGCACGGCCTGGCGCGGCGCGCTGATGGCCACGGTGGGTCTGGCCGGGCTGCTCAGCCTGACGGGCGGCGCCGACACCCAGTCCCTGGCCGACGCCGAGCGCTGGCTGCTCGCCGCCGGGACCTTCGGCGTGGTGGGCGCGCTCTTCGCCCTCGCGCATCTGCTGGGCCGGCCGGTGCTGCGCAGCATCGTCCTGGCGGCAGCGGCGGGTGTCTCGTTCGGGATCGCCTCGGTCTTCACCAAGACCGTGGCGGTGGAGTGGACGTCGAGCGCGCCGCTCGCCCAGTGGCCCAGCGCGCTGGTCCTCTCGGCGCTCGCCGTGACCGGGCTGCTGCTCTCCCAGGCCTCGTACCGGGGTGCCGGGCTCGCGGCCCCGCTCGCGACGGTGACGGTGGTCAACCCGGTGGTGGCGGCGACGGTCGGTCTCACGCTGTTCGGCGAGACCTTCCGCTACGGCGCCGCCGGCACGGTCGCCGCGCTGATCTGCGGCGCCGTGGCGGCGCTCGGGATCGTCCAGCTCACCGTCGAGCGGCTGACGACGTCGTCCGACTCCCTGTCGGTGTCAGATCGACCGTCGCCCTGCGACCCGACGGCGGCGGATCGCCGGGGGGCGGTCCGGCAGGTGTCAGATCGAGACGCCGCGGGCGCGCAGGTAGGCGAGGGGATCGATGTCGGAGCCGTACCCGGGACCCGTCCGCACCTCGAAGTGCAGGTGCGGTCCCGAGCTGTTGCCGGTCGATCCTGAACGGGCGATGCGCTGCCCGCCGTTGACCCGCTGGCCCTCGCGCACGGCGAGCGCGGACAGGTGGGCGTACTGGCTGTAGCGGCCGTCGTCGTGCTTGATGACGATCTCGTAGCCGTACGCGCCGCCCCACCCGGCGGAGACGATCCGGCCGGGGGCGACGGCCTTGACGGAGGTGCCGGTCGGGACCGGGAAGTCGACGCCTGTGTGGTAGCCGCTGGACCAGGAGGAACCGGAGACGCGGTAGCGGGTGCCGATGGAGGCGGAGACGGGTGCCGAGAAGCTGTCGGCGCCGGTCGCGGGCCTGCTCGCGGGCTTGCCGGCCGGTTTGCTGACGGGCTTCGTCCTGGCCGGGGGCTTGGAAGCCGGTTTCGGGGCGGGCCTGGTGGTGGAGGCGGGCGCCTTGGTCGCGGGCGCCTGGGTCGCGGGCGTCTTGGTGGCCGGCGCCTGGGTCGCGGGCGCCTTCGCGGCCGGGGGCTTGGCGGTGGGCGGCTTCGTGGCCGGGGCCTTGCCCGTCGGGGGCTTCGCCGCCGGTCCGGGCTTCGCGGGCGCGGCGATCCGGAGGGTCAGCTTCTGGCCGGGGTGGATCAGGTCGGGATCGTCGCCGACCACCGTGCGGTTCGCCTCGTACAGCCGCTGCCAGCCACCCTTGACCCGCTCCTCGCGGGCGATGCGGGAGAGCGAGTCGCCGGGGGTGACCGTGTACATCTCGCGGACCGTCGGCACGGTCGTCGGCGTGGCGGGCGCGGGCGCGGCGGGGGCCTTCGCCTGCGCGGTCCGCTGCCGCGGGAGGGAGGCGGGCGTCACGGCCGTCTTCTCCGCGCCGAGTCCGGCGCGCGTGGAGCAGGTCGGCCAGGCTTCCGGGCCCTGTCCCTTCAGGACCTTCTCCGCGACGGCGATCTGCTGGTCCTTGGAGGCGAGGTCGGCGCGCGGCGCGTAGTGCGTGCCGCCGTAGCGCTCCCAGGTGGACTGGCTGAACTGGAGGCCGCCGAAGTAGCCGTTGCCGGTGTTGATGCGCCAGTTGGAGGAGGACTCACAGGCGGCGACCTTCTCCCAGACGTCGAGGGAGGCCGCCTGGGCCGTCCCGGCGCCGACCAGCGGGAGCGCCATGCCGACGCCGCTCGCCGTGACGGTGAGCGACGCGGCGTTGATCCGGCTCGGCTGCTGCCGGCGGTGTCGTCCCCGTAAGGCCATGGCCCCCCCTTGAACCCCTCGGCTGAACGCATCAGCAGTCGCCCACGGTAGGGGAAGGTCACAGGCCGTGACAAGGGCTCAGTGGCCGGCGGGCCCCGGTTCGGGCTGGGGCTCGGGACCCGGCACGGGGGCGGGGCCCGGCGGTTCCGGGACGGGGTTCGGCGGCGGCACGGGAGGCGGCTCGGGCACCGGGGCCGGCGGGGACGGCACCGGGCCGGGCGGCGGGATCGGCGACGGGGGCGCCGGTACGGGTGGCTGGGTCATGTCGGGCCTCTCGGTCGACGGGGCGGTACGGCCCCAGGCTCTCCTGGTGCGCATGCCCGCGCCCGCCGGGGCCATTCATCCGTGTCGGCGCACCGCCGTGGCCGCGGCGGCGAGACCGGGGCGAGGACTGGAGAGGACGGTCAGCGGGGTCGTGGTGCGCCCGGCGGCGTCGGCCATGGAGGCCTGGGCGAGGACGATCACGGGGTCGCCGGCCGTGGGGACCCCGTCCACGGCCGTCGCGACGGCGTCCAGATAGCCGTCGCGGTCACCGGCCAGGAACCGGTCCCACGCGCCGTCGACGACCAGGGTCGTGACGAAGGAGGTCCGCTCCCCCGACTCCTCCCGGAGCAGGTCGAGCGTGGGCGCGAGGGTGGACTCCACGGTCGCGACGACGACGATCCGTTCGGAGCGGACCGCCTCGGCCGCCATCGGCCGGTCGACCCGGAGCACGGGCACGCCGAGCGTCGCGGCGTGCCGCTCGGCGACCCCGCCGAGGGTCGAGCAGGTGCAGAGCACGGCGCCGGCGCCGTCCGCGACGGCCTCGGCGATGAGGTCGCGGACGGCGCCGGACACGGCGTCCGGCCCCTCGGCCCCGGCCCGTACGAGCAGCTCCTCGGCGACGAGGTGCCGCAGGCCGAGGCCGGGGTGATGGCGGTCGCGCAGCCCGTCGAAGACGGGGACGTGCGCCTCGGAGGTGTGCAGGAGGGCGAGCGTCACCACAGCTCGGGGGTGGCCTTGAGCTGTTCCTTGGCCGCGCGCACGACGTCCTCCGGGGGTACGGGGGCCTCGTCCGGGTGCTTCTCGGCCCACGCGGCGGCGTACGGGCAGAGGGGCACGACGGGGACGCCCTCGCGGTCGGCGATGGCGTAGAACTCCCGTACGAGGGAGCCGGCGATGCCCTTGCCCTCGTTGCCCTCCTCGACGACGGTGTGCACGGCCACGAGGGCGTGCGGCTCCGCGTCCAGGGTGAAGTAGACGACCACTCCGACGTAGCGGCCGTCCTCGAACGCCTCCAGGCGCCCCTTCTCCCTGTCGTCGCGGATCTCCCGTTCGGCCATGCGAATCGTCTCCCTCGGTTCGGGCGGTCAGGCGTGCGCGGCCACGGCGTGCGGGCTGCGCACGGTGTCGCCGCCGGGCACCGGCGCGGAGGCGTCGGCCCCGAGCTCGACGATCCGGTTGTCCGCGTCCACATGCACCACCCGCGGCACGAGAGCCCGTGCCTCGGCGTCCTCGACCTGGGCGTAGCTGATGAGAATCACCAGGTCCCCGGGGTGCACGAGATGCGCGGCGGCCCCGTTGATCCCGATCACCCCGGAGCCCCGCTCACCCTCGATGACGTACGTCTCGAGCCGGGCGCCGTTGTCGATGTCGACGATGTGGACGAGCTCCCCGGGCAGCAGATCGGCCGCCTCCATGAGCTCGGCGTCGACGGTGACGGAACCGACGTAGTGCAGGTCGGCCTGGGTCACGGTGGCGCGGTGGATCTTGGACTTGAACAGAGTGCGCAGCACTGTGGACTCCTCGAAGACGGCTCCCTGCCTGCTTTGTGCAGGTCAAGGGCGTTCTCGACCTTACACCGACACCCCCGTCCGATGTTTGTGAGGAACATCGCTCCGGTCAGGCTGGACGGCTTCCTACCTGGGCTTTCCCTTAGCACCGGCGCCTGTTGGGACGAAGGCCCCGGAACGCGTGGGGACTCATGCTGACCGAATGCTGACATACCTGGCGAGGCGTCAGGTCCTTGGGGCAGTGTCTTATGCGATGAGGCGAAGGATTCGCCTACGGCAGCAGATGGCTGCGGCGCGGCCGAGTAAAGCCAGGTGGTCGCGGGGGTGGCACTCGTAGCGGTGGCCTTCATGCTCATCGAGTCGATCGCGCAGCGGGACCAGTCCAGCCCACCGGGCACAGAAGCGGCCCCTTGCCGTCCAGTCCGCGCGGGCCTGCCGGATCCCCTCGCCCCTGCGGCGACGAAGTTCCACCACAACCCGCGCGGGCATCGCATCACCGCAGGTCAATCCCCCTTACTTCAGGCAGGGGTCAGCAAAAGGTCAGCATCGGCGCCCGAAGAGTCCGCAGACGTCCAGCCTGTGCGTGAGGGGGTGCGGTCATCCCTCGATCCCGGCCAAGGAGACCGGCTGGGCGCGTGCCGATCCAGGCTTGCCACCGGAGGACGACCCGGACCCGTACGCGCTCCGCCCAGCGGGCCTGACACAGCTCGGTAACATCCGGTCGAGCCCTCGCCGAGGACGACCCTGCCGGTGTCGTCCGACGCTATATTGCGAGGGTGGATTCCGGATGGCCGCGGCCGAGCCGACGTACTGCCGAACTGATGCGGGACGTCGCCGAATCCCTCCTGGCTTCGACGAGCGTGGCGGTCGACGGGGTCGTGGCCGCCGCCCACCGGGAGGCCGAGTATCGCGCCCTGTTGGACGACCCGCAGTTCGCGGCGGCCGACCGTCACATGGGTAAGGCATATTTCAGGCATTGGCTGTCGGCCACCCTGCAGGACCCCGGTATGCGGGTCGGGCCGTGTGTCGACCCCGAGGTTCTGCAGTTCGCTCGCGACCTGGTGCGACGCGGCCTGGACACGCACGACCTCGGTTCGTGGCGGGGCGCCCAGCACGGGGCGTGGGAGCTGTGGGTCGACGCCTGTTTCGCCGCGACCACTGTGATCGATGAGCTCCGTGACGTGATGAAGGTGTCCGAGCGGTCGATGGCGACCTTCGTCGACGACTCGATCGCGGCGCTCGACGAGTACACCGAGAAGGAACGTGCGGACCTCGCGCGGGGCGCCAGCGCCGAGCGGCACGCCACCGTCCAACTCTTGCTCGAAGGTGCGCCGATCGGTCGGGCGCTGGCCGAATCGCGGCTCGGGTACGCGCTGGCGGGCAGTCACCTCGCCGCGATCATCTGGAGCGACTCCGTCGACGAGGCCGCGGGTCTCGACGCGGCCGCCGAGGCGGTGATGAGGATGTGTGGAGCCTCGTGCCGGCTCACCCTGAACGCGAGCACGACCGCGCTGTGGGTGTGGGTTCCGGCGGACACGGTCCCGCCGGCCGAGACGGCGGTGGCCGCCCTGGCCGGCCACCCGGGAACCCATGTCGCGTTCGGACGTTGCGGGCGGGATGTCGACGGTTTCCGCCGGAGTCACCTGGACGCCTCCGCCGCGCAACGACTCCTGGCGCGCATGGGCTCGGCGCGCCCCGTCGTCCGGTACGAGGACGTCGCGCTGGTGTCGGTGCTCACGGCCGACATGGCGCAGGCCGATCAGTTCGTGACCGACACGCTGGGCGACCTCGCGACTGCCGACCCGGTGCTGCGGCAGACCGTGCTGACCTATGTCCGAGAGCGGTTCAACGGCTCCGCCGCCGCGGAGCGGATGTTCACGCACCGCAACACCATCGAGCGACGGCTGGCCCGCGCCGACCAACTGCTGCCGGTGCCGCTCGCCGACAACGCCGCGAGCGTGGTCGCAGCGCTCATGCTCGTGGAGTTGCGGCACTGAACCCCTCACGTCCGGCGGCGCCCGTGAGGGGCTCGGTCTCCTTCCGGGCCGGTCACAAGGGCAGATCCGGCGAGTCGACCCCGACGACCCGGTCTCCGCAGAACACCCGCACCGACTCCGCGGGCCCGTGGCCGCCGATGCCGGACGGGCCCCAGAAACTCTGGGCGGAGTCGTCGCCGAGATCGGCGAGCTTGGCGCCGTTGACCCGCACCTCGCCGGACACGATCCGGGCACCGACCGCGATCGCGCGGTCGGTGTCGGTGCCGAACACATAGGCGTCCAGGCCCGACGGGTGCGCGTTGGCGGCGCGCAGCGCGTCCTCGTCCGAGTCCACGCCGTGCAAGGAGACGACCGGCCCGAACAGCTCGGCGGTCGTGCGTTCCGGGTCGGACCCGGTGGCGAGCGTGGGAGACAGGAAGAAGCCCGCCAGGCCGGGCAGCTCCCCGGGCTGGTCGATCTCGGCACCGAGCCCGCGCAGACCCTCGATGCGCTGAAGCAGGTTCCGGTGATGCGGTTCGTTGGCGATGGGTCCGATGTCGGACTCCTCGTCGAGCGAGTGCCCGATCCGCAGCCGCGCGATGCGCTCCGCGAGGGCCTCCCGCAGGGGCTGCACCAGCCGGTGCGGTGCCAGGACCTTGCCCGGCCCCTCGCACCACTGGCCGTTCAGGTTCGTCATGCCGGTCAGGATGCCGTCGGCGGTCACGTCGAGGTCGGCGTCGTCGAGCACGAGCACGGGGTTGTTGCCACCGAGTTCGAGCTGGAGGACCTTGAAGTCCTCGGCGGCGGCGCGGGCGATGGCCCGCCCGGCGCCCGGGCCGCCGGTGAAGGACACCACCTTCACCCGGCGGTCGGCCGTGAGTGCGGCGCCGACGTCGCCCGTGCCGTGGACGAGCTGCAGCGCGCCCTCGGGCAGGCCGGCGTCAACGAAGCACTCGACGATCACCTGCGCGCTGGCGGGGGCGTGCTCGGACGGCTTGAGCAGCACCGGGCAGCCCGAAGCCACCGCGCTGGCGACCTTCGCCGCCGGGATGAAGCTGGGGCCGTTCCACGGTGTGAGGATGGCGGCGGGTCCCCAGGGCACCCGGTGCAGCCGGACGTCGCGCCCGCCGGCGGCGAGTGCGGTGACGCGGGGGATCCCACGGGCCTCGTCGGCGGCCCCCCGGATCCGGGCCGGGAGGAACGCGGCGAGCTTGCGGGTGGCGGTGATCGCCGTGCCGCTCGTGATCGCGTCGGTGCGGGCGATTTCCTCGAGCCGCTCCTCGACGTTCGCCGCGGCCCGTTCGAGCGCCTCGGCCCGCATGAGCCGGAAGTCGTCACCGGCCCAGTCCAGCGCATCGTAGGCGCGCTGCGCGTGCTGCAGCGCCCGCTCCAGGTCGGTGGGCGATGTGGTCACCGTGCGGTGGACCGGCTCGCCCGTGTTCGGGTCGACGTTCCACGCGTCGAGCTCTTGGCATCGCACCCACTCACTGGCGATGTAGCTCACCGGCTGCGCGAGAGACGTTGTCGGTGTCGTGGTCTTCATCGGGTCTCCTCCGCGGCGGGGTTGCCGGAACGTATCGGCATGGCGACGACGATGCGGGTCACCTCGCCGGACTTCATCGCCTCGAAGCCCTCGTTGATCCGGTCGAAGTCGATGACGTCGCTGACCATCTCGTCGAGCAGCAGCCGGCCCTGCTGGTACAGCCGGGCGAACTGGGCGATGTCCTCCCGCGCCTGTCCCGACCCCATGTACGAGCCGATCAGGCGCTTCTCGCCGAAGAAGAAGTCGGACGCGGGCAGGGTCAGCTCGGTGCCTTCGGGCGCGATGCCGACGAGGCAGGCCGTGCCGGTGGCGCGCACCACGTCGAGGGCGGTTGCCGCGGTGCGGGCGGACCCGACGGCCTCGAAGGAGTAGTCGACGCCGTCGCCCAGCAGGGCGCGCACCGCAGCGGCCACGTCGTCGACGCCGCCGTTCAGGGTGTGGGTCGCGCCGTAGCCGCGGGCGGCTCGCAGCCGCTGCTCATCGACGTCGATCGCGACGATCGCGGACGCGCCCGCGAGCCGCGCGCCCTGGATGATGGCCGAGCCGACGCCTCCGCAGCCGATCACGGCCACGGTGGAGCCGGGCCGCACCCGCGCCCCGCGGAACACGGCGCCGACGCCGGTGACGACGCAGCACGACAGCAGGCAGCCGACCCGGGTGGACACGCCGTCGGGCAGCTTCACGGCGGCGTTCGCGCGCAGCAGCATGTGCTCGGAGAACGCGCCCAGGTCGCCGAGTCGGGCGACCGCTGTCCCGTCGGGCAGGGTGTACGCGGGCCGCGGGCGGCGCCGGATCTCGTCGAGCCGCCGGCACTGTGTCGAACGGGCCGCGTTGCAGTTCGCGCACTGGCCGCACGACGGGGTGAGCGCGCCGGTGACGTGGTCGCCGGGACGCAGGTCCGTGACGGCCGAGCCGACGGATTCGACGACGCCCGCCACCTCGTGACCGACCACCACCGGCAGATCGGTCGAGACGGTGCCGGTGACGTAGTGCAGGTCGCTGTGGCACAGCCCGACGTGCGTGACGGCGATCCGCACCTCGTGCGGCTCGGGCTCGTCGACGTGGATGTCGGTCAGGTGCAGGGGTTCGCCCACCTTCGTGAGGACGGCCGCGCGGGTGGTGATCATTCGTTCTCTCCGGTCGTGGTGGCGGGCTTCTTCGCGTTCCAGAAGCCCGCGATGCCCGCGGTCAGCGCGCCGCTGTTCCACGACGCGTCGGCCGCGGCGTCCTCCAGCACGAAGGCGCGTTCGATCTCCTCGGACGAGGGGCGCAGCAGCGCGAGGTGCAGGGCGGTGTTGTTGCCGCCCTCCGGTGTCCAGGCGTGGACGAGGTCGATCGCGCGGTCCAGCAGGTCGTCCTGTTCGACGATCTGATCGATCAGACCGATCCGCAACGCTTCTTCGGCGCCGATGCGCTCCGAGCCCAGGACGATCCGCATCGCGTGATTGCGGACGATGCGGGTGAGGAGCACGCTGGACGCGTTCGAGATCGTGAGGCCGCGGGCGTTCTCCGGATGGAAGAACAAGGTCTGCGGCGTGCCCAGCCGCGCGTCGCAGCACAGCGTGATCTCCGAGGCGCCGCCCACCGCGATCCCGTTGATCGCCGCGACCACGGGGACCCGGGTCTCGATCACGGCGCGGGTGACGTCGTGGAAGCTCTCGAAGGTCTCGCGCATCTCGGCGAACGTGGTAGGCGGAGCGCTGAGGTCCTCGCCCGCGCTGAACGCGCGGCCCGTGCCCGTGATCACGATTCCCCGGGCCCGCTCACCGGTGCCGTGTTCGCGGATGAGCGCGGCGAGGCGCAGGCGCATTCCGACGGTGAGCGCGTTGAGCTTCGACGGGCGCCGCAGGGTGATCACGGCGACCTCGCGGATCACGTCGACGAGCACGTGTTCGGCCGCCATGTCCGACAGGGCCGCGTCCGACGGCGCCGCGGAGGTCGATGAGGTCCGGTCGCGCAGGTCGAAGGTGGTGCCGGGGACCTCGGTCGCCCGGGCCCTGAGCGCGGGCTTCGACACCCGCTCCGACGGGGTCCGGGGGAAGTCCGCGACGAATTCGACGTAGCGCGGCACTTTGAACCGCGCGAGCCGCTCCGCGACCCGGGCGATGATGGCCTCGGCCGTCGCCCGGCCGCCGGTGCCGCCCGCCGCGAGCTGGACGAATGCCTTGAGCTCCTCCCCGAGCACCTCGTCGGGCTCGGCGACGACCGCGGCCGCGACGACGCGGTCGTCGGTTTCGAGCGCTGCCTCCACCTCGGCGCTGGCGACGTTCTCGCCGCCGCGCCGCACCATGTCCTTGATGCGGCCCACCAGGCGGATCTCGCCCCCGTCGTCGGCGACCGCGAGATCACCGGTGTGCAGCCATCCGTCCCGTAGCGCCCGCGCGGTCTCCTCGGGACGGTTCCAGTAGCCGAGCATCATCGGCGCTCCGGACACGGTCAGTTCGCCGGGTGTGCCGGCGGGGACCTCGGCGCCGTCGGCGTCCACGATCCTGACGCGCTTGGTGGGCACGGGCCGCCCGATGCCGCCGCTCCCGACGACCGCGGGATCGGCGAGTGGGCTGATCAGGTCGATCCCGCTCTCGGTCATGCCGTACAGCTCTCGCCATGGTGCGCCCCAGCGGTCCTCCAGCTGGGCGTGCAGCGCCGCGGGGATCGCGGAGCAGAACACCGCGCGCAGGTGGTTGTCCCGGTCGTCGGCGGTGGGCGGCTGCTTGAACAGCAGGGTGGGCATCGCTCCGAGGACGTAGCAGAAGGTCACGCGGTGGCGCCGTACGTCGGCCATGAACCCCGACGCGGAGAACCGCGGGAGCACCACCAGTGGGGCGCCGGCGGTCAGGGCGAGGACCGTGTTCCACTGCGGGTCCATGTACGAGAAGGGCTGCGCCGTGAGCAGCACGTCGTCGTCGCCGAGGCCGGCGGCCGCGGCGCAGTCCCGAGCGATGCGGGTCCAGTAGTCGTGGGTCAGCATGCACGCCTTCGGGAATCCGGTGGTGCCCGAGGTGTACTGCAGGTTGGCCAGCGTGTCCGGGGTGATCGCGACATCCGGGGCGGTGGCCGGGAGGCCCGTGTCGGGGATGTCGGCGACGTCGACGACCTGGATGCCCGCGAGGGCGTCGTCGTCGGACACCACCTCGCGCACCAGCGGGAGGTGTTCGGTGTCGGTGACGATCACTCTCGCGCCGGAGTCGCAGAGCACGAATGCGAGGTCGGCCGCTCGGTACGCCGAGTTGACGGGCACGGTGACGGCGCCGGCCTTGAGCACCGCGAACCAGGTGAGCGGCCACTGCGGGACGTTCGGCAGCATGATCGCGACGCGGTCGCCCGGCGCCACTCCGTCGGCCTCAATGAGGCGGTGTGCCAGCCGCGACGACGATGCGTCGGCCTGCTCGTAGGTCCACGAGGCGTCGCCGAACCGCAGCAGCTCGGCGCCGGGAGTGCGGGCGGCGCCGTCCGCCAGCAGGCCGGTGACGGTACGTACCCGGGGCGTCTCTCCCATCAGGTCGAGGGCGACGGCGGGCCGCCCCGGTGTTCCGTCCCTGGGCGTGGTCACGGTTATCGGGTCAGCCGGCATGCTCCGGCCTCCTGTCGTTGTCTCGATTCGTCGACGATCCAGGCCATGGCCGGGTCGTCCCGTTCCATCCACTCGGGGTGCCACTGCACCCCGAGGATCGGCGCGCCGGGCGCCTCCACGGCCTCCGCCACCCCGTCGGGCGTGCGGCCCGTGACGACGAGCCCCGCGCCGCACCGGTCGACGGCCTGGTGGTGCCACGAGTTGGTGACGGCGCTGTCGCCGAAGAGCCGCGCGGCCGTCGAGCCGGGCTCGAAGGTCACGAGGTGCTCGGCGTCGCCGTCGGTGGGCGCGGCCAGCGGCGACAAGTGCGGCACGGGGTCGGGCGGCAGGTCCGCGATGAGCGTTCCGCCCAGCGCCACGTTGAGCAGCTGCATCCCTCGGCACACCCCCAGCACGGGGATGCCGCGGTCGATGGCGGCGCGAGTCAGGGTGAACTCGTAGTCGTCGCGTTCCGGATCGTGCGCATGGGGATCGAGCCGAGGGTCGACGTCGCGGACCACGGAGGTGTCGCCGCCCCACCGGGCCGGGTGCACGTCCTGCCCGCCGGTGATCACCACCCCGGACACCCACTCGCAGACGTCCAGCGGATCGGCGTCGTAGGGCAGGAACACGGGAACCCCGCCGGCCTGCGCCACCCGCGTCGCGAAGGCGGACATGAACGAGTCCACGCACGCCGTGGCGTGACGGTCGTCCGTTCCGGCGATCAGGCCCAGCTGGAACCGGCGGCCGGTGATACCGACCAGTGGCTTGCCGCTCACGGGAACTCGAAGTAGCGACGGGTCTCCCACGCGGAGAGCTCGGCGTACGGGTCACCACCCTTGGTGTGGAACTCCATCCATTCCCACCGGCGCGACGCCACCCAGAAGTCGACGAACTCCTCGCCCAGGTACTCGCGAAGGATCTCGTCGCCTTCCAGCGCGGCGATGGCCTTCGTGATCGTGTCCGGGATCCGCTCGACCCCGCTGTCGTCCGGCAGGCTCCACGCCATGTCGTCGACCTGCCGCGGTGCCGGCATCCGCCGTTCGATGCCGGCCACGACCCCGGCCAGCACACCGGCCAGCGCGTAGTACGGGTTGACGTCCGAGCCGGGAAGCCGGTACTCGAGCCGCGAGTACGTGGGGTGTCCGACGATGGCCCGCACCGCCGCGGTCTTGTTGTTGACGCCCCAGCTGATGGTGGTCGGTGGGCCGCTGATGTCGACCAGGCGCCGGTACGAGGTGATCTGCGGCAGCGCCAGCAGGGTGTTTCCCGCCATCGTGGCCATCAGCCCACCGACGGCCTGCAGCATCACCTCGGACGGTCCTTCGGGTGCGAAGAACTGGTTCTCGCCGTCCCGGTGCAGCGACAGGTTGATGTGCGCGCCCTGCCCGAATCCGGCGGTCGGCTTGGCCATGAAGGTCACCGACCGGTCCTGCTCGAACGCGACTTCGCGCATCACCTGCTTGGTGCGCACCCAGGCGTCCCCGAGCGACACCGGATCGCTGGGCGCGAGGTTCAACTCGGTCTGGCCGGGGGCGGCTTCGTCGGTCCACGCCTCCCAGGTGATGCCGAGCTCGTCGAGCCGGTCGGTGACCGCGTCCATGTAGTCGACCCAGTCCTTCGACCTCGCCAGGTGGTACGTGGCGCCGGTGTCTCCGCCGAGCGGGGTGAGATCGCTGTACCCACGGGCCCGCGCCTCCTGGACGGACTCCGCGAACAGCGTCGTTTCGATCTCCACCGCGACCTTGGCGGTGTAGCCGAGGGCTTGGAGGCGCTCGACCAGCCTGCGCACCATGTTCCGCGGACAGATCGGCACCGGCCGCCCGTCCCGTAGCCAGTAGTCACCGATGACGGCTTCGAGGCCGGGCTTCCACTGCACCAGCGTGGCCATGTCGGGGATCATCGAGATGTCGTAGAGGTTGCCGCGCCAGTCCGGGAACGCGTCGCCGTACACGAACGCGTTACCCAGGTCGATCGCGAACAGGATGTCGGCGAAGGCGAAGCCCGACTCCTTGCCGGACGCGAACTTCGCCGGCGTGATGGTCTTCCCCAGGAAGCTCCCGTCGTGGCCGGTGGCCTCCAAGCGGATGGCTCTCGTGGGCGCTGTCCGAGCGGACCTGGTGGATGCCGACCGGGTGAGTTCAGACATCGAATCGAACCTTCCACGAGGCAGCCGTCATGACCGACAACTGCGAGAGCGTCCCCTGGACCCGCAGGCCGGACTCCAGGGAGGTGAGCAGGTAGTCGGCGCCGGTGAACACGCCTGCCAGCGCCTCGGGCGTGCCGACCATGCGGTACGTGCTGGGGCCCGCACCGAATCTGGCCTCCTGGGGGCCCTCCGGTTCCCTCGCCACCGCGACGAGGACGTCGGGGATGCCGCGGATGCCGCGGGTCACGTCCCAGAAGTGCTCGGCGGCCTCGCGCCACGGAGGCAACGGGGGCCGTAGGGCGCGGAGCATCCCGCCGGCCAGTTCCGCGTCACCGTCCGGGTCCTTCGTGGACGCGAAACGGGATTCGAGGTCGACGACCAGCGTGGCGTCGGCCGGCGCGAAGACGCCGCCGGTCACGGTGACGGCGCCGCCGTGCAGCGTGACGGTGGCGGCCTGCGGGGTGTTGTGCGAGCGGACGGCGACCGTCCCTGTGCCTCGGCCGAGTACCTCGGGGGCGTGACCGGTCCGGACCGCGTCGCACAGGGTCCGGCCGAGCAGCCGGACGACGGGCGTGGCATCGTCGTCGATCTCTATCCGGACCGGCGCACGCTGAGCCACGAGACTCTTCGGGACCGTAGGGGTTTCCGTCACTCTCATGCCTTTCGATGACGTGTGTGGTGCTGTGGGGCTGTGGGAGCGGCGGTCATTCCAGGGCGGCGTAGATGTCCGGTCGGCGCCGGTACAGCAGCGCCGCCCACACGAGGCCGCCGACGAACGCCGCGATGATGACCGCGAGGAAGACGTTCGCTCCGGTGCTCGACCCGATCAGGAGCTCGAAGTTGCCGATGACGAGCACGAGGATCGATCCGAGCGCGCCGAGCGCCAGGGCGGGGGCGACGGTGCCCGTCCATGCGGTCGCCGTGCGGACCCTGCGGAAGTGCACGACGACCGCCGCGGAGGTCAGAGCGAGCAGCACGATGAGCCCGAGGGTCCCGGCACCGCCGAACCAGGCGTAGACCTCGACGACCGGATCGAGGCCGGCGATCGCCGTGGCCGCGAGCAGGGGGCCGATCAGTCCGGAGGTCAGCAGCGAGGCCACGTGCGGCGACCGGTGCGCGGGGTGCACGGAACCGAGCGAGACCGGGAGCGCGCCCTGGCGGCCGAGGGCGAAGAGGTAGCGGGCCACCACGTTGTGCGCGGTGAGCACGCAGGCGAAGAAGCTGGTGACGAGGAGAACCTGCATGACGTCGTGGGCGGCTTGAGACAGATAGCGGGTGGCGAGCCCGGGTGCGAGTCCTTCGGGGTCGCGCGCCGCGAGATCGGCGGCATGCGCGATGCCGAGGCCGTTGATCATGGCCCAGGACGAGAAGGCGTAGATCACGGCGATCAGGACGACCGCGACGTAGGTGGCCCTCGGGATGGTCCGGTCGGGGTCCTCGGCCTCGGCCCGGAACACGGCGGTGGCCTCGAAGCCGACGAACCCGAAGACGGCGAACATGATCCCGGTGCCGGTGGCGCCGCTGGTGAACGCGTCCCAGGTCAGCGGGTCCGCGGAGAGACCGTGGTCGCCGCCGCGCAGCACGATGGCGAGGTCGACGAGGGCGACGATCCCGACCTCCGCGATGAGCAGCGCGCCGAGTACTCGCGCGCTGACCTCGACGTTGCGGTATCCCAGGTACGCGATGGCCGCGAGCCCGGCGCCCGCGAGGCACCACCATGGCACCGAGACGCCGAAGAAGGTCCCGATCACATTGCGCGCGGCGGCCCCGAGGTACGCCGAGACGGCGACGATGAGAAGTGCGTACGTGACCAGGGCGAGCATGGCGGCCCCCAGCCCGGTGCCGGTGCCGAGGCCGCGTTGGACGTAAGAGTAGAAGGCACCCGCGTTGCGCACCTCAGGGGTCATCGCCGAGTACCCGATCGTGAACAGGACGAGCACGACTCCGACGATCGCGAAGTCGACCGGCGTTCCGATCCCGTTCCCCGAACCGAGCATCAACGGGATGAGTCCGGCGAACACCGTCAGCGGCGCGGCCATCGCCACGACCATGAAGACGATGTGCGGAACGCCCAGTGTCCGGTCCAGGCCGGTGGTGAGCTCTTGCGCCCGCCCTTCGCGCTGCTGACTCATGACGACTGCTCCCTTCAGTGGTGCTCTCCGTGCCGGCGTCTCCGACGCGGCAGCTTCCGACGGCGAGATCCCGCGCCCTCGCGCCGAGGAGTCCCGGTGACACCGAGATCGTCGGCCTGCGCGGCGGATACGCCATGCACTGGCGCAACCCCCTACGGGACGGGGGACGAGCAACGTTCGCGTCGCGAACCGGCGACCGACACCGATCGCGCTCTGGTCGCAGCGGCGGGACGAGGCCGCCGTACCGCTTCGAGCGGCCGCACCGGTGGCAGGTCGGCTTCCCGGCGAGGTGAGTCTTGACGGGGTATTCAGCCCCAGCGCGCCCAGAAGCGCGAGGACCCGGTCCTGGCCTGGTCCGACCCCCTGTCCGCCGCCTTCGGTGATCACGCCGTCGGCGACGTCGAGGTTCATCGTGGCGGCCGCCGACACGGTCACCGGCTTCGATCACCACGACCGGCCGGTCGGCCTGCGCCGACCGCCGCGCCGCGGTCAACCCGGAGGCGCCGCGCCGATGACGACGACGTCCGTGGCGCGCGGCGCGGTCATGCCGATGCCCTTTCGAGGTGTCCGACGACGTGGTCGGCGACCAGGGGCGCGAGCGCGTTGGGCAGGTGGTGCCCCATTCCGGGAATCACCACGTGCCGCGCGTCCGGAATCGCGGCCACAGTGGCGTCGCCCCCGGACGGTGCGACGATGAGGTCGCGATCGCCGTTGATCACCAGGGTGGGGGCCGTGATGCGGGCGATCTCCGCCGTCCGGTCGCCCGAGGCATGGATGGCCTGGACCTGCCGGGCGGTCCCCGCCGCACCGTCGCCGGCCGTGCGGTTCCACGTCTGAACGGCGTGGCCTGTTTCTTCGGCCTCGTCGATCGGGAAGCCGGTGCCTGCGAGATGCGCCGTCATGCGAAGGTGCGCCCGCACGGCCTGCATCCGGTTCCGCGGCGGCGGGGCGGCGAGCAACGCCATGGTCGACGCGGCCGGCTGCCCGACCTTCGGATGGCCCGTGGTGGAGTACAAAGAGGTGAGCGACGTAGCGAGTTCGGGGTATCGCGCCGCGACGGTCTGCGCGATCATCCCGCCCATCGAGCGCCCGACGAGGTGCACCGGCCCCAGACCGAGATGCTCGATCAGCTGCGCGGCATCGGCCGCCATGTCGGCCAGCGTGTACGCGTCGCGGCGGGGCCGGGCGAGCAGTTGCCGGAGTGTGCTGGGTGGTGGAGTGGTCGCGTAGGTGGAGCGCCCGCAGTCGCGGTTGTCCATGCGGATCACCTGAAAACCTGTCGCGGCGAGAGCGGAGACGAACCGCTCGGACCACATCGTCAAGTCCTCGGCGAGGCCGGCGACGAGCAGGATCGGCGGGGCGCCGGACTCGCCCTCGGTTCGGTAGCAGACACGCGTGCCGCCCGGAAGGGTGACGAAGCGGTCCTCGGTGTCGTCAGGCACGGAGCGCCTTCTGTGCTGTCGAGTTCGAGCTTTCGTCGGTGGTGGATCCGAACTGCAGCGCGTCATCCAGCAGGGGGCCCCGCAGCAACTTGGCGTCCTGGGGGTACGACATCGACATCTGCCACATGCCCGTGCCCTGCTTCGGGGTGGTCTCGCGGACCCGTTGCGCGTAACCCGCGCTGAGGTCCATGACCGGCCGCGTCTCCATGGCGGGATCGGCCTCGACGACGACGCTGTCGTAGCCGAAGGCGTCCATGTGCTCGACCAATTGACAGAAGTAGCGACACAGGATGCCGATCTTGAGCGTCCACGACGAGGTCGTGTAGCCGATGGCGATGGCGAGGTTGGGGATCCCCGAGAGCAGGGTGCCGCGGTAGACGACGCAGTCGGCGAGGTTCACCGACGCACCGTCGACCGCCAGCTCGATGCCGCCGAGCAGGCGCACGTTGAGGCCGGTCGCGGTGACGATCACGTCGGCGTCGAGGTGCCCGCCCGAATCGAGTTGGATTCCCGACTCGGTGAAACGCGTGATCCGATCGGTGACGATCGAGGCGTTGCCGTCGCGCAGGACGGCGAAGAAGTCGCCGTCGGGGGAAAGGCACAGGCGCTGATCCCACGGGTCGTAGGGCGGGTTGAAGTGGGTGTCCACGTCGTAGCCCTTGGGCAGCAGCTGCTTGTTGACGCGCCGGATGAGCGCACGGCCCAGGCGTGGGAACGTGCGGAGGGACTTGACCACGCCTCGATCGATCCAGATGTTGTTGAACCGGGTCATCGCGTAGCCACGGCGTTCGCCGAAGAGCCGGGTGAGCAGGAGCGCGAGGGAGTCGACCTTGGGCCAGGGCATCACGTAGGTGGGGGTGCGCTGGAGCATGGTCACGTGGGCGGCGGCGCCCTCGCCGGTCAGCATTGACGGGATCAGCGTCACGGCGGTAGCGCCGCTTCCGATCACGACGACCTTCTTGCCCGCGTAGTCGTAGCCCTCGGGCCAGTGTTGCGGGTGAATGATGTCGCCGGCGAAGTCCTCCCGGCCCTCGAAATGCGGGGTATGGCCCTCGTCGTAGCTGTAGTAGCCGGTGCCGGCGAAGATCCAGTTGGCGGTGACACGCTTGTCGCCGTCGGCAGTGTGCACGTCGATCGTCCAGCGCGCGTCGGCGCTCGACCATTCCGCGCGCTGCACGCTGTGCCCGAGGCGGATGAGCCCGCCCAGATCGTTCTCCTCGATCGTCTCGCGCAGGTAGTTCAGGATCTTGGGGGCTTCCGCGATGGCGGCGCGGTCCCTCCAGGGCTTGAACTCATAGCCGAAGGTGTGCAGGTCGGAATCGGACCGGATGCCGGGATACTTGAAGAGGTCCCAGGTGCCGCCGATGTTGTCGCGCCCTTCGAACACGACGACGCGTTTGCCGGGGAACGCCTCGACGAAGTACCGCGCGGCGCCGATGCCGGAGATGCCGGCACCGATGATGACGATGTCGAATTCCTCGGGCTGGTGCTTCGATGTGTTCATCGCGCCGCCTTTCCGCCTTTGCGTGGTGATCACGTCGGTGTGTGATTCCACGGTGCCCGCCACGGCGGCTGCGGCTCTACACCGCAATGCCCCGTCCTGTGTGACGGTGTGGTGCACAGTGCACTGCTCACGCCATTGCGCTGCCGCTCAAGTGACGTCGCAGTGGTGCAGTGTGTTGCGGCGGTCGCGACACCTGGTTGCACGTCGACGTAGCGGGCGTCCTCGCGAGCAATCCATTGTGGAAGCCGCACCAGATCACGGTCACGCTCAGGGAGGCGCTGCGATGCGCGACGTACTGTTCGCCGCAGGCAGAGAGCCTCGCCTGCTCTGTCACCGAACCGGCGGAGGACTGTCGGGCACGGCGACCGCACTCCGGCTCGCGAAGCACGGCGTCGATGCTGACCTGCTGGAATCGAGCAGAGGACTGGGCCAGCCCCGAGGAGTTCCACGCGGCCTCAGCCCGCACCGGGGGTGCGCCCCCGCACGAAATCGTCGAAGCCATCGTCACTCCGAGCACGACGGTCACCGCGTGCCGCGGCGTGGTCGGCGGCGCACGCCAGGGCCACCCCATGGCCCTGTTGGCAAACGGAACGGGCCGACCTGAACTTCTGCGGCACATCCGCATCGACTGAAGGAGCGCGCGGAATGAAGGAACTGATCTTCCTGCTGGCCGATGCCTGGATGATCTTCACCGGGTTCTTCTACGGGTGGAAGTTCATCCGGCGCTATGGCAATTACCTGCTGGGCCTGGAATGGATGGTCGTCGGCACGTCCGGCACGAACTTCCTGTTCTGGGCTCTACTCGGGGGCGACGAGGACAGTCCCCTGTACTTCCTCGCGTACTTCTTCGACGCGTTCTCGCGCTCGGTGGGCATCACGCTGATCGTCGTGATGGGTCTCATGCGCGTGACGCACCATTACAAGCCGTCCCTGACGGCCGATGTCGGGGTGTTCGCGCTGGCCGGGGCAGCTGGACTCTACCTCCAGCAGTTCCATCACGAGTTCCACGCGGGCGCGGCGTCCTTCTACGTCGTCGTGAACGCCCTCACGGCGGTCTTCCTCGCCTACTTCGTGTGGCGCCTCTGGGCAATCGGCGCCAAGGGCTGGGCCTCCGCCGCCGCGGCGGCCGTCACGGCCGGCCTGGTCGTCACCGTCACGTACGACTTCTTCCCGATTCCGTACGACGACGCACACCGCACGACCTTCTACACCCTGGCCCTCGCCACATGGGGGACCCAGATGTTCGTGTTCTTCCACGCGTACCGCGCTCTCCACGACCGCGACGCAACGGCAGGAATCGGGCTCATGGCGCACGAGCGCAGCGTCGCTCGGTCCTGAGGAATCGGGCAGACCGGAATCCGATACAGAAAGGAGAAGCGCATCATGAAGACCGACCACGTCGAGTACAGCTCGTTCAGCGGCTGGATCGATCCACCGGCTGATGTCCTTCCACCGCTCGCCGAGGACCTCACCTGTGAGGTCGCGGTCATCGGAGGCGGTCTGGGAGGCATGGCGACCGCACTGCGTCTGGCCGACCGCGGCCAGGACGTCGTGCTGCTCGAGGCCGAGTTCTGTGGTCACGGTTCGAGCTCCCGCAACGCCGGCCAGTTGGCCAGCGCGCCCGGTGGGAACATCCAGCTGCTGAACCTGCTGTTCCGCAAGAAGATGCCCGCCTTGGCACGCTTCACCGGGCATGCCACGCAACACGTCGAAGACCTGATCAGAAGGTTCGACATCGACTGCGACTACGAGGTCACCGGCAATGCCTTCGCCGCGGTGTCGCGGTGGCAGATGGGTCGTGTACGACGCGCTGCCAAGATCCTGCGAAGGGCCGGCACCAAGGTCCAGCTCGGCACGAGCGAGGAGCTCGGTATTCCTCGAGGGTTCGTCGGCGGCATGCGGGAGGTCGAGGGCGGGATCCTGAACCCGGGCGCGTTCACGCGAGGAGTGCGCCAGGGCGTCCTGGCCTCATCCGCCCGAGTCTTCGAGCAGACCAAGGTGACCGACGTCAGCCGCACCGAAGGTCGGGTCGTCACCACGACACCGCAGGGACAGGTGCGCGCGGACAAGGCGGTGCTCGCGACCAACGCCTTCTCGGGGGAATGGGGCAGCACGCCCAAGCACCTCGCGGTGCCTCTGTGGGTGATCGAGGTGGAGACGGAGCCGATCGCTCCCGAGCGCTCGAGGGCCCGGGAATGGACCAGCCGGTCCGGACTCATCACCCAGCACAACATCATGGAGAACCCCTCTCCCGACGTCACAGAAGACCCCGGACCCGGCGCTCGTCGAGGAACTCGCGGGTGCGTTCGCGACGCGCTTTCCGAGCCTGGCCGACGTGGCCGTGGCACGGGCCTGGGGAGGGTGGATCGCGATCACGTCGTCGTGGCTGCCGATCGGCGGCAACGTGTTCTGCTCGATCGCGTGCAACGGCCAGGGTTTGGCCCAGGCACCCTGCATCGGAACTCTCATCGCCGACCTGATCGTCGACGGGAAGCGACCTGAAGACCTCGACTTCCTGTGGGCGGATAAGCCCGAGTTCCCCCGCCCCACGATGATGAGCCGGCTAGGACTGCGCACGGTCTGAACCGTCGACCGCTTCAGCGACCTGATCAACGGGAGCCGACGGAACGCCCGCAAAGGCTCATTGCCGGTGGCCTGACCCAAATCGCGTGCAGGCGGGCAGCACCTTAAAGACAAGGTCGCCCAGAGCCTGGGTCGGCTGATCACCCGCGAAAACGATTCGAGTTTGATTAAGGCCCTCGGCCCGCCAAGCCGTCAGCGCCTCGGAAGCCGCCGTGCAGATACGGCGCCGCAAGAACGGATAGGGCCCTGGCCGGCCCAGCTCATGATTTCGACTCCCTTCACTGACCTCTTCGGGGTGGACCATCCGATCGTCTGCGGCGGCATGACGGGTGTGGGCACCGCCGAACTCATCGCCGCGGTGGCCGAGGCGGGCGCCCTCGGGTTCCTGACCGCGCTCACCCAGCCCACCCCGGAGGCGCTGGCCCGGGAGATCGCCCGGTGCAAGGAGATGACCGACAAGCCGTTCGGCGTCAACCTGACCATCCTGCCCACCCTCAAGCCGGTGCCCTACGCGGAATACCGCGCGGCCATCATCGAGAGCGGGGTGACGGTGGTCGAAACGGCCGGCAGCAACCCGGCGGAGCACGTGGCCGCGTTCAAGAGCGCGGGCGTCAGGGTGATCCACAAGGCGGTCGCCGTGCGCCACGCGCTCAAGGCGCAGCGCCTCGGTGTGGACGCGGTCAGCATCGACGGCTTCGAGTGCGCGGGGCACCCGGGCGAGGAGGACATCCCCGGACTCGTCCTCGTGCCCGCCGCCGTACGCCGGCTGGACATCCCGGTCATCGCCAGCGGCGGCTTCGCGACCGGCAGCGGCCTCGCCGCGGCCCTCTCCCTGGGGGCCTGCGCCATCAACATGGGCACCCGGTTCGTCGCCAGCACGGAAGCTCCCGTGCACCCCAACGTCAAGGCGCAGATCGTCGCCAACGACGAGCGTGCCACCCAGCTGGTCTTCAGGGAGTTCGGCAACACCGGTCGGGTCGCCCGGAACGCGATATCCGAGGAGATCGTCACCCGCTCGCGGCGCCCCGGAGCGGTCTTCGAGGACGTAGCCGAGCTGGCCTCGGGCGTCCGCGGCCGCACCCGGGTACTCCAGGAGGGCCACATGGACGACGGCCTGTGGTGGGCCGGCCAGGCCCAGGGACTCATCGAGTCCGTCGCCACCTGTGACGAGATCGTCAGCGGCATCGTGGGCGACGCGGAGAAGATCATCGGCCGGCTCGCCGAGCTCCGCGGCTGAGACGACCCGAGAGACAGAAGCAACAGGCTTACGGAAAACAGGAGTACGCGATCATGACCTGGACCACCCTCGACCACCACGTCGACGACGGCGTCCTCACAGTCACCCTCGACCGGCCGGACCACCTCAACGCCTTCACGCCGACGATGGCCGGGGAACTGGAGCGGACGTTCACCGAGGTCAACGACAACGACGACGTGCGGGCGATCATCGTCACCGGGGCGGGCGGCAAGGCCTTCTGCGCCGGCATGGACCTCAGCGCGGACGGCAACGTCTTCGGGCTCGACGAGTCGCGCACGCCCACGCTCGCCGACATGGCGGATCTGAGCAGCCCCGACATCAGCCGGGTCCGGGACACGGGAGGCAGGGTCACCCTGGCGATCCGATCCTGCCGCAAGCCGGTGATCGCGGCGATCAACGGCGTCGCGGTCGGGATCGGCGCGACCATGGCGCTGGCCATGGACGCCCGTCTGATGTCCACTGACGCGCGGTTCGGCCTCGTCTTCGGCCGCCTGGGCATCACGCCCGAGGCCGTCTCGACGTGGTTCCTCCCCCGCCTGGTCGGCATACCCAGGGCGCTGGACCTGCTGTACTCCGCCGAGATCCTCGACGCGGAGGCCGCCGTGGACGCGGGCCTCGCGACGGAGCTCCACGCCCCGGACGAGCTTCTGAAGCGGGCGCGCGAGCTGGCGGACCGCTGGACGCTGGGCCGGTCACCCGTGTCGACCGCGCTCATCCGTCAGATGACGTACCGTCACACGGCCCTGGAAGATCCCGAGGACGCTCACCGGCTCGAATCCCTCGCCATGTTCTACACGAGCATCGACGACGGCGCCAAGGGAGTGGCGGCCTTCCGCGAGAAGCGCTCCCCCGACTTCAGCAGCCGGGCCTCGGCCATGCCGCCGTTCTACGACGAATGGACCGCATCCTGCTGACCGTACGCCGGTGAGGGGGCGGGGCCTCGTCCCGCGCGGTTCCGCTCCACGCTTCCCCGAGAGTGCACCGTATCGACGGAGTGGTCACCGACGACGGCTCGCCTCCGACGCGATCCCGTCCGTCGGAGGCCGGCGCGGCATCCGGCCCCTCGGGGGAAGGAGGGCCGGCGGGCTCATCCTGGCAGGCGATGAACGGGGGGACGGGACACCCCGAAGGCAGCGAGCGACCAGACCTCGCCCCACCAGCACCGTTAACCGACTGAATCGATCGACCCAGTCGGTACAATCACCAAATGGCTCATGTTCCCGCGGCCGAGCGCCGTCCCCAGTTGATCAACGCGGCCATCACCCTCATGGCACGGGAGGGTATCGCCGCAGGCAGCACGCGTGCCATCGCCGCAGAGCTCGGCGTCGCCCAGACCACGGTCCATTACACCTTCGGTACGAAGGAGGACTTGTACCGGGCGGTCATGGAGCAGCTCACCAGCAACCTGGTCGCGCAGGTCGAGGGGGCGGCGCCGGAGGGTGCAGGATTCGAGGAAACGATCGCTGCACTGGCCGTCGCCCTCTGGCGCACCGTGGAGGAGGACGCGAGCGGCTACCGGCTGCTCACCGAACTGGCCATGCACGCCCTACGCACCCCTGGACTGGGCGAGGCGCGCGCGGCCTACTACCGGCAGGTCAACGAAGTGACAGAACGCATCGTGACCGAGGCGGCCTCCCGCACCGGATTCGCGCTCGCCCAACCCGCGGACCTGCTCGCCCGCTTCTTCCTCTCCGGATTCGACGGCTTGACGATGCAGCGCCTCTACATGCCGGACAAGCCGACTGTGGAAGTCGACCTCGGTGCCCTGGTCGCCGCAACCCTTGCACTGGCCGACGGCAGGCTGGACCCCACGCCCAGATGACGCACGACGGTCCGCCGGGACCCGCTGTTTTCCGCGTCTCGCCGGGAGCGCCGATGAGGATCACCCGCTTCGGCGTCATCCCGGCTCGACGGATGGGCCGCTGCTCGACCGCGGTCGAAAACCCCACCCACCATTCGATGTCTACGAGGGCCCAGGATGCGGCCCGCTCCGGCCGACCGATTCGCGTTCCTGCGCTCGGCTAGAATGCGATACGTGTCCCATGTCACCCCTTCCTCACACCGTGTCTGAGGCGCGCCGGTCGCGGCGACGCACTGCCGTCCCTACGACTGAGCAGAGGCCGCTTCATGCGCCGGCGCGGCCGAACGCTCAGCTGCAGCGGCGAGGGGTCGAAAGGGTCAACGCGATACTCGACGCCGCCGAGCAGATCCTCGCGGCCGACGGCTATGAGGCGGCGACGCTCAAGGCTGCGGGAGAACGTGCCGGCATCCCCGTCGCCTCGGTCTACCACTACTTCTCCGACCGCCATCAGGTCGACGCCGAGCTCATGCGCCGCCACGTCGAGAAGCTCGAAACCCTGGTCTCCGGAGTCTTCCGCGACGACAGCCCGCCGGCCACCCTGGACAGTGCCGTGGGCGCGGTCGTCGATCTCCTGCTGGCCTATTTCCGCGAGCACCCCAGCTGTGTCGAGTTGTGGTTCACCCGTCGCAGCGATGCCCTCGCCGAGCTGGTGCGGGCGTTCGATGAGGCTATGGCCGAACAGCTCTGGCACTTCGCGCGGGATCGGGGTCTCCTGCGCCCCGACACCCCGCTGCTGGTGATGCAGCTGGCCTTCGAGGCCGGTAATCGGCTCTTCGACGTCGCCTTCCGCGTCGCTCCAGTGACCGGCGACGATGCCGTGCTCGCGGAGCACCGCCGCCTCCTCACTTCTTACCTGCGGACGTACGCGCCGGATCCGTCGGCATGACGGGCCGACGGGCCCGGGCCGGGTCACCGGCCACGAGCTCGTCCCGCCCGTGGAGTTGGTGACCCGATTCTTCCTCGCGGGCTTCGACGGGCTGACGCCGCAGCACCTGTACTCGCCGGACGAGTCCTCCGACCTGGCCGGACTGGGGGTCCGCTGCTGCTCGCGACGCTGGCTTTGGACGGCGGGCGCCGGGAGTCCCTGAGGGCGCCCACGCAGAGACGGCGGCTTGCGCCGGCGGCGGGCCGGACGACATCAAGGGGGCCACCCGATTCTCGGATCGGGTGGCCCCCTTGATGTC
>NZ_JBHXTV010000025.1:0-68598 GCF_042671585.1 Streptomyces sp. NPDC127129
TTTTTGTTTTTTTCTGTTACCCCTGGGGGGGGGGGGGGGGGGGGGGGCGCGGGGGGGGGCCCGGGGGGGGGGGGCGGGGGGGGGGGGGGGCCGCCCGGGGGGGGGGCCCCCCCCCCCCGGGACCGGCTAGCCGTCCCCTCGGCCCAGGCGTTCCCAGGCCTCCGCGAACATCTCGTGCAGCGGTGCCGGCGGGAGAATGCGGTCGAAGGGGCCGTGGATCGTGTTGCCCCACCTCGGGCGGACCTCGTGCGTCGCCAGCTTCACCGTCTCCAGCGGCAGGTGAGGGGCCTTCAGTTCGGTCCACTCGCCCGGCAGGAACACCGTCCTTCCCGCCCTCGCGCGCTTGGCCTCGACCACGGCGCCCGTGGCGACCAGCTCCGCCCGGACCTCCGCGTGGCGCTTGGTCGACCAGCCGTTCCACCGTCGCACGTCGCGGTCGGTGGGCGCGGCCAGTGTCGCCACCTGGAGGTACAGCGCCGCCGCGTCCGGGCCGACGCCGAGCTGCCCGGCCACCTGCGCGACCAGGTCCGGGCAGGACTGCCTCGGATCCGCCTCGTACGCGCCGGCCGGCACCGCGCCGGAGCGGGCGCGGTGCATCATGCGCTCCAGGCCGCCGCCGGCCAGCAGCGGCGCGACCCGGTTCAGTTCCTCGGTCAGGTCCGTGACCTCGCGTACGCGCCGCCACACCTCGGGGTCGGCGCACGCCGCGGGCCGGAGGAAGGCGCCGCCGCCGGGCGCGCACACCACCAGGGCCCCGGAGTCGTACGCGGTCACCACCGGTCCCTCCTCCTTGCGGCGGCCCTTCGCCACCGGCAACCGCCCGGGCCCGAATCGCTCGGCGATCCCCTCCGGCGTGTCCTGGACACGTCCGCCGTTCAGTTCCAGGAGGAGTTCGGGACGCTCCAACTCGGCCCGCAGCCGTTCGTACAGGGCTGTCGCGCCGGCCACCGCCGGGTCGCCGACGGGCCGGTCCGTCCACGCCCACACCAGCGCGCCCGCGATCTGGACGAGCGGGAGGCCCACCGGGGTTCCGTACGGCAGCGCGGGCCCCTCCGGCGGTACGGGCAGGACCTCCACCCCGCTTCCGTACGGGGTCCCGGACAGCTCCCAGCCGGCCGCGTCCACCGTCGCGTCGGCGGCGGCCTCGTAGCCGCCGGCCAGGCGCCTGGCCCAGATCTCGGCGAGGCCGAGGCCGGCTTCCAGGGCGTCGGCCGCCTCGTCGTGCACGGCGGGCAGGACCCCGAGCCGCTCCCGCCACACCGCCGCCATCCGCTCCACCGCCGCGTCCACACCGCCCGGCTGCCACAGCTCGGCCGGGTCCTCGGGGAGGGCGGCGGCCAGAACGGCGCGCCGGCCGTCGCCGCCGAGGCGCCGGCGCAGCTGCTCGTACGCCTCGGCCGTCTTCGGGGTCGCCTTGTACGGCGCCTTGCGCGCCAGCGCACGACCCTCGTCCCGGTCGTGGTGGCCGACAAGGCCCGCCACCACGAGCCGGGCCACGGACCGTCGCACGCCCGTCAGTTCGGCGAAACGCGCGGCCGCCGCTTCCGGAACCGGGACGGGTCCGTTCGTCTCGACCGCCGCCACGAGGGCTCGGAGCCGGGTCGCGTCGTCGCGCCCCACCCGTACGAGCCGAGCCTCCGCGATCGCCGCCGGTACCGGGTCCCCGTCCTCGGACGCGGGTGCGACGAACCAGCGGTTCGCGCCTCCGCGCCGCGGCCCGGCGGACGCCACCGGAACGCCTCGTTCGCGCAGGCCGTCCAGGACTCCGGGGTCGGCCGCGCGGCCGGTCCACCACCGGCTGCCCGCGCGGGCGAACGGCTGGTCGGCCCAGGTGTCGAGGAGCGCCAGGAGGGCGATCCGCTCGCTGTCCGGGGTGGACGCGACCGCGGCCCGCCACGCCACGGCGTCGATGGCACCGAGCAGCTGCGACCAGTCGTGCGGGGGCGCGGGGGGTGAGAGCCGCCGGACCTCTTCCCCGATCGCTCCTTCCAGGCAGGCGCCATCGGCGGAGAGCGCGCCGAGCGTCGCCGGAAGGGCCGTGTCCCGGGTCCGCCGCCAGGAATCGTGCTCGCCGTCCGAGACCAGCTCGAACAGGGCGGGCATCAGCTCGGTGTCGGGCGCCGACCGGCGCGGCAGTGCGGGCGGCGCCTCGGCGAGCAGCGTGACGCGGTGGTGCAGGGCACGTCGGCGCTCCTCCACCCGCGCGGCCCGTACAGCCACCGCGACGACGGCGTCGGCAAGGACCGGATCGGTGACGTCGGGCAACTCCCGGGCCACGGCCGCGCGCAGCGCCTCTGTGCCGTCGAGGGCGGCCGCGAGCAGCGTGTCCGCCGTCTGCCGCTCCACCGTCCGCAGCGCCCGGGAGCCCGCCGCGTCGCGCGTACGCAGGAGGTACCAGAAGGCGGGCGGGAGGGCCACACCTCCGGACACGGTGAGCTTCCTGACCGCCTTCGCCCGCGGGTGCGTGGGCGAGCGGTGCCCCGCCAGCTCCCACAGCAGGGTGCCGTCGACGGTGTACGCGCGCACTCCCGTCCGGGTCTCCGCCTCGGCGAGGACCACGTCCTCGACCGCGCCCTCCGGCGGCGCCCACAGGCCCCAGGGCTCCTGTCCCTGCCGGTCGATGTCGAACCGGGCCGTGCGCCCGTCCACGCTCTCCAGCAGATAGTGGTCGGGCGCGTTGTGCCGGTACCGGGTGCGGAACAGGACCCGCGTCCCGACGAGTCCGTCCCGGCTGCCGAGCGGGGAGTCGGTCAGACCGGCGGGCAGCGGGGCGAGTTGCAGGGCCTCGCGGGCCAGGGTCATGTCCGTCTCGGACGGCTCCGCCGCCGGGTCGGCGTCGGGGGCCCGTCCCGGGAAGTCGGGGAGCTCCGTCGCGCCCTGCCGCTCTCCGGTGACCGGGTCGACCACTTCCCACGGCCGTCGGCCGAAGACGGCGTTGGTCCAGATGCGGGAGCCGTCGCCGAGCAGCAGCTCGTCCCCGTCGATGCCTTCGGTGCCGCCGGGGCGCAGCACCCGTCGGCCGCCGTGCCGCCCGCCTCCGTCGGCGGTCTCGAACTGGAAGCCGTACGCCCCGTCCAGGCTGCCGCCGAAGGGAACGAGACCACTCAACTCGTCCGGTGTGAACGGCTCCTCGGGCCGGTCGGCCCAGACGGCGGTGTTGCAGAAGTACGGGTTGGTCTTGAGGGACCAGCTCACCAGGAAGGAGCCGCCCACGTAGTGGACCGCGAAGGTGGTCGCTTCGTGCGGCACCGTGAAACTGCAGGAGCCCCGCACCCCGTCGGGGGCGACGGCAACGGCGCGGTCCTTTCCGAAGACCGTCAGGACGGGCCAGGTGCAGGTCACCCCGGCAACGCCCGGCAGCGCCCCGTCCGCCCCCGCACCGTCCTTCACGTCCGCGCCTGTGCTCGCGTGTGCGTCCGCGTCTGGATCTGTGTCCGCGGCTGCGGTTGCGCGGCGGTCGGTCTCGCGCGCATGGGCCGCGAAGTCCGCGTACACCGACTCCAGCTCCGGCCAGGCCAGTTCCTCCGGCAGGCCCGCCGCCAGCGAGCGCCGCAGCGCGCCCGCGCCCTCCGCATCCGCGAGGGCGTCGGCGATCCCGCCGAGCGCCGCCACCGTCGGCCGGTCCAGCAGGGTCTCCAGCTCGGTCAAGGCCTCCTCGGCCCCGCCCATGCCACCGCCCGCGACCGTGTCGACCAGCTTGCCGGCCCGCCCGGCCACCTCATGGGCGATGCCCTCGTTGCCGGGCAGCAGCGTCACCGCCGAGCCGGGCTGTCGTCGGCGCGCGTGGGACCAGCCGGGCAGCAGATTCCCGTGGACGGTTCCCTCCAGCCGGGGGCCGAAGACCGGGTCGGCGGCCAGCGCGACGAGGTCGCGCCGGGACCGGTCGCCCCAGAAGCGCATCCGCGTCTCCGGGCCCGGGTCGACGACCGTGACTCCGGCCGCCAGGCAGGCGTCCAGCACGTCCGCGTCGAAGCCCGTGTAGTGGTGGCGGGTGGTGTGCAGCGTCACCGCGTCGCCCGCGGCCCGCAGCCGCGGCCCCAACCGGACCACCAGGTCGAGGAACTCGGCCGGCAGCGGCTGGCGCGCGACACCGCCGCCGGACTGGGCCGCGTACTGGTACATGCGCACGAAGTTGCCGACCCATTGCGGCAGGCCGCCCTCCGGAACGACCCGCCCGGACTCCATCGCCTCCGTCGCGCCGCTCGCGATCAGCATCCGCAGCCACGCCCCGCCGTCGGTCGTCCCGTTCGGGAAGATCTCGACGAGCCCGGCGAGGACCGTGTCCGTCGGAGGATGGGCCTGAAGGACCGGGGCCGCGGCGGTCAGCAGCGCGTCCGGCACCGACTTCTTGCGGGTGACGGACAGGATCGTGCCGACCACGCGAGCGACTTCCTCGTTCCCGTGCGAGGCCGCCTTCGCGGACGTCCGCACCCGGCGCACGAGATCCGCCGGGAGGTCGGCGGCGGAGCCCGCCCATGCGGTCAGGAACGCGTCCAGGGCGGCGTGCGCGTCGGCCGGCTCCAACGTCTCGGCGAGGAACCGCTGATGGGCTCCGAACTCCTTGGCCGGCATGGCCCCGCCCCTGGCGAACAGCAGTGCGTTGGCCCGGCGGTAGGCGGAATCGACCGGGAGCCCGTGCTGGGCCTCGGCCGCTCGCGCCGCCACGAAGGCGCGTGCGCCCGGCCGGCTCCCGTAACCGATGAGCCGGTGACCGACGGTGTCCCAGAACCACGGCAGGTGCGCCGGCGGCAGCCGCCGCGCCCGCGCCGCCATCGTGTCGACGAAGCGACCGGGCTTGGTCCAGGTCAGGTTGAGTTCCGTGCCCATGTCCTGGACGAGGCCGCGCGCCATCGCCTCCGCGTCCGGGTCGTGTGCGGCAACCCAGTCGGCGTAGGTCGTCGAGACGTGCGTGCCGGAGGCGGGCAGCAGGCCCTCAAGCGAGACGATCATGCCGTGGATCGTCGCATGGCCCACTGACACCGCCGCGGGCGCGTTCACCTGGCACGGGCGGCACGTCGGAGGCGGGCGTCCGGTGCGAGACACACCGACCGCCGTACCAGGACGCCACGACGGGGAGGGCCCGGTGGCAGAGTGGAACGGATGCACCCGAACGTCCCACACCCGATCAGAAAGCCTCCCCCATGCGGCTCCACCGCCCCCGGCACCGACTCCTCACCGTTCTGGCCGCGCTCGCGCTCGTACCGCTCACCGGATGCGGCGACACCCGTCCTCCGGCCGACGGCGCCCCGCCGGCACGCGAGTCGGCGGCCGCCGCGCCGGACGGCGTGGCGGCGGCCCGGGCACGGTTCCGGGCGCTGGAGCGGAACTACGGTGCCCGGCTGGGCGTGTACGCCGTCGACACCGGCAGCGGCCGTGAGGTCGCGTACAACGACGGCGCCCGGTTCCCCTACGCCTCCACCTTCAAGGCCCTGGCCGCGGGTGCCGTGTTGCGCGAGAACCCCGGGGACGGCATGAAACGGGTGGTCACGTACTCCCGGGACGACCTGGTCGCCCACTCCCCCGTGACCGAACGGCACGTCGCCACCGGGATGACCCTCGCCGAGCTGTGCGACGCCGCCGTACGGTACAGCGACAACACCGCCGCCAACCTGCTCCTCGACCGGATCGGCGGTCCCGAGGGGCTGCAGGCGACGCTGGCCGGGCTGGGTGACGGCGTCACCCGGATGGAACGGCGCGAGCCCGGGCTCAACGAGTGGACGCCCGGCGCCACGCGTGACACCAGCACCCCACGGGCGCTCGCGCGGAGCCTGCGTACGTTCGTCCTCGGCGACGCGCTCCGGCCCCGCGAGCGCGAGGCGCTGACCACCTGGCTGCGTACCAACGTCACCGGCGCGGAACTGATCCGCGCCGGTGTCCCCGAGGACTGGACGGTCGGTGACAAGACAGGGGCCGGCAGCACCTACGGCACCCGGAACGACATCGCCGTCCTCTGGCCGCCCGGCCGGGCCCCCATCGTCCTGGCCGTCCTGTCCAACCGTCTCACCGCCGACGCCGCGTACGACAACAGGCTGATCGCCGAGGCGGCCACAGCCGCCACCGAGGCGCTGTCCTGAGACTCAGAGGCTCGCGTCGCGGTGGGTGGGGCGCCCGTCGAGGACCGTGAGGAGCACGGGGAGGTCGGCGAGGTCCGTCGCCGCGACGGTGAGCGGGTTGTCGGCGAGGACGGTCAGGTCGGCGCGGTGGCCGACGGAAAGACGGCCCGTCTCGTGCTCCTCCCCCGCCGCGAACGCGGGACCCGTCGTCATCCCCTGGAGCGCCTCCAGGGCCGTCAGCGCCTGCTCGGGGCCGTGCGGGGGCTGGGTGAGGTCGCGGGTCGGGCGGCGATGGCGGGCTCCCGCCATCACACCGAGCGGCGGGAACGGGGCGATCGGCCAGTCGGAGCCGAGGACGACCGTGGCCCCGGCGTCCCGCAGGTCGCGGCACCGCCACGCGCGCGAGGCGCGCTCCTCGCCCAGTCGGCGGGACCAGTTGTCGGTGTGGTCGGCGCGGGTGAAGTCGCAGCAGTGGGTGGGTTGCATGGACGCAAGGACGCCGAGCTCCGCGAACCGGGCAGGTGTGTCGTCGGGGACGCTCTCGATGTGCTCGATCCGGTGCCGGACCGCGCCGCCGACGCCGCCGGCCTGCGCCTTCTCGACCGCGTCGAGGACGTGCCGTACGGCCGCGTCGCCGATCGCGTGGGTGGCGGTCGGCACGCCGGCGCGGTGCAGTTCGCCGACGATCCGGGTGTAGACCTCGGGGTCGGGCCAGAAGGCGTGGGTCGACTCGCCGTGGCAGTCGGGACGTTCGAGCCAGGCCGTGCCGTTGTCGATCGTGCCGTCCATGAACAGCTTCACCCCCGCGACGCGCCACAGCTCTCCGCCGGTGCCCTGCAGCGCGATCAGGGATCGCAGCCCCTCCTCGTCGATCCCGGGCTGGCACCAGGGTGCGACGCGCAGCCGTAGCGGGAGTTCCCCGGCCGCCTCGAGCTCCGCGTACAGGGCGAGGCTGTCGCCGTTGGCGTCCATGGCGTGTCCGCCGGTGAGACCCGCGGCGGCCATCCGGCGCAGCGCGACGGCGAGACGGTCGCGACGCTCCGCGTGCGTGGGCTGCGGCGCCGCGCGTTCCACGAGTTCGCAGGCCGCGTCCTCCAGGAGCAGTCCGGTGGGCCTGCCCGCCTCGTCGCAGACGATCTCGGCGGCCTGGTCGAAGGTCCGCGGCCCGTCGATGCCGGCCAGTTCGAGGGCGCGGGGGCTGGCCAGCATCGAGTGGGCGTCGAAGAGCTGGAGCAGGGCGGGTACGCCGTCCAGCACGGGGGCGAGTGCGGCGGACTCGACGGGCCGGTCGCCGAACACGTTCGGGTCCAGGCCCCAGCCGAACAGCCAGGCTCCGGGGGCGAGCGTCCGGATCTCGCGCGCGAGGGCCTCGCGCAGCGAGGCGAGGTCGGCGCAGCCCGACAGGTCGAGCCCGTGGGTGAGCTCGGCGCCCGAGACGGGGTGGAGGTGGCCGTCGGTCAGGCCGGGCGTGACGACGGCGCCCTTGAGGTCGAGGACCGTCGTCGCGGAACCGGCGAGCGCGCGCATCTCGCGGTCGCCGCCCAGGGCGGAGATCCGGCCGCCGGACACGGCGAGGGCGGTCTCCGGCAGGAGGCGGCCCGTGACCGGGTCGAGCAGACGGGCGGAGAGCAGGACGAGGGAGGGGCGCACAACGGCTCCAGGAAGTACGGGTGGGGAAAGGTCGGTTGTGGGTGGGATCGACGGTCGAACCGGTGCCGGGTGGGGTGCCGTCGGCTTCCGGTGACGCGTCGAGGCCGGGGGTGGCCTCGGTGTCGACCTAGGCCCCGGGGTCGGTGCCGGTGCCTGCGTCGGTGCCTGCGTCGGTGCCTGCGTCGGTGCCTGCGTCGGTGCCTGCGTCGCCGTCCGCGTCCGATTCGGCCGCCGCCGCGGGCGGCTTCGCGTCGAGCGTGCCGCTCGGCAGGGCGAGTTCGCGCTCCGCCGTGGTGAGGGCCATCCGCGTCACCGCCTCGGGGCGGTTGCTCCGGTCGGTGTTGGCGTGGGCGCCGAGGCCGTCGAGGACGACCAGGATCTGGATGGCCGTCGCGCGCGGATCGTCCGTACGGAACTCACCCCGGGCCACCCCGTCACGGATGAGGCCCTCCAGCCGGTCGTCGGAGGCGAGTTCCTGCTCCGCGACGCGGTCACGCAACAGGGGCCGGTAGCGGCTCAGGTGGCGGGCGTTGATCCAGAGCCGGCTGATGTCGTCGTACGCCTCTCCCGCCGAGAGCGCGAAGTAGCGCGCGAGGTACTCCGTCGGCGTCCCGTCGCGCCGGTCGGCGGGAAGGAGTGCGTCGAGCTCGCCCGTGGCGGCGGTGGCGAAGGCCTCGGCGACCAGTTCTTCGGCCGAGGGGAAGTAGTGGCTGATCAGTCCCGGGCGTACGTCGAGTTCCTCGGCGATGCGCCGGAGGGTGACGCATTCGAGCCCCTCCGTCAGGGCTACGCGGGCGGCGGACTCGACGATCTCCGCACGCCGGGCCTCCGGAGATTTGCGGATTCGCTTGCGCTGGACGCTTGACGACATACCGGCGATGCTATTGAGTGTGCGACCAATAAGCAAGCAGGTGCGCACGACACGTATCCGGAGGGCCTCATGGCTTCCCCCCTTCCCGACCCCCGCCCCGGCGCTCAGGGCGCGCACAGCACGCCGCCCGCCACCGACCGGGCGGGCCGGATCGAGGCCCACGGCATCGACCACATCCCCGACAGCGAGCGCCATGGACGCCCCCGCGAGCTGTTCGCCGTGTGGGCCGCAGCCAATGTCAACTACCTCAGCCTGGTCATCGGCGGCGCCCTGGTCCTCATGGGCCTGAGCCTGCCGCAGGCCCTCGCGGTGATCGTCGTGGGCAACCTGTTCTGGCTGCTCACCGGAGTGCTCGCGATCTCCGGGCCCGCGGCCGGCGCGCCCAGCGAGGTGATCACCCGGGCGATGTACGGGGTCCGCGGGAACCGCGTGAACAACGCGGTCACCGGCTGGATGATCTCCGTCTGCTACTTCGCGCTCAACCTGGCCGCCGCCGCGTCCGCCGCCTTCGCCCTCGTCGCCAGGACGGGCCTCCCCACGAACACGGTCGTGAAGATCGCCGTCGTGCTGGCCATCGCGGCGGCCACGCTCACCATCAGCGTCTACGGACACGCGCTGATCGTGAAGCTCTACCTCCCGATCACCGTCGCCCTCACCGCGGCGTTCGGCGTGGTGGCGTACGCGGTGCTGCGGAACGCCGAATTCGGCTACGCCCCCGAGGCGTCACTGAGCGGCGTGGACCTCTGGGCGACGCTTCTCGCGGGCGTCACGGTCATCGCCTCGGGTCCGCTGTCGTACACCACCAGCGCCGACTTCTCCCGCTACCTGCCGCGCTCGGCATCACCCCGGGCGATCGCCGGCTGGACCGCGCTCGGGGGCTTCCTGCCCAGCGTCGCCGTCTGCTCGCTGGGCGCGCTGGCCGCGACGGCCGTCGACATGACCGATCCGCAGACCGCGCTGGAGCAGATCCTGCCCGGCTGGTTCACCCCGGTCTTCCTGCTCGCCCTGGTCCTCGGCACGATCTCCATCAACGCCCTGACCGCGTACAGCGCCGGCCTGGCCCTCCAGGCGGTCGGCATCCGTATCCGCCGCTCGCTCAGCGTCATCGTCGACGGCGCCGTCGCCTCGGCCCTGACGCTGTACGCCCTGCTCGTCTCCAACTTCCTCGACACGGTCAGCAACGTCCTCCAGCTGACCGTCGTGCTCCTCGGGCCCGCGATGACCCTCTACGCCACGGACATCGCGCTGCGCCGCAACCGCTACGACGGTCTCGCCCTGATGGACGAGACCCCGGAGAGTCCGTTCTGGTACACGGCCGGGGTCAACCGGGCCGGCGCGTCGGCACTGGGCGCGGGCGTCGCCGCGGCCGCCCTGTGCGTCAACACCCTCTACACCGGCCCGATCGCCGCCGCCCTGGGCGGAGTGGACCTCGCCCTGCCCGTGGGCATCGTCGTCACCGCGGCCTGCTACACGCTCCTGACGCGTACGTCCGCCTCTACTTGACCGCCGGAGTTCTGTACTTCACCCAGGCGGAGCGCCTGTCGGCCGGACAGGTCGGCCTCGGGTTGGGTGTCGCCGGGTTCGCCTCGCTCGCCGTCGGGATCGCCGCCGGCCGATCGGCCGACACGCGCGGCGCGCGGGGCGTGTACGCGATCACCCTCGTCGTGCGGGCGGCGGCGACGGCCGGATTCGTCCTGGCCGACACCTTCTGGCTGTTCGTCCTCGCGGTCAGCACCGCCACCGCGGCCCAGGTGGCGGGACTGGCGGCGCGGAGCCCGATCATCAGGTGTCACGGAGGGGACCGGCCGCAGGAGTTCCGCGCGTACCTCCGGTCGGTGACCAACATCGGGATCTCACTGGGCGCCCTGCTGGCGGGCTGGGTCGTCCAGGTCGGCACCCACTCCGCGTACCAGCTGCTCGTGATCGGCAACGCGGTCGCCTTCGCCGCCTCCGCCGCGTTCCTGGTCCTGCTGCCGCCGGTCACACCCGCACCACCCACCGGGGGCCCGCGCCGTGTGGCTCTGCGGGACCGGCCCTACCTGTTGCTCACGGCGCTCGACGGCATCATGGCCATCCAGTTCAAGGTGCTCACGGTGGCCGTTCCGCTCTGGCTGGTCGAGGTCGTCGACGGACCACGCTGGCTGATCTCCGGCTCGATGCTCGTCAACACGATGATCGTGATCGCGCTCCAGGTGCCGGCGAGCCGCAGGATCGACTCCCCCACGGCCGGCGGAGCGGCGTACCGCCGTGCGGGCGCGGCCTTCCTCGTCTCGTGCGTGCTGGTCTCGCTCTGCGCCGGAGCGGCGGCATGGGCCGTCACCGTACTGCTGATCACCGCCGTCGTGGTCCACACGGTCGGCGAACTGTGGCACTCCGCCGCGGGGTTCGAGGTCTCCTTCGCGCTCGCCCCGCCGCATGCCACCGGCCAGTACCTGGGGGTCTTCGGCCTCGGCACCGGACTCGCCGACGCGGTCGGTCCGAGTCTGCTCATCTCGCTCTGCATCACGTGGGGGCGGCCCGGCTGGTACGTCGTCGGAGCGCTCTTCGCCCTCACCGGGCTCGCCGCGCCCCTGGCGGTCCGCTGGGCGCAGCGCCTCCAGCAGGACCCCGGCCGGACGGCCGTCACACCGCCACCGGCCGTCACGCCGCCGCCGGCCGTCACGCAGAAGGTGCCGGTCGGCGGAAACCGAGCCGGACGGTACGGCACCCTTCGGTGACCTGCTCGTCGCCGTCGCCGCGGCGCCCCGGGTCCGCTACCCTACCCGCCGGTAAGTCCGACGCAGCGACAGGGAGGTCGTCGATGGGGCGCCAGTGGAGTCTTGAGGAGTCCGTGGTGGTGGACGCCGCGCCGGAGGTCGTGTACCGGCTGGTGGCGAACCTTCGCGACATGGGCCGGTGGAGTCCCGAGTGCCGGGGGGTCTGGGTGCCGCGCCCTCCCGTGCGAACGGGCAGCCGGTTCGTGGGCTTCAACCGGCGGGGGCTATTCGTCTGGTTCACGACCGGACGGGTCTCGGTGGCGCGCGAGGGCGAGGAGTTCACGTTCGACGTCGGCGCCTTCGGTCTGCCGATCGCCCGCTGGGGCTACCGATTCGCCGCCGAGGGGAACGGGACGCGCGTGACGGAGACCTGGCAGGACCTGCGGACCGGCCGGGGTTCGCGCCTCGCGGAGATCCTCGGCACCGTCTTCGCGGGCACGAACCCCGAGCGCCGGATCGCGGTCAACCGCGACGGCATGCGCACCACGCTCGACCGGATCGCCCGCGCCGCGACCGCCCCGGCCTCGTAGCTCGTCGCCCCGGGGCCCGCGCGGGCCCCGGGGCGAGCCGTCACACCGTCAGACCGGCCGCACCGAAGGAGACGTCGAAGCGGTCGCACCAGATGGTGACACTCGTGAAGGCGGACGGGTCGGTGCCGGGCGGGAGCGGGTAGTTCTGGTCTCCCTTGTTGCCCTTCAGCTTGCCGAGGCTGACGTACGTGCCGTCGTCGAAGACCCGCCAGCCCGCCACGCCCTCCTTGACCGGGGCGTCGGTCAGCCACACGCGCAGGTCCGGGCCGTTGCTGGTGTTCAGGTCCTCCAGACGCAGGGTCAGGCTGCCGTCGGCGAGGCGGATGAGCTTGGCCGTACCGGTGGTCCGGTGCTCGTGGCTGATCAGGTCGCCCTGGGCGACCGTCTGCGGGCCGGCGGCGGGGTTCGCGCCGGAGCCACCGGGCGAGGAGGCGGACCCGGGCACCGCCGTCGGCAGTGCCTCGTCGACCGTCTGGTCCTGCCACAGCTTCCAGGGCTGGAACCAGTAGAGCCCCAGGACGCCCAGCGCCACCGCCACCGCCGTCGCACCCCAGAGCAGCGACTTCTTACCCCCACGTGCCACGATCGTCCTCGTTCCGTGCTGTCGTACGTCGGTCCTGGGCATTCCATCCCACCGTGCGGGGGGCGCGCCACCTACGGCCCGATGACGAAAGTCTTACGTCGCTCCGGGGATCCACGGCCTCGGCCGCACGCCGTCCGCGCGGGGTCGCGGTTCCCCTTCCGCGGCGCAGCCACGCACCCGCGAGGACCACGACGGCCGCAACGGCGTACGCGAGCGTTACCACCGCGTTCGAGTCGTCGAACGCCCTGCCGGCCACATACGTCGCCGCCCCCGCCACCGCGACGAGCAGCCACTCCCACCGGCCGTCCAGGGCGACCAGGGCGACGAGGAACAGCGCGTACCAGGAGTATCCCGGGGTCACGAGCAGGAAGGCGGTTCCGGTGACCAGGAGCGCGCCGCTCCACGGACGTTCGGGATCGCCGCGCCGAACGACGTGGGCGCAGCAGACGAGAAGGGCGGCGACCAGCGCCGGCACGGCCCACGACGGGGGCAGCACGAGCCGGAGCAGGGCGTAGCGATTGCCCGCGCCGGCGTCGCCGTACCCCTCTTCCTCGACGTAGCCGCCGAGGTAGCCGAGGACCGAGCCGTCGGAGATGAGCACGTACGGCAGGTAGGCCAGGACCGTCACGGCTCCGGCCGGCACCAGGATCGCGGCCGCCTCACGTGTGCGCCGTACGCCGGACAGCGCCCCGGGCAACAGGATCGCGGGCATCAGCTTCACGGCTACGGCGGCCCCCATGAGCGCCCCGCCCGTCACCCGGTGACGGGCGACGAGGCCGAGTCCGGCGACGGCGAACAGCACACCGAGCGCGTCGACATGGGCGTTGTTCACGGCTTCGAGCGGGACGGCCGGGCACCAGGCCCAGAAGACGGCGGTACGGGGATCGCCGCGCCGGCGCAGGATCAGCAGCAGAAGGCCGGTGATGCCGACGGACAGGAGCGCGCCACCGATCTGAAGCGCCTTCAGGCGGACGCCGTCAGGCGCGAGCAGGTGGACTCCGAGGAAGTACCCCTCGGCGATCGGCGGGTAGATGGTGTGCACGGTGGGGCGGTTGATGCGGGTGCAGTGTGGTGTGGCCGAGGTGGACGACGAAGCGGTGTCGGGGGCCGCGACCCGTGCGACGTCCGGGCGCCGGCAGGCGGCGGCGCCTCTCGGGAACAGCCAGTCGTCGCGGAGCGGGGCCAGTTCGGGGTCCGCGGGAGCGTGGTCGTAGGGCGGGATGCCCGCCGCCTGCACCCGGCCGTCCCAGGCGTAGCGGTACGCGTCGGTGCTCGTGCGCGGCGGGGCGACCAGGCCGGTGGCGGCGACCAGCGCGGATCCCGCCAGGAGGAGAACGACCGCCTGTCGGGGCGGCACCGTGCGCAGGGCGAGGGCCGCCGCGGCGAAGAGTGCCCAGGAGGCGGCGTACCACCACGACAGGCGGCCCGGGTCGGCGTAGTAGACGTCCTGACGGACGGTGCACACCAGGACCGTGATGAGAACGGCCAGGAGACCGCCGGCCGTCGCGGTACGAGGAGAGATCACATCCCGCAGGGTCGCAGCCGAACGCCACCTCGAGTCGGCCGCCGCCCCGGCCGTCCGTGTTCCGTAAGGGGTCGATCCGCCCTTCGGCGCCCTGTGAGCGGTGAGATGGAGGCATGAAACCGCGCCTCGCGACACCACCCCTGCCCACCTTCCGCGGCCGTCTCCATGACGCGAGAACGGCCACGTCGATCGGCCGCTGGCTCGGGCTCGCCCTCGCGGTCTGTTTCGTCACCGGCGTCACGAGCCACTACCTGCAGCGGCCGCCGGACTGGCTCGCCGACATCCTGCCCAGCCGGCCGAGCTGGGGCTACCGCTTCAGCCAGGGGTTGCACGTGGCGAGCGGCATCGCGGCGATCCCCCTTCTCATGGCGAAGCTGTGGGCCGTCTATCCGAGGCTGTTCGTCCGGCCGCCGGTGCGGTCGGTGCGGCACGCGCTGGAGCGCCTGTCCGTGGCCGCCCTGGTCGCGGCCGGTGTGTTCCAGCTGTTCACCGGTCTGCTGAACATCGTCGAGTGGTACCCGTGGCCGTTCTCCTTCGTCCCCGTGCACTTCGCCGTCGCGTGGCTGCTCGCGGGCGGGCTGCTGCTGCACATCGCCGTCAAGTGGCCCGGCATCAGCTCTCATTGGGGGCGACGCTCCTCCGGCACACTGACGCTCCCGTCCGGGGACGAGCCGGACCGGCGGTCCCTCCTGGCGGGCGTCGGGGCGGGCGTCGCCGCGGTCACGCTGACGACGGTGGGCCAGTCGTTCACTCCGCTGAAGCGGCTGGACCTGCTCGCGCCGCGTCATCCGGACCACGGGACGCAGGGACTGCCCGTCAACCGGACCGCCGCCGCCGCGGGGGTGACCGCGGCGGCCACCCTCGACTGGCGTCTGACCGTCACCGGGCCCCGGCCGTACGCGCTGAGCCTGGCAGAGCTGCGAGCGCTGCCGCAGACCGACGTGCGGCTGCCGATCGCCTGCGTGGAGGGGTGGAGCGTGGAGGCGCGTTGGTCGGGCGTACGGGTCCGGGATCTGCTGGAGCGTGCGGGGGCCTCGCCGCGGACACGGGTACGGGTGGTGTCCCTGGAACGCCGGGGCGCGTACCGCGTCATGGAGATGGGAGCGTCCTACACGGAGGATCCGGCGACCCTGCTGGCGCTGCGGCTGAACGGTCGGGTGCTGTCGCTGGACCACGGTTTTCCGGCACGGATCATCGCGCCGAACCGGCCGGGTGTGCTGCAGACCAAGTGGGTCGCCGGGCTGGAGGTGTTGTGAGGGTGATCCGGTATACGTGCGGTGCGCTGGGGGTCGCGCTCATGGGGCTCGGGGCGGTTCTGGTGGTGCGGACGGGGACGGTCGGAGAGGTGACACTCTGGCTGGCGGGGGCGATCGTGCTGCACGACGGGGTGATCGCGCCGCTCGTGCTCGGCGTCGGGCTGCTGATCGCCGCCGTGCCCGCGCGGGGCCCGGTGCGTGCTGGCCTGATCGTCGCGGGGAGTCTGACGCTGGTCGCGCTTCCGCTCATGGTGCGGCCCGGCACCCCGCCCAACCCGACCGCCCTTCCCCTCGACTACGTCCGCAACTGGCTGGTCCTGATGGGGGTGGTGGCGATCGGTACGGGCGCGGTGCTCGGCGTACGGCGGCTGGCTCAGCGGCGGCGTCGCCGGAGCTGAAGGAAGCTCCGGTCCCCGGCCCGCCAGCGGCGTTCGACCCGCCACCCCGTCGCGTCGGCGTACGTGGGCAGGGCCAGGGCGCCGACCCGGGCCCAGCGGAAGCCGGCGCCGCGCGCGCCGCGGCCGTCGACGACCTGGACGGCGACCCGTTCGTCGACGTCGGGGGTGGCCGCCTCCACCAGGAGCTGTCCCTCGGGTTCGACCAGTTCGGCGGCGCGTTCGAGAAGCAGTCCGGGGTCGCCACCGATGCCGACGTTGCCGTCCATGAGCAGGACGGTGCCCCAGCGGCCCTCGCCGGGCAGCGGGTCGAAGACGGACCGGCGCAGGGCGGTGCCGCCGCCGGTGACCGTACGGTCGACGGCCTCCTGGCACACGTCGATGCCGAGGACGGGCCGGCCGACCGCGGTCAGCGCGTGCACCAGGCGTCCGGGTCCGCAGCCGACGTCCAGGACCACGCCCTCGCAGCGGTCGAGCACCGTGGCGTCGGCCGGATCGGCGGCCGCGCACCAGCGTTCGACCTCCAGGGGCAGCAGCCAGCCGTCGTCGCGCCGGAGGAAGACCGGTCCCTGACCTGAACGCAGGGCGTCCGCCCAGGGGTCGGCGAGCCAGGCGTCGACGGGGCCGGTGCCGCGGGCCGACGGGGCGCGGGCGGGTTCCGGGGTACGGGCGGCCGGGGTACGGGCCGGGGTGCGTCGCGCTCCCGCGGCCTGGGCGGGCGGTGACGTGCGGACCGCGTCGGCGGGGTGCTTCCCCCCGGTCCCGAGCGTGTCCGTCGTACCGCGCTCCGATTGCAGCGCGCTCATGAGGCACCCATCGCGGTCGCCGTCGGGGTCGTGGTCAGCGCGCGGTGGGTGGCGGCGAAGCGCGTGCCGGGGGCGGCCTCGGCGACCGCACGGGCGTCGGCGGCCGTGTCGACGTCCCGGAGCCACGGCAGATCGCGCACGCGCAGCCCGGCCTCCGTGAGGCGCCGGCGCTGCACCGCCCCGGTCTCCGGTACGGACATGGGGACGCCGTGCAGCAGCTCGGGGTCCGGGGTCGCGAGGCCCAGCGCCCAGAAGCCGCCGTCCTCCGCCGGGCCGAACCATGCGTCGCAGCCGGTGAAGTCAAGTCCCTGACAGAGGAGTTCCGGGGTCACCTGGGGGGTGTCCATGCCGACCAGCAGGGCGGGGCCCTCACAGCAGGCGAAGGCGGCGGCGAGGCGTCCGTCCAGGCCGCCGGAGCTCTGCGGCAGGGTCTCGAAGCCGTGCGGAAGCCAGTCGCCCGGCGTGCCTTCGAGGACGAGGACGCGGCGGTCGGCCGGGGTGCCGAGCACCGTGGTCAGGGTGTCGGCGAGCGCGGCCGCGGCGAGGCGGGCCGCCTCCTGCGGGCTGAAGGGCGGGGTGAGGCGGGTCTTGACCCGGCCCGGTACGGGCTCCTTGGCGATGACGAGGAGGGTGCTCACCGGTTCGCCTCCCCTCGCGCCGCCGGGGTGGTCTCCCGGGCGGTCGGAGGTACTTCGCGCAGAACCCTGCGCATGTCGCGGACGGCGTGCCAGGTCCCGCGCCAGGTGCCGGTGACCTTGGACTTTCCGGTACGGGGCAGGTACGGGACGTCCCGCTCGCGCACCCGCCAGCCCGCGTCGGCGGCGCGCACCACCATCTGAAGGGGGTACCCGTTGCGCCGGTCGGTGAGGTCCAGGGCGAGCAGCGCCTCGCGGCGCGCGGCCCGCAGGGGGCCGAGGTCGTGGAGACGGAGTCCGGTGCGGCGGCGCAGCATCCGGGCGAGGGCGAAGTTGCCGGCCCGGGCGTGCGGCGGCCAGGCGTCGCGTGACCGGGGGCGCCGGCGGCCGAGGACGAGGTCGGCCTCGCCCGTGGCCACCTGGGCGGCGAAGGGGACGAGCAGGCCGGGGTCCAGCGAGCCGTCGCAGTCGCAGAAACAGACGATGTCGGCGTCGGCGGCGAGCAGTCCGGCGTGGCAGGCGGCGCCGAAGCCGCGGCGCGGCTCGGTCACGACGGTCGCGCCGAGGTCACGGGCGATGTCCGCGGAGCCGTCGGTCGAGCCGTTGTCGACGACGATGGCCCGCCAGCCGGGCGGCACGCGCTCCAGGACCCAGGGCAGCGCCCGGGCCTCGTCGAGACAGGGCAGGACGACGTTCACCGCGTACGAGGGCGCGGAAGGCGATTCGGTCACGGATTTCACCGTACGAATCCGGACGGGACAAAAGGGATCCGTGGACCTTACGAAACGCGGACGTCGCTCCGCTGCCCCACCCCCGAGGTGCGCGAACGGCACGGACCGGTGCGAGGCTGGCACCCATGCAGCAGCCCGAACAGTCCGTGGGGACAGCGCAGCGCGTCCTGGTGGTGGACGACGATCCGACCGTCGCCGAGGTGGTCGCCGGCTACCTGGAGCGGGCCGGCTTCACCGTCGACCGGGTGGCCGACGGGACGTCCGCACTGGCGGCGGCGGAGGCACGGTGGCCGGATCTCGTGGTACTCGATCTGATGCTTCCGGGCATGGACGGCCTGGAGGTCTGCCGGCGGCTGCGGTGCGCCGGTCCGGTCCCGGTGATCATGCTGACGGCGCGCACCGACGAGGAGGATCGCATCCTCGGTCTGGAGATCGGCGCCGACGACTACGTCACGAAGCCGTTCAGCCCGCGTGAACTGGTCCTGCGGGTGGAGGCCGTGCTCCGACGGCACCGCACGGTCCGGCGGCCCGGAGCGCTGCTGCGGGCGGGCGGCCTGGAGGTCGACCCGGCGGCGCGGCGCGCGACGCGGGAGGGGCGGCCGCTGGCGCTGACGCTGCGTGAGTTCGACCTGCTGAGCTACTTCCTGCTGCACGCGGGCGAGGTGTGCGACCGTGAGCGGCTGATGCGGGAGGTGTGGGGGTGGGACTTCGGTGATCTGTCGACGGTCACGGTCCATGTGCGCCGGCTTCGGGGGAAGATCGAGGAGGATCCGGCGCGTCCGACGCTGATCCAGACGGTCTGGGGCGTCGGCTATCGCTTCGAGGCGGCTGCCGACCGGTCGGCCACGCCCGTACCCCCGACGGAGGGCTGACCCGTGCGCGACATACTCCTCATCGCCCTCTACGCCTTCGTCGGCGCCGCCGCGGCCGGGCTGCTGGGGGCCGGGCTGCTGCGGGTGCTGCGGAGCCGCTCCGTCGCCGTGTCGCTCACCGTCGTCGCGAGCGTCGCCGTGACGGCGATGCTGTCCGGAACCCTCGCTGTGGCGTGGGCCATGTTCCTTTCGGCACACGACCTGTTCGTGGTCACCACGGTCGTCGCGATGGCCGCGGCCGTCTCGCTCGGCACCGCGCTCCTGCTGGGCCGCCATGTCGTCGTCAGCTGCCGGGAACTCGCCGTCGCGGCACGGGATTTCGGGGAGGGCGGGGTCTTCGCCGCACCGGGTGCGCCGGCCCCCGCCGAGCTGGCGGCGCTCAGCCGGGAGCTGTCGGCGACCAGTGCGCGGCTCGCCGCGTCCCGGGAGCGCGAGCACGCCCTGGAGGCGTCCCGGCGTGAGCTCGTCGCCTGGATCTCGCACGATCTCCGCACGCCGCTCGCCGGGCTGCGGGCGATGTCCGAGGCTCTGGAGGACGGGGTGGTCGCGGATCCGGTCCGCTACCACCGGCAGATCCGGACGGAGGTCGAGCGGCTCAACAGCATGGTGGGCGATCTGTTCGAGCTCTCCCGTATCCACGCGGGGGCGTTGACGCTGAGCCCGGTCCGGGTCTCGGTCCACGACCTCGTGGGCGACGCGCTGGCCGGCGCGGTGCCGCTCGCGCGTGAGCATGGGGTACGGCTGGTGGGCGAGCGGGTCGCGTCGGAGCCGGTGGAGGTGGACGGCCGCGAGATGACCCGGGTTCTGGCGAACCTGCTGGTGAACGCGATCCGTCACACCCCGGCCGACGGCACGGTCGCCGTGGCCGCGGAGCGCCGCGCCGAATCCGTGGTCCTGTCGGTGACGGACGGCTGCGGCGGCATCCCCGTGGACGAGCTGTCGCGCGTCTTCGACACGGGCTGGCGCGGCACAGAGGCGCGCACCCCGCCGGGTGGGGCGGGTCTCGGGCTCGCCATCGTGCAGGGCATCGTGGAGGCCCACTCGGGGCGTGCCGATGTGCGCAACGTGGAGGGCGGCTGCTGCTTCGAGGTCACGCTCCCCGCAGCTCGCTCGTAGCGAACTCAGCCATGCCCTCGGCGAAGCCGACGGCGGGACGCCAGCCCAGGTCGGCGCGGAGGCGGGAGGGGTCGGCGGTGATGTGGCGTACGTCGCCGAGGCGGTACTCCCCCGTCACCAGCGGCGCAGGTCCACCGTGGGCGGTGGCGAGCGCGCTCGCCATCTCGCCGACCGTGCGGGGGTCGCCGCTGCCGGTGTTGTACGGAGTGAGCGTGGCGGGCGCCCGGTCGTCGATGGCTTCCAGGGCCAGGGCGTTGGCGGCGGCCACGTCGCGTACGTGGACGAAGTCCCGCCGCTGTCCGCCGTCCTCGAAGACCCTGGGGGCCAGGCCGCGCGCCAGGGCGGAGCGGAAGAGGGAGGCGACTCCGGCGTACGGGGTGTCGCGGGGCATGCGGGGCCCGTAGACGTTGTGGTACCTCAGGGAGACGGCCCTCCCGCCGGTGGTGCGGGCCCAGGAGGCGGCGAGGTGTTCCTGGGCGAGTTTGGTGGTGGCGTACACGTTGCGGGGGTCGGCCGGCGCCTCCTCGCCGACGAGGCCGGGCGTGAGTGCGGCGCCGCACCGCGGGCAGCGGGGCTCGAACCGGCCGGCCGCGAGGTCGTCCTCGGCACGGGGGCCGGGGCGCACGGGTCCGTGGGCGGGGCAGTCGTAGCGGCCCTCGCCGTAGACGACCATGGAGCCGGCCAGGACGAGGCGGTCGATCCGGGCCTCGGCCATGGCGGCGAGGAGGACGGCGGTGCCGAGGTCGTTGCAGGCGACGTATTCGTGGGCGTCCGAGAAGTCCTTGCCGAGGCCGACCATGGCGGCCTGGTGGCAGACCGCGCCGACACCGTCGAGAGCGCGCGCGACGGTCTCCCGGTCGCGCACGTCCCCGTGCAGCCACTCGGCCGCCCCGGGTGGCGACGGCGGCGGTCCGGAGTGGGCGGCCGGGAGGAGGGCGTCCAGGACGACGGGGTCGTGGCCGCGGGCCGCGAGGGCGTCGACGACGTGGGAGCCGACGAACCCCGCGCCGCCGGTGACGAGTACACGCATGGGATCACCGTACGGAGCGGGCGGGGGCCACAGCGGTCGTGCGCGCCGACGTCAGGGCTTCGTAAGGTCCACGGCCGCCGCGTCGCCCGGACGGTGTACCGGCCTCAGCGGGGAGGCAGGACGCGGAACTCCTGGCCGTCGGGGTCCGCGAGCAGCACCGGCTCGGGCTCGCCCGTGGCCGTTCCCGTGGCGGGGCCGCGGCGCGTGGCTCCGAGGGAGAGGAGACGTTCGACCTCGGCCTGCTGATCGCCGTCCGCCGGCGGGGCGAGGTCGAAGCGCAGGCGGGCCCTCCCGGTCATCGGCATGTGGGGCGGGCCGCCCCAGGTGACCTTCGGTCCGCCGTGGGGCGAGCGGATCGCGGTCTCCTGGTCCTGGTCCCACACCAGCGGCCAGCCCAGTGCCCGGCTCCAGAAGTATCCGACCGCCTGGGAACCGTCGCAGGCGAGCGCTCCGATGAAGCCGCAGTCGGCGAGGAAGGAGTTGCCCGGCTCGATGACGCAGAACTCGTTGCCCTCGGGGTCCGCGAGGACCACGTGCCCGTCGTCGGGGCTCTGGCCGATGTCGATGTGGCGGGCGCCGAGTTCGAGAGCCTTCGCCACGGTCTCCCGCTGGTTCTCCTCCGAAGTGCTCGTCAGGTCGAAGTGCAGGAGGTTCTGGCTCGCCTTGGGCTCCGGGGCCGGGAGGAACCGGATCAGGAATCCCGTGTCGTCGCTCGGTACGAGGACGATGCCGTCGTCCGGGTCGTCGGTGATCTTCCAGCCGAGGAACTCGGACCAGAAGCGGGAGAGACGCTCCGGGTCGTCGGCGTCGTAACAGAGGGCATGGAGGTGGGACGTCATCCCTCGGTCTCCGATCCGCCGGCTCGTCGCCCGAGACGTCGATCGCGTCGGGCCGTCACCGGACACGTGTGCGGCCAGTCCTGGCGCAGCCTGACCGGGGACGGTCGGGCCGGTCAACTCATTTACGGTGCCCACGCGTCCACGCCTCGCGTCCACGCGTCCACGCGGCTGCCGGGGCTACTTCGGGTGGAGGCGGACGGGCAGGGACTGGTGGCCGTTGCTGATCAGCGAGGGCAGGGGACGCAGGTCGGCGGGTTCGACGGCAAGAGCGAGGTGGGGGAAGCGGGTGAAGAGGTGCTCCAGTGTCGTGGCCACCTCCAGCCGGGCGAGGGGGGCGCCCAGGCAGTAATGGATGCCGTGACCGAAGGTGAGGTGGTCCTTGGTGGGCCGGGTGACGTCGAAGGCGTCGGCCGTCGGGCCGTGCCAGTCGGGATGGCGGTTGGCCGCCGCGTACGAGGCGAGGACGGCGTCGCCGCGGGCGATGGTCCGGCCGTCGGGGAGCGCGATGTCGGTGACGGCGTAGCGCAGCGGGAGGTGCGCGACCGCCGGTTCGAGGCGGAGGGTCTCCTCCACCACGTCGTTCCAGCCTGACCGGCCGGCGCGGACGTGGGCGAGCTGGTCCGGGTGGGTCAGCAGGGAGGTGACCGCCTGGTCGATGACGTTGACGGTCGTCTCGTACCCGGCGCTGATCACCAGGAGGAGCGTGTCGCGCAGTTCGGTCTCGGAGAGGGTGGAGCCCTCCTCGTCGTGCGTGGCGATGAGGAGCGAGGTCATGTCGTCGCCCGGCTCGGCCCGTCTGGCGGCGATGAGGTCGTCGAGGAGGCCGTAGAGGCGTACGGCGTTGGCCGTGGCCTCCTCGGCCGTGAGCGTGGTGTCGAAGACGCCGTCCACGAGCGCGCGGAAGCCGGCCCTGCGGGCTTCGGGGACCCCCGTCATGTGGCCGATGAGGGCGATGGGCAGCGGGTAGGCGAGGCGTTCGCGAAGGTCGACGACTTCTCCGTGCGGCTCGGCCGCGAGGTCGTCGAGGAGCCCGGTCACGAGGGTCTCGACGACCGGTTGCAGGGCGGCTACGCGGCGGGCGCTGAAGGCGGGGGCGACCAGGCGGCGGAGGCGCGCGTGGTCGGCGCCGTAGGCGGTGAACATGTTCGTGACCGCGACCCAGAGGGCGAGCGGCCAGTCGCGGACCACCTCGTCGAAGGCCGGCCAGTGGCGGCGGCCGTCCTTGGAGACGTCCGGGCCGGTCAGGAGCTTCCTGAGCAGGGCCGGGTCGCTGACGGACCATGCCTGGACGCCGAGGACGTCCACCAGGGTCGCGGCGCCGTGGGCGCGCAGCAGCCGGTGTTCGGCGTGGCGGTCGGCCCCGGTGGGGTCGAGGACGATCGGGGTGTTCGGCCGGTTCACGGGGAGTCCTCTCGGGCGGCGCGTGGAGCGAGCGGTTCCCAGCGTGGGGGTCCCAGGCTCCTGACGGAAGATCAGAAAGCCGCCCCGATGGCCGATTCGAGACGCTACTCTCTCGCATCAGGTCATCTGTCCCGGACTCTTGACTCCCTTACCCGGAGTCGGGATCCTTCACCACACCTTTCGCGCGGAACATGACAATTCCCCGACCGAAGACGTGAGTGATGTCCATGAGACCCCCCACGCACAGCCGTACGTCCGGCAGGCGCGGGCCGCTGGCCGTGCTGTCGCTGCTGCTCGCCACGGTGGCCATGCTGCTCGGGCCCGCGCCCGGTTCGGCCGCCGACAGCTCCTGGTGGGACCCCGTAGCCCGTCCCGCCCCCGACTCCGAGATCAACGTCACGGGCGCGCCGTTCAAGGGCACGAACGAGCGGGGCGAGGTGCGCGGCTTCGTCGACGCGCACAACCACCTGATGTCCAACGAGGCCTTCGGCGGCCGCCTCATCTGCGGCAAGAACTTCTCGGAGCAGGGCGTGGCCGACGCGCTCAAGGACTGCCCCGAGCACTACCCCGACGGCTCGCTCGCGATCTTCGACTTCATCACCAAGGGCGGAGACGGCAAGCACGACCCGAACGGCTGGCCGACGTTCAAGGACTGGCCCGCCCACGACTCGCTCACCCACCAGCAGAACTACTACGCCTGGGTGGAGCGGGCCTGGCGCGGCGGTCAGCGGGTCCTCGTCAACGACCTCGTCACCAACGGTGTCATCTGCTCGGTCTACTTCTTCAAGGACCGCAGCTGCGACGAGATGACCTCCATCCGACTGCAGGCGCGCAAGACGTACGAGATGCAGGACTACATCGACAAGATGTTCGGCGGCCCGGGCAAGGGCTGGTTCCGGATCGTCACCGACTCCGAGCAGGCCCGGGACGTCATCCAGCAGGGCAAGCTCGCGGTCGTCCTCGGCGTCGAGACCTCCGAGCCGTTCGGCTGCAAGATGATCCTCGACGTCGCGCAGTGCAGCCGGGCCGACATCGACCGCGGCCTCGACGAACTCCACCAGCTGGGCGTGCGGAGCATGTTCCTCTGCCACAAGTTCGACAACGCCCTGTGCGGGGTGCGGTTCGACGGCGGCGCGCTGGGGACCGCGATCAACGTCGGCCAGTTCCTGTCGACCGGCACCTTCTGGAAGACCGAGAAGTGCACCGGCCCCCAGCACGACAACCCGATCGGGCTCGCCGCGGCGCCGCAGGCGGAGAAGCAGCTTCCGGCGGGCGTGACGGTTCCCGGATACGCGGCCGACGCGCAATGCAACACACGGGGTCTCACCGAACTCGGCGAGTACGCCGTGCGCGGCATGATGCAGCGCAAGATGATGCTCGAGATCGACCACATGAGCGTCAAGGCCACGGGCCGCGCACTGGACATCATGGAGTCCGCGGCCTACCCGGGCGTCATCTCCTCGCACAGCTGGATGGACCTGAACTGGACCGAGCGCGTCTACGGGCTTGGCGGCTTCATCGCCCAGTACATGAACGGCTCCGAGGGCTTCATCGCGGAGGCGAAGAGGACCGAGGCTCTGCGCGACAAGTACGGCGTGGGGTACGGCTACGGCACCGACATGAACGGGGTCGGAGGCTGGCCCGGCCCGCGTGGCGCCGGCACTCCCAACCCGGTGAAGTACCCGTTCCGCAGCACCGACGGCGGCTCGGTCATCGACCGGCAGACGACCGGGCAGCGGACCTGGGACCTCAACACCGACGGCGCCGCGCACAACGGCATGGTGCCGGACTGGATCGAGGACATCCGGGTGGTCGGCGGCCAGGACGTGGTGAGCGACCTGTTCCGGGGCGCCGAGTCCTATCTCGACACCTGGGGCGCCTCCGAGCGGCACCGGGCCGGCGTGAACCTCGCCTCGGCGAAGCCGGCGGCGGCGTCCACCACGGAGTGGTGGAACCCCTTCACCACGTTCGCGGCGAGCAGGGCCGTCGACGGCGACCCGGGGACCCGCTGGGCGAGCGAGTGGAAGGACGGTCAGTGGCTCCGGATCGATCTCGGTTCGCCGCAGCTGGTCAAGAAGGTCACGCTCGACTGGGAGCGGGCGTACGGCAAGGCGTACCGTATCGAGGTCTCCGACGACGGCGCCGCGTGGCGCACCGCCTGGTCGACCACGAGCGGTGACGGCGGTCTGGACACCGTCACGTTCTCCGGGACGACCGCACGGTACGTCCGGGTCTTCGGTCTGCAACGCGGCACCGACTGGGGGTACTCCCTCCGCGAGGTCGGCGTCTACAGCGGCTGAGGGCCGGCCCGGGCGGGGTGGCGGGGGCTGGACGCCTCGTCGCCCCGCCCGGGGCCGTCCGGACCCGGGCCGTACCAGAAAGGAACCACCGCATGTCCCGTATGCCGCTCGCCGAACGGCGCCGGCAGTTGACCGAGGCGGCCATCCGCGCCATGACCCGGGACGGCGTGCCGCGTACGACGACCCGGTCCATCGCGGCGGAGGCGGGCGTGTCGCTGAGCGTCTTCCACTACTGCTTCGACTCCAAGCAGGCCCTGCTGGAGTCCGTGATCACGGCGATCACCGACCACTACGTCGGCACGGTGAAGAAGGCGCTGCGACCGCGCGCGACGTTCAGGGAGACCATGCGCGCCGGTTTCGAGGCGTACTGGGAGCATGTGCTCGCCCATCCGGGCGAGCACATGCTGACCTACGAGCTCACCCAGCACGCACTGCGCACCCCGGGGTTCGAGCCGCTGGCGCGCCGTCAGCACGAGCGGTACGCCGAGATCTACCAGGAGCTCATCGAGGAGCTGGACGCGAGCATGATGCTCGACATCCTCGTCCCCGTGCCGGTGCTGGCCCGCTATCTCGCGTCGGTCACCGACGGGCTGACGCTGAACATCCTCGTCCTGGGTCACGACGAGGAGTCGGCGGCGCTGCTCGATCTGGTCACCGACCAGGTCGCGGCACTCGTCAGGGACGGGTCCGGCGCTCCCGCAGCCAGTACGCGAAGACCTCCGGAAGCCGGTCCAGATCTGCTGCCGTGACCGTCACCAGACGGATGCCCGTCAGCTCCGCCAACTCGGCCTTGCGCCGCGCCTTCTCGGCGTACCGCTCCTGCTCCATCAGCCCCAGGGCCTCGACGAACGTGCCGTCGGCGAGCAGCCAGTCGGCGCGCAGACCGGTGGTGTTCAGCTCGGGGTGGCGCGGGTAGTGCGGCTCCGGGTCGTGCCCGATGCCCCGGTGGTGGAAGAAGTCGTCGATGTGCCGTTCCAGCATGGACCGGCACAGGTGCCCGTCGGTGGCGACGGTGAGCGTGCCGCGCGCCTGCCGCACACCGTCCGTCAGGACGCCCGCGAGCCGGAGCCATTCGGCCCATGACCGCAGCCGCCTGGCCGGCCGGGCCGTCACGAGCTTGGCGACGGGACGCGGGATCAGGAAGCGGCAGAGCATCGCCTCGTCGGCGAGACCGGGGTCCGTGACGGTGATCCGGTCCAGCTGGACGAGTGAGGGCGGACCGGAGAACTCGATCTCGGCGAGGCGGCGGACGGCGTGGAGGATCGCGTCGGTCCAGGGGCCGTCGGTGCCGTTGTCCCGGAGCACACCGCGCCGGGCGAGGCGGCAGCAGCCGAAGCAGTAGGCGAGACCGGGGCGCGCCTCGAGGGCGGGCGTCCCGCAGAGCCGACACGGCGAGACACGCTCCGCAGCGACCGGCGCGCCGAACATCGTCTCCCGTTCGCGCCGGTAGTACGGAGTGTCTGCGACCTTGCCGGCACGGCCCGGAGCGGGGCTCACCTCCTGAGCGTTGAGCCACGACCGGTGGCGCTCGGGGACGAGTGCCAGGGCCCTCGCCGTGAGCCGGGAGGGGCTCCGGAACGGTCCCGCGTTCGTGGCGGCTGAGGCGGCCCGCCGGTTGTGCTCCTCGGTGGCCCGGTCGGGGGCCGCGCACAGCGTCGTTTCGGGTTCGACGCCGTGGCGGCGCAGGAGCGTGGTCATGGGCCGCGCGTACGGGTGGGCGTAGACGGTCAGAGTGCCCGTGCCGGGGTCGTAGGATCCGGCCTCCGGAAGGTCGCGCAGGGCCACCGACTCCTCGACGAGCCGGATCGACCAGGCGCCGCCGGGGACGACGTACGCGTCGGGGAAAGAGTCGAGGCGCGGAAGGTCCACGGCCGTGGGCGGCTCGACGCCGTGGCGTCTCAGGGCGTCCAGGGCCTCGGGGCGGGCGCGTTCGTCGATGAGGGTCAGCGGCCCGTCCGGCAGGTGGTACTCCCCCACCTGGAGCCCCGCTCCGTCGACCACGCGCACGTCGGGGCGGCCGTGGACGGTGCGGCTGACGGCGCGGAGGTCCTCGTAGTCGTGACGGTGACGGCGCCATCGCTCCCAGGTCCGGAGGCGGGTCGCGGCCTCCTTGTCCGCCCGCGTGGTGGGAGGGACGGGGACCGGCGGCGCCGGGCGGGGCGCGCAGGCGGCCGTGGGAACGGCCGACGGGTCGAACCCGGCGACCAAGGCGCGTAGTTCGTCGCGGCCGGGGAGATTCAGGCGGAGGTCGCCGACCCAGTGGCCCAGGTCCCGCTGCTCGGCGGCGCTGAACGGCTCATGGCGATCGGGGGTCCAGCCCTGAGCATCGGCCACGGAGGCGCGCTCGTCCTCGTCCATGGGGTGGAGGGCTATCCAGCCGTGGCAGCCGACCGGCGCGGGCGAGGCTTCGGCGAGACGGTGCAGGTCCTCCCCCTGGAAGTGGAGGAAGCTGTCGTACAGATAGCCCATGTGCCGCTCGACGGCCGAGCCTCCCTGGGACTCGGGCGCCGCCACGGAGATCGCACGGGAGTTGTGGGTGTTGTCGGGGCGCGGAACGAGGTTCACGACGACGGGTATCAGGGCGTCGGCCTTTACGCCGCCCCCGGAAGCCGGGACGCGGGCGTCGCGCTGCTCGAGGTGGCCGAGGACGAAGGTGCGCAGCGCTGTCACGGAGTCGTCGAAGACCGCGACGGCCGTCGATGTCTCCGGGTCACCCGGGGGGATCACGACCATCGCCCGGTCGGGAACGTAACGGATCGGCTCACCCTTGCGCATGACTGGATTATGCCAAGGGGGTATGACCGTCCAAGGCCGGGGCGAGGAGGGCGAAGGCCTGCTCGATGAGCTCGGCAGGGTCGTCCGTGCCGCCTTCGGCGCCGTCCCCGGCGCTCCAGCGGTCGAGGGTCGCGTCGAAGGCGGTGAGCGCCATTCCGGCGGCGAGTCGCGGGTACAGGTCGGCGGGGTCGAGCTTCAGACGGCGTGTCAGCTCCGCCGCGAGAGCGTCGCTCCAGCGCAGCCGTCGCTCCAGGAAGCGGGCGTGCAGGGCGGGCGTGCGCAGGATCAGCCGTACGACGCGCAGGGCCCTTTCGGTGTGGTCGGGGTGGTCGGTGCAGGCGTCGATGGGCACGCGCATGGCGTGGCGGAGGGCGACCGAGGGCGGTTCGCCTGCGGGACGGGCGGCCAGTTCGTCGCGGATGCCCGTCCCCATGTCGGCCAGGAACTGTACGACGACGTCCTCCTTGGACGCGAAGTAGCGGAAGAACGTCCGCTTGGACACGCCGGCGGTGGCCACGATCTCGTCGACGGTGACCGCGTCGAACCCCTTCACGGCGAGGAGTTGCAGGGCGGCTTCGGTCAACTCGTTCGAGACGAGCAGTCGTTTGCGCTCGGCCAGGGTCAGTTCAGGGCTCGGACTCACGGAACCCAGCCTACACCTCATGCCCCTCATGACATTCAGGCGCGCCTTGACACTTGGTGCCACGAGGGGCAACGTGTGCCGCATGACGGACAATCAGAGGAAGACGCGGCAGGGGACCCGGCAGGCGATGCGGGAGTGGACCGCGGAGCGGATTCCGGACGGGACGGGTTGGGTGTACGTCGTCACCGGAGCCAACAGCGGCTTGGGTCTGGCGACTTCGCGGGCGCTCGCCCGCCGGGGCGGGCGCGTGGTCCTCGCGGTACGCGACGAGGCCAGGGGCCGCAGGGCCGCCGAGGAGATCACCGCCCGGCATCCGGAGGCCCGACTCGACGTACGCCACCTGGACCTGGCCGATCTCGACTCGGTCCGCGCCTTCGCCGAGGGGCTGCGCTCGGAGCACGCACGCGTCGACGTGCTCATCAACAACGCGGGCGTGATGGCACCACCCCGCACACTGAGCGCTCAGGGGCACGAGCTGCAGTTCGCCGCCAACCATCTCGGCCACTTCGCGCTGACCGGGCTGCTGTTCGACCTGCTGTCCGCCGGGGACGACCCGCGCGTGGTCACGGTGAGTTCACTCAACCACCGCAAGGGCCGGCTCCGCTTCGACGACCTGGACGGCGAGCGGGGTTACGCGCCGATGCCCTTCTACGACCAGTCGAAGCTGGCCAACGCGGTCTTCGGGCACGAGCTGCACCGTCGGCTGACCGCGGCAGGCAGCCCGGTCCGCAGCCTGCTCGCCCATCCCGGCTACAGCGCGACCAACCTGCAGACGGGGGCGCCGGTGGCCATGGTGCGCCTGCTCTTCGGCCATCTGCTCAAGCCCTTCGCCCAGGCGCCCGACCGCGGCGCGCTGCCCCAGCTCTACGCGGCGACCGCCCCCGGGGTCGAGGGCGGACAGTTCTTCGGGCCGGACGGACGGGGCGAGATGCGCGGCGGGCCGGCCCTCGTACGGCTCTCCCCCGAAGCGGCCGATCCCGCGATCGGCCGTCGGCTGTGGGAGGTGTCGGAGAGGCTGACCGGCGTACGGTTCGACCTGGGCGTGCGCGCCGCCGAATGATCGGATTCCGCCGCCGGTCCGGTCCCCGGCGCCCCGTGGACCGCCGATTCGGCGTCAGGTGTCGGTATAAACAGGCGCATGCAGCATGCCGAGCGGTTCGAGCTGACCTTCCCGACGTCGGGTGACTCCATCGTCGTCACCCGCACGGACCGTAAGGGGGCGGGCGGGCACCCCGTGTACTCCGACGAGACGGGCATCGTGCAGGCCGAGATCGACGAGGACGGCAACGTCCGCATGCTCGCCAGCGGCGGGCACCAGAGTCTGGACGTGCCCACCCGCGCCGTCCCCGTGGACTGAGGCGTCGTCGGGGGCGGCGCGGCGGGCGGGGGCTCCGCTCAGGCGTACGGGTCGAACGGGATGCCGGCCGGCTTCGCCTCGGCCAGGTGCGGGGCGAAGCTTCCGTCCTTCAGGCCGAAGTGGGCGCTGCCGAAGTCCGTCTGGACCAGCTTGTCGCGGACGCCCGCGGGGTAGCCGTTCCAGCCGACGAGGGCCGGGAACTGCCACTGTCCCTTGTGGTTCTCCGGCGGCTCGTCGTTCGAGTTGGCGGGGCGGAAGCAGTGGGTGCTCACACCGTCCTTGTGGTACACGATCTTGGGGTGCGTCCCGTCCCAGCGGATCTGGTCGCGGCCGTACGTGTTGAAATCCCCGTGCGCGGAGGTGGAGACGTACTTGGCCTGGTTGTCCTGGATCCAGACCACGACGTGCTCCCAGTCGTGGCGGTGGCCGCCGAGGGAGATGCCGGGGATCGCCTGGTCCTTCTCGAAGTAGAGCCCGTAGAGGACGGCGCACCAGCCGTTGTTGCACTTGGAGCGGGAGTAGCCGTTGGTGTTGTCCAGGTCCCAGGCGTCCCGGCACGAGCCGTTGAGGGCGCCCGTGGGCTTGAGTCCCGGGTTGACCGTGCCGTCGGGGCCGATGGCCGCCGAGGAGTAGCAGCCGTCCGTGTCGTAGTCGTACGCGGGCTGGAACGTCCGGTCGAGCCCGTCGGCGTTGGCGGGCAGCGGCGGGGGCGGCGCGGCGAACGCGCTGCCCGAGACCGCGACGACCAGCGCGATGCTGCTGCCGAGGGTGACCGTGACCCTGCGGGTCCACGAACTCGTCTTCAACTGCGTCCTCCTGAGGGACCGCCGTGCGGGGCGCGAGAGGTGATGTGAGGGGTTGCTCGATTGGCATGCCCAGATCAGTTCTCTCGAACCCCGCTGTCGCGAGGAGGACCGGCCGATGACGGCGCGGTGAAGGGTGGCGGTCGGCGGTCCGTCAGGCAGGCCGTCCGCCCGTCCGTCCGTCCGTCAGGCAGGCAGACCGTCAGTCAGGCCGTCCGTCAGGCGGGCGCCCCGGACGGGACGTGCGGCGAGGCCTCGGCCTCGCCGGCCCCTTCGGACTCGGCCGCCGGTCCGGCAGGGATGAGGAAGGCGACGACCGCGGCGGCGAGCGCCACGCCGCTGCCGATGAGGAGGGCGGCACGGAAGGCACCCTCGGAGGGCAGGAGATGGCCGGCGAAGTCCGTGGTCATCTGGGCCAGGACCACGCCCGTCACCGCCGCGGAGACGGAGCTGCCGATCGAACGCATCAGCGTGTTGAAGCTGTTGGCCGACGCGGTCTCGGACCGGGGCACGGCCCCCATGATGAGGGCGGGCATCGCACCGTACGCCAGGCCCACGCCCGTGTTGCAGACGAGGGTCACGACGAGCAGGCCGACGGTCGAGCCCATGAGCGGCAGGGCGGACCCGTACCCGAGGGCGATGACGAGACTGCCGACGCCGAGGGTGATCTTGGGGCCGCGAGCGGCGGTGAGCTTGGCGCCGAGGGGCGCGAGGACCATCATCATCAGTCCGGCCGGGGCCATCCAGAGCCCCATCGCGAGCATGGACTGCCCGAGTCCGTACCCGGTGGCCTCGGGGAGCTGGAGCAGCTGGGGCACGACGAGGGACTGGGCGTACATCGCGAAACCGACCAGCACCGAGGCCGCGTTGGTCATCAGGACGAGCGGACGGGCGGTGACGCGGAGGTCCACCAGAGGTTCCGCGGTGCGCAGTTCCCACCAGCCCCACAGCAGCACCGCGGCGGCCGAGGCGCCGAAGAGCCCGAGCGTCGTGCCGCTCGTCCAGCCCCAGTCGGAGCCCTTGGAGACGGCGAGCAGCAGACAGACCAGGGCGCCGCCGAGGCCGACCGCGCCGGGCACGTCGAACCGGCCCGCGTCCGGCGCGGTGCGGCCCGCGGGAACACGCAGCCGGACGAGGACGCCGACCACGGCGGCCAGCGCCGCCACGACCCAGAACAGCACGCGCCAGCTGGCGTTCTCGGCGACGGCGGCGGAGAAGGGCAGCCCGAGAGCGCCGCCCACGCCCATGGAGGCGCTGATCAGGGCGATGGAGGCGCCCAGCCGGTCGGCCGGCAGCACATCGCGCAGCAGGCTGATGCCGAGCGGTACCACGCCCATGCCGAGGCCCTGGAGACCGCGGCCCACGATCATCGGCACGACCGAGGAGGACAGGGCGCAGACCACCGAGCCCACCACCAGGGGCGCGAGGGACAGAAGCAGCATGCGCCGCTTGCCGTACATGTCGCCCAGCCGTCCGGCGACCGGCGTGGCCACCGCCGCCGAGAGCAGAGTGGCCGTGACCACCCAGGAGGCATTGGACGCGGTGGTCTCGAAGAGCTTGGGCAGGTCGCCCAGGAGCGGCACCACCAGCGTCTGCGTGAGCGCGGCCACGATGCCCGCGAAGGCGAGGACGCCGACGACGCCGCGGGGGCGCGCGTCGGTCTTGGAGCTGGTCACGAGGTTCTCCCTGGGGGCGGGGGCGGGTGCCGCGCATCAGCGAATTGCATGATGCATAAGAATTGCAGCATACACATTGACTGTACGATGCATGCGCCTGCTCCCCCGCGAACGGGCGCGGCGCGGGATTGGGAGGATGGGGCACATGGAAAAGCCCACGCACCTGATCGAGTTCGAGACCATGCTCGTCGGGCGCCACTCGCATCTGTTCGACCCCCGGGCGCGCGGCGCCGAGGGGCGGCTCGACCGGAGCGCCTATGTGCTGCTCAGCCGCATCGAGATCGACGGGCCGCTGTCCATCGGGCAGCTCAGCGAGGCCTTCGGCCTGGACGCCTCCACGCTCCACCGGCAGACCACCGCGATGCTGAAGGCCGGGGTCGTCGAGCGCATCCCGGACCCCGACGGCGGCATCGCCCGCAAGTTCAGCATCACCGCCGAGGGCCGGCGGCGGCTGGAGGCCGACCGCGGCGCGAACGTCCAGGGCCTGGAGCGGGTCCTGGAGAACTGGACGGCCGACGAGGTCGCCGACTTCGCCGCGTACCTCCGGCGCTTCAACAGCGACATCGAGCACCTGGAGGGACGCCCCTGGCCGCGCCCCTAGCCATGGTGCGCAGGTCCCGGGCCCCGAGCGGAGGACCGACGTCGGCCGAACGGCTGTCCTAGACTCCGGCGCATGACGACTGCGACCGCGGACATCGCCCGGGATCTCGCGCCGACCGGCGCGCTGCGGGCCTCGATCAACCTCGGCAATCCGGTCCTGGCGCACGGCACTCCCGACGCCCCAGGCGGGGTCACCGTCGACATCGCCCGGGAGATCGCCGGGCGCCTGGGCCTGCCCGTCGAGTTCGTCTGCTTCGACGCGGCCCGCAGTTCGTACGAGGCGATGACCACGGGCCGCGCGGACGTCTGCTTCCTCGCCGTCGAGCCGGCGCGCGAGGCCGAGGTCGCCTTCACCTCCCCGTACGTCCTGATCGAGGGGGTCTTCGCCGTGCCCACGGGCTCCGGGTTCGCCACGTCCGCCGACGTCGACCGGGAGGGGGTACGGATCGGTGTGAAGCGCGGCTCCGCGTACGACCTGTACCTCACGCGCACGCTGCGGCACGCGACGGTCGTACGCGGCGAGGAGGGCGTCGACACCTTCCGCGCGCAGGGCCTGGAGGTCGCGGCCGGGATCCGGCAGCCGATGACCGCGTACGTCGCCGCGCACCCCGACGTCCGGCTGGTCGAGGACAGGTTCATGGAGATCCGCCAGGCCGTCGGGACGACTCCGGCGCGGCGCCCCGGCACGGTGCGCTTCCTCACGGACCTCGTCGAGGAGCTGAAGGCCGACGGCTTCGTCGCCGACGCCCTGCGGCGCGCGAACCAGTCCCCCACCCTCGTGGCCCCGCCCCGGGACTGAAGCGACCGGTCCCGCGGATCCGGCGCGCTACACGGAGGTCCGGCCTTCGGTCTCCGAACTCCTCAGCGCGAGCAGGGCGATGTCGTCCGTACGCCGGGCGGCGGGGCGGATCCGCGCCAGGAGAGTGTCGATGAGGAGGCTCAGGTCCCGGTCGTCGGCGTCGGCGAGATGGCCGGCGAGCTCGGCGAGGGAGTCGTCGACGTCGGTTCCCGGTGTCTCGACGAGTCCGTCGGTGTAGAGGAGGAGCAACTGCCCGGCGACGAGCGGGAACTCGGTGACGGGGTAGGTGGCCTCCGGGTCGATGCCGAGCAGCGGGCCCGGTGACATGTCCAGCGGCGCGGTCCGGCCGTCGGGGTGGCGCAGCAGGGGCGGCGGATGTCCCGCGCTTGCGAGGCGCACCCGGCGGCCGACGAAGTCGACGTGGACGTACAGGCAGCTGGTGAAGAGGCCGGGGTCGAGGTCGACGAGCAGCCGGTTGGTGGCGGAGAGGACCTGGTCGGGCGCCTCGCCGAGGGTCGCGTGGGCGTGGACCCCGGTGCGGACCTGGCCCATCAGCGCGGCGGCGGCGACGTTGTGGCCCTGGACGTCGCCGATGACGGCCGCGACGGCGGTGTCGCCGAGCCGGATCAGGTCGTAGAAGTCGCCGCCGATGTCCATGCCGCGGGTGGCGGGCAGATAGCGGGCGGCGACGTCCAGTCCGGGCACGGTGGGGAGGCCGTGGGGCAGGAGGGCCTCCTGGAGGCCGTGTGCGAGCTGCTTCTTCGTGTCGTAGAGACGCGCCCGGTCGAGGGCCTGCGCGATGAGTCCGGCGAGCGAGGTCATGACCGCGCGTTCCTCGCGCGGGAACGTGTGGGGCTGGTCGTAGGAGAACAGACAGAGGCCGACGGACCGGCCGGAGATGATCAGGGGCAGGAAGGCCCAGGCCTGCTTGGTGCTGTTCGGCAGTCCTTCGGGGTAGATCCGCCGCAGCTCCTCCAGGTCGGCGAAGAACGAGGGGATACCGCTGGCGAGCGCCTGGCCCGCGGGGGTGAGCGCGGTGCCGAGCGGCAGCGCGTCGAAACGTTCGACGAACGCGCCGGAGTAGCCGCGGTGTCCCGTGATCCGCAGGCGGCCGGAGTCGACCGTGGACAGGATCAGGCCCTGGGCTCCGAAGGCGGGCATGATCTGGTCGGCGATCAGATCGACGACGTCCTGCACCCCGACGACCTCGGTCAGGGCGGCGGCCAGGTGCATGAGCTGGTAGAGCTCCCCCGCGCGGGCGGGGGAGGACGCGCCGGGGGCCGCCCCGGGCGCGGGAACGGGCGGATAGGGGGCGCCGGTGGGGACGATCCGGACGCTGACGCCGCCGGCGTCGGGGTAGAGGTGGAAGTCCAGCCAGGTGTCGGGCGGACGGCAGGCCGTGAAGGAGACGGGTTCGCGGCTGATCACGGCGGCGCGGTAGCGGTCCTCGTAGGTGGGGTCGTCGAGCCAGGGCAGGGAGACCCACGGCAGCGTGCCGAGCACGGTGGCGGCATCGCGGCCGAGCAGTTCGGCGCCGCCCGAGCTGAGGAAGGTGATGTGTCCTTCCAGGTCCAGGGCGCAGCTGCCGCCGGGCAGGCGCTCGGCGAAGTCGGCGGCCACCTGGGCGGGCGTCGTGGCGGGGCGGCGGGTGTCGAGCGGTACTTCGCGGGGCCGGTCATCCGGGACGTAGGGCTTTCCCGACCCGGCGGCCTCGTCCATGAGGCGGGCCAGGCGACGGCAGCAGGAGAAGACGTAACCGTGTTCCCGCCGGGTCAGCCGCGGCGGGCGGGCGGCGGGCCACAACAGCAGCAGCGTGCCCCAGCGCCGTGTGCCGGTGATCGGTGCGGCGGCGAGGGCGAGGGGGTACGGGAGGGCCATCGCCGTCCGTGGATAGGAGCGGGCCATCTCCTGCTGGCCGGCGACCCAGACCAGGCGGTCCTCGCGTACCGCGTCGGCCACCGGGGCGGGCGAGGCGAGCGGCACCCTCGTCCAGGGGGCGGCGAACTCGGCCGGGGCGCCGCAGAGCGCGTCCAGGCAGAGGACCTGGGGGTCCGGGCCGAGGAGGTAGACGCCGCCGACGGAGGCCCCGGTGCGGCGGACCGTCTCGGTGAGTGCGGTGTCCACAGCTCCGGCGCCCCGGGCCGGACCGACCGTGCTGGTCACAGACACCTCCAGCGTCGCAGCCCCCATTATCCCGCGGGCCCCGCCCGGGGGACGCGGGACTGCGCCACCCGGCGGGGCGGAGGCCTGCGGGATCTGCGCCACCCGGCGGCACCGGGGTCCGCGTGACTGCGCCACCCGGCGGCACCGAGGCCTGCGGGCGGGCGGCATGCGGGCGGCCCGGGGGTTCCGCAGGCGCGTGGACCCGCACGCGCGGGTCGGTCCGGTTGGCGCGTGGACCCGCACCCGCGGTTCGGTCCGGTTGGCGGGTGGTTCCGCTCGGCGTGGGCCGCGGGCCCGGGTTCTCAGTCGGGGACGGGATCCGTGAAGCCGCGGCGACGGGCCGCCGCCGGGCGACAGCGGAGCAGTCGCGCCACCGTCAGCCGCCCGCCCCGGAGCGCGCCGTGACGGCGCAGTGCCGTGACCGCGTACGTGGAACAGCTCGGCGTGTACGGGCAGCACGGCGGGTGGGTCGGACTGATCTCCTCCCGGTAGTGCTGGACGCCCGCGTGCAGCGCTCCGGCCACCCGGCCCTGCGGCCGGTCGGCCGTCGCACGCCGACCGGACGCGGGGCGCAGCAGCGCCGCGATCAGGGTCGGCAGCAGCACCAGCGCCATCTGGGGGCAGTGCATCGCGCACCAGGAGGTGCAGTAGTCGAAGGCCCCTGCGCAGCAGCCCTCTTCCTTGTCCTGGCGCTGCTGCCTGCGGCGCGACCGCGCGGACCCGTTCGATGTCGTCATCCCACCCCTCCGTTCACCGGAATGATCATAGGTGCGGCACGGTGAGCGAGCCGGACGGGCCCGCCCCCGGCCGGGGGCGGGCCCGTCGGCCGCTATCGGGTCCTCGTGCCGGCCACCGTGGCCGGTGCGGGTGCGTAACCCGTGGGCCGGGTGGTGAACGTGCCCCGGCCCTGGGTTCGGCTGCGCAGCCGGGACGCGTAGCCGAACAGCTCGGCCAGCGGCACCGTCGCCGTGAGGACCGCCGTCCCGGCGCGCGCCGTCGAGCCGGAGACCCGGCCCCGGCGGGCCGCCAGGTCACCGAGCACGCCGCCCACGGCGCTGTCGGGCACCGTGACCGTCACCTCGACCACCGGCTCCAGGAGCGTCATCGCACTGGACCGCAGCGCCTCACGGAGCGCGAAGCGGCCCGCCGTACGGAACGCCATCTCCGAGGAGTCCTTGGAGTGGGTCGCGCCGTCCGTGAGCGTCACCCGCACACCGGTGACCGGATGGCCGCCGAGGGGGCCCTCCGCGAGGGCGTCCCGACAGCCGGCCTCGACCGCGCGGACGTACTCCTGCGGCAAGCGGCCGCCGGTCACGGTGGAGGTGAAGGCCAACTCCCCCGTGCCCGGCTCCTCGGCGTCGAGTGGTTCGACGTCGAGGACGACGTGGGCGAACTGCCCCGCGCCGCCGTCCTGCTTGACGTGCCTGTACACCAGTCCGGAGACCCCGCGGACGACCGTCTCCCGGTAGGCCACCTGCGGTCTGCCGACGGCGATCTCCAGGCCCTGGGCCAGGCGGATCTTCTCCACGGCCACCTCCAGATGGAGTTCTCCCATGCCCGAGAGCACGGTCTGCCCGGTCTCGGGGTCGGTCCTGACGGTCAGCGAGGGGTCCTCCTCGACGAGCCGGGCCAGTGCCGTCGCCAGCCGGTCGGTGTCGAGGCTCCGGCGCGCCTCGACCGCGACGGAGACGACGGGGTCCGCCACCGTGGGCGGTTCGAGGAGCAGCGGGGCCGAGGGCGCGCAGAGCGTCGCGCCCGCGCGCGCCTCCTTCACGCCGACGACCGCGACGATGTCCCCGGCCACGGCCCGGTCCACCTCCGTGTTCCGGTCGGCCTGCACGCGCAGGATCCGGCCGATCCGCTCCGTGCGCCGGGCCGCGACATCGAGCACGACATCCCCCTTTCCGATGGTCCCCGCGTAGACGCGGAGGTAGGTGAGCCGCCCGGTGGCGGTGGAGTTGACCTTGAAGACGAGCGCGGCGAACGGTTCCTCCGGGTCGGCGGCCCGCTCCTGCTCCGCGCCGTCCGCCGTGCCGCGTACGGGCGGTACGTCCAGGGGAGAGGGAAGGTAGGAGACGACGGCGTCGAGCAGCGGCTCCGTCCCGCGGTTGCGGTACGCCGAGCCGCACAGCACGACCACGGCGTCCCCGGTCCGGGTCAGGTCGCGCAGCGCGGCCGTGAGGGTCTCCGCGCCGAGCGAGGACACGGCGCAGAACTCCTCGAGCGCGGCCGGGTGGAGTTCCGCGACCGCCTCTTCGAGCGCGCGACGCCGGCGCCGTGCCTCGTCCACGAGCGCCTCGGGCACGGGGCCCTCGGTGTACGTGTCGGCGCCGGCGGCCCAGACGAGGGCGCGCATGCGCACGAGGTCGACCACGCCGGTGAACGCGTCCTCGCGGCCGATCGGCAGCTGGACGACGAGCGGCACGGTGTGCAGGCGGTCCCGGATCGACGCCACGGCCGTGTCGAGGTCGGCACCCGCGCGGTCCAGCTTGTTGACGAAGGCGATCCGCGGGACGCCGTGCCGGTCGGCCTGGCGCCAGACGGTCTCGCTCTGCGGTTCGACCCCGGCGACGGCGTCGAAGACCGCGATCGCGCCGTCGAGGACGCGCAGCGAGCGTTCCACCTCGTCGGAGAAGTCGACGTGTCCGGGTGTGTCGATGAGGTTGATCCGATGGTCGTCCCAGTCACAGCTGACCGCCGCCGCGAAGATGGTGATGCCGCGGTCGCGTTCCTGCGCGTCGAAGTCGGTGACGGTGGTGCCGTCGTGGACCTCGCCGCGCTTGTGGGTGGCGCCGGTGAGGTAGAGCATCCGCTCGGTGACCGTGGTCTTGCCGGCGTCGACGTGGGCGAGGATGCCCAGGTTGCGGACGCGGTTCAGGGAGGTGGTGAGGTGGCGGGGAAGGTGGGTACGCACGGCCCGGACCTTTCGGTGGGTACGAGAAAGGGCGGCGCGATTCCCGGACGAAGCGGCCCGGAGGCGGGCGGAGCATGACCCCACAGGACGGCACGAGGCGTGCGGGCGGACGGACTTCACGTCCCGGGGCTCTTGGGTCCCGAGGGCGTCGTGAGAGGTCCGTGCCAGGCGTTCGCGGGTGTGCCGGCCGAGTGGCCCGGAGGCTCCTCGGAGGTGAGGAGGGGTCAGGCGTTCGTCACGGGCTTCCGGTGGCGGCCGCGCAGCCGGCACCGGGCAGGGGGAGACATCAGGATCACGTCGTACCGGGACCGGGGCACGACGACAGCGGTGTGGCGACACACGGTCGGGCTCCCCTCTTCGGTCGTCGGCGCGCGCCGTGATCCCGGCGGCCGTGCGGTGAGTCTAGGGAAGGGAGCCCGGTCGCGTCACCGGAGTTTTCGCGGGTCGCCCGGCCGGGCGAAGTACCGTGCCACGTCGGCGTCCGTCACCTCGGCGAGCGTGGGCGGTGTCCAGCGCGGGTCGCGGTCCTTGTCGACGACCTGGGCGCGGATGCCCTCGACGAGGTCGGCGGAGGAGAGGGCGGTGCGGGAGAGCCCGAACTCCATGTCGAGGACGGCCTCCAGGGAGTCCAGGGTCCGGGCTCGGCGGACCGCCGCGAGGGTGACCTTCAGAGCGGTCGGCGACCTGGTGAGGAGGACGGTGGCGGTCTCCTTCGCCTCGGGGGTCCCGTGGTCGAGGAGCCGGTCGACGATCTCCTCCACGGTGTCGGCCGCGTAACAGGCGTCGATCCAGTCGCGTGCGGCGGCCAGTCGGCCGGGCGGGGCCGTCCGCGCGAACCGGGGCACCACCTCGTGCGCCGGCGCCCTGGTGAGCTCGTCGGCCAGGCGGGGCAGGTCCTGGGAGGGTACGAAATGGTCGGCGAGGCCGGTGAGGAGGGCGTCGGCGGCGTCGGCCTGTGCGCCGGTCAGGGCGAGGTGCGTGCCCAGCTCGCCGGGCGCCCGGCCCAGCAGGTGGGTGCCGCCGACGTCGGGGGCGAAGCCGATGCCCGTCTCGGGCATCGCGACACGGGACCGTTCGGTGACGACGCGGACGGAGCCGTGGGCCGAGACGCCGACTCCGCCGCCCATCACGATGCCGTCCATGAAGGCGACGTAGGGCTTGGGGTAGCGGGCGATGAGGGCGTTGAGCCGGTACTCGTCGCGCCAGAAGCCGAGGGTGGCGGTGCCGCCCGAGCGGGCGTCCTCGTGGATGGCCCGGATGTCGCCGCCCGCGCACAGCCCGCGCTCTCCGGCCCCCTGGACGACGACGGTCTCGACGGCAGGATCGTGCTCCCAGGCGGTCAGCGCCTCCTCCATGCGGAGCACCATCGGGTGGGTGAGCGCGTTGATGGCCCGGGGCCGGTTCAGGGTGAGGAACCCGGCCCGCCCCTCCGTGCGTACCAGAACGTGCGGAGCGCCGGCCGCGTCCGTCGCCGGGGTTCCGCCGGGCGCCCCGGAGGACCCCGCCGTCATCGCGGGGGCTCCGTCACGCCGGGGGCCTGAATGAGTCGCATGTTCCCGTCACCTTCCGCCGGACGATCTTCCGCCCACCGTATCGGCAGGGCCGGCCCGCCCCCGGGACGGGTCTTTGCCTCAGGAAGGTTGAGTACGGACACTCAGGCCGGGGGGCCGCCGTCCTTCGTAGCCTCCGGCGTATGAACAGTCATCAGGCCGTCGCGGACGGCCCCCTCCGTATCGGGATCACCGGGGTCGGCGCGTGCCTGCCCGATCGGGTCATGGATTCGGAGCGGCTGCGGCAGCGGGTCATGGCCGGCAGTGGGATGGCGCTGCCCGCCGGGGTGTTCGAGCGGGCCACCGGGATCGTGACCCGGCGTGTGGCGGGGCCGGGCGAGTACGCCTCCACGCTGGCGGTGGGGGCCGCCCGGCAGGCCCTCGCGCGGGCCGGGGCCGAGCCGCAGGACATCGATCTGCTGGTCTTCGCCTCCGCCACGCGTGACATGGTCGAACCGGCCACCGCGCACATCGTTCAGGCCGAACTGGGCTCCAGGGCCCATGCGTTGGACGTCACCAACGCCTGCAACAGCTTCGTCAACGGCATCGACCTGGCCCGGGGCATGATCCTGGCCGGGCGGGCCCGGCGGGCCCTCGTCGTCACCGGTGAGACGCCGAGCCGTGCCGTGCGCCACGACCCGTCGGACCCGGCCCAGTTCCGGGACGGGTTCGCCGGCTACACGTTCGGCGACGCGGGCGCCGCGGTGGTCCTGGAGGCGGTGGACCGCGGCGGGATCCTCGACGTGGACACCGAGACGCACTCCGAACACTGGCCGGTGGGCGGGATATTCGGCGGCGGCTCGCAGCATCCGCGCGGCGACGAGCACACCTACTTCCGGGGAGACGGCAGCGAGCTGCGCGAGGTGTTCGAGAAGGTGGGCACCTCGGTCGTCGATAGGGTGCTGCACCGTACGGGGCTCGAGTGGCGCCACTTCCGGTACGTCCTGGTCCACCAGGTCACCGTGCCGTACCTGGAGCGGTTCGTGGAGATCACCGGCGTTCCGGAGGACCGGCTCGTCGTCACCGTCCCCGAGCTCGGGAACATCGCGAGCGCGACGCTGGGGGTCCAGCTCGACCGGGTCCAGGACGGGCTGCGCAGCGGCGACCGGGTGCTGTTCGTCGGCCTCGGCGGCGGCGTCAGCATCATGACGATGGTCTGGGAGAAGGCGTGAACGACGCACTGTGGGTCGTGGTGCCCGCCCACCAGGAGGCCGCGCGCATCGGCGCCACGCTCGACGCGCTCGCGGCCCAGTCCGACCGCGACTTCCAGCTGGTCGTGGTGGACAACGCGTCGGAGGACGAGACCGCGGCCATCGCCCGCGCGTTCGCGCGGCGGGCGCCGTTCCCCGTCCATGTGCTCGACGAGCGGGACAAGGGCGTGGGGTGCGCCGTGGACACCGGGTTCCGGTACGCGATCGGGCACGGGGCCGCGCTGCTGGCCCGTACGGACGCCGACTGCCTTCCCCACCCCGGCTGGACGGCCGCCGCCCGGGCCGCGCTGCGCGGAGGCGCGGGGCTGGTGTGCGGCCGGATCGACGCCCGCAGGGACGAACACGGGCCGGTGGGGCGCGCCCTGTTCCGTACCCTCGTCCGCGTCGCCGCGTTCTTCGGCCGGATACGGCCCGCCCACCGGCGGCGGCACGGCTTTCTCGCGCCGTACCGGATGCACGCGGGCAACAACATGGCCATCACCGCGCGGCTGTACGAGGCCGTCGGAGGGATGCCGCGCCGCCCCTCCCCCACCGACCGGCTCTTCCTGAACCGGGTGCGGCGGCGCACCACGGCCATCGTGCACGCCCGCGACATGGTCGTGGAGAACTCCACCCGTCGCCTGCGCGCGTACGGAATCGTCGGAACCGCCCGCTGGTACCTGGACAGAGGACCCGGGCGGCACGGGGAGGACCCTCGCTGATGCTCGACGCTCTCGCCCACTCGCTGCGGTCGGACCCCGGCCGCCCGGCCGTGCTCGGCACGACCCGGTCCGGCGCCGTCCGGACGAAGGCCACCTGCGGGGAGCTCGCCGGCCTCGCTGACCGGTACGCCTCCGCGCTGCACGCGCGGGGTCTGCGGCGCGGCGACACGGTCGGGGTCGCCGTACGGCCCGGGCCGCGCGCGCTCGCCGTGATGCTGGCCGTGCACCGGCTCGGGCTGCGGGCGGCCGTGCTCGACCCGGGCGCCGGCCCCGACGTGCTGCGGGCCCGCCTCGCGCTGGCCCGCCCGTCCGTGGTGCTCGCCGACGCGGCCGCCCAGGCGGTCGCCGGCTGGGCGCGGCCGATCGCCCGCCGGGCCCGGCTCGCGCTTCCGGACCTCGCGGAGCTGGGCGGGCCGGTGGCCACGGTCGGACGCCGGCTGCCGGGGTGCGCACCGGCGTTGGAGGCGGTGTCCGGGACGTCGGTCCTGCCGCGTCCGGTGGACGAGGACGGGGACGCGGTGATCGTCTTCACCTCGGGCACGACCTCGCGCCCGCGCGCGGTGGTGCACACGCGTGCGTCGCTCGCCGCCGGCATGGCGACGGTCACCGATCTCGTCCGTCCGAAGCCGGGGCTTCCCGTGCTCGGCGGTACGTTCTTCGTCCTCGTGCCGTCGCTCGCGAGCGGCGCGCCGGTCGCGCTGCCCGCGCGGTCACCGCGCGTGCTGGCCCGCCAGATGCGCCGGCTCGCCCCGCAGGCCACCTATCTGACACCACCTCAGCTGAGGGCGGCGCTGGCCGCGGACGCGCGCTTCGGCGGCCGCGTGTACACCGGTTCCGCGCCGGCGAGCGCCGAGCTGCTCACGCGGGTACGGCACGCCGGGGCGGACGAGGCGTGGGGGGTGTACGCGCTGACCGAGCTGTTCCCGGCCGCCGCCGTCGAGCAGGCGGAGAAGGCGGCGTTCCCTGACGACGGCGATCTGGTGGGCGCGCCGCTGCCCGGAGTGACGGCGCGGACCGGGCCGGACGGCGAGCTGCTGCTGTCCGGGCCGGGGGCCCGGGACCGCTACCTCGGCGAGGAGCCCGACCCCTGGGTCCGTACCGGCGACCGGGGGCTGCTCGACGCGCGAGGCCGGATCGTGCTCGCGGGGCGCTGCAAGGACATGGTCCTGAGGGGGGCGGAGAACATCTACCCGGGTCTCTACGAGCCGGCGCTGCACGTGCCCGGTGTCGAAATCGCCCTCCTGGTGGGCGTCCCGGCCGGTGACGGCGACGAGCGCCTGGTCGCCGTGGTCCAGCCGCGCCGCGAGGCCGACCGCGCCGATGTCCGGGCGGCGCTGGCGGGACCGCTGCGGCGCATGGGCACCGCCCGCCCGGACGCCCTCCTCCTCGCCGACATTCCGCTGTCCGGCCGCTCGTTGAAGCCGGACCGCGCGGCGACGGCCAGGCTGGCGGCGGAACGTCCGGCGGAGCCGGTCCGATGACGGCGGCGAGGGGTACGGCCGGTCCGGACACCGGTGCGGCGCCCGGGACCGGCGCGACGGCGGTCGGGCGGGCGGGGGTGCGGGCGGCGTCCGGGACCGACGCGTCGCCCCGACCGGCGACTGCCCCGCAGGCCGCGCCGGGCGACGTGCTCGCCAGGGCGTCCGGCGGGGCGGCGTCCGGAGCCTGTCCGAGGCCGGACGGGGCGGAGTCCGGAGGCTGTCCGGTGTCGGGCGGTACTGCCGCTCTGCGGCGGGCGCGACGGCGCGACCGGCAGGTGTACGTGCGGGCGCACCCTCTGCTGTTCGCCCTGCTCGGGGTGGTCCGCCGGAGGGCGGTGACGCGGCTCGGGCGGGCGGTGCTGGTGAGCGGTACGGAGCCGTACCGCGAGGCCCTCACCAGGATCCCGCTGGACCGTGCGGCCGCCGGCACGACCGGGGGCGCCGCACGCGAACTCTCCGGTGGGGGAACCCTGTTCGACCAGGAGGGCGGCGACCACCGCGACACCCGCCGCGCCGTCGCCGGGGACCTGGGCGCCGCCGGTGTGGAGCGGCTGCGCCCCGTGTGGCGGGCCGTGCTCGTCCGCCGTCTCGCCCCGCTCGCGGCCGGGCGCCCCGTGGACCTCGTCCCGCTGGCCCGGGAACTCGCCGGTGCGACCGTCCGGGCCCTCCTGGGGTCCCGCGCCGACGCCTCGGTCCTCGCCGAAGCGGCGGCCGATGCCGCGGCCGCCGCCGTCCGCGACCACCTGCCCGGCCCCCGGCCGCCGGGGTCGTCCCGCGCGGCAGCGAGGGCCACGGCACGGCTGGAGGCGCTCCTGGCCGACGGGCCCGGGGAGCCGACGGCCCCGCAGGCACTGCGCGCCATGATCGCCGTCGCGGCCGTCAACACCACCGTCGCCGCGGTGCCGCGGGCCGTCGCGTGGTGTGCCGACGGCGGTCTGTGGGAGCAGGCGGCCGACGAGCGGCTGCGGCCCGCGCTCGTCGACGAGCTGCTGCGCGTCACCGCGCCGTCCCCGCTGCTGCCGCGCGTGGCGGCCGCCGACGCCGTGCTCGACGGCTGCCCGGTGAAGGCCGGGGACCGGCTCGTGCTGGTGGCGCGGCATGCCGTGGGAGCCGACCGCGAACCACCGGACGCCCTCCGGCCCGCCCCGCCCGCCGTCGCCCGGCTGGTCTTCGGTGCCGGTCCGCACGCCTGCCCCGGAGCGCGGCTCGCCCTGGCGCAGCTCGACGACGTCCTGGCCGCCCTCGCCCCGTACCGTCCGACCGTCCTCGACGCCCGTGTGGACCGGCGCGCGGCCCTGCCGGGCTGGCGCCGGCTGACCGTGCGCGCGACGGCCGCCGCCCGCCCCCTCACGGAGGACCCCGCATGATCACGATCGCCGTCACCGGAGCGAGCGGCTTCTGCGGTTCCCATGTCGCCACCCTCGCCGCCGCGCGGGGCGCCGGCGTCCTCTGCGTGGGGCGCCGGCCCGGGCCGGTCGGACGGCACGTCCGGTGGGACGCCGAGGCCGGACCGCCCGACCTCGGCGGGGCCGACGTCGTCGTGCACTGCGCGGCGGCGGTCGGCGACCCCGTGCCCGGTTCGGCGGCCGAGACGACGATGCGGGCCGTGAACGTCGACGGCACCGCCCGGCTCATGGAGGCGGCGGCGGGCCGCCCGGTGGTCTGGGTGAGCAGCGCCAGTGTGTACGCGCCGGGTCCGGGCCGGGACCGGATCACCGAGGACCATCCGGTGCGCGGGCAGCTGAACGCCTACGGCCGGACGAAGGCGGCGGGCGAGGCCCTCGCGCTCGCGGCCGGGGCGGTGGTCCTCCGGCCGCGCGCGGTCTACGGGCCCGGCGACCCGCACCTCGTGCCCCGCCTCCTCGCGCGCGTGCGCGGCGGCCGGGTGCTGCTGCCCGGTCCCGACGTCGTCCTGAGCCTGACGGCCGTCGAGAACCTGGCCGACGCGGCCCTGAGCGCCGCCGGCTGGCTCCCGGGCGCGTACAACATCGCCGACCCCGTGCCGTACCGCCGCGACGAGGCGATCGGGACGGTCCTGCGGGCCCACGGCGTACGCGCCCGGATCCATCACCTGCCTCTGCCGCTGGCCCGCGGGGCCGCGAGGGCGGCCGAGGCCGTGGCGCGCCTTCGTCCGGGCGCCGAACCTCCGTTGACCCGGTATGCCGTGGATCAGCTCGCGCACCGCGTCGTCCTGGACGTCACCAGGGCGGAGGGCCAGGGCTGGCGGGCCGCCCGTACCCTCGCCGACTACGCGGCGGCACACCGGGCCTGAGGCACGCGCCGCGCCAGGAGCGCGGCAACAGGACATGCCCCATCACCTGAGGTATGCCTTTCCCATGGATGCCCGCCGACGCGACGCCGCACCCCGCCTCTCCCGGCGCGGCGGCCGGCTGCTGCTCACGGCGTCGTTCGCGCTGATCGCGGCGGTCACCGTGGTGGACGTCCTGGCTCCGCCCGAGGTGCATCTGGGACCGTTCCTGATCGCCGCGCCGGCGGTGACGGCCTCGTTCGCGGGGCCGCGCATGACGGCGTTCGTCGGCGCTGTCGCCGTTCTCGCGCAGTCGCTGGTGGCGATCCTGCGGACGAGCCTGACGGACCTGAACCACACGTACCAGATCGTGGCGCTGGTGCTGATCACGGTCATCGTCACGTTCTTCGCCTACCTGCGCGAGCAGGACGAGATCCGGGTGTCGCGGCTGCGGTCGATCGCCCAGGCCGCGCAGAGCGTCGTCCTGCGCCCGCTGCCGCACCGCGCGGGCCCGCTCCACATCGCGTCCGTCTACCTCGCGGCCGAGGAGGAGGCGCAGATGGGCGGTGACCTCTACGCGGCCGCCCGGACGGCCACGGGGACCCGGCTGCTGATCGGGGACGCCCGGGGAAAGGGGCTCGACGCGATCAGCGAGGCGTCGCTCGTCCTGGGCGCGTTCCGGGTCACGGCCCGGCAGGAGACCGAGCTGCCGGCGCTGGTCGGGCATCTGGAGGCGGGCGTGGGGTCGGCCGAGGCGCCGCAGGCCGTGGCGGCGCCCGGGGCCGGCGCCGACGAGCCGGCCGACGACGCCGACGAGGCCTTCGTCACCGCGCTGGTCCTCGACATCCCCGACCGTGAGCCGGTGGTACGGCTCGTGAACTGCGGTCACCCGCCGCCGCTGCTGTTGCGGCAGGGGCGGGTCGTCTCCCTCGACACCCCCGACGCGAGCCCGCCCCTGGGACTCGCGGACGTGCTCTCCCCCGACGTCACCGTGGCGACCTTCCCCTTCGACGTCGGCGACGTGCTCCTGCTCTACACCGACGGGGTCATCGAGGCCCGCGACCGGTCGCGGGCCTTCTACCCGCTCACGGAGCGGCTCGCGGCCTGGGTCGGGGACGACCCGCCGACTCTGCTCGGCCGCCTGCGGGACGACCTCCGCACGTACGCGGGCGGCCATCTCGGCGACGACGCGGCGCTCGTCGCGGTCGAGCGTCTCGCCCCGAAGCCGTAGCCTGGTCGTAGTCGTAGCCCCCGGCAGCAGCTCCAGGCCGCGCGTGATCCGGAACCTGGCGGGCAGACGCGGGCCGACGGTCCCCGCCCCCGCCCGAAGGAGCGCGCGATGCCGGCGGACGCGAGTTTCGGCACGTCGTACTGGATGCGGGGCACCGCCCCTCCGGACCGTCCTGCTCTCGCCGAGGACCTCACGGCCGACGTCGTCGTCATCGGCGGCGGCATCGCGGGCGTCTGCACCGCGCACGAGCTCGTCCGCGCGGGGCGCGAGGTCGTGCTCCTGGAGGCCGACCGCATCGGAGGCGGCGTCACCGGTCACACCACCGGGAAGCTGACCGCGCTGCACGGCCTCACCTACGCCCGGATCCGCGACACCCACGGCTTCCTCGCCGCCGCCCGGTACGCCCGCGCCCAACAGGAGGCCCTGGAGCACGTCGTCCGCCTCTGCGAGGAGACGGGCGCCGACGCCGAGCTGGAGCGGGCACCCGCCTACACGTACGTCACCGACGCCCGGCGCGCCGACGAGATCCGCTCCGAGGCGGCGGCCGCCCTGGAGGCGGGTCTCGACACGGCGTACGTGACGGAGACCGAACTCCCCTTCCCGGTGGCCGCGGCGGTACGTCTCGACGACCAGCTGCTCTTCCACCCCCGCCGCTTCCTGCTCGCGCTCGCCGAGGATCTCGTCGCCCGCGGCGGCAGGGTCCACGAGCACACGCGCGTCACCGAGCTGCGGGAGCACGCGGACTGCCGGATCACCACCGAGGCCGGTCACACGGTCCACGCGCGGGACGTCGTCGTGGCGACCCATTTCCCGCTGACGGTGCACAGCTCGCTGCTGACCAGGCTGACGGTGCGGCGCGAACTCGTGGTGGCGGCCCCGGTGCCGACGGCCCAGGCTCCGCATGGCATGTATCTCACGCCGGAGGACCGCACCCGCTCGGTGCGCACCGCGCCGTACGACGACGGCCACCGGCTGCTGATCGTGACCGGAGAGGCCTTCGAACCCGGCACGGATCACACCGGCGAGCGTCTCGAACGGCTCGCGGGCTGGGCGCGCCGGATCTTCCCGGGGTTCGGCGGGGCCGGGACGGTGTACCGGTGGGCCGCGCAGGACGTGCGGTCGGCGGACCACCTCCCGTACGTCGGCCATGAGCACCCGGACACGCAGCACGTCTTCGTGGCCACGGGGTTCGGCGGCTGGGGGATGAGCAACGGGGTGATGGCGGGACGACTGCTCGCCGCCCATGTGACCGGGGGGCCGCGTCCGGACTGGACCGAGCTCTTCGACCCGCGCCGCACGCTGCCGCTGAGGGAGTACCCCGACGTCGTCAGGGCTCAGGCCTCGGTCGCCCGCCACTACCTCGTCGCCCGTCCCCCTCGCTGTACCCACATGGGCTGTGAACTCGGGTTCAACGAGCTGGAGGACACCTGGGAGTGCCCCTGCCACGGCTCTCGCTTCGCGGCGTCCGACGGCCGCGTGCTGCAGGGGCCGGCGACCGGCCCCCTGGAGATTCCGGAGCGCGGGGACCGGCCCTGACCGCCCCGCGCTCCGTGAGCGTGACGACCCGTTCCCGGGACGCTTCCCGGTGTGAAATCGTACGGGGGCGCGGCGCCACGCCCGGCGGCCGGGCGGCGCGTCACATGGACATCGGAGAGCGGCACATGGGGCATCTGAAGCAGAGCCGGCTGATCACCACCCGCGAGCGGCTGCGCGACCAGGTGGCGCACGCTCTGCGGGCGGCTCTGATCTCCGGCGAGCTGCAGCCGGGCGCGGTGTACTCGGCGCCGGGCCTGGCCGAGGACTTCGGCATCTCCGCGACGCCGGTGCGCGAGGCGATGCTCGACCTCGCCCGCGAGGGCCTGGTCGAGCCGGTACGCAACAAGGGCTTCCGGGTCACGGAGGTCGACGAGCGCGACCTCGACCAGTACACGGACATCCGTCTGCTCATCGAGGTGCCGACCGTGGGCCGGGTGACGCTCACGGCCGACCGCGAGGAGTTGCGGGCGCTCCGTCCCATCGCCGAGGAGATCGTGGCGGCGGCCCGTGCCCACGACCTCATCGGCTACCTGGAGTCGGACCGCCGTTTCCATCTCACCCTGCTCGGGCTCTCGGGCAACGCGCGCCTGGTGGAGACCGTCGGCGACCTGCGCAAGCGGTCCCGGCTCTACGGGCTGACGGCGCTGGACGAGCGCGGTGAGCTGCTGCCGTCCGCCGAGGAGCATCTGGAGCTGCTCGACCTGATGCTGGCGGGGGACGCGAAGGGGGCGGAGGGGTGCATGGTCCGGCATCTCAGCCATGTGCGCTCGCTGTGGGCGCGGGACGAGTCCGGCGCGGGGAGCGCTTGCGGCGCGGACGCGCGAGCCGGCGGGCCGCGCGCCGGACGACGCTGACCGCGGCGAGGGAGTCGCGGCGAGGGCGTCCGGGGCCGGTCCCCGGAGGAGGTCAGGGCGTGTAGGAGGTCTCGGTCCAGACCGTCTTGCCCCGCTCCGTCCAGCGGACGCCCCAGCGGTCGGACAGCTCCCCGGAGATGAAGATGCCGCGACCGCCCTCGTCGGCCGCGCGGGCCCGGCGCAGATGCGGCGCGGCCGTCCCCGTGTCGGAGATCTCGCAGGTCACCGTGTGATCCGCGGAGTTGCGGATGATCCGCAGGTGGATCGGTGGGATGCCGTGGCGGATCGCGTTGGTCACGAGTTCGCTGACGATGAGTTCGACGGCGAAGGCCGTCTCCCGCAGTCCCCATTCCCGGAGCAGGCGGACGGCCCGGCGGCGGGCGTCGGAGACGGCGTTCAGCGCGGGGGTGATCTCCCAGCTCGCGACGTCCTCCGCGTCGAGGGCCCGGGTACGGGCGACGAGGACGGCCGCCTGGTCGAGCGGCAGGTCGTGGAGGTCCGATGCGCTGAGCGGCCGGGGCGGGTCCGCACCGGCCAGCCGGGCGCGCAGCGCGGCCAGCTCCGGGTCGTCGGGATCGGCCCGGCCGGAGAGCATGACGAAGGTGCTGCCCGGTGGCGCGGGGATCTCGTCGGCGGTGAACGGCGGCCCTTCCCCGCCCAGCGCGGTGGCCTCCTCCAGGAGACCGCTCTACCCGCTTCCGCCGGGGTGGCCGACGAGGACGGTCTGATCACCGGCGCGGGCGATCGCGCAGGTCTCGGTGACCGGATCGTGCACCGCGTACACGCATCGGGCCGTCAGCGGTCCGCCCGTACCGGCGGCCGAGCGTTCCTCGCCGAGGCGGCGGGTGGTGTCGTCCAGTCGTGCGAGCAGGTCGTGCGGATCGAGGTCGAGGGTGGACAACACCTGGACGGCCGACCGGAGCTGGACCATGGCCGCCATGGCCTCCGGTCCGACGCCGGCGACATGGCCGACCGTCAGGGCGACTCGGCTGGCGGACAGCGGGATGACGTCGAACCAGGCGCCGGTGCCGAGGCCGGTGGGGAGGTAGCGGTGTGCCGTCTCCATCGCGCCTCGCCCGGTGCGGCCGCCCCGGACGAGGTTGCCCTTGAGGGCGAGAGCCACCGCGTGGTCGTGTTCGTAGCGCCGCGCGTTGTCGACGCAGACGGCGGTGTGCGCGGCGAGATCCGCCGCGAGCCGCAGATCGTCCTCCTCGAAGGGGTCGGGCCTGCGCGGCCGGGAGAGACGGGCGACGCCGAGGAGGACGCCGCGCGCGGTGAGGGGCACGACGAGGGTGGGCCCGGCCCCGTCCGGCTCCTCGACGTACGGAGCGGACCCTCGTGCGTCGCAGTCGGGCGGGTCCTGGGCGGAACCCACCTCGGGCGCCTCGTCGTTCTCGGGAGGCCACCCGGCGACGCAGCGCAGCGTCGCGTCCCCCGATGCCGCGTCCGTGCCGGGGCTCTGGAGCTCCGCGGAGGTGAGGGCAACGGTGGCGACATCGGCGAAGGTGGGCACGACGGCCCGGACGAGTTCCCGGGCGCACTGTACGGGGTCCAGACGGAGCCCCATCCGTGCGTGGACGCGGTGCAGCACGGCCAGGCGGTCGCGGGCCCGGTCGCGAGCGGTGACGTCGACGGAGGAGGCGACGAGGCCGAGAGGGCGGCCGAGGTCGTCCTCGAGCCGGAAGACGGAGACGGAGAAGACGTGCTCGCGTGCGGGATCCACGAGGGGGTAGCCCGCGACCCGCTGTTCGAAGAGGGGCACACCCGAGGCCAAGACCTCACGGAGGGCGTCCTCCATCCCTCCCGAGCCGAAGCGGGAGTAGACCTCGGAGAACGGCCGGCCGACGATGTCCCGCTCGGAGGTCCCGCGCATCCCGGCGGCCGCCGAGTTGATCCGGAGGACGCGCATGTCGGCGTCGAGCACGTGCAGGCCGACCGGGGACTGGGTGAAGACGGCGTCGAGGACCCCGGACCGGATCCCCCCGGGGAGCGGACCGGCGGGCCACAGACCCCAGCGGCCGGGAGGGTCCCCCTCCCCCACGGGGCCGACCGTCACCCCCTCGGTCAGGTCCTTGACGTCGACGAGCGCGAGCAGTTCGGTCACGGAGCGGCCGAGGATGGCGGCCCGCTCGACGCCCAGGAGGCGTTCGGCCGCCCGGGTCCAGACGACGACCAGACCGGACTCGTCGAAGACGGCGACGGCTTCCCGATCGGGCACACCACGCAGCCCGGAGGCTTCCCGTCCCTCGGGGCCCGCGGTCACCTCGTGGGGTTGCTGCCCGGCTCGTTCCTCACGCTCTGCCATCGCGCCTCGCACTCGGCGTCGACTGACGTCGGCCGGCGGGCATGCGCCGGCGGACATCCGCGGTCGTCGAGGCAGCCTAACCCTCGGCGCGGACCGGGGCATCCCGGCCGCGGCGGGCCCACGACAGCCAGCACATTCGACCGAAACGTCCGATAATAGGCCTCATGGCCCGTAAGGAATCAGCGCCTCATCCGCCCCCGACCGTGACCGTCAAGGGCCGGGACATGCGGCTGCGCACGATCGGTTTCCTGGTACTCGCGGCGCTCGCCATCTGGTTCATCGCCGCGAACACCGGCTCGGTCACGATCCGCCTGTGGATCCCGGAGGTCACACTGCCGCTCTGGAGCGTCCTCACGGTCACGCTGCTCGTGGGGATCGTCCTCGGCCTGTTCATCGCCCGTCGGCGCGCCCGGCGCTGACCGGCACCCGCATGGGCGGCAGGGGCCCGAGGCTGGAGCCCGGCGAGGCGCTCACGGCGAACGGCGTGGGCTGTTTCGCATGGGATCCGGCCAGCGGGCGCCTGGCCCTGGACGCGGTCGCCCGGACGGTGTTCGATCTGCTCCCGGAAGAGCTCACCGGCCGCGCCGACGATCTGCGCCCGCGGATCCACCCGGCGGACTGGGCGCTGCTCTCCGGCCTCTCGGCGGATCTCCTGGCCGGCCGGCGCGACACGTACAGCGCCTTCTTCCGCGTGCTTCCCCGGGACGGGCGCAGCCGCTGGACGCACGCCCGGGGCAGCGTCGTCCGGGAGCCCCGGGGCGGCGGGATCCGGGTCGTGGGGGTGGTCGGGGACGCCACGCCGGACCTGGCGCACTCCGCGTTGCGGCTGCCGGGCGAGGAGGCTCAGGATCCGCTGCGCGCTCTGGGCGAGGGCGCGCTCGCGCTCGCCCGGGCCATGAGCGTGCGCGAGGTCTCCGCGGTCCTCGGCGACGAGGTGGGTCTGCGCCCGCTCGGCGCGAAGGCGATGTCGCTCGGGGTGCTGGAGCAGGGGCGCCTTCAGATGGTCCGCACCGTCCTCGCCCCGGACGCGGCCGGGTTCCCGCGGAAGTCGCGGCTCGCGGACTCCTGGCCGTTGAACGACGCCGTACGCACGAGCAGTCCGCTCTTCTTCACCTCGGTCCACGCCTTCCTCGACCGCTATCCACGGCTGGCCCGCCATCGGCACGGTTTCGAGGCGACGGCCGGCGCGTTCCTGCCGCTGGTCGACGACGGGGATCCGCTCGGCGCCCTGGGCATCTTCTACGACGACCGGTCCGTCTTCACCCTCGCGGACCACACCCTGATGAAGGCCTGGGCGAAGGCGGTCGCCCGGGCGGTGCACCGCGTGCTGGCGCTCGACCGGTCGCGGGAGATCGCTTCGGGTCTGCAGAACTCCATGCTGCCCCGCCGGATCCCGGTGACGCCCGGGGGCCGGATCGCGGTGCGCTACCGGACCGCGCGCCAGGGGGTACGGGTCGGTGGCGACTGGTACGACGCGGTGGTGCTGCCCGACGGGGGCCTGGGGCTCGCGATCGGTGACGTGCAGGGGCACGACATCGAGGCCGCGGCGCTCATGGGCCAGGTGCGCGTCGCGATGACCGCGTACGCGGCGGAGGGCCACGGGTGCGACAGCGTCCTGGGGAAGGCGTCGGCGTTCCTCGCCGACCTGGACGCCGACCGCTTCGCGACCTGCGCCTATCTCCGGGTCGCGCTCGCCACGGGCGAGGTGCGCGCGGCGAACGCGGGCCATCCGCCGCCGCTGCTCCGCCACGCGGACGGCACCGTCGAATGCCTGCGCCTCGCGGGCGGCCCGCCGCTGGGACTCCCCTCGGCCTGGGGGCTCGCCGCGTATCCGTACACGACGGCTCATCTGGCGCCGGGCGAGACACTGCTGCTCTACTCCGACGGGCTGGTCGAGAAGCCGGGTGAGGACTTCGACGTCGGGCTCTCGCGGCTGGCCGCCGCCTTCTCCGCCGGACCGCCCGACCTGGAGGAGCTGGCCGACCACCTCCTCGGCTCCCTCGCGGGCGGACCGCTCGCGGAGGACGACGCGGCGCTGCTGATGCTGCGCCGGGACGGCACCGACATCCTCACCTAGACGGCCCGCCCCAGACCCGCGCCCCACCTCTTTGGTTCGATTCGGGACCAATCAAATCCGCACGAACCGCTGACCTTCTGAAGTTCACCAAAGAATTACTGCGCGGATGTATACCTTTAGGTTCACCTCCCTCATCCTGTCCACCGTGTGCCAAGCGGGCACGCGGTGACACGAGAGGCGGGGCATGACTCCCATCAGCCGCAGGGGATTCGTCGGGATCGGGGCAGGGCTCGTGGCGGGTGCGACGCTGCCCGCGGGAACGGCGTCGGCCGCCGCCACCGGCGCGACCGGCACCATCACCGACGTCAAGCACGTCGTGATCCTCATGCAGGAGAACCGCAGCTTCGACCACTACTTCGGCAGGCTCCGCGGCGTCCGCGGCTTCGCCGACCGGGCGGCGGGAAACATCCCGGGCGGCTGGGGCATGTTCAACCAGCCCAACTGGGGCGGCCGGCAGTACCCCTGGAAGCTGAGCGCCACCCCGCCGGCGGGCGGCGTCGACGGGGAGACCCTGGCGCAGTGCAACGGAGACCTGCCGCACAGCTGGACCTCGCAGCACGCGGCGTGGAACAAGGGCCGGATGGACAACTGGGTCATGGGTGTCGGCAACACCCGCACCCTCGGCTACCTCGACCGCGGCGACATCCCGTTCCACTACGCCCTCGCCGACAACTACACCGTCTGCGACGCGTACTTCTGCTCGGCGCTCAGCGCCACGGGACCGAACCGCACCTTCCTCTGGAGCGGCAGGATCGACCCCTCCAGCAAGGACGGCGGCGAGGAGTCCGGGCTCACCTGGGAGACGTACGCCGAGGCGCTCCAGCGGGCCGGGGTGAGCTGGAAGGTCTACCAGAACGCCCAGGACAACTACGGCGACAACGGCCTCGCGTACTTCAAGAAGTTCACCGACGCGCGGCCGGGTGACCCGTTGTACGACCGCGGCATGGACTCCGTGCCGAAGGTCACCGGGTCCACCCCGGACGACATCGCCGCCGCGATCCGCGCCGACGCGGTCGCCGGGACGCTCCCGCAGGTCTCCTGGGTGGTGGCGAGCGAGGCGTTCTCCGAGCACCCCTACGCCCCTCCGGGCGACGGCGCGCACTTCGTCGACCTGGTCCACCGCGCGCTGGCCGCGAACCCCGAGGTCTTCGACTCGACCGTGCTGTTCCTCAACTACGACGAGAACGACGGGTTCTTCGACCACGTGCCGCCGCCGGTCGCCCCGCCCGGCACCCCGGGCGAATACATCGACGGCGTGCCGATCGGCCTGGGTTTCCGCGTCCCGATGCTCGTCATGTCGCCCTGGACGCGCGGCGGCTGGGTCAGCTCCGAGGTCTTCGACCACACCTCGGTCCTGCGCTTCATGGAGACCTGGACGGCCGCCCTCGGCACCCCGGCGACCTGCCCGAACATCAGCGCCTGGCGCCGGAAGGTCACGGGCGACCTGACGGGCGTGTTCGACTTCGCGCGCCCGGTGTACGGAGTCCCCACGGGCCTCCCCTCCACCGCCAAGGTCATCGGGCAGTCCACCTGCGGCCCGCTGCCGAACCCGGTGCCGCAGGACAACGCCCTGCCGGCACAGGAGGCCGGCACCCGTCCGGCGCGCGCCGTGCCGTACCAGGTCAACGGGAACCTCGACCGGTTCGAGTTCGGCGCTGCGGGCAAGATCCTCGCCTGGTTCTCGATGACGAACCAGGGCGCGGAGGCGAAGCGGGCCGCCCACTTCACGATCCACCCGCACCAGCACCGGGACACCGCGGCCTGGCAGTACACCGTGGACCCGGGCGCGACCGCCACGGACTACTTCAACATCGGGCTCGGGTCCGGGTCGGGCAAGTACGACATCTCGATGATGGGCCCGAACCGCTTCCTGCGGCGCTTCATCGGGGACGCGTCGAAGGCCGGCAAGGCGATCGAGGTGGCGGCGCGGTACGCGACCGAGCCGGGCACCGGGAAGACGGCGCTCTACCTCAGGATGACCAACGCCTCCGCCGGTCCGGTCACCTTCACGATCCGCTCGAACGCCTACCGCACGGACGGGCCGTGGACGTACACGGTCCCGGCGAACTCCTCGCGTGAGGACTTCTTCAACGCGGTGGCGTACAGCAACGGCTGGTACGACTTCACGATCACGGCAGACGTCGACGGCACCTGGTCGCGCCGGTACACCGGCCACATCGAGACCGGCGCCCCCAGCGTCACGGGCTGACGCGCACCACCACTTCCGACCAAAAGGGACACAAGGGCAATTTCATGCCCTTGTGTCCCTTTTCTCGGCTGGATCGAAATTGCCCGTATGACCGTTTTGGGGGCCCGGGTGACATGAATCACGCGAGCGGGAGGCAACCTCCGCGGAACGAGCCCCTCCCCTTACGCCGCACGGCAGTTCGGCGCGGCCGTGATCACCGGGAACGCATTTCTGAATTTCCTGTTCATTTCGCATCCATGCCCCACCTTGTTCCCTCCGACATTCCTCGCCTACGGTCACCTCGACCCGGACGGATCGCCGAATCCTGCCACCGTCCGAAAAGACCAGCCATTCACCCGTCGGCAGGAGCGGGGGACCCAGTTTTTTCGCCGGCCCGGATTTCCGGAGCGGCTTGGGGTGAAGCCGCACGTGTGCGGCCGGGCAGCTCCAGCCCGAACCCGACAGCTCACCCCGCAGGCGCCGGAGAGGAATCCTGCATGTCCGCTCACGGTAAGCACCGGCGCCCCAAGCGACGTCCCCTCAGCCGCGGTATCGCCCTGGCGAGCACGGGTGGAGCCGCACTGGCTCTCCCCCTCGTCGCCACGGCCACCGCGCACGCGGCGCCGAACGCCGCGCCCACGGTCGCACCCATCGAGAAGACCGTCTTCAACAGCCCGGCGAAGATCGCGGAATCCGTTCCCACCGCCGGGAATTCCGCCAAGATCTATACCGTCGTCCGTGGTGACTCCCTTTCCGTGATCGCGCACGAACAGGGTGTGCGGGGCGGCTGGAAGGCCCTGTACAAGGCGAATCGCAAGGCCGTCGGTGACAACCCGTCACTTATTCGTCCGGGACTGGAACTCACGCTGAGCGGAAAGCCCGCTGCCGCGACGAAGCAGCAGAAGGCTCCGGCCCGTACGACGAGCACGGACCGCGCCGACCGCTCGCAGCAGCGCAGCGCCGCTCCCGGCGCCGCCGCGACCAAGACCGTGGCCAAGGCCGCCCCGGCCAAGGCAGCCCCGGCCGCTGCCAAGAGCTACACCAACGACCTCGACGGCTGGATCCGCGAGTCGCTCGACGTCCTGCAGAAGTACGGAATCCCCGGTTCGTACGAGGGGATCCACCGCAACATCATGCGCGAGTCCTCCGGCAACCCGCAGGCCATCAACCTCTGGGACTCCAACGCCGTCAAGGGCACCCCGTCCAAGGGTCTCCTGCAGGTGATCGAGCCGACCTTCCTGGCCTACCACGTCCCCGGTACGTCCATGGACCTGTTCGACCCGGTCGCCAACATCACCGCGGCCTGCAACTACGCCGCGGACCGCTACGGCTCCATCGACAACGTCAACGGACCGTACTGACGGACGCCCTAGAAGTGGTCGGCGAACCAGCCCGAGGCGAGTCCGCCGACCTCTTCCAGCGTGCCGGGCTCCTCGAAGAGGTGCCCGGCCCCGGCGACGACGACGAGCCGGTTCTCGCAGGTGAGCCGCGCCTGCGCCGCCTCGTTCAGCTCCTGTACGAGCGGGTCGCGGCCCCCCACGATCAGCAGCGTCGGCGCGCGCACCTGCGCGAGGCGCGACCCGGCGAGGTCAGGGCGTCCGCCGCGTGAGACGACGGCGGCCACGTCGGAGAGCGGGTCGGCCGCAGCCCAGAGCGCGGCCGCGGCGCCGGTGCTGGCGCCGAAGTAGCCGATCCGCAGGCCGTCGAGGCCCGGACGGCCCACCAGCCAGTGCGCGGCCCGGGCCAGCCGGCCGGCCAGCAGCTCCGTGTCGAAGACATTGCCGCGGTCGTCGGCCTCCTCCTCGGTGAGCAGGTCGAACAGGAGCGTGCCGAGACCGGCGCGGTTCAGGCTCTCCGCGACGGCCCGGTTGCGGGGGCTGTGCCGGCTGCTGCCGCTGCCGTGGGCGAAGAGCACGACCCCCGGGGCGCCGTCGGGCACCACCAGATGGCCCGCGAGCCGCACCTCCCCGGCCGGGATGCGCACCTCCGGGTCCCGGGCGTCCGCCCCGCGCCCGGCGTGATGGCGCTCCAGACAGGCGACGACATCCTCGTCCGGGGTCTGCGAGAAGTCGTCGTAGAACTGGCCGATCGCGTAGAAGAACGCCGGTTCGTGGACGGCGACGGTCTCGTCCGCCTCCCGGCCGATCCGCTCGGGCCAGTCGCTCGGCGCGACCGGCACCGCGAGGACGATCCGCGCGGCCCCCTGCGCGCGGACGACCCGGCAGGCGGCGACCGCCGTGGCGCCCGTCGCCAGTCCGTCGTCGACGACCACGGCCGTCCGGCCGTCGAGCCGGGCCGGCGGGCGGTCCCCCCGGTAGCGCCGGGCCCGCTGGGCGAGCACGGCGCGCTCGCGTGACTCGACGGCCGCCAGCTCGCCGCCGGAGACACGGGTGTCCGCCAGGACATGGTCGTTGAGGACCCGGACGCCGCCCTCGCCGATGGCGCCCATGGCCAGCTCCGGCTGGAACGGCACCCCCAGTTTGCGTACGAGACAGACGTCCAGGGGCGCGCCTAGCGCGTCGGCGACCTGTTCGGCGACCGGCACCCCACCGCGCGGAAGCCCCAGGACCACGACGTCATGGCCCTTGAGATGCTCCAGGCGTCCGGCGAGCTGCCGTCCTGCGTCGGTGCGATCGGTGAAGTACATGTCCCGCTCGTCTCCCTGGTCGAGCCTGTGCGCGGGCGGGCGGGTGCGTGCCGCCGCCCGTCAGGCGGGGCGTGCGACGAGGGTTCCGTCCTCGTCGAGGTCGACCCGCGTTCCGTGGGGCCGGCTGGTCCGGCCCAGTACGTCGTGGAGCCAGCGCGCGTCGCGGCGGGGGGCGTGCTCCAGCCGCAGGCGGCGGGCCCGCAGGGGAATCATGCGTACCTCCAGGAGTCGGCCGTCCTCGGGCCTCAGCGAGACGAGGTAGAGCAGACGCAGGTCGTCGCGGTACTGCTCGTATCCCGTGATGCCCTCGTAGTCGTTGATCAGGTCGCCGCAGCCGTGGAGGACCAGCTTGCCCCGGTGGACCTCCAGGGGGCGGGGGTGGTGCGAGGAGTGCCCGTGCACCACGTCCACGCCCGCGTCGATCAGCTCGTGCGCGTAGTCGACGTCGGCGCGGGAGAGCGCGTACCCCCAGTTCGAACCCCAGTGGATCGAGACCATGACGATGTCGCCGGGGCGCCTGGTGTCCCGGATCCGGGTGAGGAGGCCGGTGGCGGCGGGGTGGGTGGGCCCCGAGGCGAAGTGGACGCCGCCGCGCCGCGCGGTGGCGGCCCAGTCCCGCGGAATGCCGCTGGAGGCCATGCCCAGGGCGTACGCGACGAACCGTCCTCCCCCGGGCAGGGGGACGACCACGGGCCGTGTCGCCTCCTCGGCGTCCTCGCCCGCTCCCACCGTGGACACGCCGTGCTTCGCCAGGGCGTCGAGAGTGTCGTTCAGACCCTGGTGGCCGTGGTCCAGGACGTGGTTGTTGGCGAGGACGCAGACGTCGGGGCGGGCGGCGGTCAGGCTCGGCAGGTTCTCGGGGTGCATGCGGTAGTGGACCGCCTTGCCGGGGGCGAACTCGTCGCTCGTGGTGACCGCGGTCTCCAGATTCGTGACACGGACGTCGGGCGCCTCGGCGTCCAGGACGTCGAGGGCGGCACCCCAGGGGTAGGTGTAGTCCACGCGGTGCGGGATGGGTCCGTTGACCTCCTCGGCGAGCGCCACATAGGACCGTGCATCATGCACATACCGCTCGTGGAGCGCCGGGTCGCCGGCGTGGGGAAGGATCTGGTCCACCCCGCGGCCGAGCATCACGTCGCCGCAGAGGAAGAGTCCGACCAGGTCACCGCCCATACACCCAGGGTAGACGCGGCGGGACGGGCGGGCCCGATTGTCGGACCCCTTCGCTACGTTGGCGCCATGACTGAATTCGTACTGGTTGCAGGCGCGTGGCTCGGATCGTGGGCGTGGGACGAGGTGGTTCCCGAGCTGAGGGCCGCCGGTCACGGGGCCCACGCGGTGACGCTCTCCGGTCTCGCCGAGCGGCGGGGCGTGGCGGCGGGGCAGCGGACGCATGTGACGGACGTCGTCGACGTGGTCGAGGGCCACGATCTGCGGGACGTCGTCCTGGTCGGGCACAGCTACGCGGGCATCCCGGTCGGTCAGGCCGCCGAGCGGATCGGCGACCGGCTGTCCCGTGTGGTCTTCGTGGACTCCAACGTGCCGGCGGACGGTGAGTCGTTCGTGTCGGCGTGGCCGGACGGCCGTCCGATGGTGGAGGGGGCGATCGCCGGGAACGGCGGCTTCTGGCCGCCGCCGGCCGCCGCGGAGTTCGAGGGCCAGGGCATGGACGAGGAGCAGATCGCGCGTCTCGTCGCCGGCGCGACGCCCCACCCGGGCGCGACGCTCACCGAGCCGGCCGAACTGGCCCGCCCGCTCGGTGAGCTGCCGGCGACGTACGTCAAGTGCCTGCTGGACGGCGCCGAGCCCAACGACGACGTGGCGGCGCTCCTGAGGAGCGAGCGGTGGCGGCTCGTGCGGATGGACACGGGCCACTGGCCCATGTTCTCCCAGCCGCACGAGCTGGCCCGGATCCTCCTCGACGGCGCGGTGGCACCGGTGTGACGCCGTCTAGAAGTTGCCGTAGTTGACCTGCCAGGTCGGCAGGCCCATGCGGCGCCAGAGGGCGACGACACGGTCGCGGTCGTCGAGCGAGACCCGTACCGCGAACCGGTGGCGGATGTGCGCGTCGAAGAGCTCCGCCTTGACGATGTCGTCGCCGCGCCCGTCGTCCGAGGCCCGCATCCACAGCTCGTCGTACGGCACTTCATGGCGGGCGAGCCATGCCTCGGTCAGGGCGCGGTGGTCCTCGCTGCGCCCTGACAGCAGCACGATCGTGTCGTTCTCGGCGCTGCGGAAGGCGCGCAGTGCCCGGGCCACGGAGACGTTGAGCAGGTCGAGGTCGCAGCGGGTGAAGTCGTACGGGCCGCGGTCGCCGCGCAGCGCGAGGGTGCCGTCGATGTCGCACAGCACCGCCGAGGGCAGCGCCGGGTCGGGGACGTACGGCACGGCCGCGGGCCGTTCGCCCAGCCACTCGGCGGTCAGCCGCCAGCCGCCCCTGGTGGCCTTGGTGTGCTTGTCGGCGAGGATCCGGATGATCTCCTCGCCGACGGGCCGCTCGCGCGCGGCGTCGCGCCGTACGCACTCCTCGACCGGTACGTCGGTGAAGTCGTGCACCACGAAACGGGCGTCGAGGCCGATGACGGCCGCCTTCAGCCGCTTGGGGATGTGCGGGGTCAGGTGCGTGTTGTCGACGACGACGTCGAAGCCGCCCTCGACGGCCGAGCGGACCGCCGCGTCCTGGATGTCGAGGACGGTCCGCTCGTGGGCGTGGGAGCGGCCGCGCTCGGGGGCGGGGACGTCCAGCATGGTGCGCAGGTCGTCGAGGTTGACTCGGCGCATCCGGCCCTCGGCCTCCGTCTGGAGCCGTCGGGCGGCCGTCGTCTTCCCCGAGGCGGGGAGCCCCGTCATGACGTGTACGTCGGGCACAGCTCAGTTCTCCACATCGGTCGTGAACGGGTCGGACGCCTCGGGCCTGACGGAGCGCCAGACGAAGAGGTCCGTGGGGCGCCCGTCGAGGCGCAGGAACAGGGCCGACCGGAGGTCGCCGTCGACCGGCAGCGCCTTGACGGCCCGGGCGAAGGTACCGCGGTCCGCCGCCAGGTGGGCGACGCCCCGGTACGCCTCGTCGATGGCGCGCTCGCGGGCCGCGGCGTCGTCCTCCAGACGGGCGATGACCCCGCGCACCCAGGCGTCGAACTCGTCCGGCACCTGCTCCAGGAGCGCGTCCAGCGGCCGGCCGCCCGCCGACTTCACACCGCCGAGCTCGGCGACCGAGCAGCCCAGGCCCTGGGCGAGGCGCTTGACGGACGTTCCCGCGAAGCGCTGGATGCCGTGGCTGCGCCAGATGTCCCGCTCGGTGACGCCGGTGAGCACCTTGTGGAGGCGTACGTACTCGCTCAGTTTGGCCTTGGCGCGCACACCGGAGGCGTAGCGGAGCACGAAGCCCTCGGCGTCCGTGCCGGTGGCGGCCTGTCCGCCGGGCAGGGTGTTCGACTCGGTCAGGGCGAGCAGTTCGTCGAGCGGCATGGCGGGCCAGGTCCGTACGACGGAGCCGATCGCGGCCCAGTCGGCGGCCGCCTCGGCGAGCGGGATCTCGGTGCCGTCGGAGCCGAAGGCGGCGAGCAGCACCAGGTCCCGCCGGTCGCCGTAGTCGACGACGATACGGTTCTGCGGGTAGAGGATCTCGGCGAGGTAGGTGACGCCGGGCGTGAGCGCCCCGGTGTCCCGGCCGTCGAGCCGGCGCTGCGCCCAGGTCGCCTGCGCGCTGATGAAGGACCCCTTGGAGGCCACCTGCCACCGGCCCGCGTAGTGGAAGACCACCGCGAGGCTGCCGTCGACCTTGTCGTAGACCTCGAAGGGCTCGTCGGGCAGTGCGGGCGCGTAGGGCTGACCGGCCTCGTGCTCACCGATGTTGAAGAACTTCGGCAGGGGCAGCGCGACGATCTCGCCGGTCGCGTCGTCGGCGACGAGTCCACGGCACCGCGTCGTCACCTGGTTCCAGATGCGTTCGTACTGGCACGTCCGCGTGTACGTGTAGATCGACAGCGGCAGTTCGGGGTGTGCCTTGCGGGTGACGTGCCCGGCATCGATGGCCTCGGCCAACGCCTGCGGGGGCAGCAGCTCCTGGAGAGTCAGGGACGCCTGGCTCATGGGGTTCCTCCTGGTCGGTGAAAGCCCATTCTGACCTGCGGAGAACCCGGTCCGACACTGCTTTTCACGGCGCCCGCGCCGCCGGGGGTCATCCGATCGGCCGACCCCCGGGTCCACCGGTCGGCTCCCCCGGGACATCCACTGGTCCGACCGGTGGCGCGCGCCGGCGGCCGCACGATGGTGGGGAGGGCGGACCGCCCGCCTCCGCCGTCCGACGGGAAGGGACGACGTCCGTGCTGCCGACAGCCGTGAGAAGGAGAACCTCCATGGATCCGAACGACCGGCTGCTGCTCGCGGCCGCCCACCGGGGGGACACCGACGGGGTCGGTGCCGCGCTCGCAGCAGGCGCACACGTCGAGTGCCGTGACGCGGAGCGCCGCACGCCCCTGCTGCTGGCCGCGCGGGCGGACCGGGTGGACGCCGCGGCACTGCTGGTCGAGGCGGGCGCCGATCCCGACGCGCAGGACAGCCGGGCGGACACGCCGTGGCTGGTCACCGGGGTGACGGGCAGTGTGCCGATGATGCGTGTGCTGCTCCGCGCGCACCCGGACCTGACGCTCACCAACCGCTTCGGCGGGACCTCTCTCATCCCCGCCGCGGAGTGCGGCCATGTCGCGTACGTACGGGCCGTCCTGCGGGAGACGGACACGGACGTCGATCACGTCAACCGGCTCGGCTGGACCCCCCTGCTGGAGGCGGTCATCCTCGGCGACGGCGGCCGGGCGCACGAGGAGATCGTCGAGCTGCTGATCACGGCGGGGGCGGATCCGCTGCTCGCGGACCGCGACGGGACGACCCCGCTCGACCACGCGCGGCGGCGTGGATTCGACGGCATCGCCGGCCTCCTCGCGGCCGCGTCGGCGCGCGCCGGACGGAGGGCGGCCCGATGAGGAAGGCGAGCACGGTGACGCCACGCACCCGCGCGGGCGCGCGCGTCCTGGCCGGGGCCGCCGCGGTCGCGGCCGTCCTCGTCGGGTGCGCACCGGGCCAGGGCGCCGGGTCCGGGTCCGGTGACGCCTCCGCCGCCGGGCGCTCCCCGGCCCCCACGCGCTCCTCCGCCGCGACTCCCCCGGGTACGGCTCCCACGCCGACGCCCGACGGGACGCTCCTCGTCGCCGACTTCGGCTCCGACACCGTCACGTTCGTCGACCCGGAGCGCGGCGCTCTCGGCTCCGTCGAGGTGGGGACCGCGCCGTACGGTCTGGCCGTCGGCGCCGACGGGCGCGCCTGGGTGGCCACCGCCGAGGGCGTCGCCGTCGTCGACACCCGCACCCGCGAGCGGCTCGCCCTCGTCCCGTACGCGACCGACACCGGCCCCGTCGCCACGGGCGAGTACCGGGGCGGTGGCATGGGCATCGCCCTCTCCCCCGACGGCGGGCGGGTCTACGTCGGCGTCAACGTCCCCGGCGGTAACGGCACCTTGGAGGTCATCGACACCACGAGCCGGAAGGTGACCGGCACCGTCCCCGTCGGCCGGCGGCCTTTCGACGTCGACGTGTCGCGGGACGGCTCCGAGGTGTACGCGACGGACCACGACTCGTTCGACGTGACCGTCGTCCGGGCGGACACGCTCGACCCGCGCCGTATCGAGGTCGCCCCGTACGGCACGGAGGGCGGTCTCGGCTCGTGGCTCAAGCCGCACTACGCGGTCGTACGGCCCTCGGACGGACGGCTGTTGCTCCCCTTCGAGGGGGAGCGTCTCGCGGTGGTCGACCCGCGCACCGGCCGTACGGAGATCGTGCCGATGACCGCGGACACGCACCAGCACGGTGCCACGATCACGTCCGACGGCACGCTGTTCGTCGTCGGGACGGGGCCGATCGACCCGTCGGAGGACGAGGGTCCCTCGCTGACGGTCCGGGCGCCGGACGGCACCGAGCGGGTCTACCCGCTGGAGGGTCCGCACGAGGACGTCGCCGTCTCGGAGGACGGCCGCACCGCGTACGTCACGGGCGGCTTCACCCGCGACGGCTGGTGGGACGGCATCACCGTCGTCGACGTGGAGGGCGGCGGGACACGGCGGCTCACCGCCGGTGAACGCCCGCTCGGCATCGCCGTCCTCTGACCGACGGCCCGTGGTACATCACCGTCGCGTGGTACATCACCGTCCGAAGACATCTCCGCTCGCCCATCGAGGAGTTCACACCGTGGTCCCGAACGCTTCGCCCGTCGTCACCGTCTTCCGCGATGTCCGTCCCTGGGGCGGCCCTCCGACCGATCTGACGGCCGTGGACGGCGTCCTGGCGGAAGCCGGCGCGGTCCCCGAGGGGGCCGCGGTGGAGTACGTCGACGGGGGCGGTCGGCTGGCACTGCCGACCCTCGTCGACGCGCACCTGCACCCCGACAAGACGACGTGGGGCGAGCCCTGGCACAGCCGGCGCCCCGCGCGCGGGATCGCGGCCTACGTCGAGGGCGACGTGGAGCTGCACCGCGCACAGCGCACGCCCGTGGCCGAGCGGACGCTGCGGCTGCTGTCGCACGCGGCGGCCAGGGGCACCCGGGCGACGCGGGCCCATGTCGACGTCGCTCCCGCGTACGGCCTCGAAGGCGTCGAGGCCCTGGCCTCGGCGCGGGAGAAGCTGCGCGGAGTCCTCGACATCGAGGCGGTCGCGTTCCCGCAGCACGGGGTGGGGCGTACGCCGGGTGTGGCCGAGCTCCTGGAGGAGGCGGCGGCCGGCGGACTCGTCTCGCACATCGGGGGCATCGACCCGGCGGGCTTCGACCTCGACGGCGCGGGGCGCGGCGGGGGCCAGCTCGACACCGTCTTCGGCATCGCGGAGCGCCACGGCCTCGGCCTGGACATCCACCTCCACGACACGGGCGAGCGGGGCCTCGGGCCGCTGCGTGACATCGCCGCCCGTACCAAGGCGCTGGGTCTGGCGGGCAAGGTCAACGTGGGGCACGCGTTCGCGGTGGCCGAGCTGTCCGGCGACGGTCTGGACGAGATCGCGGACGTCCTCGCGGACGCCGGGGTCTCCCTGACGACGGTCGCCCTGTCGGTGAACACGGTCCTTCCGTTCCGCCGCCTCGCCGAGCGGGGGGTCCGCGTGGGTCTCGGGTCGGACGGCGTACGGGACAACTGGAGCCCGTTCGGCAACGCGGACATGCTGCACCGCGCCTGGCTGGCGGGCTGGGCGCTGGACGTCCGGCTCGACGAGGAGCTGGAGGCCTGTTTCCGGGTGGCCTCGGACGGGGGCGCGGACCTGCTCGGGCTGCCGCGCGCCGATCTGCGTACCGGTGCTCCGGCCGACTTCATGCTGGTGGAGGGCGAGTGCGTGCCACAGGTCGTGGTCGACCAGCCGCGCCGTGACGTGGTGGTACGCGCGGGGCGTGTGGTCGCGAGGGAAGGGCGCCTGGTGTGACGGGCGCGCGGTGCGGTCGCCCTGTCCCGGCCCTGCGCCGCCGGGAACTGGATCTTCCCTGACGACGTCCCTTCCCCGGAAGGGGGTCATGTGGAGGGGACACGAAGAAGGCGCGGGCTGCTCACGGCGGTCGTCGTCGCCGTGGCCGGCCTGCTGCTGCTCGTTCATCACCGGCTGCCCCGGCTGCCGGGCAACCCGGTCGGTCTGGCGGAGACGTTTCTGCCCTGGCTCGGTCTCGTCGTCCCCCTCGGGCTTGTGGTCGCCGCCCTGCGCCGCTCCGTCCTCGCCGCCGTGGCGTGCCTGGTCGTGGGCGCCGTCTGGCTGGGGGTGTTCCACGAGCCGTTGGCGTCGGCGGCGCCGGGTCCCTCCCGGGCGTACGACCTGACGGTCGTCCAGCACAACGCGAGCGACGAGAACACCAGCCCTTCGCGCGTCGCGCGGATCCTCCTCGGTCCCGACCCCGATCTCGTCGCGCTCCAGGAGCTGACACCGTCGACCCTGCCCGCCTTCCGGCTCGTTCTCGCGGCGACGCATCCGCATCACGCGACCGTGGGGACGGTCGGGCTGTGGTCGAAGTACCCGCTCACGGACATCGCGCGCGTCGACCTGAAGCCGGCGGAGGTGCCCCCCGGCTGGGAGCGGGGGCTGCGGGCCGTCGTCCGCGCTCCGCACGGGCCGGTGGCGACGTACGTGGCGCACCTTCCGTCGGTCAGGGTGCGGGCCACGCAGGGCTATGCGACCGCGTGGCGCGACGAGAGCGCCGCACGGCTCGGCCGCGCCCTGGCGGCCGACCGGTCCGCCGCGGTCCTCGTCCTCGGCGATCTCAACGGCACCGTCGACGACCGGGGACTGGCTCCCGTCCTCTCCCAGGTGCGGGGAAGCCGGGACGCCTTCGCCTTCAGCTGGCCGGCGAGCCTGCCCCTCGCCCGGATCGATCACATACTGGGGCGCGGCGACGCGGAGGTCGGTGCGACGTGGACGCTGCCCGCCACCGGTAGCGACCACCTTCCGGTGGCGGCGCACGTACGGCTCTGACCGCGGGCCCGTCCGGTGTCATCCGGTCGGTCGCCCAACGTTGGCCCCGGCGCCCGGTGACGCCGAGGGTGGTGGAGTGGCGTGGGACACGGACCGCGGCACTCCAGTGACCCCACCCCGCGAGGAGACGGCCGATGCCCGAGTCCACGTACCGCTACGACGATCTCCGCGCCCTGGTGATCAACTGCACCCTCAAGCGGTCGCCGGAGCGCAGCCACACTCAGGGGCTGATCGACATCAGCACCGGGATCATGGAGCGCCAGGGCTTGCAGGTCGAGGTGGTGCGGGCGGTGGACATCGACATCGCGACCGGGGTGTGGCCGGACATGACCGAGCACGGGTGGGAGACCGACGAGTGGCCCGTCATCTACTCGAAGGTGATGGCCGCGGACATCCTGACCCTGGCGGGGCCTGTGTGGCTGGGAGACAACTCCTCGGTCATGAAGAAGGTGATCGAGCGCCTGTACGCCTGCTCGTCGATCCTCAACGAGCTCGGCCAGTACGCGTACTACGGTCGCGTGGGCGGTTGCCTGATCACCGGCAACGAGGACGGCGCCAAGCACTGCGCGATGAACGTCCTCTACAGCCTGCAGCACCTGGGCTACGTCGTCCCGCCGCAGGCCGACGCGGGCTGGGTCGGCCCGGCCGGACCCGGCCCTTCCTACCTCGACGAGGGCTCGGGTGGGCCGGAGAACGACTTCACCAACCGCAACACCACGTTCATGACCTGGAATCAGCTCCACCTCGCCCGCATGCTCAAGGACGCCGGCGGCATCCCCGCCCACGGAAACCAGCGCTCCGAGTGAGACGCCGGCTGCCGCTTCGACTTCGAGAACCCCGAGCACCGCTGAACGGTCGGTTCCGACGGCTTCGACTCCCGTCAACGACACGGCGGGGGCCCGCCCCCCCCCCCGGCCCCCCCCGCGGGGGGGCAGGTTGGACAGACCCCCAAGGGGCCCTTGTATTTAAACCCCCCCCCAACGCGGATTGCGCGAAAAAAA
>NZ_JBHXTV010000026.1:0-11043 GCF_042671585.1 Streptomyces sp. NPDC127129
GTGCGGGGGCCCCTCCCGGCCCCGCAGTGCCCCGGCGGGGGGGCGGTGCGCCGCGCCCCGTTCGACCCCCCCAGCCTCCACCGCCGGGGGGGGGGGGGGGGGGGGGGGGGGGGGCCGCGCGCGCCCCCCCACCTCTCTCATTCTCTGGAGTCACCCCGTCATGCAGAACGCGCCCGTTGCTTCGTTGGTCGGGGAAGAGTACGAGGTCGAGGTCGGCCCGGTGGCCCACGGAGGCCACTGCATCGCCCGCACCGAGGGCGGCCGGGTCCTCTTCGTCCGCCACGCGCTGCCGGGCGAGCGGGTCGTCGCGCGGGTCACGGAGGGCGAGGAGACGTCCCGCTACCTGCGCGCGGACGCGGTCACCGTCCTGGAGGCGTCCAAGGACCGGGTGGAGGCGCCCTGCCCGTTCGCGGGCCCGGGCAAGTGCGGCGGCTGCGACTGGCAGCACGCCAAGCCGGGCGCCCAGCGCCGTCTCAAGGGCGAGGTAGTCGCCGAGCAGCTCCAGCGCCTCGCCGGGCTCACGCCCGAGGAGGCCGGCTGGGACGGCACCGTCATGCCGGCCGAGGGCGACAAGCTCCCGGCGGGCGAGGTCCCGCAGTGGCGCACGCGGGTCCAGTACGCCGTGGACACCGAGGGCCACGCGGGTCTGCGCAAGCACCGCTCGCACGAGGTCGAGGTGATCGACCACTGCATGATCGCGGCGCCCGGGGTCTCCGAGCTCGGCATCGAGAAGCGCACCTGGGAGGGCATGGCCTCCGTCGAGGCGATCGCGGCCTCCGGCTCCGGCGACCGCCAGGTGATCCTCACTCCGCGCCCCGGCGCCCGCCTCCCCCTCGTCGAACTGGACAAGCCGGTCTCGGTCCTCCGCGTCGACGAGAAGGACGGCGGAGTCCACCGCGTCCACGGCCGCCCCTTCGTCCGCGAGCGCGCCGACGACCGCACGTACCGCGTCGGCAACGGCGGCTTCTGGCAGGTCCACCCGAAGGCCGCCCAGACCCTGGTCCTCGCCGTGATGCAGGGCCTGATGCCCCGCAAGGGCGACACGGCCCTCGACCTCTACTGCGGCGTCGGCCTCTTCGCGGGCGCGATCGCCGACCGCGTCGGCGACCAGGGCGCGGTCCTGGGCATCGAGTCCGGCAAGCGCGCGGTGGAGGACGCCCGCCACAACCTGGAGGCGTACGACCGCGTCCGCATCGAGCAGGGCAAGGTCGAGACGGTCCTCCCGCGCACCCGCATCTCCGAGGTCGACCTGATCGTCCTCGACCCGCCCCGCGCGGGCGCGGGCAAGCAGACGGTCACCCACCTCGCGGGCCTCGGCGCCCGCCGCATCGCCTACGTCGCCTGCGACCCGGCGGCCCTGGCCCGCGACCTCGCCTACTTCAAGGACAACGGCTACCGCGTACGGACGCTGCGCGTCTTCGACCTCTTCCCTATGACGCACCATGTGGAGTGCGTGGCGATCCTGGAGCCTGCGAAGTAGCCAGCCGCAGGCGGTTTCGGGGCCTCCGCGGTGGTCGGGTCAGGGGCGTCCTCCGAACAGCTCGCTCAGCATTCCGGCAGCGCCCTCCGGTGCGCGGACCGTGAGGTGGAGCGAGGGCGGGGTCAGGTGGAGGGTGAAGTCGAGGAAGGGGCAGCAGTTCTGTTCGGCCGCGGCCAGGTCGGCGATCCGGGCGGCGAGGCCTTCGCGGGGTGGGAAGGAGAGGCGTACTCCCTCGTCGGTCCGCTCGCGGTGGTCGGCCTCCGTGGCGAGGGCCCGCCACTGGGTGGTGCGTTCGGTCAGGGCGGGGCCGTCCAGGGTGCACGCGACGGGGGTGTGCCGGCGTGCCTCGTGTCGCGGGGACTCCGGCTGTCCGGCCGGTGTGCAGCCGCAGTCCGGGTCGCATGCACCCGGCGGGGCGGGGCCGGACAGGGCCGTTCGGACGCCGGTCAGCCGGTCCGAGAAGGCGCGCAGGTCCGCGACCCGGCCGTCCGTGTCCCGGATCCGGCTCGTGACCAGGGGCAGCAGCCGTGCCCGTACGGATGCGCACACACCCTCCTCGCGTACGTCGAGGAGCTCACGGATCTCGTCGAGGGCCAGGCCGAGGTGTTTCGCCGAGGTGATGAAGGCCAGCCGGTCCACGGCGGCGTCGTCGTACACCCGGTACCCGGACGCGGTCCGCTCCGCCGGCAGCAGCCCGGCGGTCTCGTAGAAACGCAGCGTGGTCGCCGGGACACCGGAGCGTTCGGCGAGCTGCGAGATGCGGTAGGTCGCCATACGTCCGACGGTAGACCTTCGACCCGGCTCGAAGGTCAAGCCCAGGGCCCGAGCCGGTGCCCGGGCCCCGCGGGTCAGCGGACCAGGACCGGCCTCGTGCGGGGGGCGGGGGTGGGCTCCTCGTGGAGGATCACGCGGAGCGTGTCCTTCAGGCGCCGGGAGGGTTCGATGCCCAGGTGGTCGGTGAGCTGGCGGCGGGCGCTGTGGTACGTCTCCAGCGCCTCGGCGCGGCGGCCGACGTGGTACAGGGAGAGCATCAGCATCTCGGTGATCTTCTCGCGCCACGGGTGGACCACGCTGATCGCGCGCAGTTCGCCGATCGCCTCCTCCGTGCGGCCGCAGTGGAGCTTGAGTTCCAGGCGGGTCTCCTGGGCGGTGAGGTACTCCTCCTCCAGCTGGACGGCCATGCTGTGGCAGAGCGGGCTGTTGCCCACGTCCTGGAGGGGCTTGCCGCGCCAGAGGGTGAGGGCGGAGTCCAGGAGGTCGACGGCGCGGCCCGGGTCGGTGGCGGCGACGCGCCGGGCCTCCGCGGTGCGACATCGGAAGGTGTGCATGTCGACGGCGCTCGGGTCGACCTTCAGGACGTAGCCGGCCGAGTGGGTGACCACGGGCGGGGTGTCGTCGGAGGAGTCGGACAGCCGGCCGAGCGTGCGGCGGAGGCGGGACACCTGGGCCTGGAGGGCGTTGTGGGCGGTGTGGGGCGGGTCGTCGCCCCAAAGCTCGTTGTAGAGCTGCTCGTTGGTGAGGAGCCGTCCGTCCGCGAGGAGCAGGGAGGCGAGGAGGATGCGCTGCCGGTGACCGGCGACAGGGGTCAACTCGTTGTTCGTGACGATTCCGACCGGTCCGAGGATGGTGAATCTCATGGGGGAAGCCTCACACGGCCCCGGTTGCCGGTACTTGAGACGCGTCTGATGCCCCTCTGGGCTTTCGCTGGAGTCGAGATCCAGCCAAAGCGATCACATTGCCGTTCACGACCTATTGGTGACCGGATCACTACTGGAGTTTGATCGTCCGTGCCAGGATCGAAGTGCTTACTGGTCGGGGGGGAGTTGGCTCAGTGGAGATCAAGTTGTTGGGCACGTTGACCGCTGATCTGGGGGGTACGACGTGGACACCGAGCGCCGCCAAGCACCGGCAGGTGCTGGCCCTGCTGGCGCTGCGGGCGGGGCACACGGTGCCGATGTGGGAGCTGATCGACGAACTGTGGGGCGACAACCCACCGCGCAGCGCCCAGGCGACGTTGCAGACGTACATGATGCAGTTGCGCCGCGCGATCACCGCCGCCGGCGTCAAGAGCGGGACGGAGTGCCGGGTCAAGGAGATCCTCGCGACCACGCACGGCGGATACGTCCTCAACATCCGTCCCGGGTACGTGGACGCGCTGGAGCACGAGAGCCTGGCCGCGGCCGGTCTGGCGGCGGCACGCCGCGGTGACCACCCGCGCGCCTCCGAGCTCCTCAACCAGGCCATCTCGCTCTGGCGGGGCAACGCCCTCTCGGACGTGGCCCAGGGCCCACCGCTCAAGGTCGAGACGCTGCGGCTCGAGGAGTCGTGCCTCAGCGTCCTGGAGACCTGCGTCGCCGTCGACCTGGCCTCCGGGCACACCGCCGAAGTCCTCAGCAGGCTCACGGAACTGACGGCCCGCTACCCGATGCACGAGCGGTTCCATCTTCAGCTGATGGTCACCCAGTATCAGGTCGGACGGATCTGGCAGGCCCTGGAGACGTACAGGAGGCTGCACACCCGCCTCGTGACCGAGCTCGGCCTCGAACCGTCCGAGGCCGTCCGCGACGCGCATCAGCGCATGCTCCGCCGGGACTCCACCCTCACCCTCGACGTGGCCGGAAACGGGGGCGCCGTCGTGCGGGGAGAGTCGCCCTTCGGCCAACTGCGCAGCGCCTGAACCTCCGACTCCGACTCCGCCCTTCTTTGCGGACGCGTGCAGTCGGCACCCGGAGACGGACCGGTGATGCCCACCGGTCCGTCTCGCCGTTCCCGCGCCGTTCGCCCGCCGTTCGCCCGCCGTACCGCACCCGTCCGGGCCCCGCCGCCCGCCGGTCAGCGCACCGTCAGTGGCGTGTGACCGGCCTCGCCTAGCGTGCCGAGCGCGGCGGAACCTCCCGTCGTACGAGGGACCCAGGAGGTGGCGGATGCCCGTCGGTCGCACGCTCGCCCCGCACGGACCGTACGCCCGGCCCGTCGTACGCGCAGCGGGGCCGGACGGGACGGCTCTGGTCCTCGTGGCCCACGGCAGTCGCGACCCCCGGCACTCGGCGACCCTGCGAAGCCTCGCCGACGGTGTCCGGTCCCTCGCCGGCCTGCGGACCCGGATCGCCTTCCTGGAGTTCGACCGGCCGGGCGTCGCCGACGCCCTGGGCGCCGCCGTCGCCGCAGGCGCCGACCGGGTCGTCGTCGTCCCCCTCCTGCTCTCCCGCGCCTACCACGCCACGACCGACCTCCCCGCGGCCCTGGCCGGGGACTGGGGTGTGCCCGTGCACACCACCGACGTCCTCGGCGGATCGCCCCTGCTCGTCACCGCCCTCGAACGGCGGCTCCTGGAAGCCGGGTCGGGCCCCTCCGGCCGGGACTCGTCCGGCGTCGTCGTCGCCGCGACCGGTTCGCGCGACGCCGGCGCTCGCGCGTCCGTCGCCGCCGTCGCACGAGCGCTGCGGCGGGCCGGCCGGCGCGACGTCCTTCCCGCGTACGTCACCGGTCCGGGCCGTCGCCCCGGCGACGCCGTACGGGAGCTGCGCGCCCGAGGGGTGCGGCGGGTGGCCGTCGCCCCCTACGTCCTGGCCCCCGGCCTCCTTCCCGACCGGATCGCCGCCGAGGCGGCGGAGGCCGGGGCGGACGTCCTGGCCGCCCCGCTGGGCGCCGCCCCGGAGCTCGTACGGCTCGTCGTCGAGCGAGGGGCGGGGGCGGTCGCCGGGTGAGGTGTACGCCTCCCGGTCCGGGCGAGAGGCGTACGCCTCCCGGTCCGGGCGAGACGTCACGCCTCGCCCGGACCGCGAGGCAGTGTCCTCGCCGGTAGCCCGGCACGCGTTCTCGGCCCGAAGAATTCAGCCGCTCGTCGGCAAGGTGTAAGGGGCGGTGTCGCAGTTTCCCGGAGTGAGCCGCCCACACCCGGCGGCCTTGGTTATCGGGCTGAATTCTTTCGGGTCTGTTCCCGTGCGCGGAGAGAAGCCGTGGCCGGGGATTATTTACTTATCGGACCCTCGGCTGTCACTGTAGTCGCCCTCGCATGTGGCAGGGCGCGACCGAATTACCGGGACATGGCCGCACCCATGGTGCAGGGACTGTCTGGCGGGCGATTCTGGGCATGTGAGGCCGAGGTTAATTCTGCATGGAATTCCCTGCGCCCTTTCCCGTCGTACGAAACCGCCCGGACGGCGCGCTGAGCCGCCTCTGACACGCCGCTGACATCCGGAAAGAGCTTCGGACCAGGCTCGATGGGGTCGCGGGGGCCGTTTCCACCGGTTCGTCTGCGCACGGCAGGGTGCGGCTTGTGGGTGCGCGGGGCGGATTCCCCGTGTCGTTCCTGGTCGGCCCGGCTGTCGCGGGCTGCTGTCGTCTCCGGGTCGGCCATGGTCGGCGCTTCGGAAATGGGAAGGCGTTTACCAAAGGGTGTGTTGCACAATCGGTGACGCTCTCCCTAGGCTTTCGAACTGCGAGCGGAGGCCTGACCGCTCATTGTTCTCTCACGTAGACCTGTGCACCCCGGAAGCCCAATTCAGTGGCGTCCGGGGTGGCAGGTGCGTGCAGGTTCTAGAAAGGAACAGGTAATGGTCAAGGTCACGGCCGGCGAGGTTCAGGAATGGCTTGTGCAGAAGATCGCGGACCGGTTGGGTGAAGACCCGTCGAGCATTTCTCCCGGGCAGTATTTCGACGAGCTCGACCTCGACAGCACCGAGGCGCTCGTCATCGCCGGCGAGATGGAGAACTGGCTCGGGTTCGAGCTGGGCACGACGGCACTCTGGTACCACCCGACCATCGAGGCCCTGTCGGCACACATCGCCGAGGAGAGTGCTCAGCGTGGCGCCGCGGCCTAGCAGAGCGGCCGCCGCACAGGTGCTGGTACGTCACCGGGCGACCCCGCCCGGTGGCCGTACCGTCTACGCCGTCCACCCCGGCGCCCTGCCGGTCGTGACCTGGGCCAACCTGGCCGGAGCACTGCCGCAGGACACGGGGTTCGTCGTGCTCGACGTCGGCGCGGTCCCCGCCTATCTGCAGGCGGCGATGGATCCCGGCGCGTCCGACCTGACCGCCGACCGCCTGATCGACATCCTGATCGACGCCTACCGCGCGGACCTCGCCGACGCCGGGTCCGGCGGGGCGGGCGGCGGGGCGGGCGGCGGCCCGGCCGGGCCCGTCACCTTGGTCGGCTGGTCCTTCGGCGGGGTCCTGGCGCACGGGATGACGGAGCGTCTGAAGACCGAGGAGAGGCCGGACGGCATCGTGCTGCTCGACAGCATCGCGCCGACGGAGACGTACACGTACGCGGAGGACGACTACGTCGACCCCGTGATCGTCCTGCGCTGGTTCGCGATGTTCCTCGGCGCCAAGCGCGGCACGGAGGTTCCCTTCCAGGCCCCGCCCGTCTCCCCGGACTCCGCGTCCGCCGCGGTCCCGACCTCGGCCGTCGGCGCCGACCACGTCGTCGCCGGACTGGAGCGGCTGCTCCGGTCCGCCGTGACGTGCGGCGCGCTGCCCGAGGGGACGCCGGTCCAGAGCATCCGGAAGCTCTTCGACGCCTACATGGCGGGGCTCCTGCGCAACAACAGGCTGACCTCCACGTACCGTCCGCAGCCCGCCACCGTGCCCCTCACCCAGATCAAGGCGCAGCACAGCCTGATCCCCTCCGACCCGACCCTCGGTTGGGCCGAACTGGCCGATCGCACGGTGGAGGCGCACTCCGTGCCCGGCGACCACTACACCATGCTGATCCGCCCGGACGCCTCGCGGGCCATCGCCGGTCTGATCCCGGCCGCCCGGCCTCCACAGCTCGTCACGACCCGGAGGGACACCCAGTGAACGAATTCCAGGAACGGATGCTCGACCGCAGACTGGCCAGGGACCCCATCGCCATCGTCGGCCTGTCCGGGCTCTTCCCGAAGTCGCAGAACGTACGGGAGTTCTGGGCCAACGTCGTGGCCGCGGCCGACTGCACCACCGACGTGCCCGCCGGGCACTGGGACGTCGACGAGTTCTACGACCCCGACCCCTCGGTGCCCGACAAGACCTACGCCAGGCGCGGCGGCTTCATCCCGGACGTGCCCTTCAACCCCCTCGAGTTCGGCCTCCCGCCGAACACGCTCGAAGTGACCGACGTGCTCCAGCTGTTGAGCCTCACGGTCACCCGCGACCTCCTCAAGGACGCCGGATCCGACCAGGGGTGGTACGACCCGAAGCGCACCGGCGTGGTCCTCGGCATCACCGGCGCGAACCAGCTGACCCAGCCCCTCACCGCCCGCCTCCAGAGCCCCGTGCTCAAGGAGGTGGTCAGGAGCTGCGGGCTCTCCGAGCGCGACGCCGAGGAGATCGCCGCCAAGTTCCGTATGGCGTACGCCCCGTGGGAGGAGAACTCCTTCCCCGGCATGCTCGGCAACGTCGTCGCCGGCCGGATCGCCAACCGGTTCGACCTCGGCGGCATCAACATGACGATCGACGCCGCCTGCGCCAGCTCGCTCGGCGCCGTCCGCACGGCCGTCAGCGAGCTCCTGGAGGGGCGCGCCGACACGATGCTGACCGGCGGCTGCGACGCCGAGAACACGATCTTCATGTACCTCTGCTTCAGCAAGACGCCCGCGCTCTCCAAGTCCGGGCGGATCCGCCCGTTCGACAACGAGGCCGACGGGACGCTGATCGGTGAGGGCATCGGCATGCTCGCGCTGCGCCGCCTCGCGGACGCCGAGCGCGACGGCAACCAGGTGTACGCGGTCATCCGCGGTCTCGGCACCTCCAGCGACGGACGCTTCAAGTCCATCTACGCCCCCCGCAAGGAGGGCCAGATGGAGGCGCTGCGCCGCGCCTACCAGGACGCCGACGCGGCCCCCGACAGCATCGAGCTGTTCGAGGCGCACGGCACCGGCACGGCGGTCGGCGACGCGACCGAGCTGAGCGCGCTCACCGAGGTGGTCGCCAAGGACGGGGGCGAGCGGGGATACGCCGCCATCGGCAGCGTGAAGTCCCAGATCGGCCACACCAAGGCGGCGGCCGGCGCGGCCTCGATGATCAAGCTCGCCTTCGCGCTGCACCACAAGGTTCTGCCGCCGACCATCAACGTGGACCGGCCCAACGCCGCGTTCGGCACGGACAGCCCCTTCTACGTCAACACCAGGACCCGGCCGTGGATCCGTGACCCGAAGCGCCCGCAGCGGCGGGCGGCGCTCTCCGCGTTCGGCTTCGGCGGCACCAACTTCCACGCCGTGCTCCAGGAGCACGGCGACGGCGACGACCTGGAGGTCCGCTTCCCGGTGGCCCGCGTCCACCTCTGGCACGCGGCCGGACCCGAGGCCCTCGCGGACGCCCTCGCGGCGAAGACCCCGCCCACCGGGGGGCCGGTCCCCGCGGCCCACGCCCGGGTGGCGTTCGTGGCCCGCGACGAGGCCGAGGCCGACGTCCTGCGTGAGCTCGCCGTCGGCGAACTGCGCGCCCGCGCGGACCGCGACGCCTGGTCCCACCCCAAGGGGGTCCACTACCGGCGCTCCGCCGGCGAGACGGGCAAGGTGGCCGCGCTCTTCGCCGGACAGGGCAGCCAGTACGTCGACCCGGGGCTGAGCGCCGTTCTCGCGCTGCCCCCGCTGCGCTCCTCCTTCGACCGTGCCAACCAGCACTTCCGTGAGGACACCCCGCTGTCCCGGGTGGCGTTCCCGCCGCCGCTCGTCGACGACGAGGGCCGGGCGGAACAGGAGGCCGCGCTGCGCGCCACCGCCTATGCCCAGCCCGCCATCGGCGCGCTCTCCGCCGGACACCTCCGGTACCTCACCGAACTCGGTTTCGAGGCCGAGGGCTTCCTCGGCCACAGCTTCGGCGAACTGACCGCCCTGTACGCGGCCGGAGCGTACGACGAGGACACCCTCCACCAGCTGGCCCGCGCCCGCGGACGGGCCATGTCGCCCGCATCCGGCCAGGCCGCCGAGGACACCGGTGCGATGGCCGCCGTCTTCGCCCCCGAGGAGCGCGTCGCCGCACTCCTGGCGGACCGCGCGGACCTGCGGGTCTGCAACCGCAACGCGCCCGACCAGATCGTGGTCGGCGGCGCCACAGCCGAGATCGACCGCCTGGTCGAGGCCGCCGGTCTCGCCGGGGTGCGCGCCCGGCGGCTCCCGGTCTCCGCGGCCTTCCACACCCCCTTCGTCGCCCACGCCGTGGACGACTTCCGGGCCGTCGTCGAGACCGTCGACATCGGTGTGCCGCGCGGACGGGTCTACGCGAACAGTCCCGGCGCCGCCTACGGCACGGATGTCGCCGACAACCGCCGGGTGCTCGCCGAACAGCTCGTCAACCCGGTGGAGTTCGCGACCCGCGTCGAGGAGATGTACGCCGACGGGTTCCGGGTCTTCGTCGAGTTCGGTCCGCAGTCCGTCCTCACGGGGCTCGTCGGGCGCATCCTGGGAGACCGGCCGCACACCGCGATCGCCCTCGACGGCGGACCTGGCAAGGACGCCGATCTCACCCTCAAGCAGTCCGTGGCACGGCTCGCGGTGCTCGGCCTCCCGGTCGCCGTCACCGACCGGTACGCCGCCGCCGTGGAGGAGCCGGTCGTCACCAAGGGCATGTCGCTGATGCTCAACGGCATCAACTACGTGTCCCCGGAGCGCCGGGCCGCCTACCAGGACGCCCTGTCCAACGGCTACCGGGTGCCCGTGGCCGCCGCGGCGACCGGTGCCGCCGTGCCGAGCCCGTCCGCCGCTGTGCCGAGCCCGTCCGCCGGCGCGCAAGGCCCGTCCGCCGCCGCACCCAGCCCGTCCGCCGGCGCGCCGAGCCCGTCCGCCGCGCCTCCCGTCGTGCCGGCAGCGCGCGCGGCGGAGTCGGCGGTGGTACGTGCGGAACTCCCGGCGCCGAGCCTTCCGCAGGCCGCCCCTGTGCGGGCGACGGAGCAGCCCCTCCCCGAACCGACCCGGGCCGCGCCGCCGGTCACCGGTACCGCAGCGGGGAACGCCCGTATCCCTTCGGATGCCCTGCCCCCTGCTCAGGAGAACGAGCACATGCCCAGTGATCGCTTCACGGAACTCCTCTCGGACCATCTCTCTCTCCACGACGAGTACCTCAACGGCCAGCTGCAGAGCGTCGAGCGCCTCACCCACATCCTGGAACGCGCCGCCGATCAGGGGCAGTTGGACCAGGTCCTGCCGGGTGTGAGCTCCGTCAAGGAGCACGGTCTCGCGATCGGGCGCACCCACGCGCACGCCAACGACGTCCTGCGGCAGCTGGCCGAGCTGGAGATGGGCGGCGCCGCCGCCGCGGCCCCCGCACGCACCGCCCCCGCTCCGTCCGTGCCCGCGCCCAGGCCCGTCGTCGAGGCGCCGGCCCTGCCGGAGCCCCCGGTCCTCCCGGCGCTGCCCCCGGGCTGGACCCCGCCCGTGCCGGTCGCCACCCCGGCGCCGGAGGCCGCTCCCGCGCCGATCCCGGCCCAGGAGCCCGCTGCGGCTTCCGCCGAGACTCCCGCTTCAGCAACTCCCGCTGCCGCTGCGTCTGTTGGTGTGGATGCGGAGACGGTGCGGTCGGCGTTGTTGGAGGTGGTGGCGCAGAAGACGGGTTATCCGGCGGAGATGCTGGAGCTCGACATG
>NZ_JBHXTV010000026.1:11141-47073 GCF_042671585.1 Streptomyces sp. NPDC127129
TGGGTGTGGAGTCGGATCTGGGGATCGACTCGATCAAGCGTGTCGAGATCATGGGGGTGATTCAGGAGCGGTTCGGTGTGGTGTCGTCGGCCGGTCCTGAGCAGCTTGCGGAGCTGCGGACTCTCGGTGACATCGTCGATTTCGTGGCGGGTTCGGCGGGTGCGGCTTCTGCTGCGTCGGCTTCCGTTGCCACCTCTGCTCCGGCTGTTCCTGCTGCGTCTGTTGGTGTGGATGCGGAGACGGTGCGGTCGGTGTTGTTGGAGGTGGTGGCGCAGAAGACGGGTTATCCGGCGGAGATGCTGGAGCTCGACATGGGTGTGGAGTCGGATCTGGGGATCGACTCGATCAAGCGTGTCGAGATCATGGGGGTGATTCAGGAGCGGTTCGGTGTGGTGTCGTCGGCCGGTCCCGAGCAGCTCGCGGAGCTGCGGACCCTCGGTGACATCGTCGACTTCGTCGCCGGCCCGACCGGGAACACGGCGAGCGAGACCGCGCCCGGCGCCGCCTCGGCCGAACCGGCGCCCGTCGCCGCCTCACAGGCGTCCGAAGCCGTCTCGCCCATCGGCCGCGCGCACGCCGCCCTCGTCGCCCTCCCCGCCGCCGACCCGCTGCTCGACGACTCCTCCGCCGACCGCGGCGCCCTCGTCGTCGACGACGGCTCGGACGTGGCCGCGCGGATCGTCGAGCGCCTCACCGCCACCGGCCGTCCGGTGCACGTCCTGAGGCTCCCCGGAGTCCCGGCGCGCCTTACCGGTGTGCACGACCACGCCCTGACCGGCTGGGGCACCACCGAGCTGGCGGCCGGCGTCGAGACCGTCTTCACCTCCCGGATCGGCCTCGTCGTCGACGTGACCGCCCGCACCGACGGCGACTGGAACGACGGCGTACGCAGGCTCGCGCACTCCCTCCTGCTGGCACGGCACGTCGTCCGCCCGCTGACCGACATGGCCGCGCACGGCCGTGCCGCGTTCCTCGCCGTGACCCGGCTCGACGGGGCCTTCGGCCTCACCGGGGTCGCCGAGGAGGCCGCCCCCGCCGGCGGTGTCGCGGGGCTCGTCAAGACGCTGGCCCTGGAGGCGCCCGAGCTGTTCTGCCGGTCCGTGGACCTCGCCCCCGGCATCGACCCGGCCACCGCGGCCGCCCTGGTGCTCGACGAGGCCGCCGACTCGGCCGTGGAGCCCGTACAGGTCGGCCACGACGGCACCCGCCGGGTCGGGCTCGCGGTGTCCGGCGAGCCGCTCACGGCCGCCGACGCCGACGCCGCGCCCCTCACCGCCGACGACCTGCTGGTCGTCACCGGCGGCGCCCGGGGCATCACGGCGGACTGCGTCGCCGAACTGGCCCGGCGCCACCGGCCGCGCCTCCTGCTCCTCGGCAGGACCCCGCTCGACGACGAACCCGCCTGGGCGCAGGGCCTGCCCGAGGAGAACCTGAAGGCGGCGGCCGCCGCCTCGCTCACGGCCGCGGGCGAGAAGCCGACGCCCCGACGCGTCGGCCAGCTCGCCGCCGCCGTCGCCGGCGCCCGGGAGATCTGCGCGACCCTCGACACGCTGCGGGCGGCCGGGAGCCGCGCCGAGTACCTGCCCGTCGACATCACGGACCAGGCCGCGACCGCGGCGGCCCTCGCCCCGTACAAGGACGACGTCACGGGCGTGGTGCACGGCGCCGGGGTGCTCGCCGACCAGATGATCGCGCAGAAGAAGGCCTCCGAGATCGAGCGGGTCTTCGCCCCCAAGCTGACCGGACTGCGCTCCGTCATGGCGGCCCTGGGCGGCGCCGACCTGCGCCACGTGGTGCTCTTCTCCTCGGTCGCCGGATTCTTCGGCAACCAGGGGCAGTCGGACTACGCGATGGCCAACGAGGTGCTCAACGCCTGGGCCTCCTCCCGCCGTCGCACGTTCCCGCGGACGCGGGTCACCTCCGTCAACTGGGGTGCCTGGGACAGCGGAATGGTCTCCCCGCAGATCAGGAAGGTGTTCGAGGAGCGGGGCATCGCCCTGATCCCGGTCGCCGACGGCGCCCGGATGTTCGCCGACCAGTTCGGTCCCGAGCGGGCCGGTGACGTGGTGACCGTGCTCGGCCCGACCACCCCGCTCAGCTCCCGGGACCGCACCGGCGCGACCGCGGGCGGCACGGTGACCCGGGGCCTGTCGGACCTGGCCGCGTCCACGCTCGTCACCGACCACGTCATCGACGCGACGCCGGTCCTCCCCGCCGTCGTGGCGATGGGATGGGCGCTCGGCGCGGTCGAACACGCCGACGGGCGACGGGCCGTGCGGCTGCGCGACTTCGCCGTCCACCGCGGCATCGTCTTCGACGGCACCCAGCCGGCCGAGTGCCGGCTGGTCATGACGCCCGCCGACGGCGACGGCGACGGCGCCGACGTCAAGGTCGCCGTCCAGTCGCTGGCCGACGGCACCGTACGACCGCACTACGCGGCCACGGTCGTCGCGGGCGCGCTCCCGCCCGCCGCGCCGGTGACGGGACTTCCCGCGCCGGGCACCGGCACCGAGGCCGCCGGTCTCTACACCGACGGAACGCTCTTCCACGGGCCGGCCCTGCGCGGCCTGCGCCGGATCCTCGCCGACTCCGAGTCCCGCCTGGTGCTGGAGTGCGAGGCGGTACGGACGGACACCGACAGCGGTTCGTCCGACTGGTTCGCGGCCGGCTCCGCGGACCTGCTGCTCCAGGCCGCGCTCGTCTGGGTGCGCCGGTTCCGCGGCACCGCCGGGCTGCCGCTCGCGGTGGGCGGGGTCGAACTGTACGGCCCGCTGACGGCCGGTGAGGTGTTCTTCATCGTGGTGGAGCCGGTCGGGCCGACGGGCCAGGGTGGCCCCGACTCCCGGCTGGACATCACCGCCTGCACCTCCGACGGACAGGTCAGGGCCAGGTTCACGGCCGTCTCCGTCGTCTCGGCCCCGCAGTTGGCGGCCAAGTTCACGGGCTGACGGTATCCGCACCGGAAGCAGTGAGCGGGCGGCGGCTTGCCGCCGCCCGCCCCACAGGAACTCCCGCTTGGGAAGGAACCTCACCCAGTTATGAGCAGATACGCGATCGTCGGCATCTCCTGCCTGTTCCCCGGAGCGCGAACGCCCGAAGAGTTCCGGCAGAACCTCCGCGGTGGCACGGACAGCCGTCGGGAAGGAGGCGTGGAGGTCTTCGGGACCGAACCGGACGAGCGTGACCTCGACCCCCGGCACGGCATCGTGTCCCGCCGCGGCGGGTTCGTCACCGGCTTCGAGTTCGACCCCACCGGCTACCGGATCGACCCCGACCGTCTCGCCGGTCTCGACCGGCTCTTCCACTGGTCGCTGTACGCCGCCAGGGAGGCCCTGCGGGACTGCGGCGCCGACGACCGGCCCGAGCTGCTCGCCAGGACCGGCCTGGTCATGGGCAACTACTCGTTCCCCACCACGACGTCGGCGAAGGTGAGCGTCCCGCTGGCGCAGGAGGCCGTCCTCGCCGGACTGCGCCGCTCCGGCGCACCCGAACTGGCCTCCCTGCCCGGGGCGGTCCCGCTCGTCGACCGCGCCGCGATCGTGCCCGAGAACCTCCGGGTCAGCGGCTCGCCCGCCGCCGTCGCCGCCGGGGCGCTCGGACTCGGCGGCCCCCGCTACTGCCTGGACGCCGCCTGCTCCTCCGCGCTCTACGCGCTCAGCCTCGCCTGCGGTCATCTCGACTCCGGCCAGGCGGACCTGGTGCTCGCGGGGGCGGTCTGCGCGCCCGACCCGACCCTGATCCACCTGTCCTTCTCCGATCTGCACGCCTACCCGGAGAACGGGTTCAGCCAGCCCTTCGACGACCGCTCCGGCGGAATCGTCACCGGCCAGGGCGCGGGCATGGTCGCCGTCAAGCGTCTCGAGGACGCCGTGCGCGACAACGACCGTGTGTACGCGGTCGTCGACGGCATCGGACTCTCCAACGACGGTGCCGGACGCCACCCGTTGGTCCCCCGCAAGAGCGGACAGCTCGACGCCCTCGCGCGCGCGTACGCGGACGCCGGTGTGGACCCGGCGAGCGTCGACTACCTGGAGTGCCACGCCACCGGCACCCCGGTCGGGGACACCACGGAGGCCGAGTCGGTCGCCGAGTTCTTCGGTGCCCACGGAGACGTACCCCTGCTTGGGTCGGTGAAGGGCAACATCGGCCATCTGCTGACCGTCGGTGGTCTGAGCAGCCTCCTCAAGGTCGTCCTGGCCATGGAGGACGGCGTGATCCCGCCGACCATCGGGGTGGACCGGCCGGTCTCCTCGCCGGACGGGAAGGTCGGCGACGCGACGCTCGTCCGCACCGCCCGCCCCTGGCCGGACACCGCCGGGCCCCGCCGTGCCGCCGTCTCCGCCTTCGGCTTCGGCGGTACGAACGCGCACGTGGTGCTCTCGGAGGCCCGGACCGCCACGGAGACGGCCCCCGACGCCGGCACCGCCTCCCGCGCGGACGCCGCGTCCGCCGGCGACACAGCCCCCGCTGGCGACACAGCCCCCGCCACCGACACCGCCCCCGCCTCCGGCACCCCCGGGCAGGGCTCCGGACTGCCCGCGCTCGACGTCGTCGGCCTCGGCGCGCACTTCGGCTCGCTCGACTCGGTGGACGCCTTCGAACAGGCCGTGTACGAGGGCGGGCACGACCTGCGGCCGCTGCCCGAGCGGCGCTGGCGGGGCCTGGACCGTACCGACGGCGGAACGCTCGAAGCGGCGGGGCTCACCGGCCCGCCGCACGGAGCCTTCGTCGAGGGCGTCGAGGTCGACCCCGCCGACCTGCGCGTCCCACCCGCCGACCTGCGGATCTACAACCCGCAGCACGCGCTGATGACCAGGGTCGCCGACGAGGCGCTGCGCGACGCCGGCTACCGGCTCGACCCCGACAGCCGCGACACCCCCGAGGCCCGCCGCATCGCGGTCGTCGTCGTCACCGAGATCGAGCCGTACTCGCACGCCAGGCTGAGCCGGTACGGGCTCGGGACCTTCCTGCGCGGCGAACTCGACAAGGCCGGGGTGAAGCTGACGGAGGAGCAGCGGGCCGCCCTCAACGAGGTCGCCCGGGACGCCGTCGTCGACCCCATCGGGGCCAACGAGGTGCTCAGCTACATCGGCAACGTGATGGCCGGCCGGATCTCCTCCCGCTGGAACCTCACCGGCCCCTCCTTCACGCTCTCCGCGGAGGGCGCCGGGACCGCCGAGGCGCTGGACGTCGCCCGGCTGCTGCTGCTCGACCCCGATCTGGAAGCCGTACTGATCGGCGGCGTCGACCTGGCGGGCGCCGCGGAGAACCTGCTCGTCCAGCCCGCTCCCGGCACCGAGCCGGGCCTCACCTTCAACGAGGGCGCGCGCGGCCGCCGTACCGGCGAGGGCGCCGGAGCCCTGGTCCTCACCCGCCCCGACACCGCCCCCGGCCGGGTGCACGCCCGGATCGACGCGGTGGCCGTGCGCTATGCCGAGGCCGCCGAGGGCTCCCTCACCCCCGTCTCCGGTCCCGCCCTCGCCGAGGCCGCGCGGGCGGCGCTCGACGCCGCCGGGATCGACGCCGCCGCCGTGGACTACCTGGAGGCGCACGCGGGCGGTACGGAGGCGGCCGACCGGACCGAGATCGCCGCCCTCGCCGAGGTGTACCCGGCGGGCGGCGCCACCGTCCTCGGCAGCGTCAAGGCCCAGATCGGCGATGCCGGCTGCGCGGCCGGGATCGCCGCCCTGATCAAGGCGGTCGTCTGCCTCCGGCACGCCTATCTGCCCGGCACCCGGGGCTGGCGCCGCCCCGCCGACGACCTCGCCGAGGCCTTCGCCGCCTCGGCCTTCCAGGTGCCGGAGACCTCCTTCCCCTGGCTCCGGGAGCGCCCGGACGGCCGCCGTCACGCGAGCGTCAGCATGCTCGGCGCGAGCGGCTCGCACGCCCATCTGGTGCTCTCCTCCGTGCCGTCCGCCGACCGGCCCCGGCCCACGTCAGACTGGGCGCGGGCCCGCGGCCCGCTCCTGCTGCCGCTCGCCGCCGACACCGTCGACGCCCTGGTCGCCGAGGTCCGCCGGCACGGCGCGCTGCTCGCGGACGGAGCCGATCCGTCCGCGCTCGCGCGCGAGGCGGCCCGCGGCCTCGACGGGCGGCGCCTGCGCGTCGTCCTCGTCGGCCGCGACCGGGAGGCGCTGGTCCGTCAGACGGAGCTCGCGGCACGGGACCTGCCCGCGGCGCACGCGGCCGGAACGGACTGGAACACCCCCGCGGGATCGTTCTTCACCCCGCGCCCGATCGGGCCCGAGGGGCGAGTGGCCCTGGTGTACCCCGGGGCGTTCAACACCTACCCCGGCCTCGGCAGGGGCCTGTTCAGGACCTTCCCCGGCCTGCTCGACAGCTACGAGCGGCAGGCCGCGGAGCCCGCCCGCATGCTGCGCTCCACCCAGCTCTACCCCCGTGGGACCGAGACCCCGGACCGGCGCGCGATGATGCGGCTGGAGGAACGTCTCGCCGACGACATCCCGTTCATGCTCGCCACCGGGACCAGCTTCGCGATCCTCTACACCGAGCTGATCCGCGAAATCCTCGGGATCACCGCGCACGGCGGCTTCGGCTACTGCCTCGGCGAGGCGAGCATGCTCTTCGCCACCGGGGGATGGGACCCCGGCAGCCGCTCCGACGCGCTGATCACCGAGAGCCCGGTCTTCCAGGACCGGCTGTGCGGGCCCCGGCGCACCGTCCGCGAGCTGTGGAAGCTGCCCCCGGAGACGCCCGACGGGGACGTGTGGTCCACCCATGTGCTGCTCTCGCCCGCCGAGCCGGTCACCGAGGCGCTCACGCGCTACGACCGGGTCCACATCACGCACATCAACACGCCGAACGAGCTGGTGATCGGCGGAGACCCGGAGCAGTGCCGGGCGCTCATCCGCGAACTGGGCTGCCCCGCCGCCCGCTCGCCCGCCAACGTGGTCATGCACTGCCCGGTCGTGGACAGCGAGTTCGACGGCCTGGCCCGGCTGAACGACTACCCGACCGGCTCCTTCGGCGCCCTCGAACTCCTCAGCGCGTACGACTACGAGGTGCTGCCGGCCGAGCGTCTCACCGACTCCCCGCAGCGCATCGCGCAGACCCTGCGCTCCACGATCGACTTCCCGCGCCTGGTGCGGGGGGCGTACGACCGCGGATACCGCTACTTCATCGAGGCGGGACCGGGCGCCACCTGCACCCGCTGGATCCGCGACACGCTGGGGGACGCGCCGCACGTGGCGGCCGCAGTCGACCGGCGGGGCGCGACCCCCGCCACCAGCCTCGCGCACCTGGCGGCCCGGCTCGTCGGACACGGTCTGCCGGTCGACCTCACGGTGCTGTGGGGCGAGGAACCGGACGCCGTGCGTGGTGCGGCCGCACGGTCAGCCCGCCGTCTTCCGCCCGTGCGGGTCGGCGGCGGTGAGCCGATCCCGGACCGCGTCGCCCGTGAGGCCGCCCGGACCCTTTCCGCCGTGCGGTCCCGTCCCGCCGCCATCGACCCGCCCGCTCCGCCGGAGGTGCCCGCCGTCATGTCCGCCGCCCTGCCCGCCGCCATGCCCGCCGACCCCACGCTGGAGTCGCCGGAGGCCATCACGTTCGACGGCGGCCCGGTCACCGCCGTGACGTGGGCGGGCGCCGCTCCCGCGACCCCGGCACCGGCGGACCCCGCCGTCCCGGCGCACGCTCCGGCGCGGTTCCCCGCGCACGTCCCGGCCGCGGCCGCCGCCCCGCCGGCCGCGCCCGCGCCGCTGCCCACGGCCTCCGCCGGCACGCCCGCCGCCGACCTGGTGCGGGACCTGCGCCGGGAGATCGTGGCCGCGCACGGCGTCGTGATGGAGACCCACCGGGTCCTGCAGGCGGCCACGCTCGAACGAACGGCCGCCCTCCTGGACACGCCCGTTCCCGCCGCCGCGCCACTCCCGGCGCCGCCCGCGCCGGTGGCCCCCGCCCTGCCTGCCGTGCCCGCTCTGCCCGCCGTCCCGGCGCCCGCACCGCTCCCGCCGGCCCCCGTGGGCGTGGCCGCGCCCGCCCCGGTGCCGGCCGCGCCCGCGGTGCCCGTCACCCCGGCCGCGGCCCCGGCCTCCGGGTCCCGTGACCGCGGCGGTGTCGTCTTCGACGAGGCGGACCTGCTGGAATTCGCGACCGGCTCGGTGGCGAAGGCCTTCGGCCGCCCCGAGTTCGCCGAGATCGACGCCTTCCGGGCCCGGGTGCGGCTGCCCGCGCCGCCGTACCACTTCGTCACCCGTGTCACCGCGCTCGACGCGCGCCCGGGAGTCCTCGAACCGGCCCGGATCACGACCGAGTACGACGTCCCCGAGGACGCCTGGTACGCCGTCGACGGCGGCGTGCCGCCGGCGGTGACCGTCGAGGCCGGCCAGTGCGACCTGCTGCTCGTCAGCTTCCTCGGCATCGACTTCCGCAACAAGGGCGACCGCGTCTACCGGCTGCTCGACAGCTCGCTGATCTTCCACGGCGGTCTGCCCCGCACCGGACAGACGCTCCGGTACGACATCTCCATCGACCGCTTCGTCCACCAGGGCGACACCACGGTCTTCTTCTTCAGCTACCTCTGCTACGCCGACGGCGAGCTGATCCTCGAACTCAAGGACGGCTGCGCCGGCTTCTTCAGCCAGGCCGAACTCGACACCCCGCTCGGCATCGTCATGACCGACGCGGAGCGGGCCCGCCGTGCCGCGCTGCCGCGGGGCACCTTCAAGCCGCTCGCCCGCGCCCGCAAGGACCGGCTCGACACCGCCGACCTGGAGCTCCTCGCCCAGGGCCGCCCCGGGGACGTCTTCGGCCCCGACCACGCCCAGGACCCGGGCCTCAACCCGGCGCTGCGCCTTCCCGACTCGATGCTCCGCATGATCGACGAGGTCACCGTCGACCGCACCGGCGGACCGCGCGGCCTCGGGAAGATCGGAGCCGTCAAGCACCTGGAGCCGGACGCCTGGTACTTCACCTGCCACTTCCCGGACGACCCGGTCCTCGCCGGCTCGCTGATCGCGGAGGGGGCCGTCCAGCTCCTCCAGGTCTACCTCCTGCACCAGGGCATGCACCTGACGCTCCCCGACGCCCGGTTCCAGACCGTCACCGACCGCCAGATCGACGTCAAGGTGCGCGGTCAGGTCACCCCGCGCGACCGCGAGATCCGCTACGAGCTGGAGATCACCGAGCTGACCCTGCTGCCCCGGCCCACCGTGGTGGCGGACGTCCTGGTGTACCTGGGCGACAAGCCGGTCGTCCGGATGGAGAACCTCGGTCTGCAGATCGTGGAGAAGCCGGGCACGCCGTACCGTCCCGAGACCGGTGGGGTGCCGGCGTTCCTCGGCCGCCGCAACCGCTCCGGCGAACCGGCCATGATCAACGAACTGCACCTGGCGCACGCCGCCCAGGGCCTCCTCGACATGGCGATGGGCCCCGAGTTCGAGATCTACCGGGAGAGCCGCGCCCCCTACATCCCGAACGGCGACTTCCAGTTCGTCGACCGGGTCATGTCGCTGACCGGCACCCGCGGCGACCTGAGCCCCGGCTCCGAGATGGTCACGGAGTACGACTCCCCGGACGACGCCTGGTACTACCGGGAGAACTCCTCGCCGTACATGCCGAACTGCGTCTACATGGAGTCCTCCCTCCAGGCCGCGATCTTCCTCGGCTACTACCTGGGCGCGACCCTCACCCGCCCCGAGGAGCAGTACCGCATCCGCAACCTCGACGGCCGGGCCACCCTCGTCCGCGACATCGACCTGCGCGGCAGGACGATCCGCCACCACTCCAGGCTGCTGAGCACCAGCGTCGTCTCCGGCGCCGTGCTGCAGAACTTCAGCTACGAACTGAGCGCGGACGGCGAGGTCTTCTACGCCGGCGAGTCGCTCTTCGGCTACTTCAGCGACGCGGCCCTCGCCAACCAGGTGGGCCTCGACAGCGGCACGTACCGGGAGCCCTGGATCGCAACCGAACGGCCGGCGGCAGAGCGGGTGCGCAGGATCGAACTCCCCGACGACGCGCCCGCGTTCACCGACCCCACGGGCGGGGCGCTGCGCCTGCCCGCCGGCCGCTTCCACCTCGTGGACCGCGTCGACCTCGTCGAGGACGGCGGCCGTCACGGCGCCGGATACCTCCACGGACACCGGAGCATCCGCCCCGACGAGTGGTACTTCGACCGGCACTTCCACCGCGACCCCGTGATGCCGGGCTCGCTCGGCGTCGAGGCCGTCCTCCAGGCGATGCGCCTCTTCGTGCAGGAGCGGAACCTCGCCGACGGCATGACCCGGCCCCGCTTCGCCATGGCGACCGGTGTCGAGATGGCGTGGAAGTACCGCGGCCAGATCCTGCGCGAGGACGACGAGCTCTTCTTCGACGTGCACATCAAGGAGGTGCGCAGGGAGGCCGACCGGCTGCTCGTGATCGCCGACGCCGATCTGTGGAAGACGCGCCTGCGCATCTACGAACTCACCGACGTGGCTATCGAAGTCCGTCCGGAAACGGACTGACCGCATGGACAGCCGAGGAGCCGAATTGTCCACGAGTACCGCACAACACACCCTTCGCTGGTACGGGGAGGGGTACCCGAGTCCCGATCCCGCGGGCATCCACCAGGCGCTCAGCCAACTGGAGCAGCCCTGCTACGTCGTGTCGGGGCCGCAGGGCATCGGCGCCGTCGCCGGGGGGACCGCGGTCGCGGGCGGCGACGGCCCCGCCGTGCTGGCCGCCGTCCCCGCCCTGTCGCCGCAGCGGCTCGGCTCGGCGGAGTTCCGCGCCGCGCACGGGGTGCGGTACGCCTACATGGCCGGGGCGATGGCGGGCGGCATCGCCTCCGTCGAACTGGTCGTCGCGCTGGCCCGGCAGGGCTTCCTGGCCTCCTTCGGGGCCGCGGGCCTGCTGCCCGACGCCATCGCGAAGGCGCTGTCCCGGTTCCGCGAGGAGATCCCCGGCCTGCCGTACGCCGTGAACCTGATCCACAGCCCCAGCGAGCAGCGGCTGGAGCGCGACGCCGTCCAGCTCTTCCTGGACCACGGGGTGCGCTGCGTGGAGGCGTCCGCCTACATGGACCTGACCCCGCACCTGGTCCGCTACCGGCTGGCCGGACTGCGGACCGACGCGTCGGGGCGCGTGCTGGCGGAGAACCGGATCATCGCCAAGATCTCCCGGGGCGAGACCGCCGAGCGCTTCATGCGCCCGGCGCCGGCCGCCCTCGTGGAGAGCCTCCTCGCGGACGGTCTCATCAGCGCCGAGCAGGCCCGCCTCGCCCATCTCGTGCCGCTCGCCGACGACATCACGGCGGAGGCCGACTCCGGCGGCCACACGGACCGGCGGCCGCTCCCGGCCCTCCTCCCGGTCATCCTGCGCATCCGCGACACCATCCAGCGGGAGTACCGCTACGCCCGGCCCATCAGGGTCGGCGCCGCCGGCGGGCTCGGCACCCCGGTGGCCGTCGCCGGAGCCTTCGCCATGGGCGCCGCCTATGTCGTCACGGGCTCCGTCAACCAGTCGTGCGTGGAGTCCGGAACGTCGAAGGCGGCCCGCGAGGTCCTCGCCCAGGCCGACATCGCCGACTGCGTGATGGCCCCGGCCGCCGACATGTTCGAGATGGGCGTGGAGCTCCAGGTGCTGCGCCGGGGCTCGATGTTCCCGATGCGCGCCGGGCAGCTGTACCGGCTCTACCAGACGTACGACGGCATCGAGGCGCTGCCGGAGGTGGAGCGCCGCCGTCTGGAGACGCAGACCTTCCAGCGCCCGCTGGAGGACGTCTGGCAGGAGTGCGTCGAGTACTTCAGCCGCCGCGACCCCGACCAGCTGAGCCGGGCCGCCGACAACCCCAGGCGCCGGATGGCCCTGGTCTTCCGGTGGTACCTCGGCATGTCCTCGCGCTGGGCCGTCTCCGGCCAGACCGAACGCAGCGCCGACTTCCAGATCTGGTGCGGCCCCGCCATGGGCAGCTTCAACTCCTGGGTGGCCGGCAGTTATCTGAACACTCCGGGGAACAGGACGGTCGCCGACGTGGCCCATCACCTCATGCGCGGCGCCGCGTACCACACGCGGACCGCCCAGTTGCGGGCGGCGGGGCTGACCCTGCCGTCCACCGCCGAGTACGTGCCCGTGCCCCTGGACACGGTGGGCCTGACGGGGGTGACCTCATGAGCGGCCTGACACCCGAGGCGGTCGAGGAGCTCCTCGGCGACCCCACGGACCCCGAGAACCCGTACGGGTTCGCCGCGGCCGTGGCCAGGGACGAGGAGGACGCCGCCCCCGACGACCTCTGCCGCAAGCTGGTCTCCGCCGGCTTCCACCTGAACTACCTGCCCGAGGCGTGGGGCGGCGAGTTCCGCTCCTTCGACCGGAGCCTCACCCTGGTGCGGGCCGCCGCCCGCCGCGACGTGAACATCATGCCGGGCACGATGTTCGGCATCATCGCCGCCACCTGCCTCCAGCTGCACGGCAACGAGGAGCAGCGGAGCCGGGCGGCGGAGATCCTGACCGGCGGCGGCACGGTGGCGTTCGCGCTCACCGAGGCCGGGCACGGCAGCGACATCCTCGCCAACGAGGTCCGCCTCGCGCCGGACGGGACCCTGCACGGCGAGAAGTGGATGGTCGGCAACGGCCTGGGCTGCGACGCCGTCTACGTGGTCGCCCGCACCGGCGAACGGGGACCGGGCGCCTTCACCGCGTTCCTCCTCGACCTTGACCCGGAGCGGGGCGGCGAGGGCGCCGGCCTGGAGCGGCTCCCGGCCGCCCGGACCAACGGCATGCGCGGCATCGACACCGCCCGGCTCCGCTTCACCGGCCTCCCCGTCCCGGAGAGCGCCCGGGTCGGCCGGACCGGCGAGGGGCTGGAGATGGCCGTCCGCGCCCAGCAGGCGGTCCGGGTCATGAGCATGGCGGGCAGCCTCGGCTGCGTGGACACCGCGGTGCGCCTCACGTTCGACTTCGCCGCCGGCCACCGGGTCGCCGGCGCCCCGGTCCTGCGGACCCCCTACGCCCGCAGGGAGCTCGCGGCCACCTCGGCCGCGCTGATCGCCGCCGACGCGACGGCCCTGGCCGCCGCCCGGGGTGTGCACGCAGTCCCCGGCGCGTTCAGCGTGTGGGCGCTCGCCGCCAAGCACGTGGTGGCCGAGACCGCCGACGCCCTGCTGCGCCGCTGTGCCCGGCTCCTCGCCACCCGTTCCGTCCTGCGCGAGGGCCCGCCCGGGGCCGGTCTGTTCCAGAAGCTGCAGCGGGACAGCGCCGTGATCCGCGTCATCGACTCCGGACCGATGGCCAACCTCCGTTCGTACGCGGGGCAGTTGCCCGGTCTGCTGGACGGAACCCGGACCGCCCCGGCCGGACTCCTCGACGGCGCCTTCCGGCTGGACGAGGAGCCCCCGCCGTACGACCCGGGCGGGCTCGACCTCGTCGTCCGCGGGGCCGATCCAGTCCTCGCCGAACTTCCGGCGTCCGTACGGGAGTTCACGAGCAGTCCGGAGACGGCGGCCGACCCGTTCACCAGGACCTGCGTCGCCCGCCTCGCCGAGGCCGTGGACGGGCTGCCGGCCCTGGCCGCGGCGGCCAGGGTGCGCGGCGCCGACCCGAACGCCCTGGTGGACCTCGCCGAGCGCCACGCCTGGCTGCACGGCGCGGCGGCCTGCCTCCACCTGTGGCGCGACAACCGGCACCTCTCGCTCTACGGGACCCCGCCGGGCTCCACCGGCTGGCTCGGCGCGGCCCTCGTCCATCTGCTCGCCCAGGCCGACGGCGCGGGCGTCCTGCGCCATGCAGAGGGCCTGTATCCCGCCCTGGACGCCGTCGAGGCGTTGTGGGAGGGGAACCGGATGCTGACCGCCCTGCCCGTCCGACTCGCCCCCACCACCGCACACCCGACACCGATGGAGGACGACTGATGTCCCAGGCCGAGTTGATCGAGCTCGCCGAGCGGCTCGAAACCTATCTGGGCGACCCGCACGACCCCGCGAGCCGGATGTCCTTCGCGACCGTGCTCGACCACGACGAGCGCGACGCCTTCCCGTACGCCCTGATCGGCATGCTGCGCCGCTGGGGCTTCCTCGACTACGGCCTGCCGGCCGAGCAGGGCGGCAAGGCGGGCAGCCCCGAGACCGGGTTCGTCCTCATGCGGCTCGTCGCCCGCCGCGACGGCGCGACGGCCATCGCCGCCGGGCTCTCCCAGGCGGCCTTCGCGCCGGTGTGGATCGGCGGCACCGACGAGCAGAAGCGCCGCCAGATCGAGGACATCCACAACGGTGTCTCTCTCGCCTGGGGGCTCTCCGAGGCCGCCCACGGCAGCGACCTCCTCGGCAACGAGGTCGTCGCCGAGAAGGTGCCCGGCGGCTACCGGCTCACCGGCGAGAAGTGGCCCATCGGCAACGCCACCTTCGCGGACCGGATGGTCGTCTTCGCCCGCACCGGCCCCCGCCGGGGCCCGGGCGACTTCTCCATCCTCGTCGTCGACAAGTGGACCGCCGAGCCCGAGACCGTCCGCGAGATGCCCCTGATCAAGCTCCACGGCGTCCGCCCCCTGGACCTCAGCGGCCTGCGCTTCGACGGCGTCTTCGTCCCCGACGACCTCCTCATCGGGGCCGAGGGCCAGGGTCTGGAGATCGCGCTCAAGACCAGCCAGACCGCCCGGCTGGTCATCCTCAGCCTCGCCCTGTCCGCCGTGGACACCTCGCTGCGCACGGCCCTGGAGTTCGCCCAGGGACGGGTGCTCTTCGACCGCCCGATCGTCGAGGTCCCGTACACCGGCACCCAGCTCGCGGAGTCCTTCGCCGACCTCATGGCGGCCGACGCCATGTGCATCGGCGCCGTCCGCAGCGTCCAGGCCTCCCCGAACCAGGTCAGCGTCTGGTCCTCCGCGGCCAAGTACCTGGTGCCCACCCTCCTCGAGGGGGCCCTCTCCCGGCTCAACGTGGTGCTCGGCGCCCGGGTGTTCCTCCGCACCGACCCCCGCTACGGCATGCACCAGAAGATGCTCCGCGACATCCTCGTCACCAACATGGCCGACGGGAACACCGTCGTGAACCTGCGCAACATCGGCCACGAGCTCGACTCGCTCCTGAAAAAGGCCCGCACCGCGACCCCGGAGGAGCGGGAGGAGGCCGTCGGCCGGGCCGCCGTGCTCTTCGACATGGACGCCGAACTCGGGCCCTACCGGCCCTGGGAGCAGGAACTGTCCAGCCGGGGCCGCGACGACGCGATCCTGGCGTCGGCCGACGGCCTGGAGCGGCTGCGCGCCCTCGCGGACGACGCCGCCGACAAGGACCGGGACCGGCTGCTGCTCGCCGCCGACATCGCCGGTGAACTCCTCGGCAGGCTCGGCCCGCTGGAGGAGCGCGCCACCGGACTGCGACAGGAGCTCGGCCGCGGTTACGCCCAGTCGGCCGAACTCTTCGAGCTGGCCAAGGAGTACTGCGTCGCCCACGCGGCCGGCGCCTGTGTGCTCACGTACGTCCACTCGCAGGGCCGCATGGCCGATCCCCTGCCGAGCCCCGCGGTGCTCCTGCTCCAACTGGAGCGGCTGCGCAAGCAGTTCCATCCGTTCGAGCCGTACCGCGACCCGACCGCCGCCGACGAGGTCCTCGCCGTCCTCACGCGGCTGCACGCCGAGAACCGGCTCCTGTCGCACTGGCCGATCACCCTGGCCGGAGCGGCGGGGCAGGCGCCCGACGCGGAGTCCACGCAGAGCCCGGCCCCGGAGGGGAGCCCCGCGTGAACCAAGGCCCGGCCGGGCCCGTCCTCGCTGACGGGCCCGTGACGGACCTGTGGACCCTCTCCGAGCGGCTCGTGCCGGAGCTGGCGGAGCGAGCGGGCGGCGAGACGGCGGCCCTGACCCCGGACGAGCGCGCCCGCCACGCGCGGCAGCGCTCGCCCGGGGCGCGCCGCCGCTTCCTGGGCGGCCGGCTGCTCTGCCGGCTGGCGCTCAGCGTCCGTACCGGACTCCCGCCGGGGGTCTGGCGCTTCACCGAGGGCGTCCACGGGCGCCCGGAGCTCGCCCCCGGCCACCACGGCCTGCGCTTCAACGTGTCCCACACCGACGGACTGATCGCCTGCGTCGTCACCGAGGGGTACGCGTCCGGCGTGGACGTGGAGCGGGTCCCGTTCGACGACGAGACGGTCCGGCTGCTCACCACCCAGTTCGACGAGGCGCAGCGGGCCGCCCTCGCCGAGGCTCCGGACCCGGCCGCGGCCCTGCAGGAGATGTGGGTCCTCAGCGAGGCCTACCTCAAGGGGCTCGGCATCGGCCTCGTGCAGGGCCTGGGGGAGCTGCGGTTCACCCGGTGCCCCGGTTCGACCGGGGTGACGGTCGCCGACGGCCGCCGCCCCGAGACGTGCCGCCGCTGGCGGCTCGACCTGACCGGCCACGGCTCCGGCCATCTGCTCGCCGTGGCGGTCGACGACGGGGGAGCGGGCCGGCTGCGCCGTCACGACCTCGCCGAACCCGGCGACCTCGTCCGCCCGGACGTGCCGCCCGGCCCGTGGCATGCGGCCGGCCGGCCTGCCGCCCCCGCCTCCCCCTGACCCCGGAGCCCGACTTCCCCTGACCCCGGAGCCCGCCTTCCCCGCCCCGCCCTTCAACCGCCCTGCTCCCACCGTGATCTGGAAGGATCCACCATGTCCGAGAACGACTCCCCGCGCGTCGCCGTCATCGGCGCCGGCCCCGCCGGGATCTCCGCCGCCTACCGACTGCGCGACCGCGCCCGGATCACCGTCTTCGAACGCGAGCCCAGGCCCGGCGGCCACGCCAACACGGTGGAGGTCGAGGAGGACGGCCGTGTCATCGGCCTCGACACGGCGTTCATCGTCTTCAACCCGCGCTTCTACCCCCGCCTGTGCGCCTTCTTCGGCGAGCTGGGCGTGGAGGCCGTCCCCCACCCGGGCGGCTTCGAGTTCTTCGACCTCGACAGCGGGCTGGAGTACGGCACCGAGGAGATGGAGCTGGACGAGGCCGAGATCGAGGCGCGCTACGGCGCCGCGTACCCGGAGTTCCCCGACGTCTGGCGGGAGGTCCGGCGCTTCCACGCGGAGAGCCGCCGGGACTTCTCGCGGGGCCGCGCCGACATGTCGCTGGGGGAGTACCTGGACCGCAACGGCTACAGCACCGCGTTCCGTCACTCGTACCTGATCATGCTCTGCTCCGCGGTCTGGTCGGTCCCGGCCGAGCTGATCTGGGAGATGCCCGCGGCCACCGTCATCGCCTTCTTCGTCGGGCACGACGAGGGCGGCCTGGGCGGCCGGCGGGTCGACTGGCGGACCGTGGGCGGCGGTTCCATCTCGTACGTCCGCAAGGCGCTGGCCGCGATCGGCCCCGACCTGCGGGTCTCCGAGCCGGCGGTCCGGGTGCGGCAGGAGGCGGACGGTGTCGTGGTCACCACGGCGAACGGCGCCGCCACCTTCGACTACGTGGTCCTCGCCACCCACGCCGACGAGGCGTTCGCGCTCCTGGAGAACCCGACCGACGCGCAGCGCGCGGCCGTCGAGGGCGTGCGCTACAGCTCTTCACGCGTGGTGCTGCACCGGGACGCCTCGCTGATGCCCGGCGACCACGAGCGCTGGGGGGCCTGGAACTACGGAAAGAAGACGGTCGACGGGGAGACCCGCTGCTTCGTCACGTACTACCTGAACCGGCTGCAGGACTTCACCGCGAGCCAGGACTACTTCGTCACCCTCGACCCGCCGCGTCCGCCGGCCGAGGACCTCGTCATCGCCTCGTTCGACTACACCCACCCGGTGATCGACGTGGCGCTGCGCGAGCGGCAGTCCGTCATCCACGCGGCGAACGAGGGCGCGCGCGTGAAGCTGTGCGGGTCCTACTTCCACTCCAAGGAACTGGGCCCCGACCTGATCGGCTCGCACGAGGCGGCCTTCTCGGCCGGGGCGGAGGCGGCGGCCAGGATCCTGGACGAGCTGTCCTGACGACCCGTCGGGTCAGTCGCCCGCCGGCCGGCCCTTCGGCTTTCCCTTCGGGGCACTCCGCGGCCCGCCGCCCCGCGCCCCCCGCGTCTTCTCTCCCTCCGGCGCCTCCTCGTCCTCCTCCGGCTGTCCGCTGAACAGGTGGGCGGACTTGTCCTCCTGGGCGAGCCGGCGGAGCGCGAGGAGCGCCGGTTCCAGGAGAACCGACACCAGCACGGCACGCTCGGCCTGCTCCAGCAGACCGGACGTGCCGTGCATCTGTTTGATGTCCAACTCGGAGGTCCGGTCGGCCAGTTCGGCGTACGGCAGCAGGGTCTCCCAGTCGATGTCGGAGCCCAGGCCGCTCAGGGCGTCCAGCACGTCGCCGAGCGTGTGGATCGCGGCCGTGTGGTTCGCGACGTCCCACCCCATCGCGGAGACGAGTCTGCGCGCGTCCACGACGCCCTCGGTCTCCCGCTCCGCCGCCTCGGCCTCCTGCTCCTGCTTCTTCTTCAGGGCGGCCGGCCGGGCCTCGGTCACGATGCCGAAGATCTGGTGCAGGTCGCCCTCCTCCGTGATGGCGCCCAGGATCTCGCGGACCGAGTTGACGGGCAGCTTCCGCACGCCGATCAGGACGCGGATCAGCCGGAGCCGGTGGAGGTGGTCCTCGCCGTAGGACGCCTGATTGGCCGCAGTAGCGCGCCCGGGGGGAAGCAGTCCGTCACGCAGGTAGTACTTGATCGCGGGGATGGAGACCCCGCTGCGGCGGCTGAGTTCCGAAATCTTCATCTTGCTCCCACTCACTGGATAACGGATGGCGCTACTGTCTATTATTGTAGTCGTTGGCCTCTTCAGGAAGGTGGGCGCCGTCATGCCGACTCTCGGCTGGATCACCCCGAACCCTGCACCGCCCCGCACGAACACGTACGTCATGGCTTCCCGCTTCGAGGTGAAGAGCCTGGCCGATGTCCCGACCTTTCTCCTCAAGTCGCTGAGCTCCTGGAGTCAGGTCAAGACCGCTCGCGGGGCGTACGGCGCCTCGCTGATCGCGCAGCCCCTCAAGCGGACGTTCTGGACGCTGTCCGCCTGGGAGGACCGCGACGCCCTCTACGCCTACGCGAAGTCGGACCCGCACGGTGCGGCGATGCGTGCCATGGCGCCGAAGATGAAGTCGTCGACCTTCATCTTCTGGGAGACGGACACCGCGACGCTTCCGATCGACTGGGACGACGCCAAGCGCCGCCTGGCCGAGAAGGCGCGCCAGGACGCCGCCCGCGGCGGCGGTGGCCACCGGGCCTGACGGCCGGGTCACCGCCCCCCTTGTCCGGCCGGGGGCTCACCACCCCCGGAGCCCCCGGCCCTTCTCCCCCCACCCCCGAGCCGCGCTCCGCCGGGACGCTGTTCGTCCCCCGTCGGTGCTCCCGGCGGAGCGCGTACCACTCTCTTCGCTCGTTCTCTTCGTTCGACCCCCTGTGTGTTCGATCCCGGCGTCCGCCGGATGGAGGCAATTGTCATGAGCACAATCAGAAGCGGCGAGGGGGGCGGGACGGCCCCGCGTCCCGCCCCCGACTCACGACAGGGCCGTTTCCCCCTCTGGGTGACGATCCTCGCGTGCAGCCTGCCCATGTTCATGGTGGCGCTGGACAACCTGGTCGTCTCCACGGCCCTGCGTTCCATGGCCGTGGACCTTCAGGCCTCCACCACCGACCTGCAGTGGTTCGTCAACGCGTACGTGCTCAGCTTCGCCTGTCTGCTGCTGACCGGCGCCGCCCTGGGTGACCGGTTCGGCCGGCGCCGCGTCTTCGTCCTCGGCATCGCCGTCTTCACGCTCTCGTCCATCGCCTGCGGCCTGGCCGACAGCAGTGGCCAGCTCATCGCGGCGCGCGCACTCCAGGGTCTCGGAGCTGCGGCCGTCATGCCGCTCTCCCTCACGCTGCTCGCGGAGGAGGTGCCCGACCGGAAGCGGAACCTCGCCCTCGGTCTCTGGTCGGCCGTCAGCGGCATGGCCGTGGCCCTCGGCCCGGTCGTCGGCGGCGCGGTCGTGGACGGTCTGGACTGGCAGTGGATCTTCTGGATCAACGTCCCGGTCTGCCTCGTCGCCATTCCGCTGATCTTCGTGGTCCTCGGCGAGAGCTCCGTGCCCGCGTCCCGGCTCGACCTGCCCGGCATGCTCCTCGTGACGGCCGGACTCGTCTCCGTCGTCTGGGCGATCGTCAACGGCGAGTCGGAGGGCTGGAGTTCCGGCGTCATCATCGCGGCCTTCGCGGCCGGCGCCGTCCTGCTGGTCCTCTTCGTCCTCTGGGAGCGACGCGCACGGCAGCCCCTGCTGCCGCTGTCCTTCTACCGCAAGCGGGCCTTCGTCTTCTCCAACCTGGTCTCCGCCAGCATGTACTTCGGCGTTTTCGGGTCAATCTTCCTGCTGGCCCAGTTCTTCCAGATGGCGCCCGTTCGGACCCCTCTGGAAGCCGGTGTGCTCACCCTGGCATGGACCCTGATGCCCATGTTCGTGGCACCGGTGGCCGGTGCGCTGACCGACCGCCTCGGCGGCGGCCGGCTGATGGCGGCGGGCCTGCTCCTGCAGGGCATCGGCCTCGCCTGGATCGACCTGGTCGCCACGTCGGACACCCCGTACTCCCGCATGGTGGGCGCCATGATCGTCGCCGGATTCGGCATGGGCCTCGTCTTCGCGCCGACCGCCGCGGTGGTGCTGGCCTCGGTCGGACCGCAGAACCGCGGCAAGGCGTCGGGCGCCAACAACACCGTCCGCGAGATCGGCGGCGCCCTCGGCACCGCCATCCTCAGCAGTGTCTTCGTCCACTACGGAAGCGACCGCACCGCCGAGGAGTTCGTCGACGGGATGCGCCCCGCGATCTGGATCGGCGTCGCCGTCGTCCTCCTCGGAGCGCTCTGCGCCCTGGCCATTCCACGCCACGTCGCCGCCTCCCCCGGTGAGGAGGACGACCCCGTCGCCGAACGAGAGCGCACCTCGGTAGCTCCCTGAAATTTCAGCCGCCGTTCCCACAGGGAACGGCGGTTCGGTGCTGGAATCCCCCTGCGGGATCTGTGGGCCGTGTCGATGAGGCAGAGGAAAGAGGACCTGTGATGGGTATGTGGGCGGAACACCGCGACAGAGCCGCACGGAACGGCTTCATCCAGGTCATGGCACTGCTGGGAGCGAGCTTCGTCACCCTCGAAGTGATCGTCTACAACGCCGTCGGAGGGCGGGCCGGGTTAGGCCACTCGGGCCTGGTCCTCCTCCTCGTCGTCGCCCAACTGGCCCTCCAGGGCTGTGTCGTCGCCGCGCGGCCCGCAGAGCCCGGCTTCGGACCGTCCCGCGGGGCGATCCTCGCCCTCACCGCCCAGCTCGCCGTCGTGCTGCTCGCCACCGAACTCGTCCACGAGGCCTGCGGCATCCTGGCCGGCACGCTCTCGGGATCGCTCCCGCTCATCCTGCGCGCCCGCTACGCATGGCCGCTCTTCGGCCTCGTCATCACCCTGGTGTCGATGCTCTGCACCAGGGACGCGGAATCGCTGTCCCAGGCGCTGCCGCACCTGCTGCTCATGGCCGGCGCGATCGTCGTCGTCGGCCTCATGTCCTACACCCTCACCCAGGCCGTCCTCCTCATCCACCGCACCCGCTGCGCGCGCCACAGCATCGCCAAGGCCGTCGTCGAGAGCGAGCAGAACCGCCTCGCACGCGACCTGCACGATCTCCTCGGGCACACCTTCTCGGCCGTCGCCATGCGCGCCGAGCTGGTGAACCGGAGCTTCAAGGTCTCCCCGGAACGCGCCGCCACCGAGGCCGAGGAGCTGGTACGTACCTCCCGGCAGGCCATGGCCGAGTTCCGGATGGCGGTACGCGGATACCAGGGTGTGTCCCTCGCCGCCGAGGTGCCGACGGCCGCCGCCCTGCTGCGCGCCATGAACATCGGGGTCACCCTCCGGATCGACGCCCTGCCCGAGGGGGAGGACGTCTCTCTCGCCCTCGCGGCCGTGCTGCGCGAATCCGTCACCAACGTGCTGCGCCACAGCAAGGCGACGCACTGCACCATCGCGCTGACGGGCGGGCTCAAGACCGTACGGCTGGAAGTCTCCAACGACGGGGCCACCGTGTCCGCCTCGCGGCTCTGCGGCGCCGCGCCGGGCAACGGAGGCGCCGGGCTCGGCAACCTCGGCCAGCGGGTGAGCGAGCTCGGCGGCTCCTTCCACACCGAGATCCGGCCCGGCGGAGTCTTCCGGGTGGTCGCGGAGATCCCGGCCCGGGCTGTCGACGCCCAGCCCGGCTCCGGCGACGGCGCGCCGGTTGTTCACGCCCCTGCCATCCGGGGTTCCGACATCCGCCGATGGGCCGCGCGCATCGCGGTTCCCGCCGCCGCCGGAAAGTGATCCCGCAGGGCCCACCGCGCCGACCCGCGGTGTTCACGCCATGACGCACACGAATGTGCGAAACTCGCCCCCTGGCATGGCCGGGTCGGGGACATCGCGGGGGTGTGTGCGTGATACGTGTGCTCTTGGCAGAGGACGTACAGATGGTGCGAGAGGCCTTAGCCTCTCTCCTCGAACTGGAGGACGACGTTCAGGTCGTCGGAGAGGTCGGGAACGGGGAGGACCTCCTCGCAGTCGCCGAGAAGACCCGGCCCGACATCGCGATCCTGGACGTCAACATGCCCGGTCTGGACGGGCTCACCGGAGCGGAGCGGCTGCGCGAGCAGCTCTCCGGATGCCGGATCCTCGTCCTCACGGTGCTCGACGCGCCGAACGTCGTACGCCGCGCGCAGGACATCCGCGTGGACGGATACATGGTCAAGAACGCACCGGCCGAGCAGCTCGTCCACGCCGTCCGACGGGTCATGGCCGGCGAACGGGTGATCACACCGGAACTGGCCCTCGCCGCCTGGGAGGGCGAACCGAGCCCCCTGACGGCCCGCGAGGCCGATGTGCTCCGGCTGGTCGCCGCCGGTGCGGAATCGGCCGAGATCGCCGAGCTGCTCCACCTGTCGCCCGGCACCGTCCGCAACTACCTCACGGCCGTCGTCGCCAAGCTGGACGCGCGTAACCGCACCGACGCCGTGCGGATCGCCCGCGACGCCGGGTGGCTCCTCAACAGCTGAAAACCGACGCCCCGAGAGCGCCCGCCACACCGGAGAAACGGCCGGAAGGCGCGCGCGATCGGGGCGTCAGTGGCACGTCAGCGAGTTCTGCGAAGGTACCGGCGCCCAGTTGGACCCACCAGACAGCTCCGTGAGAGGAGCGTTCGCGACGTGCGACGCATCAGTCTCCGACGGCCGGGCGGAACATCCCGCCTGGCCGCGTGCCTCACCGCGGTCGGCGTGGTCGCCGCCCTGCTGACGACTTCGGGAGGCGCCGCCGCGTCCCCCGAACCCGAGCGGGTGACCTCGAAGTTCACCGCCACCGACGGCGTGACCTACACGGCCACCAACCACATGCTGCCCGCAGCCCAGGGCCGCGGCCGGGAATGGCTCCTGACCTGGGCGGGCTCCGCCGACCCCGCCAAGCCGGACTTCCTCGCGGTGGTCGACGCGACCCGCAACTCGCCGACGTACGGCGAAGTGGTCAACACCGTCACCCTCGGCCCCAACCTCGCCAACGAGGCCCACCACATGCAGTACGTGTGGCACAAGGGCGACCGGCTCTTCGCCGGCGCGCTGCTCCAGGACACGGTCTTCGTCTTCGACACGAGCAAGCTGCCCGCCCTGAGCCTGGCCGGTGTCAACTCGACCGTCGACACGCCGTGCGGCACCGCTCCCGACGCCTTCCAGGTGCTCCGTGACGGCACCGCGTACGCCAGCTACCTCGGCGGACCGGACGTCCCCGGTCCCTGCACGTACACCAACGGCGAGGTCCGCGAGGGCAACGGCGCGGCCGGCTCACCCGGCCAGATCGTGCGGATGGACAAGGACGGCAAGACCCTCGCCGAGATCCCGGCCGCGCTGGCCGAGGGCGAGGACCCGAAGCAGTGCGGCAACGTGCCCGCGCTCAAGAAGGCCACCTGTGCCAACCCGCACGGGATCATGGTCAACGAAGAGAAGAACATCATGGTGGCGAGCGACTTCGTCGAGGCCCGCCACTTCCTGAGCCCGAAGCTGCCCGACCAGGCCAACCTCGCGCGCCAGACGGTGCGGGTCTGGGACATCGAGGACCGCCAGAACCCGAAGCTGCTCTCCGTCAGCAAGATGCCCGACGGTCCGCGCGCCGGCCTGGAGAAGTCCGCGATGTGGCACGAGTCGCGGGTCGTCATGGAGCCCGCGCTCCCCAACAAGAAGAAGCACAAGGGAGCGTTCGCCTCCTCCATGCTCGGTGGCGCGGTCTTCTACGCCCCCGACGTGACCGTGCCCAACCCGAAGTGGCGCGAGGTCTTCGACGACACCACGGCGTACCGCGCCGCGGGCGCGCCGAAGGACGTCACGGGCGGTGGCGACGCCGCGAGCTGGCTGATGGTCAGCCCCGACGACCGCTACCTGTTCCACACGGTGATGGGGCAGTCGACCGCGTACGGCAAGCCGCTCGACAAGACCACCGGCATGCTCTACGTCCTCGACATCCAGAAGCTGCTGGCCGCGGGTGACGACCCCAAGTGCAACATCGACAAGCTGAAGGAGGTCTACCGGGGCGGCCTGGAGAGCGACTGCCCGGCCGTCACCTCCGCCATGCCGATCCGTGACACCACGGACGGCGGCCCGCACTGGGGCGCGATGGACAACTTCGAGCAGACGTACGGCGGAAAGTACCGTGAGACCAAGCACATCCGCCGTCTCGCCACCTCGAACTACTTCATCGCCGGCTCCTTCAGCGGCGACGGCAACCACGAGGTCTGCATGTACGACCTCGACCGCAAGGGCAAGCTGAAGCAGGACAGGGCGTTCCGCGACGAGCGGAGCGGCAAGCCCTGTGTCGACTTCGACCGGACCTCCTGGCCGCACGGCGAGACCGGTCCCGCCCGTCCGCACGGCATCCTGTTCACCGTCAGTGACAGCGTCCTGAAGTGACCGGATCCATCGGTACCCAGGTGACCGCGGCCCTTACCCCGGGCCGCGGTCACCTGGCCGCGCCGGACGGGGCGGCGCCGGGGGAGACCCTGGTGCCGATCGCCGTCGCAGCCGTCATCGGCATCCTCGTGGTGCTGGTCATGGCGCGGCGGAACCTGCTGCCCCGCAGATACCTCGGCGCCTCGTTCACCGTCTTCGCCGTGGCGCTCGGCCTCGTCGCCGTCGCCGCGCTCGGTTCGGGCGACGGCGACCGGGGAACACTCGCCGCCCAGGACACCCTCGCCGCGCAGGAGCAGACCCCGCCGGGCACGCCCGTCCTGCGGACCCTCGCGCTGGGAGGGAAGAAGGTCGGCGTCCTCGTCGTACCCGGACGGCCCGGACCGAACCTGGTCGCCGTCGGAGCCGAGAACGCACAGGCCGGCACCACCACCGCCACGCTCCGCCCGGGCGAACGGCGCCCGGGCAGCGCCCAGTCCTGGATCCCGGTGGACCTTCCCGAGGGCCGCAGCACCCTGCGGATCTCCGCGGGCGGCGCCGCCGGCGAGCTCTCCGTCGACACCGGCGGCGCGGCCCAGGCCCCGCTCGCCGCCCTCGCCACCGCCGACGGAGCGGAGTGCGCGGAGGTCGCCCTCGGCGCACTCGTCGCAGGCGAACGCGGACCGCTCACCGCCTGCCCCTCCGACCGGCTCGCCGAACGGGACGCCACCGCGCTGCGCGCCACCGTCCACTTCCTCGCCGCCCGCGGCACCCGCTCCGTGGGCCTCGTCTCCGACGACTCGGAGCGCGGAAGGGCCGCGGCCGCCACGGTCCGCGCCGCCGCAGCACGCGAGGGCATCGACGTCACCGCGCCCGGCCGCACCACCCAGCCCCTGATCGTCACCACCGGCTGGCCCGGCGCGACGGACGCGACCCTCGCCGTCGAGAGCGGCCGGACCCTCGCCCAGGGCGTCTACCTCGCCCCCTGGCTGCTCGCCCGGTCCGTCATCACGCCCGGCGCGGGCCAGTTGATCCCGCTGAGGTACACACCGAGGCGAGCCGAGGCCATGGAGTACGTCAAGGCCCTCACGGCCCGGATGCCCGGCGCGTACCCGTCGGGCGGCGGCTACGAGGCCTGGCAGCGCGTACGGGAGGAGAAGCCCGAACCCGCACCGCGGCTCTTCGCGGTCTCCGTCGCGTACGTCCCCGGAGGCATGGTCTCCGCGGACGGCAAGGGCCAGAGCGTCGGGCACCAGCACGGCGGAGGCGAGACGGCGGAATGGCTGCCCTCGGGAATGATCTCGCCGATCAGCGGCCCCCTGAAGGAGAGGACCAACGATGACCCGGGAGCGTAAACGCGACGAGGGCCAGTGGGCACTCGGCTCGCGGGAACCGCTGAACGACAACGAGCGCTTCAAGGCGGTCGAGGATCCGCTGCTGGTACGCGAACGCGTCGAACAGACCTACGCGCGCGAGGGCTTCGCCTCCATCCCCTCCGAGGACCTGCGCGGCCGGCTCCGCTGGTGGGGCCTCTACACCCAGCGGCGTCCCGGCATCGACGGCGGGCGCACCGCGACCCTGGCACCGGAGGAGCTCGAGGACGAGCACTTCATGATGCGGGTACGCGTCGACGGCGGCGAACTCTCCGTGGCGCAGCTGCGGGAGATCGCCGCGCTCTCCACCGAGTTCGCCCGGGACACCGCCGACATCACCGACCGCCAGAACATCCAGTTCCACTGGATCCGGATCGAGGACGTCCCCGAGATCTGGCGCCGCCTGGAGGCCGTCGGACTGTCCACGACCGAGGCCTGCGGCGACTGCCCCCGGGTCGTGCTCGGGAGCCCTGTCGCCGGGATCAGCCCCGACGAGGTCCTGGACCCCACGTCCGCGATCCGCGAGATCGTCGACCGGCACGTCGGGGACCCCTCGCTCTCCAACCTGCCCCGCAAGTTCAAGTCCGCGGTCAGCTGGCTGCCGGACGTGCCCTTCCAGATCCACGACATCGCCTTCCTCGGGGTGGAGCACCCCGTGCACGGTCCGGGCTTCGACCTCTGGGTGGGCGGCGGCCTCTCCACGTCCCCCCGGCTCGCCGAACGCCCCGGCGCGTGGGTGCCGCTGGCGGAGGTGCCCGAGGTCTGGGCGGCCGTCGCCGGACTCTTCCGCGACTACGGCTATCGCCGGCTGCGCAACCGGGCCCGGCTCAAGTACCTCATCGCCGACTGGGGCGTGGAGCGGTTCCGCGAGGTCCTGGAGACCGAGTACCTCGGCCGGGCGCTCGTAGACGGTCCCGAGCCGGTCCTTCCGGCGGCTCCCGTCGACCACGTCGGGGTCCACGAGCAGCGGGACGGCCGGTACTACGTCGGTGCCGCGCCCGTCGTGGGGCGTGTCTCCGGCACCAGGCTCGCCCGGCTCGCCGACATCGTCGAGGCCCACGGCTCCGGCCGGATCCGGCTGACGCCCTACCAGAAACTCCTCGTCCTGGACGTGGTGGACCCCGAGCCGCTCGTCCGCGACCTGGAGGCGATCGACCTGATCGTCCACCCCTCCCGCTGGCGCCGCTCCACCATGGCCTGCACCGGACTGGAGTACTGCAAGCTCGCCATCGTCGAGACGAAGGACCGGGCCGCCGAGCTCGTCGCCGAGCTCGAACGGCGGCTCGCCGGCCAGGACACGGACATCACCGTCAACATCAACGGCTGCCCCAACGCCTGCGCCCGCACCCAGGTCGCCGACATCGGCCTCAAGGGCCAGATCGTCGTCGGCGCGGACGGCACCCAGGTCGAGGGCTTCCAGGTCCACCTGGGCGGCGGTCTCTCCCTCGCCAAGAACGACGAGGCGGCCCTCGGCCACAAGCCCCGGGGCCTGAAGGTGGCCGCGACGGACCTGCCCGACTTCGTCGAGAACCTCGCCCGCGGCTACCAGGAAGGCCGTACGGACGAGTCGGAGACCTTCGCCCAGTGGGCGGTCCGCACCCACACGGGCCAGGACTGACACACCCGCGACGCCCCCCGAGGTGCCCGCGCCCCGCCGCCCAGGTGGAGCGCGGGCACCTCTCTGTCGTGGCGGACAGGGTCCGCCCGGCCGGCTGCGGCACGTGCCGACCGATCGACTTGAGCATGCCCAGGTCGCGGCGCCGCTCCCGGACGGTGAGAAGGACGGTGTCGAAGGCATGCCCCTCGATCACCCGCCATCTGGTGGAACGCCACGCGACGGTGAGGACCCATGTCGCCCGCATCTTCGCCGAGCTGACCCTGCGCGACCGGGCCCAGGCCGTCTTCCTCGCCTACGAGACGCGACTCGTCACACCCGGCGAATCCGCGTCGTCCGCCGCGCTCGATCGCTGAGACCGGGGCGATTCGACGGCGTGGCACGGTACGCCGAAGACCCTCGTATCCCCTCCCCACGAGGGGGCACGAGGGTCTTCGTCTCCACACAGGTGGACCGGAGGCGGACGCGGGCCGCACGGTGCATCCGGTGCACCGCGGCTCCCGCGCCGTGTATGAGGCACCGAGCCCGCCTCCGGGCTCAGGGGCGGCCGTTGCCCGTCAGGGCCAGGCCGCGGTTGCGGAGCACACGGCGCTCCAGGGGGCTGAAGACCACGAGGTCGATCAGCACGCCCACCGTCAGGATGAGCAGGATGCCGAGGAAGACGCCCGGCATGTCGATGTTCTCGCGGGAGTTCTCCAGGAAGCGGCCGAGGCCGATGCCCAGCTCCGGGGAGGACGCGATGAGTTCGGTCGCCATGAGGGAGCGCCAGGAGAAGGCCCAGCCCTGCTTGAGCCCCGCCGTGTAGCCCGGCAGGGACGCCGGCAGCAGGATGTGGCGTGCGCCGTTCAGGCCGGTGGCGCCGATGACGCGTCCCGCGCGGAGGTACAGCGGAGGCACCTGGTCGATGCCGGAGACCAGACCGATGGCGATCGAGGGGACCGCGCCGAGCAGGATGACCGCGTACATGGCCCCGTCGGTGAGACCGAACCAGATGACGGCCGCCGGCACCCAGGCCACCGACGGCAGTGACTGCAGTCCGGACAGGACGGGCCGGACGGCCGCACGGACGAGCGCCACCCGGGCGACGAGCAGGCCCAGCGGCGTACCGATGGCCACCGAGGCCAGGAAGCCGAGGAGGCCGCGCTCCAGACTGGTCCAGATGATGTCGAACAGGGTGCCGCGCAGCCAGAGCGTGCGCAGGCTCTCCCAGATCGCCGCGGGGCTCGGCAGCCGGTCCTCGGACACGAGGCCGCTGAGGTGCAGCGTCTGCCAGACCGTCAGGACGAGGACGATGCCGAGCAGCGGCGGCGCCACCGTACGTCTCAGGACGCGTCCGACGGAGTCGCGGCGTTCGGGCTTGGTCTCCAGGGAGTCCAGGCCCGCCTCCAGCCGGGCGAGATCGGCGTCGTCGCGTCCTCCGGCCTTCACCGCGCGGGCCTCAGTCTCGGGCATGGCGCCGGATCTCCTCGCGCAGCTGGTCGGTGATCTCCACGGACAGCGTGGCCACGTCCGGGTCTTCGGGACGTCGCGGCTGCGGCAGGTCGATCTTCCACTCGTGGGCGACCCGGCCGGGCCGGCAGGACATCAGCAGGATGCGCTGGGCGAGCCGGACCGCCTCGCGGACGTTGTGGGTGACGAAGACGACGGAGACCCCGGTGCTCTCCCAGATCCGGGTCAGCTCCTCGTGCAGGACGTCGCGGGTGATGGCGTCGAGCGCGGCGAACGGCTCGTCCATCAGCAGCACCTGGGAGTCCTGCGCCAGGGCGCGGGCCAGCGCGACACGCTGCCGCATACCGCCGGAGAGTTCGTGGGGCCGCTTGCCGTACGCGTCCTGGAGCCGTACCAGACCGAGGAGTTCCTCGGCGCGGGTGCGGCGCTCGGCCTTGGGCACCCCCCGCAGCCGGAGGACCAGTTCGATGTTCCTGCCGGCCGTCAGCCAGGGGAAGAGCGCGTGCTCCTGGAACATCAGGGCCGGCCGGCCGGAGGGCACGTGGACCTCGCCCGAGGACGGCTGGTCGAGGCCCGCGATCACATTGAGCAGGGTGGACTTGCCGCACCCGGAGGATCCGAGCAGGCAGACGAACTCGCCCGGCTGGACATCGATGTTGATGTCCTGGAGCACCGTCTGCACGCCCTCGGCACGGCGGAACGTCTTGTGGACCCCCGCCACGCGCACAGCGGGCCCGCGGGGCGCGAGGGAGGCCGCACCGGGATCGGCGACCTGTTCCGTGGTCATTGTCGGATGCACTCGAGTCAACTCCTGGGTGCAGTACAGGACGGGCGGACGGCAGACATGACGTCGTCCCTCATGGCGTGCCGAGCCCGGCGTCGTCGACCGGGGGCCGGCCCGCGGCCTTGCGGACCCGGTTCAGCGGGCCGAGGTCGTAGATGCCGCGCAGCACGGGGCGGTCGAGGAGGCCCGCCGCGGTGGCGTGGGCGGCCTGGGCGTCGAGGGTGGCGGCCAGCGGGTCGTCGGTGAACGTGAGGGAGGGCCAGGCCGACTCGATGATCTCGGCGGGCAGCGGCTTCCCCGTCAGCTCGCGCAGCGCCTCGTTGACGGACCGTCTGGCCCGCGCGGGATCCGCGGCGATCCAGGCGTTGGTGGCCACGGCCCCCTCGACGACCGCGTCGACGACGTCGGGGTGCTGGTCGAGGAAGCGCTGCGACACGATGAGATGGGTGGTCACGAACCGCCGGCCGGGCCAGAGGTCCGCCTCCTCGACGAGGACGCGCGCGCCCTGGGCGACCAGCAGCGAGGCGGTCGGCTCGGGCACCCACGCCCCGTCGATGGAACCGGACTTGTAGGCGTTGGGCGTCACCTTGGTGTCGGTACGGACGACGGACACGTCGCCGCGCCCCGACAGCGGGTCCACCTTCCAGCCCTGCTCGGAGATCCAGTGCAGCAGCGCCACGTCCTGGGTGTTGCCGAGCTGGGGGCTCGCGATCCGCTTGCCCCTGACATCCGCCGGCGTACGGATCTTCTTCGGGTCGACGACCAGCTTCACGCCGCCCGACGCGGCCCCCGCGACGATGCGCAGGCCCTTGCCGCCGAGCTTGGTGTAGCCGTTGATCGCCGGTGAGGGGCCGACCCACGCCAGGTCCACCGAACCGGCGTTGAGCGCCTCGATGGCGGTCGGCCCGGCGTTGAACGTCGCCGTCGACAGCTTCGTACCGCCGAGTTCCTTCTGGATCATGCCCTCACGCACGCCGACCAGGGCGGTGGCGTGCGTGAGGTTGGGGAAGTAGCCGACCCGCACCTCCGTGGCGGAGAGCGCGGCGCCCGTCGGCACCACCTTCGCGGTGGTGCCGACGCGCTGCGAACCGTAGCCGCAGGCGCTGAGCGTGGCGCAGAGCGCGAGCCCCGCGAGAGCGGCGCCGAGCCGGCGGACCTGCCTCATGCGCCGGTCTCCCACGGGGCCCCGGTCACGAAGGAGTCGCCCGCCATGCCCGCCGTCAGCGTGGTGCCGTCGGCCGGGTCGATCAGCAGGAACGATCCGGTGCGGCGGGAGACCGCGTACGGGTCGAGGGCGAGCGGAGCGGCCGTACGGATCCGGACACGGCCGATGTCGTTGGCCGTCAGCCGCTCGGGGGAGCCGTGCTGGGACAGCGGATCGAGCGTCACCCGGCTGACGAGCTCCTTCACGACCGCCTGCACGGTGCGCGTGGTGTGCTTGAGCAGCACCCGCTGACCCGGGACGAGCGGCCGGTCGGCGAGGTGGCAGACCGTGGCCTCGATGTCCTGGGAGGGGGTGGGAGCCTGGTCGGAGGGGACCAGGAGGTCCCCGCGCGACATGTCGACGTCGTCCGCGAGCAGCACGGTCACGGACTGCGGCGCACGGGCCGTCGGCACCGGCTGCCCCAGCAGGTCGATGGCGCTGATCACCGACGTACGGCCGGAGGGCAGCGTCGTGACCTCCTGCCCGACGTGCAGCGAACCGGAAGAGATCATCCCCGCGTAGCCCCGGTAGTCGGGGTCCTCGGCCGTCTGCGGGCGGATGACGTACTGCACGGGCAGACGGGCGGGCGCCCCGACGGGCTCCGAGCTGACCTGGACGGTCTCCAGGTGCTCCAGGACCGTCGGCCCGCCGTACCAGTCCATGCTCGCGGACGGCCCGACGACGTTGTCGCCGTTGAGCGCCGACACCGGGATCGCGGTCACCTCGGGGACGCCGAGCCCCCTCGCGTACGCGATGAAGTCGTCCGCGATGCCCGCGAACACGGTCTCGGCGTGGCCGACCAGGTCCATCTTGTTCACGGCCAGGACCACGTGCGGTACCCGCAGCAGCGCGGCCACCGCCGCGTGCCGGCGGGTCTGCTCCACGACCCCCTGCCGTGCGTCCACCAGGATGATCACCAGCTCGGCGGTGGAGGCCCCGGTGACCATGTTCCGGGTGTACTGCACGTGCCCGGGGGTGTCGGCCAGGATGAAGCTGCGGTTCCCCGTGGTGAAGTAGCGGTAGGCCACGTCGATGGTGATGCCCTGCTCGCGTTCGGCCCGCAGGCCGTCCGTGAGCAGTGCCAGGTCCGGCGTCTCCTGGCCCCGGGCCAGCGACGCCCGCTCGACGGCCTCCAGCTGGTCGGCGAGCAGCGACTTGGAGTCGTGGAGCATCCTGCCGACCAGCGTGGACTTGCCGTCGTCGACGGAGCCGGCCGTGGCGAAGCGCAGCAGGCTGGAGTGGTGCTCGGTTCCGCTCGGCCTCGTCGGCATGATCGGCATCAGAAGTACCCCTCGCGCTTACGGTCTTCCATGGCGGCTTCCGACATGCGGTCGTCGGCCCGGGTGGCGCCCCGCTCGGTCAGCCGGGAGGCGGCGATCTCCTCGATGACGGCCTCGGGGTCGGCGGCGGACGAGTCGACGGCGCCGGTGCAGGACATGTCGCCGACGGTGCGGTAGCGCACCGTGCGGATCTCCAGGGGCTCGCCGTCCTTCGGGCCGCCCCAGTCGCCGGGGGTCAGCCACATGTTGTCCCGCAGGAAGACCTCGCGCCGGTGCGCGTAGTAGATGGACGGGACCTCGATGTCATGGCGGGCGATGTACTGCCACACGTCCAGCTCGGTCCAGTTGGAGAGCGGGAAGACCCGCACGTGCTCGCCGGCGGCGTGCCGGCCGTTGTACAGCTGCCACAGCTCGGGACGCTGTCGGCGAGGGTCCCAGCCGCCGAACTCGTCGCGCAGACTGAACACCCGCTCCTTGGCGCGGGCCTTCTCCTCGTCCCGGCGCCCGCCGCCGAACACCGCGTCGAAGCGGTGCGTGCGGATGGCCTCGACGAGCGGCACGGTCTGCAGGGGGTTGCGCGTGCCGTCCGGCCGCTCGCGCAGTTCCCCGCTGTCGATGAGTTCCTGTACGGATGCCACGTGCAGCCGCAGCCCGTGCCGGGCGACGGTGCGGTCGCGGTAGTCGAGCACCTCGGGGAAGTTGTGCCCGGTGTCGACGTGGAGGAGCGAGAACGGCACCGAAGCGGGTGCGAAGGCCTTCAGCGCCAGATGGAGCATGACGATGGAGTCCTTGCCGCCCGAGAAGAGGATGACGGGGCGCTCGAACTCGCCCGCCACCTCGCGGAAGATGTGCACCGCCTCGGATTCGAGCGCCTCCAGATGCCGCAGAGGTATGTCTGTCTCGGTCGTCATGTGTGGATCCCGCATTCCGTCTTGGCGCTCCCCGCCCACCGGCCCGCCCGGGCGTCTTCGCCCGGGAGCAGGCGCCGGGTGCAGGGGGCGCAGCCCACTGAGCCGTAGCCGTCCGAGAGCAACGGGTTGACCAGCACCCCGTGCTCGGCGATGTACGTGTCCACGTCCTCGCGCGACCACCGTGCGATCGGGGAGATCTTCACCTTGCCGCGCGCCTCGTCCCAGCCGACGACCGGTGTCGTGGCGCGCTCCGGCGAGTCGAACCGGCGAAGCCCCGTGACCCAGGCGGTGTACGGGGCGAGCCCCTCCTCCAGCGGCTGGGTCTTGCGCAGACTGCAGCACAGGTCCGGGTCGCGGCGGTGCAGTTCGGGACCGTACTCCGCGTCCTGCTCGGCCACCGTCCGGCGGGGGAGCAGGGTGATCATCCTGACGTCGCCGACCGCCTCCAGCGCGTCCCGCGTCCCGATGGTCTCGGGGAAGTGGTAGCCGGTGTCGAGGAACACGACGTCCACTCCGGGCAGTACGCGCGCGGCGAGGTGGGCCACGACGGCGTCCTCCATCGAGGAGGTGACGCACATGTCAGAACCGAAGGTGTCGGCGGCCCAGCGCAGGATGTCCAGTGCCGGGGCCTCTTCCAGCTCCCGCCCGGCCCGGGTGGCGAGTTCTCTGAGTTCGTTCATCCGAAGTCCTCTCGATGTCTCTTCGCGTGAGCGCCGAGAAATGACAGGGAAAGAGCGCGTTGCACCCACCTGATTGCCGAACGGCAGGCGCAGGCTAACGGGGCCGCCGTACACGACGCTGACGAGGCGCTGACCCGGGGGCGGTACGGGCAGGGGGCGGTCGGGTCGAACGGGTGACGCTCAGGCGCCCGTCAGCGCACGGTAAGCGGCACCTGTCACGATCGGCCGCACAAGGCGCCGACGAGTCCATGGGATTGAGGGTGCGGAGATGAAGTCCGAGACAGGGACGAGCACGCGCACGCGTCCGGAGGAGCCGGGAAAAGAGGTGCGCCGGCTCGATCGGGTGATCATCCGGTTCGCGGGTGATTCCGGTGACGGTATGCAGCTCACGGGTGACAGGTTCACCTCGGAGACGGCGTCGTTCGGGAACGACCTGTCGACGCTGCCGAACTTTCCGGCGGAGATCCGGGCTCCCGCGGGGACGCTGCCGGGTGTGTCGTCCTTCCAGTTGCATTTCGCGGATCATGACATTCTGACGCCGGGGGATGCCCCGAACGTGCTGGTCGCGATGAATCCGGCCGCGTTGAAGGCGAACATCGGTGATGTGCCGCGGGGCGGCGAGATCATCGTGAACACGGACGAGTTCGCGAAGCGGGCGATGGCGAAGGTCGGCTACGCGACGTCGCCGTTGGAGGACGGTTCGCTGGACGCCTACCGGGTGCATCCGGTGCCGTTGACGACTTTGACGATCGAGGCGTTGAAGGATTTCGGTCTGTCGCGGAAGGAGGCCGAGCGTTCGAAGAACATGTTCGCGCTCGGGCTTTTGTCGTGGATGTATCACCGGCCGACGGAGGGCACGGAGACGTTCCTGCGGCAGAAGTTCGCGAAGAAGCCGCAGATCGCCGAGGCGAACGTGGCCGCGTTCCGGGCGGGCTGGAACTTCGGCGAGACGACGGAGGACTTCGCCGTCTCCTACGAGATCGCCCCGGCCACGAAGGCGTTCCCGGCCGGCACGTACCGCAACATCTCCGGGAACCTGGCCCTGTCCTACGGCCTGATCGCCGCAGCCCGTCAGGCGGACCTGCCGCTCTACCTGGGTTCGTATCCGATCACGCCGGCCTCGGACATCCTGCACGAGCTGTCACGGCACAAGAATTTCGGTGTGCGCACGTTCCAGGCGGAGGACGAGATCGCCGGCATCGGCGCCGCCCTGGGTGCCGCGTTCGGCGGCTCGCTGGCGGTGACGACGACGTCGGGGCCGGGTGTGGCGCTGAAGTCGGAGACGATCGGGCTGGCGGTCTCGCTGGAGCTGCCGCTGCTGATCGTGGACATCCAGCGCGGCGGGCCCTCGACCGGGCTGCCCACCAAGACCGAGCAGGCGGATCTGCTGCAGGCGATGTACGGCCGCAACGGTGAGGCGCCGGTACCGGTCGTCGCGCCCAGGACGCCGGCGGACTGTTTCGACGCGGCGATCGAGGCCGCCCGGATCGCACTGGCCTACCGCACCCCGGTGTTCCTGCTGTCCGACGGCTACCTCGCCAACGGCTCGGAGCCCTGGCGGATCCCGGACATCGACGAACTCCCCGACCTGCGCGTGCAGTTCGCCACCGGCCCGAACCACACGCTGGAGGACGGCAGCGACGTGTTCTGGCCCTACAAACGCGACCCGCAGACCCTGGCCCGCCCCTGGGCGATCCCCGGCACCCCCGGCCTGGAACACCGCATCGGCGGCATCGAGAAACAGGACGGCACCGGGAACATCTCCTACGACCCGGCCAACCACGACTTCATGGTCCGCACCCG
>NZ_JBHXTV010000027.1:0-44718 GCF_042671585.1 Streptomyces sp. NPDC127129
GTTGATTTTTGGCACGCTGTTGAGTTCTCAAGGAACGGACGCTTCCTTCGTACTCACCCTCTCGGGCTTTCCTCCGGGCTTTTCCCTTCGGTCTTGCGTTTCCGACTCTATCAGATCTTTTCGATCCGATTTCCTCGGTGCTTTCCGGCTTCTCGGTTTTCCCGATCCGCTTTCCGGCGTTGATCCGACTTTATCAGAAGTTCTGAGTCGGATTTCCCGCCCCGCTCGGTCATCCGTCCGGACACACGAAGGTGCCGGGGATTCCCTTGCTGGCGGAGCCGTAAACGTACTGGAGCGGGGCGCCCCGATGCAAATCGAGGCGCCCCGCTCCCAGTTGGCGCTGGTCAGGCCGGGGCCTGAGCCGTCCGTCAGACCTCCACGACCACCGGGAGGATCATCGGTCGCCGGCGGTAGGTGTCCGAGACCCATTTGCCGACCGAGCGGCGGATCAGCTGCTGGAGCTGGTGGGGCTCGACCACGCCGTCCTGGGCCGACTTGTTCAGGGCCTGCTCGACCTTCGGGATCACGGCGTCGAATGCCGCGTCGTCGATGCCGGAACCACGGGCGTGGATGTTCGGGCCGCTGACGATCTTGCCGGTCGAGGCATCGACCACGACGAAGACCGAGATGATGCCCTCGTCGCCGAGGATGCGGCGGTCCTTCAGGGAGGACTCCGTGACATCCCCGACCGAGAGGCCGTCGACGTAGACGTAGCCCGCCTGGACCTTGCCCACGATCCTGGCCTTGCCGTCGACCAGGTCGACCACGACGCCGTCCTCGGCGATGACGATGTGGTCCTTGGGGACACCCGTCATCGCGCCGAGCTCGGCGTTGGCCCGCAGGTGGCGCCACTCGCCGTGGACCGGCATCAGGTTCTTCGGCCTGCAGATGTTGTAGAAGTACAGCAGCTCGCCGGCGGAGGCGTGGCCCGAGACGTGGACCTTGGCGTTGCCCTTGTGGACGACGTTGGCGCCCCAGCGGGTCAGGCCGTTGATCACGCGGTAGACCGCGTTCTCGTTGCCCGGGATCAGCGACGACGCCAGGATCACGGTGTCGCCCTGGACGATCCGGATCTGGTGGTCGCGGTTGGCCATCCGGGAGAGCGCGGCCATCGGCTCGCCCTGGGAGCCGGTACAGACCAGCACGACCTCGTCGTCCGGGAGGTCGTCGAGGGTCTTCACGTCGACGACCAGACCGGCCGGGACGCGCAGGTAGCCCAGGTCGCGCGCGATGCCCATGTTGCGGACCATCGAGCGGCCGACGAAGGCCACGCGGCGGCCGTACTCGTGCGCCGCGTCGAGGATCTGCTGGATGCGGTGCACGTGGCTGGCGAAGCTGGCCACGATGATGCGCTTCGGGGCGTTGGCGAAGACGTTCCGCAGGACGGTGGAGATGTCCTTCTCCGGCGGGACGAAGCCCGGGACCTCGGCGTTCGTCGAGTCGGACAGCAGGAGGTCGATGCCCTCCTCGCTGAGCCGCGCGAACGCGTGGAGGTCGGTGAGCCGGCCGTCCATCGGGAGCTGGTCCATCTTGAAGTCGCCGGTGGCGACGGCCATGCCCGCGGGGGTGCGGATGGCGACCGCGAGGGCGTCCGGGATGGAGTGGTTGACCGCGATGAACTCGCAGTCGAAGGGGCCCAGGGCCTCCCGGTCGCCCTCCTTCACCTCGAGGGTGTAAGGGCGGATGCGGTGCTCCTGGAGCTTCGCCTCGATCAGCGCGAGGGTGAGCTTGGAGCCGATGAGCGGGATGTCCGGCTTGAGCCGGAGCAGGTAGGGGACGCCGCCGATGTGGTCCTCGTGGCCGTGCGTGAGCACGATGCCCTCGACCTCGTCGAGGCGGTCCTTGATGGTGGTGAAGTCGGGCAGGATCAGGTCGACGCCGGGCTGCTCCTCCTCGGGGAAGAGGACGCCGCAGTCGACGATCAGCAGCCGGCCTTCGAACTCGAAGACCGTCATGTTGCGGCCGATCTCACCGAGCCCGCCGAGCGGGGTGACGCGCAGGCCGCCCTTGGGCAGCTTCGGCGGGGCGCCGAGTTCAGGATGCGGATGACTCAAAAGACTCTCCTCACCACACGCGCCACGTACCGCTTGGGCACGTGGCGCGCATGACATTCGTGCACTTGCTGTTGTCAGTCGATCGTTCGTCGATCGGATATTCAGTTGTGAAGTCTGTATCTAGAGCTCTACCCCGCCGGCGGCGAGATCGATCTTGAGCTGTGCGGTCTCCTCGGGAGAAAGTTCCACGAGGGGCAGCCGCAGCGGGCCCGCGGGGAGGCCCTGGAGGGCGAGCGCGGCCTTGGTGGTCATGACGCCCTGTGTACGGAACATGCCCGTGTAGATCGGCAGCAGTCGCTGGTGGATCTCGGTGGCCTTCTGGACCTCACCGTTCAGGTGGGCGTCGAGGAGGGCGCGGAGCTCGGGCGAGACGACGTGGCCGACGACGGAGACGAAGCCGCAGGCGCCCACGGAGAGCAGCGGCAGGTTGAGCATGTCGTCGCCGGAGTACCAGGCGAGGCCGGATCGGGCGATGGCCCAGCTGGCGCGGCCGAGGTCGCCCTTGGCGTCCTTGTTGGCGACGATCCGGGGGTGCTCGGCGAGCCGGACGAGCGTCTCGGTGTCGATGGGGACGCCGCTGCGGCCCGGGATGTCGTAGAGCATGACCGGGAGGCCGGTGGCGTCGGCGATGGCCGAGAAGTGCCGGTACAGGCCCTCCTGCGGGGGCTTGTTGTAGTACGGCGTGACGGCGAGGAGGCCGTGTGCGCCGTCGCGCTCGGCGGTGCGGGCCAGCTCGATGGAGTGGTGCGTGTCGTTGGTGCCGATGCCGGCGACGACGTGGGCGCGGTCGCCGACCGCCTCCAGTACCGCCCGTACCAGCTCCGATTTCTCCGCGTCGCTGGTGGTCGGGGACTCGCCGGTGGTGCCGTTGATGACGAGGCCGTCGTTGCCCGCGTCCACCAGATGGGCGGCAAGTCGCTGGGCACCGTCGAGGTCGAGTGCGCCGTCAGCCGTGAAGGGCGTGACCATGGCGGTGAGGACCCTCCCGAAGGGGGTCTGCGGAGTGGAGATCGGAGCCATGGGTAACACGCTACTCGCTGCTCATCGCCCGGTGTCCCCTCGGGGGACGTGAGAAAGGGAGCCCGGCACTGCCTGCTCGGGGGTTCAAGCAGTGCCGGGTCCGTTTGATCAGCCTAGATGAACTTCGTGAAACGTCGCAATACGGACACTTCGCGTGACGTGGTCGTACATCTGTGCTTTATGGGGCCACACGGCCGTTCTTGTTGAACGCGTCGTACGTGAGCGGCATGAGCTGCGCCCAGTGCTGCTCCATCTTCTCGCCGACCATCTCGATCTCCCGCTGCGGGAAGGACGGCACCTTGGCCAGCTCGTGCTGGGTGCGCAGGCCGAGGAAGTGCATCAGCGAGCGCGCGTTGCACGTGGCGTACATCGAGGAGAAGAGACCGACGGGCAGGACCGATCGGGCCACCTCACGGGCGACGCCCGCGGCGAGCATCTCCTGGTACGCCGCATACGCCTGGACGTACGAGTCCTCCATGACGCGGCCGGTCAGCTCCTGCTGCGCCTCGGTGCCCTCGACGAAGACGTACTTGCCGGGGCGGCCCTCCTGGACGAGCTTGCGGGAGGCGTCGGGAACGTAGAAGACCGGCTCCAGCTCCCTGTAGCGGCCCGACTCCTCGTTGTACGACCAGCCGACGCGGTGCCGCATGAACTCGCGGAAGACGAAGATCGGGGCGCTGATGAAGAAGGTCATCGAGTTGTGCTCGAAGGGGCTGCCGTGCCGGTCCCGCATCAGGTAGTTGATGAGCCCCCTGGACCGCTCGGGGTCCTTCTGCAGCTCCTCGAGCGACTGCTCACCCGCCGTGGAGACGCGGGCCGCCCACAGCACGTCCGAGTCGGCGGCGCTGTGCTTCACCAGCTCGACGGTCACATCGCTGCGGAAACTGGGCTTGATATCTGCTGCGGGGGTGTCGCTCACCGGCGGGGTCCTTCCAAAGTGCGTCGCTCGGGCGGCGCCCACTCTACGGGGAGCCACTGACAGCCGAGCCCCTCACCTGCTCCCCCACCCACCCGGACCACTTTCTTTGGCCAATTCGGGGAAATCGGGCACCGAACGGTGACTTTGGTCGTCTTTATCCGTGACAGCGCACACTGCACGAGCTCCGAGGAGAGTGGCCCAGATGTTCAGCCGGCGAGAGGCCGTCCCGTTCGCATTCGTCGCCGAGGCCGACCGCTTCCGCAGTAACGTCACTCCGCCGCCCAGGGAGCGCCTCAGCGTCTCCCAGGTGGCGGGCCGTACGCTGGTCGGGCTGACCGTCGTGGCCGGTCTCGTCGGATCTCTGCTCTTCGGGATGCCGTCCATGGAGTCGGGGGCGGCCGACGGTCACCGGCAGCAGTCCCAAGCCTCCGACGGCCGCTGATCAGAACGGCCCCCCTGAGGTGGCCCGGTCGAGACCACCTGGGTAGCCTCACCGGGCACAGCCCCTTCGAGCGTGCTTGTGAGTGAGGACCAGTCGTGCCCCTGCCTTTTCTGACGGCCGACCGCGCTTTTGACGCGAATGACGACGATGTCGCGCTGCCGTTCGACGACCACGACCAGTGGCGTCGGCCCTACCGGCCCGGTCCCTGGCGCGTCGGGGCGGCGGCGCTCGCGCTGCTGCTCGCCTCGTTCGTGCTGTTCGCCGCGGTGATCACCGTCGCAGCCGGCACGATGAGCGGTGCCGTCGTCACGTTCGTCCTGGCCGCCCTGATCATCGCCTCCGCGCTGCGGATGCTGCGGGTGGGCACCTGGGTGAGCCGGCACGGCGTGCGCCGGGTCGGCTTCCTCTCGACCACCACCGTGGCGTGGGCCCGGGTGACGCAGGTGCGTACGGCGCAGCAGCCCGTCCGGTGGCTGGGGCTGCCGCGGACCGTCCAGGGCCAGGCCCTGATTCTCGGACGGCAGGGTGGTGAGCAGATCGCTCTGCTCACCGACCACAACGCCGACTTCCTCTCCCGCATCGAGGCGTTCGACCGCGCGGCGGACACCGTCGAGGCGTGGAACGCCGAGTACGGCGTCGCAACCGCCCCCGCCGCCCCCGCCGCTACGCGCTGACCGTACGGCCCGCGTGCAGGGCGATCGCGCGCTGCATGGCCTTGCGGGCGCGCGGGGTGTCGCGGGCGTCGTGATAGGCGACCGCGAGCCGGAACCAGCAGCGCCAGTCGTCCGGCGCGTCCTCGGTCTCGGCGCGACGCTTCGCGAAGACCTCGTCGGCCGACTCCCGGTCGATGCGGCCGCCGGCCGTACGCCTCAACTCGTCCACCGGCAGGCCGCCTTCGGCCTCCAGCTCGCGGGCGAGCCGCTGCGCGTTCCGCGCGAAGGCGGTGTTCTTCCAGAGGAACCAGCCGCCCACGCAGGGCAGCAGGAACGCGATCGCGCCCATACCCATGGCGAGGGGTTCGCCGGTCAGCAGGAGCAGGACGCCCTCCATCGCCACCACGCCGAAGACGAGGACGAGGACGGTGGCGAGGAAGGCGTACGTGATCTTTCCACCCATGGCCGTCAGCCCAGGTCCAGGAAGTGTTCCAGGCCGAAGGTGAGGCCCGGGGTGGAGACGACACGGCGGGCGCCCAGCAGGATGCCCGGCATGAAGCTGGAGTGGTGCAGCGAGTCGTGACGGATCGTCAGGGTCTCGCCCTCGCTGCCGAGCAGGACCTCCTGGTGGGCCAGCAGGCCCCTGAGCCGTACGGCGTGCACCGGGACGCCGTCGACGTCCGCGCCTCGCGCCCCGGCCAGACCGGTCGCGGTCGCGTCCGGCTGGTCGCCGAGGCCGGCCTCGGCGCGTGCGGCGGCGATCAGCTGGGCGGTACGGGTGGCGGTGCCGCTGGGGGCGTCCACCTTGTGCGGGTGGTGCAGCTCGACGACCTCGACGGACTCGAAGTACGGGGCCGCGATCTGGGCGAACTTCATGGTCAGCACGGCGCCGATGGAGAAGTTCGGGGCGATCAGGACGCCCGTCTCCGGGGAGGCGGCGAGCCAGGAGTTCAGCTGCGCGAGGCGGTCCTCGGTCCAGCCGGTCGTACCGACGACCGCGTGGATGCCGTGGCGCACGCAGTAGTCGAGGTTGCCCATCACGGAGTCCGGGGTGGTCAGTTCGACCGCGACCTGGGCGCCCGCCTCGGCGAGCGTCTCCAGCTTGTCGCCGCGGCCGAGCGCCGCGACCAGTTCCATGTCCTCGGCGGCCTCGACGGCCCGTACGGCCTCGGAGCCGATGCGGCCCTTGGCTCCGACGACCGCCACGCGCAGCTTGCTCATTGCTCTCTGAACTCCTTCTAGGAGACGGATTCGTGCAGGCGTGCCGCCTGCTTGTCCTTCAGCGGCCCTATGGCGGACAGCGAGGGACGCTGTCCGAGGACATCACGGGCGACCTCGCGGACCTCGTCCGGGGTGACGGCGGCGATCCTGGCGAGCATGTCGTCGACCGACATCTGGGTGCCCCAGCACAGCTCGCTCTTGCCGATGCGGTTCATCAGCGCGCCGGTGTCCTCCAGGCCGAGGACGGTGGAGCCGGAGAGCTGGCCGACGGCGCGGGTGATCTCGTCGTCGGTCAGACCCTCCGTGGCGACCTTGTCGAGCTCGTCGCGGCAGATCTTCAGCACGTCGTGGACCTGGCTGGGGCGGCAGCCGGCGTAGACCCCGAAGAGGCCGCAGTCGGCGAAGCCGGAGGTGTACGAGTACACGCTGTAGGCCAGGCCGCGCTTCTCGCGGACCTCCTGGAAGAGGCGCGAGGACATGCCTCCGCCGAGGGCCGTGTTCAGTACGCCGAGGGCCCAGCGACGCTCGTCGGTGCGGGCCAGGCCCGGCATGCCGAGGACCACATGGGCCTGCTCGGTCTTGCGGCTCAGGACCTCGACGGCGCCCGCGGTGCGGATCGTGCGCCGGCCGTCGCGGGGGGCGACGGGGACCGCGTCCGTACGGGAGAGGGCACCGGCCTTCTCGAAGGCGCGGCGGACCTGCCGTACGACGGTGGCGTGGTCGATGTTGCCCGCGGCGGCGACGACGAGGTGCGTCGGGTCGTAGTGCTTCTTGTAGAAGCGGGCGATCCGGCCCCGGTCGAGGGCGTTGATCGTGTCGACCGTGCCGAGGACGGGGCGGCCCAGCGGGGTGTCGCCGAACATCGTCTGCGCGAACAGGTCGTGCACGACGTCGCCCGGGTCGTCCTCGGTCATCGCGATCTCTTCGAGGATGACGCCGCGCTCGGCGTCCACGTCGTCCTCGAGGATCAGCGAGCCGGTCAGCATGTCGCAGACCACGTCGATGGCGAGCGGCAGATCGGTGTCGAGGACCCGCGCGTAGTAGCAGGTGAACTCCTTCGCCGTGAAGGCGTTCATCTCCCCGCCGACCGCGTCGAGCGCGGAGGAGATGTCGAGGGCACTGCGTCGCTTCGTGCCCTTGAAGAGGAGGTGCTCCAGGTAGTGCGTGGCGCCGTTGAGCGTGGGCGTCTCGTCGCGCGAGCCGACGTGGGCCCAGATGCCGAAGGTGGCGGAGCGCACGGACGGGAGGGTCTCGGTGACGATCCGCAGGCCGCCGGGGAGGGTGGTGCGGCGGACCGTGCCGATGCCGTCCCTGCCCGGGAGAAGCGTTTGGGTACGGGCGACGGCCCGCCCCTCCGAAGAGGGGCGGGCCGTCACACGGGAACTACGGGACGTCACTGGTCGGTGTCGTCCTTCGCGTCCTCGGCAGCGCCGTCCTCGTCCGCGATCACGGGGATCAGGGAGAGCTTGCCGCGCTGGTCGATCTCGGCGATCTCGACCTGGACCTTGGAGCCGACCGCGAGCACGTCCTCGACGTTCTCCACGCGCTTGCCACCGGCGAGCTTGCGGATCTGCGAGATGTGCAGCAGGCCGTCCTTGCCCGGGAGCAGGGACACGAACGCACCGAAGGTGGTGGTCTTGACGACCGTACCCAGGTAGCGCTCGCCGACCTCCGGCATGGTCGGGTTGGCGATGCCGTTGATCGTGGCGCGGGCGGCCTCGGCGGCCGGGCCGTCGGCGGCACCGATGTAGATGGTGCCGTCGTCCTCGATCGTGATGTCGGCGCCGGTGTCCTCCTGGATCTGGTTGATCATCTTGCCCTTGGGGCCGATGACCTCACCGATCTTGTCCACCGGGATCTTGACGGTGATGATGCGCGGCGCGTTCGGGGACATCTCGTCCGGAACGTCGATCGCCTCGTTCATCACGTCGAGGATGTGCAGACGCGCGTCACGGGCCTGCTTCAGCGCGGCGGCCAGGACCGAGGCGGGGATGCCGTCGAGCTTGGTGTCGAGCTGGAGCGCGGTGACGAAGGTCTTCGTACCGGCGACCTTGAAGTCCATGTCGCCGAAGGCGTCCTCCGCACCGAGGATGTCGGTGAGGGCGACGTAGTGGGTCTTGCCGTCGATCTCCTCGGAGATCAGACCCATGGCGATACCGGCGACGGGGGCCTTCAGCGGCACACCGGCGTTCAGCAGCGACATGGTGGAGGCGCAGACCGAGCCCATGGACGTCGAGCCGTTGGAGCCGAGGGCCTCGGACACCTGGCGGATCGCGTAGGGGAACTCCTCGCGCGTCGGCAGCACCGGCACGATGGCGCGCTCGGCGAGCGCGCCGTGGCCGATCTCGCGGCGCTTGGGCGAGCCCACGCGGCCGGTCTCACCGACGGAGTACGGCGGGAAGTTGTAGTTGTGCATGTAGCGCTTGCGGGTCACCGGGGAGAGGGTGTCCAGCTGCTGCTCCATGCGGAGCATGTTGAGGGTGGTGACGCCCAGGATCTGGGTCTCGCCACGCTCGAACAGCGCCGAGCCGTGCACGCGCGGGATGGCCTCGACCTCGGCGGCGAGGGTACGGATGTCCGTGATCCCACGGCCGTCGATGCGGACCTTGTCCTTGATGATCCGCTCGCGGACCAGCTTCTTGGTCAGCGCGCGGTAGGCACCGGAGATCTCCTTCTCGCGGCCCTCGAAGGCCGGGAGGAGCTTCTCGGCGGCGAGCTCCTTGACGCGGTCGAGCTCGGCCTCGCGCTCCTGCTTGCCGGCGATGGTGAGCGCCTGCGCGAGGTCGTTCCGGACGGCGGCGGTGAGCGCCTCCAGGACGTCGTCCTGGTAGTCGAGGAAGACCGGGAACTCGCCGGTGGGCTTGGCGGCCTTGGCGGCGAGGTCCGACTGGGCCTTGCAGAGGACCTTGATGAAGGGCTTCGCGGCCTCGAGACCGGCGGCGACGACCTCCTCGGTCGGCGCCTCGGCGCCGCCCTTGACGAGCTCGATCGTGCGCTCGGTGGCCTCGGCCTCGACCATCATGATCGCGACGTCGCCGTCCTCCAGGACGCGACCGGCGACGACCATGTCGAAGACGGCGTCCTCGAGCTCGGTGTGCGTCGGGAACGCGACCCACTGGCCGTTGATCAGGGCGACACGGGTGCCGCCGATCGGGCCGGAGAAGGGCAGGCCGGCCAGCTGCGTGGAGCAGGAGGCGGCGTTGATGGCGACCACGTCGTAGAGGTGGTCGGGGTTGAGCGCCATGATCGTCTCGACGATCTGGATCTCGTTGCGCAGGCCCTTCTTGAAGGAGGGGCGCAGCGGGCGGTCGATCAGGCGGCAGGTGAGGACGGCGTCCTCGGAGGGGCGGCCTTCCCGGCGGAAGAAAGAGCCGGGGATCTTGCCGGCCGCGTACATCCGCTCCTCGACGTCCACCGTGAGGGGGAAGAAGTCGAGCTGGTCCTTGGGCTTCTTGGACGCGGTGGTGGCCGAAAGGACCATCGTGTCGTCGTCCAGGTACGCCACGGCGGAGCCGGCGGCCTGCTTGGCCAGGCGGCCCGTCTCGAAGCGGATGGTGCGGGTGCCGAAGGTGCCGTTGTCGATGACGGCCTCGGCGTAGTGGGTCTCGTTCTCCACTAGCGGTTTCTCCTACTTTCGTCTTTTCGTCCGTCGGCCCGTGTGGCCGGGGACGGTGGTGGAGGAGAAGCGCGCCTTCGTATGCGGGCCGGTCTTCGATCGAAGCACCCGGGGATTGTGGGGTCCGGGGGCCACTACCGAGGACCGGCGGCGTGCCGGCGGCCTCTCACTCGTGAATGTGGCGTTGTGTGACCAGACTAAGTGCCGGTCGGCACATCGCGCACGTACAGCAAAGGGAGCGGCCCCCTAAAAGTGGGAACCGCTCCCTTCACGGCGTCCTTACTTGGCACCGCCGGCCGCACCGCGGCGGATGCCGAGGCGGTCGACCAGGGCACGGAAGCGCTGGATGTCCTTCTTGGCCAGGTACTGCAGCAGGCGGCGACGCTGGCCGACCAGGATCAGCAGACCACGACGGGAGTGGTGGTCGTGCTTGTGCTGCTTGAGGTGCTCGGTCAGGTCCGAGATGCGGCGGGAGAGCATCGCGACCTGAACCTCGGGGGAGCCGGTGTCGCCCTCCTTCTGGCCGAACTCGGCGAAAATCTGCTTCTTCGTAGCGGCGTCGAGAGACACTCGGTACTCCTCTGGTGTTCGTGCGCCCACGAGTGCCCCTGGTCTTGGTCTCAGGGGAGCTTCCGTGACTCGGAGGCGAAGGTCCGATGAGCGCAGCTCCCAGAGAATCCGTCGAATCCGGGGATTCGGGGCACTTCCGGGAGCGCGTACACAAACGGCCGTTACACAGGGTACCAGGTGTGTGCAGAGCCCTTACTTACTGGTGAGGGAGCGGGCCGCCATGAAGACGTCCAGTACGGCCAGGCAGAGCGGGACGAGGGAGAGCAGGACGAAGCCCTCGGTCAGGTCGAGCAGGCGGCCCCAGAACGGAGAGAGGCCCTTCCTCGGGATGATCAGTCCGATCGCGGTGACCAGGGCGGCGCCCGCGGCGACGGCGGCCGTGAGCCAGATCGTACGGATGTCGAGGCCTCCGCGGTCTCCGTAGATCAGCAGGTCCTTGACCAGGTCGACCGGCGGATTCAGGGAGAGGCCCAGGATCAGCAGGCTGATCGCGGCGATTCCGGCGACGAGGACGCACGCGACCTGCGAGGTGTAGCGGAAGAGCCGGGCCCGCAGGAGCATCGCGAGGCCGGCGGCCAGGGCGAGGAGCTGGCCCCAGACGTTGCCGGCGAAGCCGAGGACCGCGGCGGAGCCGACGACCACGGCGGCGCATCCGCCGACCAGGCCGAGGAGCATCTCGTGGCCGCGCCGGGCCTGGAGGGCGATGCGTTCGCCGTCGACGGGCTGGGCCTCGTCGGCCGCACGGGCCGGGTCGGCGTGGAAGTCGTCGTCGGCGGCACTGCGCGGCGATGCGTAGCCGATGGGCAGCCGGGCGAAGCGTGCGGAGAGGCCGGGCAGGAAGGCGACCAGGCCGACGGCGACCGGGGCGCAGACGGCGGCGGTCTCGGTGGCGGAGGATTCCGAGACGATCGCCAGGAAGGTGGCGAGGGTGCCGACCGCGGCCAGGAAGGTCGCGGCGACGAAGGGCGCGTCGCCACTGGGGGTGAGCGCGACCAGGGCGACGGAGACGACCAGTACGGTCACACAGCCGAGCAGGAACTGCAGGCGCCCGGGGCCCTGGCCGGCGTCGGGTCCGATGATGCCCGAGCCGGCGATGAGGAGCAGCGGGAGGGCGCCGAGCCCGAGGGCGACGGCGGTGGCCCGGTCTCCGTACACCCGGGCGCGTACGCCGGCGAACGCGGTCAGCAGGACGCCCGCGGCGCCCGCGATGACACCGGGAAGGCTGTGCATGTCGTGGCGCACGGGATCGGCGAACCAGAGCACGAAGCCCATCAGGACCAGCAGCAGCACTCCGCCGACGAGTCCGGCGCCGCGCAGCAGGTCGTCGCTCCACAGGTGCCGGTCACGGGTGACGGCGGAGGCGACGGCGTCGGAGACGTCGTCGAAGACGGCCGGCGGCAGCGACTGCGCGAACGGGCGCAGCGAGATGATCTCGCCGTCGAGGACCTGCTGGGCGGCGAGGGTGCGCGCGCCGTCGAGGACGGAGCCGTCACGCCGGACGAGGTGGTAGCCGGTCGGAGTGCCGGGGGCCTGGGTCTGGCCGGTGAGCCGCAGGATCTCCGGGTAGACGTCGGCGACGGCGATGTCCTCAGGGAGTGCCACGTCGATACGACTGTCCGGCGCCACGACGGTGACACGGCAGAAGCCGGTCGCTGCAGTCGTACTCACGTGTCTGGAACCCCCTGATTCGCGGTTGCGCACAGTGCGCGCGCCACCCTACCGGGGACGGTCTTATGCGGCTGCAAGTAGGATCGCCGTCTCATGGGGGAGGCCGTCGCTCACGGGGCGCCGGTGCGGAACTCCCGCACGAAGTCCGCCCGTAACGAGGGATTGATGAGCCGGTGAGCCAGATCGTCGTCAAACGCCCGCCGAGGTCCCTTCCTCCGGAAGTACCCAGTGAGGAACTGGTTCTGGAGTCTCCGCCCGAACTGCCGCGCGGGCAGCAGGAGGGCATGTTGATGCAGCTCCTGCCGATGCTCGGCATGGGCTCCTCCGTGGTGTTCTTCTTCATGCCTGGAGCGCATCCGTTCATGCGCATCATGGGCATGCTGATGCTCGTCTCGACGGTCGGAATGGTCATCGCGCAGCTCGTCCGATTCCGGAAGGGTACGCAGGGGCAAATTGCCGATGTCCGGCGCGACTACCTCAAATACCTCGCGCAGACGCGACGCACGGTCCGGCGCACCGCACGCCGGCAGCGGGACGCGCAGCTGTATCTCCACCCCTCGCCCGAGCAGCTGTGGTCGGTGGTCGCCGAGGGCTCGCGCGTCTGGGAACGCCGTGTGGGCGACAAGGACTTCGGGCAGGTGAGGATCGGTCTGGGCGCCCAGCAGCTGGCGACGCCGCTGGTCGCCCCGGACACGGCACCGGTGGACGAGCTTGAGCCGTTGTGCGCGGGGGCGATGCAGCAGTTCCTGGCGGTGCACGGTTCGCTGGACGGGCTGCCGATGGCGGTCTCGATGCGCGCCTTCTACCACGTGACGGTCTCCGGGGAGCCGGAGGCGGCACAGTCCGCGGCACGCGGCATGGTCTCCCAGCTGGTGACGCTCCACTCCCCCGACGATCTGATGCTGGCCGTGGTCTCGGCCCGGGGTGCGCACGAGCGCTGGGACTGGACGAAGTGGCTGCCGCACACGCAGGTGGCCGGTCAGGTCGACGGCGCGGGCAGCAGGCGCCTGTTCGGCGACGACCTCGGTGAGCTGGAGTCGATGATCCGCTCGCGGCTCGACGGCCGGCCGAGGTTCAGCCGCGACAGCCAGCCCGTCCTGGACCAGCCGCACGTGGTCGTCGTCCTCGACGGCGGGATGGTGCCGCCGGACTCGCTGTTCGCGGCGCCCGAAGGCCTGCAGGGCGTGACCATCATCGAGGTGATCCCCGGTGAACTGGACGAGCCGCGCGGTGGTCTGTCGGTGGTCGTGCGGCCCGGGCGGCTGCGCCTGGAGTCGGGCGGCGGCTTCGCGTACGAGGGTGTGCCGGACGGGATCTCGTTGCCGGCGGCCGAGGCGCTGGCCCGGCAGCTCGCGCCGCTGCGGATGGGCGGCGGGGACGACGACGAACCGCTGCTCGCCAACCTGGACTTCACGGATCTGCTGAACCTGGGTGACGCCGGTTCGGTGGACGTGGCGCGGACCTGGCGGCCCCGCTCCGTGGCCGAGCGGCTGCGTGTGCCGATCGGTGTCGGCGAGGACGGCCAGCCGGTCATGCTGGACCTGAAGGAGGCCGCGCAGGAGGGCATGGGCCCGCACGGGCTGTGCGTCGGTGCGACCGGATCCGGAAAGTCGGAGCTGCTGCGCACCCTCGTCCTCGGTCTCGCGGTGACGCACTCCTCGGAGACGCTGAACTTCGTCCTCGCGGACTTCAAGGGCGGTGCGACCTTCGCGGGCATGTCCCAGATGCCGCACGTCGCCGCCGTCATCACCAACCTCGCCGACGACCTCACGCTCGTCGACCGCATGGGTGACGCGATCCGCGGTGAGCTCCAGCGACGTCAGGAGCTGCTGCGTTCGGCGGGCAACTACGCCAACATCCACGACTACGAGAAGGCGCGGGCGGCCGGTGCCCCGCTGGAGCCGCTGGCGTCACTGGTCCTGGTCATCGACGAGTTCTCCGAGCTGCTGACCGCGAAGCCGGACTTCATCGACATGTTCATCCAGATCGGCCGCATCGGCCGGTCCCTGGGCGTGCACCTGCTGCTTGCCTCGCAGCGCCTGGAGGAGGGCAAGCTCCGCGGTCTGGACACCTATCTCTCGTACCGGATCGGTCTGCGGACGTTCTCGGCGGCCGAGTCGCGCACGGCCATCGGCGTGCCGGACGCGTACCACCTGCCGTCGGTGCCGGGGTCGGGCTATCTCAAGTTCGGTACGGACGAGATGACCCGGTTCAAGGCGGCGTACGTCTCGGGCACGTACCGCACGGGCGGGCCGCGGCTCGCCGCCGGGCAGCTGCCGATCGAGCGGCGGCCCGCGGTCTTCACCGCCACACCGGTGCCGGTGGTGTACGCCGCGCCCGACCCGGCGTACCTGGCGGCGCAGCGTGAGGAGGAGGACGAGGCGCTCGCGGACACCGTCCTCGACGTGATCGTGCGCCGGCTGGAAGGACAGGGCGTGCCCGCGCACCAGGTGTGGCTGCCGCCGCTGGACAGGGCGCCCTCGCTGGACCAGCTCCTGCCGGGGATCGCGGCGACCGCCGACCGCGGTCTGACGGCGACGGAGTACACCCGTCAGGGCGGGCTCACGGTGCCGCTCGGGCTGATCGACAAGCCCTTCGAGCAGCGGCGCGAGGTGCTGTACCGGGACTTCTCGGGTGCGGCGGGCCACATGATGGTGGTCGGCGGTCCGCAGTCCGGCAAGTCGACGTTGATGCGGACGCTGATCTCGTCCTTCGCGCTGACGCACACTCCGGCCGAAGTGCAGTTCTACGCACTCGACTTCGGCGGCGGCGGCATGGTGTCGCTGGCCGAACTGCCGCATGTCGGCGGGATCGCCTCCCGGCTGGACCCCGAGCGGGTGCGGCGGACGGTGGCGGAGGTGCTCGGCGTGCTGAACCGGCGCGAGGAGTTCTTCCGCTCGCACTCCATCGACTCGATCGCCACCTACCGGCGCAAGCGCGCCGCGGGTGAACTGCCGGGCGAGGCCTGGGGCGACGTCTTCCTCGTCATCGACGGCTGGGGCGGCTTCAGGAACGAGTACGACGGGCTGGAGGGGATCGTCTCCGACATCGCGGCCCGTGGCCTCGGATACGGCATCCACGTGGTGATCACGGCCGCCCGCTACATGGAGGTCCGTGCCGCGATCAAGGACCAGATGCTGAGCCGTCTGGAACTGCGCCTCGGCGACGTCATGGACTCGGAGTTCGACCGCAAGGTGGCGGCCAACGTGCCCACCGGCGTGCCCGGTCGCGGCCAGGTGCCGGAGAAGCTGCACTTCATGGGCGGCCTGCCGCTGCTCGACTCGCTGAGTACCTCCGGCGATCTCGCGGAGGGAACGGCGGCGTTCGTCCAGGCGGTGCGCAATGCCTGGGCCGGCCCGCCCGCTCCCGCGGTACGACTGCTGCCGCACAAGGTTCCGGCGGACCAGCTGCCGAAGGGCTTCGAGTTCCCGCAGCACGGCATCGCCATCGGCATCGACGAGACGCGGCTGGAGCCGGTGTTCGTCAACTTCGACACGGACCCGTTCTTCCTGATCTTCGGCGAGAGCGAGTCCGGCAAGACGAACCTGCTGCGCCTGATCACCAAGCAGATCGCGGAGCGCTACTCCCCCGACGAGGCGAAGCTCGTCGTCGGCGACTACCGCCGGGCCCTCCTCGGCGCCCTGCCGGAGGAGCACCTCCTGGAGTACGCGCCGATGGCGAGCTCGATGCAGATGCACATGGAAGCCCTGGCGGGAGTCTTCTCGCGACGGCAGCCGCCCCAGGACGTGACACCGCAGCAGCTGCGTGACCGCAGCTGGTGGTCGGGCCCGCAGGTCTTCATCGTCGTCGACGACTACGACCTCGTGGCGACGAGCTCCGGCAACCCGCTGGCCGCGCTCGCGGAGTATCTGCCCTTCGCCCGGGACACGGGCGTCCGCTTCATCATCGCGCGCAACAGCGCCGGTGCCTCGCGGTCCATGTACGAGTCCTTCATGCAGCGCATCAAGGAACTGGGCGCGCAGGGCGTGGTCCTGTCGGGCGACCCCAACGAGGGCGACCTGCTGGGCAGCGCCCGGCCGCGGCCGATGCCGGCGGGACGCGGCTTCTTCGTGGGGCGCCGGGGCGGCTCGTCGCTGATCCAGACGGGACGGATGCCGGAGCGATGAGCGCGCGGAGCGGCGGGGCGCCGGACCCGGCGCCGACAACCGGGGGTCGGCGGACGACGTCGTCTCCGGTGGACGTGGACACTTCATCACTGCAAACATCGCCCTAACTCAGCGAGGGGGAATTCATGTCGTTCAACGACGAGTGGGCCCAGGCCAAGAACGCGGCGGTCGAGAACCAGTCGGCGAACACGCGCCTCAACCAGCTCCCCGCGGACGGGGGAGGCGGTGGGGGCACGGGCCCCGATCTGGCGACCACGCCCGCGAAGAAGAAGCAGGCGGCCAACAGCATCGAGAACCACATCCAGCCGGACCTGAAGACGGCCGCGGACGCGGCCGACGAGTCCACCAGCAGTGCCGTCGCGACGTTCAAGGGCTGGGAGACCGCCGCCGGGCTGAAGAAGGCGCACGAGCACTGGGACAGCCAGGTGAAGCGTCTGAACGCGCGGCTGGAATCGGAGAAGGGCGCTCTGCGGGGCGCGTCGACGCTGTTCCAGAGCAACGACATCGTGACGGGGAACGGCCTCGTGACGCAGTCGAAGATCTCGGGACTGTAGGGGGAGAGTCGCGATGCCGACGTACGAAGAGATCATGAAGACCGACCTCGGCAAGCTGAGCACCGCCGCCGACGGCTGGAAGACCATGGCGGAGAAGTTCAAGAAGGTCGAGGACCTCTACGAGAAGGACGTCCAGAAGGTCGCTTCGGGCGGTCCGCTGTGGACCGGTCAGGCCCAGCAGATCGGTGCCACCAACTTCGGCATCACCCGGAACGAGCTCGACGCCGCGCAGAAGGAAGCGAAGGCGATGGAGTCGCTGCTGCGGGACGCCCACAGCACGCTCACGGAGCTCAAGGGCCGGGTGAAGACGGCCGTGGACGAGGCGGTCACCGCCGGCATGAAGGTCTCGGAGTACGGCGTCGCGAGTTACGACTTCAGCAAGGTCTCCGAGAAGGAGGCCTACACGATCAGGCACGACCCCGACCTGCGGTCGGTGGAGCAGTCGTACACGAAGAAGATCAACGACGCGGTCAAGGCGGTCACCGAGTTCGACCAGGACGTGAAGACCGCCCTGCTGAACGCCTCGGGCGCGGACGGCACGGCGCCGCTGGGCTTCAACTCCAAGCCGGTGGGCGACGTCGAGGCCGTGGAGGCCCTGGCCCTCTCGGAGAAGGTGCGCAACGGCGACGCCTCGCGCAAGGAGCTGGAGCAGTACCGCGAGATCCTGGAGAAGAACTCCAAGGACAAGCACTTCAGCGAGGCGTACCTGCACGCGCTGGGCGCCAAGGACGCGCTGACGATCGCCGATCGGATGAATCTGGCGGCCAATGAGCGGGGCATCTCAGAAGCGGACAAGAAGTTCTACAACTCCATCAACGCCGGACTAGCTGACACGATCGCCTCGGGAACTAAGGACCCGAACAGCTATGCGTACCGGCCGTTCGTGGACGGCCTGAAGCGGCTTGGGGGCACTGTCGTCACGCAGGACACCGGCCCAATGGGCGACAACGTCCCGACACACGGGTACCAGGTTCTTGTCACTCTCATGAACCAGGGGAACCCGGACGGCTACGGCAAGGAATTCCTCAATGAGCTCGGTCACGACATGATCGAGATCGAAAAGAAGGACCCTGACCACTGGGCGCACTTCAGGGACGTTCTGCGGCCCAACGTCGCCGCAGACCCGCTGGACGGCCTGCTCAACATCATGAGCAAGGATCCCGCGGACGCTCAGTACTTCCTGGACCCCAAGGCTCCCGGAAACGAGAATGAGCACCTGAAGTTCCTTCTCACCGACCGTGAATGGCCGAAGGTGGGGCTGAACAACGCCTACGGTCCTCCCCAGTTCATGGACGACCCCTCCAAGGCCATGGGCCTCGGAAACGCCATCCAGGCGGCGGCGACGGGCCACGAGCCGGGCGAGAAGCTCGGCCCGGTCGGTGCCCACACCGAGGGGCAGGCGCGGGTCATGCACAACGCCATCAGGTTCCTCGACGACGACAAGGGCGGCGCCGAGTGGGCCAAGGATGACCTCAAGAACCTGCAGCAGCCGATGGCCCGAGCGCTCGCGGACTACGTGGCCGACACGCACATCACGTTCAGCGGCCAGGAATCGGCGTACGGCGGCGCGGCGGGCAAGGACGACATCACCGGCAAGGGCGATAACGCGCACATCGCGGTTGGCCAGGAGAGCCTGATCCGAGTCATGCGCGGAATCGCAGACGACGGGCCCTCGTACGCCTTGCTGTACGAAGCAGAACGCGCTTATTCCGCGAAGCAACTCGCTGAAGCGCCGCCTTTCGAGGCCAATGCCACGCACGGACAGAGTGCCGATTGGGACCATCGTTCACGGAACGTCGGTATGGCGATGGGTGCCCTCGACGAAATCGGCGCCGACGTATATATGGACAAGGGCAAGGACAAGGCGGACTGGGCGGAGGAAACAGGCGAATACACGGCAATCGCCGGGAACGCCCTGATCGGCGAGATTCCGTTTGTGGGTACCGCAGGTGGAGCCTTGATCGACGCCGCCAAGTTCGACTGGGTCAAGGGTGTGCAGGATCTGGCAGAGGAACAGGCACGAAAGGGTTCGAGTGATACATACTCATCCGGAAAGGACGGCCTGAACAGCATGTTCGACGAATGGAACAAGCGCGAGAACCTGGGCGCGGGTCCGTTCGTGTCGGCGAGGGATGCGGCGGGCGACGGACACGACGCCGGAATCGGCGCCGCCAAGGGATACCTGGTGTGACCATGCAGAAGACACGCCTACGGCTCCTTGGAGCCATCGCCACACTCTTCGCCGTGACGTCCTGCACCGAAGAAGCGCCGCCGCAGGCAGGACGTCCGGACAACTACCTGTGCGACATCTCGGCGAAGTCGACCGAAGAGGAACTGTTGCGGCAGATCATGAGGGCGGAGAACTTCACGACGAACCTCAACAACAGGGAGTCCAGGTTCGTGGAGAAGATGAACGAGAATCTCCAACTGTTCCCTGATGACACGAGGATGTACGCGGTGTCGGCCTGTCAGTACCTCCCGAACGGGCAGAAGGGCGGCGGCAGGACCAGCATCGATTACGAGTGGGTTCCCCGGGTCGACGCGAGCAAGCCGTCGCAGGAGAGCGGGACCTTCTCCTACGACTTCGTCAACGCTTTCGGGACGTCCTCCGATGTGACCTCGACGCTCGACGTCATCTGTGTCATGCCTGGAGATCTGCGCGAACGGTCCAAGAAGGTCTCGCTGCATGCCGAAGCGTCGTACACCGTCAATCTCGGTCCAGTCCACGATCACGGAACACAGGACGAGCAGATGACGCTGCTGTATCTCATGGCACGAAGGGCAACAGAGTCCCTCGGCTGCGAGAACAAGCCGTTGGCGAAGGAGCCGGTCGTGAAGCCCCTCGCCACGGAGCGCTGAAAGGCGATCATGAATCACATCAAGCGAAAGATCGCCGTTGCGGCGGGCGTAGCCATGCTGACGACCCTCGTCGCCTGCGGAGGCGACGGGACGGACGCCGCCGGCGCCCTGAGCGTGGACCGGGTGGCCGAGCTCGCCGGGGGAGTCGGGAAGGACGGGGCCGACGCGTGCCCGGTGCCGTACGACGCCGGGAAGGCGGCCGAGGCGGCCGACGTCGACGAGGGGATCGAGGCCGGCGCGGCGGGGGCCGAGGCGGGCGAACCGATGGCGACGGGTGAGGGCGGAAGGACGACGGACCCGCAGTCGCCGTTGGCCGGCAAGGCCGGCGGGATCATCACCTGCTCGTACCACGTGGGCGGTGAAGACCTGACGGTCCACACCGTCGGTACGGAAGCGGGGAGCGCGACCAACTACCTCCTGCCCACCGCCCAGCAGGCCGGCGGCATGTCCGTCGAGGACGTGAAGTCCTTCGGCACGCAGGCCTCCGACGCGAAGCCCGGCGAGCCCGTGGCGAGCAAGGGCGGGAACGTGGTGACCGTCCGGCTCGACTCCGGCGGGAAGGGAGACGTGGCTCTGCTCCTGACCGTCGGCGAGGACGACAAGAGCGCGCTCAAGCCGGACCAGGTCGCGGAGCTGGCACGGACGTTCGCCGCGCAGGCGAAGTGAATCCGCCGTCCGTCTGACACCGGGAACCGTCAGGGCCGATCATTGAGGTGCGACGACGTTCCACCCGCACTAAGGAGCACAGCCTGATGGGCACTCAGCAGGAGAAGGACGAGCTGTACGCGCTCGACATCAGCGACGTCGAGTGGCAGGGCCCTCCCGGCACCAGCCCTGACGAGGAGCGCGTGGAGATCGCCCACCTGCCGGGCGGGGCCGTGGCGATGCGGTCCTCCCTCGACCGCGACACCGTCCTGCGCTACACCGAGGCCGAGTGGACGGCCTTCGTCCTGGGCGCGAAGGACGGCGAGTTCGACCTGAAGTAGCCGCCCGCATAGAGGGCGTACGCGAAGGGGCCCGTTCCGGGAGGAACGGGCCCCTTCTGCTGTGCGTACCGGAGTCCCGGGGGTCAGTACCCCTCGGTGAACAGCCGCGACGCCTTGACGTCCGTGGCGCGGTAGCTGTCCTTGCCCGACTCGATCTGCTTGGCGACGGTCTCGAGGCGGTTCTTCATGTCCTCGGCACGCTTCTTGTACTTGCCCTGGAGGATCACGTACTCCTGGTGGGCCTCGCCGTCCCAGGTGTCGGTGACGACACGGAGGGCGGCGTTCATCTCTTCGAGGTCCTTGATGATGTTCGAGGAGACGGTCCGGAGACGGTTCGCCATCTCCTGGACGCTCTCGTACCGGACCTTGGTGTTCTGGTCGATGCCGGACATCGTGCTCTCCTCAGGCTCAGATGTTGTTCAGCGCGGAGTTGTTGGCCTTGAGGGTCTGGAACACCTCGAAGTCGTTCGCGGCGCTGAGGTTCTTGGTCTCGTTGACCGCGTTGAGCAGCACGTTGAGCAGGCGCCGAATGGTGTCGTGGTCCTCGTTGAGGGCCGTCTGCGCGGTCTTGAAGCCGGCCGCGCCCGCACCCGTCCAGCCCGCGTGGACCGTCTCCAGGATGTTGGCCATCTCGCGGGCCTGCTTGGAGACCTCTTCGCCGGTCTGCATGATCTTGTTCTTGGCCTGGGTTACCGGATCCTCGGCAAGCCCGAACCCACCTGCGGGGCTGGTCATGTGACGCTCCTCGTTGTCGGGAAGGTACTCGTACGCGTAGCTCAGCTCTGGCTACGCTCTCCTGTTGCGCCTGCCTGCCGCCACGACGACGCCGACGATCACGGCGACGATGGCGACGGCACCCGCGGCGATGCCCCAGAGCGGGAAGCCGCTCTCTTCGGGCCGGGCCGCCGACTCAGGCTTCTTCGGTTCCTGGGCCGGCCCGTTGGTGCCGCTTGCCCCCGTGCTGCCAGGAGAGGGGGAAGTCTGTGGTGCGGGCGACTGCGACTGCTGCGCCTGCTTCTGCGCGGCGAGCAGCGGGTTGACGTCGGGGGCGCCCGGGTTGCCCTTGCCCTCCAGGAGGATCTGAGCGGGACGGATCGAGCCGTAGCCGATGTACTTGTCCGGCACCTTGCCCACGTGCCCGGCGGTCTCCATCATGACGCGGAGGACCTGGTTGGCGGTCCAGTCGGGGTGCGCGGACCAGATGAGGGCGGCGGAGCCGGAGGCGATGGCGGTGGCTTGACTGGTGCCCCGGTGGGCGCAGTACTGCTTCTTGTCGTTGGTGCACCGGCCGGGAATCTCGACTCCCGGCGCGGCGAGGGCGAGGTGGGAGCCGTAGTTGGAGAAGTCGGCGACCTTGCCCTTGGTGTCGAGAGCGCCTACGGCTACGACTCCGGGGATGGCTGCGGGGTACTGGGGCACGTCGAGGCCGTCGTTACCCGCTCCCGCGAAGATCAAGGCGCCCTTCTTGCGGGCATAGTCCACGGCAGCCTGCCATTCCGCGGCCGCGCTCTCGTCGGCCGGGCCCGCCATGGAAATGTTGATCACACGGGCGCCGTTGTCCGCGGCATACCGGATGCCCTTGAGCATCGGCTTGATCCCGAAGTTGACGTAGTCGCCCACCTTCACGGGAAGGATCGCCACGTCCGGAGCGATCCCCCTCACGCCGCCGTCGCTCCCGTTCCCTGCGATGGCGAGGGCCATGTTGGTGCCGTGCCGATCGTCATCCTTCTCGTCGATGCGGCCAGGCCCCTCTCCCGCGTCGGAGAAGTTGTGACCGGGCAGCACATTGTCGCGGAGTTCCGACACCGTCGAGTCGACTCCACTGTCGAGCACGGCAACAGTGACCCCCTTGCCGGAGGCCACCTTCCACAGTTGGTCCGCCTTCATCGCGTCCAGGTACCACTGACGCCCGCGCATGTCTTCCGCCTGCGCCGCAGGCGCCATGACAGTCCACGTCGCGACGACGGCAGTCATGGCGCCGAGCAGGCCGACCGCGCGGCGGCGAAGGACTCGGGCGAGCGGAGGCATGGGCGAAGGATCTCCTAGTCGATGACGGGCGGGACGATCTGACGCTGGCCGGGATCCCACGTCTCCTCGTCCTCGGTCAGGTAGTCAGGGCGGGAACGGTTCGTACGGTGCTCGTCCTCGCCGCGCTCGGTCGAGGTGGGGCGGACCAGGCCGGTACCGCCAGGGGTGAACGCCCGTCCGGCGGAACCGGTGGGGCTCCCGACGGTTCCACCCGGCTGCATGGCCAGCCGACGGCCTGCCGCACCGCCCGTGTTACCGCCCGGCGCGCCGTGCATGCCAGCACCGGGCCCGTGCATCCCCGCCCCACCGCGACCGTACTGACCGGCGCGTTCCTCTCCGATCACCGGGCCCATGGGAAGCCGAGGCCCTTGACCGGGCAGGCCCGTGCGACCGGGCACCTGACGGCCTCCGGTGATGCCCTCCGCGCGCGGCGGCATGCCGAGAGGGCCGGGGCCCTTCAGACCGCCGGTCGCGGGACCCGGGAGTCCCGGGTTCACGCGAGGCAGACTCGTCGTCGGCTGGGGGCCGACCGGCGGAGCGAGCGGCGGCAACGGAGGATTCGGCGGGCCGACCGTCGTGACCGGCGGAGCAGTGGGCGGCTGGGCAGGGGTGCGGGGCGGAGCGTCCGGCGTGATGGTCACGGAGTCGAGGTTCGTGTTCACCTCGGGCTCCGGCGGCCTCGTAGCCGTCGGCGGCAGCGTCACATCAGGGGTCGGTCGGCTCGGTGTCGCCGCGTCGGGCGTACGGGTGGAGGACCGGTCGGCGTGAGTGAGGCCTGTTCCGGAGGTCGATTGCGTCGTCCCGCTGCTGGAACCCCCCGTCCCATACGCACGTTCGCCTCCTCCGACGCCCGCAGGGGCAAGCGGCTTGAACTCCGGCTCCCGCTCCGCCGCCATCCGGTTCCGCGTCGCGTCGTAGTACGACGACAGCCGCTCCAGCTGGTGGATCGCCTCCTGGAGCTTCGGGCCCGTCTCCGACTCGATGCGGGCCTTCTCCTTCTCCGGGTCGGCGAAGCACATGCCCGCCGGCTTCGGGACCGCGGCCTTCGCTTCCGACAGGGCCTGGCCCGCGCGCTGCATCTCGTCCGCCACGACCTTGGTGAAGTCGCCCAGGACCAGGGTCTCGGAGACCATGCCGGCGCCCCAGGTGCGGAAGGAGTTGCCTCCCTCGCCCTCCCACTGGACACGGCTGATGTACAGACGGAGGTCGGCGGCGATCTCGAGGATCTTCGGCACCGCCGACGACAGCGCCGTGCCGGTGGTGGTGATCTCCTCCGGCTTGGCCGACGCGATCATCGCGTAGAGGGCGTCCAGGGACTTCCCCTCGAACTCTCCTGCCATGTTCTTGCCACTCCCCCGCTAGCTGAATCCGCCGGAATCGCCGGTGCCGTCCGTGTCCTTGGTGGGCTGCTCGGGCTTGTCCTTGCCGTCGCCGGCCCCCTGGCCGCCCTGGCCGCCCTCGCCGTGGCGCTCGCGGTACTCCTGCTGCGTGCGCTTCTGGATCGCCGCGTACCGCTGGCGCTCTTCCTCGTCCACGCCGGTGTAGCCCTTGTCGGCGATCGTGGCCGCCAGGCCCATGCCCTCGATCGTCTCGCCGAACGTCCTCGTGAGTTCCTCGAGGCGCGTACGCACCTTTTCGTACGCACTGTGCAGTTCCGTCGCGGCGGCGAAGCCCGTGCCGTACGAGGCGGCCGTGACCTTCTGTTCACCGATCTTCGTGTGCTCGGCGGGCGAGCCCTTCAGCTCCTCGACGAGCTTCTGCATGCGCGAGTAGAAGCTCTGGAGAGTGACTTCTCCGACTTCCAGCCCCTGCTTGCCACCCCCGGCCGGCTCTCCCACCTCAGTGCCCCCTCGTCAGGCTCGCGAACTCGCACATCACTCTAGCCATTTGGTACGACAGTTCCAATTGCAAAGTCACATCCCCCGTCGCCGGCGCCGGCTGTCGCGGATCACCGTCGCCGTGCCCGCGACCACGGCCACCAGGACGGCGGCGACGCCGAGGGCGTACGTGCCGAGGCGCTCCGCGCGTTCCTGGGACGTCTCCGTCATCGCCAGCCGGGCCGGCTCGGGTGCCGGTGGCTTGGGCGGGGCCGGGTCGGGGGTGGGGGCTGTCGGTGCCGGATCCGGAGCGTCGGAGAGGGCCCGGACCGGGTCCACCACGCCCCAGCCCACGTGGTTGTCGCGGCCGTTGATGGACCGTACGGCCGTCTGCTCGATGCGGGCCACGACCTGGGCCGGCTTCCACTCCGGGTGCTTCGCGCGCAGCAGGGCCGCGACGCCGGAGACGTACGGGGCGGAGAAACTGGTGCCGTTGTCGACACACTGACCGCCGCCGGGGACGGTGGAGACCATGTCGACGCCGGGCGCCGCGACTCCCACGAAGGTTCCGGACTGGGAGAACTCCGCCCGCTCGTTGTTGCGGTCGGAGGAAGCGACGGCGAGCACCCCGGGGAAGGCCGCGGGATAGGTGTTCTTGAGTGTGCCGTCCATGCCGTCGTTGCCGGCCGAGGCGACGACGACGATGTCCTCGGCCAGAGCCCTGGCGACCGCCTTGGCCATCGAGGAGTCGGAACTCAGCGCCTGGGTGGTGTCCTGGGAGATGTTGATGACGTGGGCGCCCTCGGCGACGGCGTGGTCGATCGCCTGGGCCATCGTGTCCGACTTGCCGCTGTTCTTCTCGTCGTTCTGCCGGATCGGGATGATCGTCGCCTCGGGGGCGATCCCGACGAAGCCGGTGCCGGAGCGAGGGCGTGCGGCGATGATGCCGGCGACCTTGGTCCCGTGACCGACCTCGTCGACCGTGCCGTCGGTCTTGCCGCGCCGGTCGTTCTCGGCGCCCGAGCTGTTCTTGTCCGGCTTCAGGTAGTCCTTGCCCGCCTTGGCGTCCACAGCGGTCTTCAGCTGCGGGTTCACGTCGTCGACGCCCGTGTCGATGACGGCGACGCGGATGCCCCTGCCCTTGGTGTCCTGCCAGAGTTCGTCGAGCAGGACCCTCTGCAGCGACCAGGGGATGCCCTCGATCTGCTTCTTCATCGGGAACGTGCACTCGCCGCTGCCGTCGAGGACCAGGTCCCGCGGCTCGGCGGCCACAGGTGGAGCGGCGAGGATCACCGTGAGGGCCGAGGCGGTGAACAGGGCCGCCGTTCGATACGTCACCACTCCCCCTCCCTACGAACCCTGCGGCTGACGCGCGCTGTTGGTGTCGAGCCTCGGTCCCTTGGACAGAAACTCCGACCACACCATCGGGACGGGAAGCGGAGTGACCTTCTCGTAGCCGAGACGAGTCTGTGCCGCACTCGGTTCCGGACGGCCGTCGGTCTGCTTGTCGTCCTGCTGCCCGGTGCCGATGTCCGACCGCGCGGCGTCGCTGTCGCCGTTGGCCTGCACCGCGTAGCGCAGACCGGTGTCGGTCACGAGGAACAGCGATCCGTCGGGCTTCGCCTGCTTGCCCTGGACCTGCGTGTAGAGCAGGCCGCTGCCCGGGGTGACGTACGTACTGGTGCCGCCGGCGGTGATCTCCGCCGGGTACTTCGTCCCGGCCCAGGTGGTCAGTGTCGCCCGGCCCTTGTCGTCGACGCGGTTGAGCACGCTGCAGACGGTGTCCCTGGCCCCCTTGCCGGTCACCGTGTTGACCTGCTCGGACTTACGGGTCGGCCAGCGGTACTGTGCGCCGAAGGTGCCGGAGTCCGGGGTGAAGGACGCGGCGTCGACCGTGGTCGCCCTGCCGTCCATGTCGAGGGCGTCGGTCTGCGGCGAGTTGATGAGCAGCCAGGCCGTGAACTCCGAGACCGGCTGGACCTTGCCGGGCAGGACCACGTAGTGCTGGGGCCCGGATCCGGTCTGGCCGAGCAGCACCATGCCGACCCGGCCCTCGGTCTGGCTGAGGTTGCCGCCACCGACACCGGCGGGGTCGCCGACCTTGCCGGGGATCTGCGGGAACTCGACGGGGCTTCCGGTGTGCAGCGTGGCCAGCCAGTCGTCCGTGACCTGCTGGGGCGTCTTGTTGAGACCGACGAGGGCCGTGGTGAGCCCCGCGGACTCGTCGGGGTCGCCCGGCACCAGGTACTTCGTGCCCCGGTGGTCGACCAGGTAGCGGGCCTTGTCCTTCTGCCCCTGGACGTACATCATCTGCCCGTCCTTGAGCTGTGCGCCGCCCTCGGTGCGCTTGAAGTCCCGCTGGGCGAAGACGAACGTGGCCTTCTGGACACTGGCTCCCTTGCCGCCGCCAGGCTGTTCGCACACGGCCCAGCGCTTGGCGGCGCCTGCCTCGTCTGCGTTGGGGAGCCGGTCGGGGGCGTACGGGATGCCGAGAATCGGACCGCGCGGCGGATTGCCCGCGTCGAGGAGTTTGTCGTCGACCTGAATGACGGAGAACTGCTGCGGCGTGAGCAGGAGTCGCGCGGAGGCGAGGTTGAGAACGGGGTGGAGCAGGGTCTTCTTGTCCTTGCCCTTCCCGGTGGTGAGCACCACGTACCGGGTGGTCGACTGCTTGCCCACGATCACCTTCGTGCCGGGCGCGTCCCAGCCCTTGGGCGCCTTGGGGCTGAACATGCCCCAGGCACCGAATCCGGCGAGCACCAGCGCCCCCACGATCATGCCGGGCAGAACCGCGCGCAGCGGCCTCGGCGCCCCCTCCTCGGTACCTGAGGGCGAAGGTTGGAGGAATGCGGCCACCGTGCGCTTCTTCGCAAAGGTGTACGCGTTGAGCTCATCCCGCCGTGATGCCATGAGTCCCCATTTTTCGTCAGGCGCAGTCGTCACCGACGCGTTCGGGGGTATGGCACCCGAGCCCCGGCTGTCGGACCGGCCCCCTACTATGCCTGCTGTCCGAAGGCGCCTGAGGGGCGGGTAGGGTGATCCAGCTGCCAAGGCCCTGGCGGGCCAGGGTGATCAGGACGAATGGGGGGATTCTCCATGATGGCATCCGCGACGCGGACGCGGCACGCGGCTGCCGCACCCTCCTCCGCGCCCCCGGAGCACTCTCCGGCGGGAGCGCCCTCGGCCGTCTCACCTCGGCTCCAGGCACGCCCTGGACACTTCGGATCGTTCCGATTGCAACAGCTCGTACTGATTGAGGTGGCGGCGGCGCTGCTGCTCGTGGCCTGGGTCGTCGAGCCGTTGCTGCTGGTCCCCGCCGGCGTCGTCGCGACGCTGCTCGTGCTGCTCGCGGTGGTGCGCAGGCACCACCGTTCGATGCCGGAGTGGCTCGCCACCTTCCTCACCCTGCGTGCGCGCACGCGCCGGGCGGCCTCGCTCGTCCTTCCGGAGGACACGGAGCCGGGCCTCGCGCCGGTCGTGGAGTGCGATCCGGCGTTGCGGACCTACACGTACAGCGACCGGGACCGCCGACCGGTCGGGATGATCGGGGACGGTACGTTCCTCACCGCCCTGGTACGGGTCGAGTCGGAGGCCACGGCTCTGCGTCCGGACCGCGCGACACGTCCGCTGCCCGTCGCAGTCGTCCGGGACGTCCTGGACGTGGACGGGATCAGGCTGGAGTCCGCGCAGATCGTGCAGCACACACAGCCCGCGCCCGCCCCGCACCTGCCGGCCCAGTCGATGGCCAGGCGGAACTACGTACCGCTCCAGGCCCAGACGGGTTCGCCGGCGGTGCGGATCACCTGGGTGGCGCTGAAGCTGGACCCCGAACTGTGTCCGGAGGCCGTCGCCGCCCGCGGTGGTGGCCTCGAAGGCGCGCAGAAGTGTGTGGTGCGGACCGCGGACCAGTTGGCGAGCCGGCTTGCCGGCGCGGGGTTCAGGGCGACCGTGCTCACCGAGCAGGAACTGATCGCGGCGCTGGCGACGTCGACGTGTGCGAGTCCCATGGCGATCGCCCAGGCGGGCCGCGGCCAGACTCAGGCCCGGCGGACGCAGGAGACGTCCCGTACCTGGCGGGTCGACGACCGGCGCCATACGACGTACTGGGTGGGGCGTTGGCCGCAGCTCGGGCGCGAGGGCGGCGCGGGCGCGTCGATGCCGCAGCTGATCGCGTTGCTGACCTCGCTCCCGGCCCTCGCGACGACCTTCAGCCTGACGCTGAGCGGCGGCGACCGCCAGGAGGTGACGGTGGCGGGCCATGTGCGGATCACGGGCCGCAGCGACGAGGAGCTCGTGTCGGCACGTCACGAACTGGAGCGGGCGGCGCGTGGGGTGAAGACGGGTCTGGTGCGGCTCGACCGCGAACAGGTGCCCGGCATGCTGGCCTCGCTGCCGCTCGGGGGTGCGCGCTGATGTCCTTCTCCACTTCACCTTCCTCGCAGCCGGCTCCCGGCAACCGGGGTACGGGTCCCGGGATCGGTACGAGTGGCGCCACCGGTGCCGGTGGCGGGCCCGGGACCGGTGGTGGGCGCGCCGCTTCCGGGCGTGGCAGTTCCGGGCGTTCTGCTTCCGGGCGTGGTACGGGACGGGTGACACGACCGCGGTTCGGCTTCGGGCTCGTCGGGCCGCGCCGGGACCGGCACGCGGTGCCGCTGGAGCAACTCGGGGCACTGAGCCTTCCGGTGGGCGACGACGGGATGGTCATCGGTGTGGACGCCGAGGGCCGGCCCGCGGTGCTCGGCATCAACCGCCCCACTCCGTACGACGTGACGCTGATCGGCGGCCTGTGGACGGCTCAGGTCCTGGCGCTGCGCGCGGCCGCGACCGGAGCGAGGGTGGCCGTGGAGACCGGTCGGGCTCCGGCCTGGACCGGGCTCGCGCAGGCCGCGGGCGGCGGACAGCCGTGCGTCACGCTGCACGACGTCGGCCGCGTTCCGCCGCAAGGCGCTTCGGCCGGCAGCCCCGTGGTCGTCGTGCGGGACTGCGGGATGCGACCGCCGCGCGGCCGGGTCGTGTCCGCGCCCTGGCAGTCGGTGGTGACCTTGCTGCCCTACCTGAGCCCGGTGGCCCCGCGCCTCCTGGAGAAATCCTCCCTGGTGGGCATCCAGCGGGTGTCCCCGGAGGAGGCGGTGCAGATCGGCCGGATCATGGGCCTGCCGCGTCAGGAGTCGGAGGCGTTGTCGACACTCGCCGACGGTGTGACCCTGTGGTGCACGCCGCGCGACCGGCAGTTCGTGATGACGCAGGCGACGGACGCCGAGACCGGATTGTTGGGCAGCGCACGCCGGATGGACTGACGGCGAGACGATTCCCCATCCTGTCCCTTTATGCGCGGATTTGGATCGCCAGGTGATCGCCTGACGGTTCACTCTGCGGTGCCTGTAGGTCACTTGGGGGCGAGACGTGACCTACAGGACAGATGCGGGCGGGCAGCCGGGCCTGCCCCACGAACGCGGTTGGCGTTTAGGGTGGGTAGAGCCCGCCCACGACAGCACAAGGGTGCGCGACCACACCAGGAGGCAAAGTGAACGGCGATCGGGACGAGATCCACGGGGGTTGGAGTCCACCCGCCGATGATCAGTCCGACGCGGATCCCGCCGAGATGACGGGTGAGTTCACCATCGACTACACCCCTCCGGCCTGGTACACGCAGAACGCGTCGGGATCGGCCGGCTCCGGGGATTCCGGGGGCGCTACGCCACCGGCTCCGCATGGTGCTCCGCCTGCTGCTCAGCCTGGTGCTCAGCCTGCCGTTCCGGGACTTCCGGCGGGCAGCGGATTCGAGCCCAACTGGGCACCCCAGCCTCCGTCATCGCCGGCTCCGGGCCCCGTCGTGCCTTCCATGCCACCGGCTCCCGGCGCGGGCGCTCCGGCCATGCCCGTGGATCCGGGCCCGGTCGCGCCTGCCATGCCGGCGGCTCCGGGTCCGGTCGTGCCCGCCATTCCCGCGGCTCCGGGCCCCGTCGTGCCCGCGGCTCCCGGCCCTGTCGTGCCCACGCAGCCTGCCGCACCGGCCGAACCCGCCGTCGACGGGCCGTTCGGGAACGGCGATCTGGAAAGCGGCGCGACCATGCGCTTCTCCCCCGCCGCCATGAAGCGCGAGATGGCGGAGATCTCCGAGCGCGCGGCTGCGGCCGCACACGTGGGTGACGAGCAAGCCGGCGCGGCATCCGCCCCCGACGGGGGTGCGGGCGACAGCTCGGCGGCCGGGCCGGAGGCTGCCGTGAGCCCCGGTGACGGTGCGGCGTCCGAAGTCTCCGTTTCCGGCGCTCCGTCCACGTTCGACACCCATGGCACGCCCGCCGCCGCCCCCGCCGGGCAGGAGGGCGCTTCCGCCGAGGCCCCCGGCACTGCCGGGGGTGAGTCCACCGGACCGGCGGAGAACGAAGCACCGGCGGCTGAGGTTTCGGCCGTCGTGTCCGATGGCTCCGCTGCGACGGAGGACGCGAGCGGCGCTGCACCGGAGGCCGCCGAGACGCCGGGTGGCGCCCCGTCGTCGGGTGCCTCCGTCTCGAGTGAGCCCTCCGCGCCCGTACCGCCCGCGGTCCCCGTTCCGTCGGGTGAGGCGCATGACGGTGCCTCAGGCGCGCTGCCGGCCGCCGCCGAGCCCCAGGACGCCGTTCCGGCGCCGTTGCCGCCCGCCGTTGTGCCGCCCGTGGCGGCTGCGGCGCCCGCGCCGCAGGAGGGGGCCGGACTGCCGCCCCTGCCGCCGGCGTTCCAGCCCGCGGCGCCTACTCCCGCGCCGCAGTGGCCCGCCCCGGTGGCTCCCGGCGACCAGTCGGCACCGGCGCCGGCACCGGCCGCTCCGATGCCGGCCGCCGCCTCCTGGCAGACGCCGCCTGCTCCCGTTCCGCCGCAGGGCGGGTACGAGTTCCCGCAGCCGGGTCAGGCCCAGCAGCCGCCCGCGGCACAGGCACCTCAGGCTCCGGCTCCGGCTCCGCAGGGCGGCTACGGCTTCCCGCAGCCCGGGCAGGCCGAGCAGCCGCCTGCGGCACAGCCGCCGCAGGGTGGATACGGCTTCCCGCAGCCGGGCCAGCCCGAGCAGCCGTACGCGGCGCAGGCACCCCAGGCTCCGGCTCCGGCTCCGGCTCCGGCTCCGGCTCCGGCTCCGGCTCCGGCTCCGCAGGGTGGATACGGCTTCCCGCAGCCCGGGCAGCCCCAGCCCGCACCGCAGGCACCCAACGCCCCCACACCGCAGGGCGGGTACGGATTCCCACAGCCCGGACAGGCCGAGCAGCCGCCCGCGGCACAGACACCCCAGGCTCCGGCTCCGCAGGGCGGGTACGGCTTCCCGCAGCCCGGACAGGCCGAGCAGCCGCCCGCGGCACAAGCACCCCAGGCTCCAGCTCCGCAGGGCGGCTACGGCTTCCCGCAGCCCGGGCAGCCCCAGCCCGCACCGCAGGCACCCGACGCCCCCGTACCGCCTCAGGGCGGGTACGGGTTCCCGCAGCCGGGACATGTGGCGGCCGCTCAGGCTCAGCCCGCCCCCGTGCCTCCGCAGGCTCAGGGTGGGTACGGGTTCCCGCAGCCCGGTGAGGCGCAGCCTCAGCCGCAGCCGCAGCCCGAGGCCCAGGTTCCGCCGCAGGCGCCCGTCGACCCGCGGACCGGTGCCGCCTGGCCCACCCCGGTGACGCACGACCAGCGCGAGCGGTCCGTGCCGGGTGCCCCCCTCGGGTACACCGCCGCCGTCGAGCTCTCCTCCGACCGGCTGCTGCGCAACAACAAGCAGAAGGCCAAGTCCAGCCGGAACCCCGCCGCCTCCGCCCGCTTCAAGCTCGGCGGCAAGAAGGAGGAGGCCGAGCGGCAGCGCAAGCTCGACCTCATCCGTACGCCGGTGCTGTCCTGCTACCGGATCGCGGTCATCTCCCTCAAGGGCGGTGTCGGCAAGACCACGACGACCACCGCGCTCGGCGCGACCCTGGCCACCGAGCGCCAGGACAAGATCCTCGCCATCGACGCCAACCCCGACGCCGGCACCCTCGGCCGCCGGGTGCGCCGTGAGACCGGGGCCACGATCCGTGACCTCGTGCAGGCTATCCCGTACCTCCACTCGTACATGGACATCCGCCGCTTCACCTCGCAGGCGCCCTCCGGTCTGGAGATCATCGCCAACGACGTGGACCCGGCCGTCTCGACGACGTTCAACGACGAGGACTACCGGCGGGCGATCGAGGTCCTGGGCAAGCAGTACCCGGTCATCCTCACCGACTCCGGTACGGGCCTGCTCTACAGCGCGATGCGCGGTGTGCTGGACCTCGCCGACCAGCTGATCATCATCTCCACCCCGTCCGTCGACGGCGCCTCCAGCGCGTCGACGACGCTCGACTGGCTCTCCGCCCACGGGTACGCGGAGCTGGTGCAGCGCTCGATCACGGTCATCTCCGGGGTGCGCGAGACCGGCAAGATGATCAAGGTCGACGACATCGTGCAGCACTTCCAGACCCGTTGCCGCGGGGTGATCGTGGTGCCCTTCGACGAGCACCTGTCGGCCGGCGCCGAGGTCGACCTCGACATGATGCGGCCGAAGACGCGTGAGGCGTACTTCAACCTGTCGGCGATGGTCGCCGAGGACTTCGCGCGAGCGCAGCAGGTGCAGGGGTTGTGGACGGGCGACGGCCAGGGCGGTCTGCCGCCGAACATGGCCCCGCCGATGCCGGGCCAGCAGCAGATGCCGGGACAGCCCATGCCCGGTCAGCCCATGCCCGGTCAGCAGCAGATGCCCGGTCAGCCCATGCCGGGCCAGCAGCAGATGCCGGAGCAGCCGATCCCCGGTCAGCCCGCGCCCGGTCAGCCGTACGCGCCGCAGCCGGGACAGCCGTACGCGCCGCAGCCCGGTCAGCCGTACGCCCCCCAGCCGTACCCGCAGGCTCAGCCGCAGCCCTACCCGCAGCAGCCGTACGCTCCTCAGCCGGGACAGCAGGGACAGCAGGGGCAACCCGGACAGGCGCCTCAGTACGGCCAGCCCGGCCAGCCCGGTCAGCCCGGCCCGGCCCAGGGGTGGGAGCAGCAGCCCCCCGCGCAGCCCGTACCTCCGCAGGCGCAAGCGGATCCGAACGCTCCGATGCCGCCCGCCGGGTGGCCGCAGCAGCCCCAGCAGACGCCTCCGCAGGCTCCGCCAGCCCCTCAGCAGTAAGGCGTCACAGGAGTAGACCAATGAGGCCCCGCACCGGCTCCCCGGTGCGGGGCCTCATTGCATTCCCGCAGCCCACAAGGGGTTTGAGTCATCGTTGACGACGTCGTCCACCGCTGATAGACCTTCGCTTCACCAGTTGGCGCCCAAGATCCACGACGCGAGGTACGTCCTATGGTCATGGTCACGAAGGTCCCGCCCCGCCCCGCCGTCTCCCGAAGACTCCCCCGGCTGCTGCTCGCCGCGGGCGTCGCCGCCACCACGCTCATGGCCGTCCCCCAGGTCACGGCCCAGGCCGCGCCGGCCGCCGAGGGCGACGCCAAGAGCGGCGGCACCACCCTCACCGTCGCCGTCTCGCAGAGCGTCGACTCGCTGAGCCCGTTCCTCGCCCAGAAGCTCGTCTCGACCAGCATCCACCGTCTGGCGTACGAGTACCTGACGAACTACGACGCCGAGGACGCCCGGGCGATCCCGGGTCTCGCGACCGCGTGGACGTCCTCGGCGGACAAGCTCACCTGGACGTACACGATCCGCGAGGACTCGACGTGGTCCGACGGGAAGAAGGCCACCGCCGAGGACGCCGCCTGGACCTTCAACAAGATGATGACGGACCCGAACGCCGCCACCGCGAACGGCAGCTTCACGTCCAACTTCAAGAAGGTCACCGCGCCCGACCCGCGGACCCTCGTCATCGAGCTGAAGAAGCCGCAGGCCACCATGACGGCGCTGGACGTGCCGATCGTGCCCAAGCACGTGTGGGAGAAGGTCGGCGACTTCTCGAAGTTCAACAACGACCAGCAGTTCCCGATCGTCGGCAACGGACCGTTCGTCATCACGGACTTCAAGGTCGACCAGTACATCAAGATGAAGCCGAACAAGGGCTTCTGGCGTGGCGCACCCAAGTTCGACGAGCTGGTGTTCAAGTACTACAAGGACGGTGACGCCGCCGTCGCCGCACTGCAGAAGGGCGAGGTGTCCTTCGTCTCGAACCTGACGCCCGCACAGGCCGCGGCGCTGAAGTCCGCCGAGAACATCGAGGTCAACGACGCTCCCGGCCGGCGCTTCTTCGCCCTGGCCACCAACCCGGGCGCGCGCTCCAGGGACGGCAAGACCTTCGGCAACGGCCACCCGGCGCTCCTGGACCCGGCGGTCCGCAAGGCGCTCTTCCTCGCCGTCGACCGGACGACCATCGTCGACAAGGTCTTCCAGGGCCACGCCGTCGAGGGCGAGGGCTACATCCCGCCGCGCTTCGGCTCGTACTTCTGGAAGCCGGGCGCCGAGCAGAAGCTCGGCTACGACCCGGCCAGGGCCGCGCAGCTCCTGGACCAGGCCGGCTACAAGAAGAACGGCGCGGGCAAGCGGGTCGGCAAGAACGGCAGGCCGCTCGACTTCCGGATCCTCTGTCACGCCACCGACCCGAACGACAAGGCGGTCGGCAAGTACCTCCAGGAGTGGTGGGGCGAGCTCGGCATCGGGCTGAAGGTCGAGTGCCTGGACAACGTCGGCGATCCCTGGACCAAGGGCGACTACGACCTCGCCTTCGACGGCTGGTCGGTCAACCCCGACCCCGACTACGTCCTGTCGATCCACACCTGCGGCACGCTGCCCGCGACCCCGAAGGACACCGGCGCCACCGACAACTTCATCTGCGACAAGCAGTTCGACACGCTGTACGCGCAGCAGTCGGCGGAGTACGACGCCGCCAAGCGGGCGGATCTCGTCAAGCAGATGCAGTCGAGACTGTACGACACCGGGTACATGAACATCATGGCCTACCCGAACGCCCTGGAGGCGTACCGCTCGGACCAGATCAAGTCCATCACGACCATGCCCGCGGCCGCCGGCAACCTCTGGGGGCAGGACGGCTACTGGAGCTGGTGGTCGGCCGTGCCGACCCCGGCGTCCACCGCCGCCGGATCGGAGAGCGAGTCCTCCAACGGCGTGATCCTCGGTATCGGCGCGGCCGTGGTGGTCGTGGTCGGCGTCGGCGTCTTCCTCGGCATGCGGCGGCGCACCACCGCCGACGACCGCGAGTAGACGAGCGGCGACGTGACGACAGCAAGCACCCCCGCCGACGTGGTGCGGACCGAGAAGGTCCGCACCACGGACGGCGCGTCCCGCACCGGTACGACCCTCCAGTACCTCCGCTACGTGGCCGGGAAGCTGGGCGGCGCGGCCGTTTCGCTCTTCGCCGTCCTGGTCACCAGCTTCTTCCTGTTCCGGATCATCCCCGGCGACCCGGTCAAGGCGATGACGCACGGGATCCCCACCTCGGCGGAGCAGCTGGCGACGCTGCGCCGGCAGTTCGGGCTCGATCTGCCGCTGTGGCAGCAGTTCACCGACTACTGCGCCAAGGCGCTGAGCGGCGATCTCGGCACGTCGTACCAGTTCCACGCCCCGGTCGGCGATCTCATCGCGACGAAGCTGCCGGCGACGCTGCTGCTGACCGGTGTCGCCGTGGTGATCTACTCGGCGCTCGGCCTCTGGCTCGGCACCCGCTCCGCCTGGCGCCACGGCGGGCTCGGCGACAAGGTGAGCACGGGCGTCGCGCTGACCCTGTGGTCCGTGCCCTCGTTCTGGCTCGGGCTGCTTCTGATCATCGTCTTCTCGGTCGGCATGGGGCCGGTCCCCGGTCTCTTCCCGACCGGCGGCATGGAGTCGGGCACGGGTGAGACCGGCTTCGCGTACGTCCTCGACGTCGCCCACCACATGGTGCTGCCGGTCGTCACCCTGGTGGCGGTCGGCTATGCGCAGACGCTGCTCGTCATGCGCTCGTCGCTGCTCGACGAGATGGGCAGCGACTATCTGACGACGGCGCGGGCGAAGGGGCTGCGCGACGACGTCGTCAGGCGCCGGCACGCCGTGCCGAACGCGCTCCTGCCGACGGTGACCATGGTCTTCATCAACCTCGGCCATGTGGCGGCGGGTTCGATCCTGGTGGAGACGGTGTTCTCCTGGCCGGGGCTCGGCGGGCTGTTCTACCAGGCGCTCAGCGTGCCCGATCTGCCGCTGGTCCAGGGCCTGTTCGTGGTCTTCGCCGGCGCGATGATCGTGATGAACCTGATCGCCGATCTGCTCTATCCGCTGCTCGACCCCCGGGTGGGCCGATGACCTCCTCGTCACTCTCGTCTCTGGCCTGGGAACGCCGACGCGGTACGGTGTCCCGCTTCTGGAAGCAGTACCGCACCCACCGCGCGGGCCTCTACGGCCTCGCCGGGCTCTCCCTGATCGCCCTGCTCGCGCTCGCCGCCCCGCTGATCGTCGGCTCGGACGTGCAGTCCGTGACGAACGCGCCGGGTACGGCACTGGAGCCGCCGAGCACCGAATTCCTCCTCGGGACGGACCAGTTCGGGCGGTCGCTGCTCGGTCTGCTGATCTGGGGCGCGCGGATCTCGCTTCTCGTAGGGCTGCTCGCGGCCGCCCTGTCGGTCGCCATCGGCACCCTTGTCGGCATCATCGCCGGGCACTACGGCGGCTGGTTCTCGACGGTCGTCATGCGCATCACCGACTGGTTCCTGGTCATGCCGACGCTCGTCCTCGCGATCGTGCTGGCGACGGTGATGTCCCGCTCGATGTGGACGGTGATCCTCGCGATCGGCGTCACCACATGGCCGACCACGGCCCGGCTGGTGCGCGCCCAGACGATCGCGGTGGAGTCCCGTCCGTACATCGAGCGGGCCACTGCGCTCGGCGGCGGACACGGGCACGTCATGAGCCGGCACGTGCTGCCCAACGTGATGCCGCTGGTGCTCGCCCAGACCACGCTCGGCATCTCCACCGCGATCCTCACGGAGGCGACGCTGGCCTTCCTGGGCCTCGGCGATCCGACGGTGGTCTCCTGGGGCGGCATGCTCCAGGACGCCCGGGAGGCGGGCGCGGTCTCGTCCGGCCACTGGTGGTACCTGGCGCCGCCCGGGATCGCGATCGCGCTGGTCGCGCTGGCCTTCACGCTGTGCGGGCGGGCGGTCGAGTCCGTGCTGAACCCGAAGCTGGGGGTGGGGCGATGAGCCTGCTCGAGGTACGGAACCTGACGGTGACGTACGGGTCGGGGGCGTCCGCCGTCCCCGCCGTACGGGGCGTCGATCTCACCCTGGAGGCCGGCCAGAAGCTCGGGGTCGCGGGCGAGTCGGGGTGCGGGAAGTCCACGATGGCGCTGGCGCTGCTGCGCCTGCTGCCCGCCTCGGCGCGGCTGACGGGGCAGATCCTGCTCGACGGCGAGGACGTCCTCGCCATGAAGTGGGGCCGGCTGCGGGCCGTGCGCTGGGCGGGCGCGTCGATCGTCTTCCAGGGCGCGATGCACTCGCTGAACGCGGTGCAGCGGATCGGCGACCAGATCGCCGAGCCGCTGCTCGTGCACGGGCGGCCGACCCCGGCGGAGGCGCGGAAACGGGTCGGCGAGCTCCTGGAGCACGTCGGCCTGCCGGCGGCGCGGGCGGCGGCCTATCCGCACGAGCTGTCCGGCGGGCAGCGGCAGCGGGTGATGATCGCGATGGCGCTGGCCTGCGATCCGCGCCTGATCGTGGCGGACGAGCCGACGACGGCGCTCGACGTGATGATCCAGGCGCAGATCCTGCGGCTGATCGAGCGTCTGGTGGCCGACGACGGCATCAGCCTGCTGATGATCAGTCACGATCTGGCGGTCCTCGCCGACACCTGCGACCGGCTCGCGGTGATGTACGCGGGGCGGGTGGTGGAGGAGGGCCCGGCGCGCCAGGTGTACGACGCGGCGGAGCACCCGTACGGGCGCGCCCTGTCGTCGGCCTTCCCGAGGATCGGCGACCCGGGGTCGCGCCGGGCGCCGCGCGGCCTTCCGGGCGATCCGCCGGACCCCGCCGACCTGCCGGCCGGATGCGCGTTCCATCCGCGCTGTCCGGCGGCCGTGGAGGTCTGCGGGGAGCAGGACCAGGAGCTGCGGGAGGCGGGCGCGGGGCGCCGCGCCGCCTGCGTACACGTAGGGAGTGGCTCATGAACCCGCTGACACCGGACGCCGCACCGACGGGCATGGGTGCGGGCGCCGGCCCGGGTGCGGGCGCGGGCGCGTCGGTGGCCGCGGCGCCCGTGGAGGGCGCGGCGGGGGACGCCGGTCCGCTGCTGTCCGCGCGGGGGCTGCGGGTGACCTTCCCCGGGCGGCGGGGCGCTCCCCCCGCGCGGGCGGTGGACGGGGTGGATCTGGACATCGGCGCCGGGGAGATCGTGGCCCTGGTCGGCGAGTCGGGGTGCGGCAAGACGACGCTCGCGCGGTCGCTGCTCGGGCTGGTGCCGCCGACGGCGGGCTCCGTGGCCTTCGCCGGTGAGCCGCTCGCGTACACCTCGCGCGCCCTCAAGGCGTACCGCAGGCGCGCCCAGCTGGTCCTGCAGGACCCGAGCGGCTCGCTGAACCCCCGGCACACCGTGTACGACGCGGTGGCCGAGGGGCTGCGGATCCACGGGTACGACGGGGACGAGCGGGCGGCCGTCGCGGAGGCCCTGTCCCGTGCCGGTCTGCGCCCGCCGGAGCGGTTCTTCCTGCGCTATCCGCACGAGCTGTCCGGGGGCCAGCGTCAGCGTGTCGTCATCGCGGGCGCGCTGGTGCTGCAGCCGGAGCTGATCGTCGCGGACGAGCCGGTGGCCTCGCTGGACGCGTCGGTACGGGGCGAGATCCTGGCACTGCTGCTGCGGCTCCGCGACGAACTGGGGCTCTCGGCGCTGGTCGTGACGCACGACCTCGGCCTCGCGTGGAACATCGCGGACCGGGTCGCGGTGATGTACCTGGGGCGGATCGTGGAGACCGGAACGGTGGAGTCCGTCCTGACGGCCCCCCAGCATCCGTACACCCGGGCGCTGTTGTCGGTGCTGCCGGAGTCCGAGGGGGCGCCGGTGGTACTGGCCGGCGAGCCGCCGGACCCGGCCCGGATCCCCACCGGGTGCCGTTTCCACGCCCGCTGCCAGGTGCTGGCCTCGGGCGAGGCCGCGGCGGTCGCGGACCGCTGCCGGAGCGAGGACCTGCCGGTGCTCGGCGGCGGCGGTACGCGGGAGGTGGCCTGCCACTGGCTGACGGACGGCGCGAGGACGGTCTGACGCCCGGGCCGGGCCGGGGGCGTCGGGTCAGTTCTTCCTGTCGTACACCGCGGTGAGTTCGCGGGCCTGCTTCACGTCCCCGGCCATCGCTTCGAGCAGGTCGTCCAGGGTCTCGAACTTGAGCATGCCGCGGACGTACGCCAGGAAGTCGACGGCCACGTGCAGGCCGTACAGGTCGAGGCCCTCGCGGTCGATGGCGTACGCCTCGACCGTCCGCTCCGTCCCGTCGAACTGGGGGTTCGTACCGACCGAGATCGCGGCGGGCATGCGCTCCCCTGCGGCGGTCAGCCAGCCGGCGTACACGCCGTCCGCCGGGATGGCGGTGTGCGGCAGGGTCTCGACGTTGGCCGTGGGGAAGCCGAGCTCGCGGCCGCGCTGGGCGCCTCGGACCACGATGCCCTCGACGCGGTGCGGGCGTCCGAGGATCTCGGCGGCGCCCTCCACGTCGCCCTCGGCGACCAGCCGGCGGGTGAGCGTGGAGGAGAACGGCTCCCCGCCGCCCGCCGTGCCGCTCACGAAGAGGTCGATGACCTCGACCTCGTAGTCGTATGTGACGCCGAGTTCGGCGAGGTAGGCGACGTTGCCGGCGGCGCGGTGGCCGAAGCGGAAGTTCGGTCCCTCGATGACGGCCTTGGCGTGCAGCTTGTCGACGAGGACCTTCACGATGAAGTCCGCCGGGGAGAGCTGCGAGAAGTCGGCCGTGAACGGCAGGACGAGGACCGCGTCCACGCCCAGCCCCGCCATCAGCTCGGCGCGGCGGGGGTGCGGGGCGAGCAGCGGGGGGTGGCTACCGGGCCGCACGACCTCGGAGGGGTGCGGCTCGAAGGTGACCACGACCGAGGGCACGCCCAGCTCGCGGGCGCGCTCCACGGCCCTTCCGATGATCAGCTGGTGCCCGCGGTGCACCCCGTCGTAGGAGCCGATGGTGACGACGCTGCGCCCCCAGTCCTGGGGGATGTCCTCCAAGCCACGCCAGCGTTGCACTGTGACCGCTCCTCGTCCGCCTGTTCGCCGATTACGCCGGTCTAAGACTGCCATGCCCACGGCCTTCTCCTCGCATCGGCATGGACCTGCCGACGCTCTGGACCGTACGGGCGGCTGCGGGGCCGACCAGGACGGACCAGTCGTCGGGCGCGTCGGCGATCCAGCGCGCCAGCTGGACGGCGAACGCGGGCACTTCGCGGGCGAGCTCGACGAGCCGCCGGTCGCAGCAGGTGGCCCCCTCGGGCGTACGGACGAGGAGGAGGGCGGTGCGGCGGACGAGGTCGCGGGTGCGGACCTCGGGGCGCCTCTCGCAGCCGAGGGCGGCGGCGCGCAGCAGGGCGTCGAGCACGGTGAGGTCCCGCGCCGCGTACTGCTCGTGGTCGAGGAGTACGTCGAGGAGTTCGGTGCGCAGCAGGCGGGAGGCCCCCGTGCCGGGCGCGGCGAGCACGGGGGCGAGGGCGCTGCGGACCTGGACGGGCCGGCCTCGGAGCAGGCCGGTGACCAGGGGGAACAGGACGGCGCGGGCGGCGGGCCCGTGTTCGAGGCGGCGGTCGACGAAGGCGGCGGCGTGCCGGGCGCCGTCGGGGTGGCGGTCGACGTAGGCGCCGACGAGTGCGGCCGCGCGCCGGGCGAGGGCGGGCGTGGTGACCTCGGCGAGCGCGCGCAGGGCCTCTCCGGCGGCCTCGCCGGGTCCGTGCAGGCGGGACTGGAGGGCGGCGAGGACGGGTTCGGGGTGGGTGGCGAGCGCGGCGGCGAGGGCGTCCGCGGGGACGCGGGGATGGGTCAGGGCGCGGGGCAGATGCCGGGAGCGGGTGTGCGGGTCGCGGACGAGGAGACCGAGGGCGGGACCGTGCAGGACGGCGTCGCCGGGGCGGGCGAGCAGGGCGAGGGCGGCGTACCGGAGGAGCTCGCGGTCGGGGTCGGTCGTGGCGTGCGGGGCGACCAGACTGCCGTATGTGGCGGCCGCGGCGCGGCGCGCGGGCCGGCCGTCGTCGTGGGCCCAGCGGTCGACGGCCCGGCAGACGGCCGACGGCTCGTCCTCGGTGAGGGCGGTGAGCAGCCCTTCGGCGAGCGGGTGGGCGGTGGCGGCGAGCGCCTCGCACAGGTCGTCGACGGCCAGGTGCCGATGGGTGTGGAGCAGGGCCTGGGCGGCGGTGCCGACGGTGGCGTACGGGGCGGCGGCGAGGGCGCGTCCGTCGCCGAACCAGCGGCAGAGCAGCGGCTGTACGCCACGGGGCTCGGTGACGAGGCGTTCGGCGACGACGTCGAGGAACCGGGGCACCGTGGTCACGCCGACGGGCGGGTCGGCCGGGACGAGTCTGCGCAGCAGGTCGATCCGCTCCCCCTCCCCGATCCGCAGCGCCTGCCAGAACGCGGGTCCGAAGACGGGGGCGGTCGGCCCGGAGGCGTGGGAGCGCGGTGCGGGCGGGATGTCGGCGTGCGTGGCGGCGGCCGGGGGCCGGGCTTCCGGCGCGGGGCGCTGCTGGGGGATGCCCTCCCCGGGGCGCGGGGCCGGCCGGGGGGCGCCCAGCCGGTCGGCGAGCCGGCGGAGGACCGGGAGGTAGGGCCGGGGGTCGGGGAGGCGGAGCAGGGTCTGGGCGAGGAGGCGGGAGGCCCACCAGCCGGTGTCGCCGACCGCGCGGCCCTCGGCGCGGAGCCGGTCGAGGGCGTCGGCGAGACCGGTCAGGCGGAGCCCGAGCGCGTCGGAGCCGTGCTCGCGGCCCATCAGGAGCAGGGCCTGCACGACGGGCCCGATCCGGTGACGCGGCACGGGCAGCGGGCGCTGCGGCGGGCCGGCGTGCGCGGAGCCCGGGTCGGCGGGCGTGGACGGGGTGACCCAACCGGCGGCCGCGTGCGGGGAGCCCGGGTCGGCGGGCGCGTGCGGGGCGACCGAACCGGCGGGCGCGTGCGGGGCGACCGAACCGGCGGGCGCGTGCGGGGCGACCGAACCGGCCGACGTGGGCGGGGGGACCTCGGCGAGTGTGGAGAGCGCTCCGTCGACGTCCAGGTGGGCGCCCTGGATCCAGTCGGCGAGCTCCTCGTGGCCGAAGCGGTAGCCGGAGCCGGCCGGGACGAGGAGGCCCTCGGTCAGGACGGCGGAGGCCCAGCCGGTCCGCCAGGGGAACAGCTCCTCGAAGGAGCCGCGGTCCAGCTCGCCCTGCCCGGGCCCCAGGCATCTGCGGGCCGCCTCGTGGACCTGCCCGGCGACGCGCGTGGCGAGTCTGCGGACGGCGGTGCCGTGCGGGACGGGGCGGGTTCCGGCGGCGATCCGTACGGCCACCCGCAGACACATCAGGTCGAGGTGGGCGGCGAAGACCTCCTCCCGGCCCGGTGTCCCGGGCGCTCCCCCGGGCATGGCGTCGCGTACCTCGGCGAGCAGCCGCAGCGTGAGGGGGTGCCGGGCGTCGTCGGCGGTGGGAGGGGTGAGGTCGAGGCCGTACCGCGCGCGGGCGAGCCGCGCCTCGTCCTCGGTGAGATCGCCGAGCCGTACGGCACCGGGCACCGCTCCGGGCAGCGCCTCGTCGGAGGGACGGTGGAGCGAGTCGGGGCTGTAGTGCCGGTACGCCACGTCCCAGTGCTCCGGCCGGCAGCCGAGCATCAGCCGGGCGCCGTGGGCGCGGAGCCAGGTCTCGGTGCCCGTCGTCCACACGGGGAGGCGGTGCGCGAGGGCCGGGGGCATCTCCTCGGGGCCGTCGAGGACGATCAGGAGCGGCCGGCCGGCAGCGCACGCCAGTGCGGCGGCGCGTTCGGGGGTGGCGGTCGTGGTGTCACCGCGTGCTCCGGAGGCGGTGACGATGCGTCCGGCCTGGCTCAGGACGCGGCGCACGGCGTCGGCGACGGAGGTGTCGTCAGCCCGCAGGTCGGCCCCGCGCAGCCGGACCGTGGGGGCGGGCTCGGCGCCGCGGGCCCGCTCGGCCCGGTGGGCGTCGAGCGCGGTCGTGCGGCCGCTGCCGGGGGCGCCGGCGAGGGCGAGGACCAGCGCGCCGGAGGCGGTGAAGGCGGCGAACTCCCGGACGCAGTCGGCCCGTTCGACGGGCGCGGGACCCGGCCCCGCGGTGTCCACGGCTCCGGTGGAGGTGGCGGTGAGCTCCAGGACGGCCGCCAGATTGAGCTCGGATCCGTAGCAGGGCGCGGTCGCCGCGTTGCGCCTCAGCAGCTCGGCCAGCCGGTCGACCGGGGCGAGCGGCAGGGCGTATCCGGCGGCACGGTGGTCGCCGTGCAGGGCGGTGGCGAGGACGGCGAGGACGGCCCCGGTCTCCGGGTCCACCACGGGACCGCCCGTGGCCTGTCCGCCCAGCCGCAGGGCCTCCGCGCCTTCGGTACCGATGGCCAGCTCCCAGGCGTGGCCGCGGGCCCGTCCACGGCCTGCTTCCGTGTGGCTGACGGCCGCCGCGCCGAGGACCCGCGCCTCGCGCCAGCCGTGGGCCGCGATCCGTACGTACGTCCCCGGCTCGACCTCCGTCCGTGCGGAGACCGGCATCGGCCTGACGTCGAGCCCCTCCGTCGCCACGAGCGCGAGACCGGTCCCGGGCAGGGCGGTGACGGCGTCGGCGCCGGCGAGGTGTGTCCGGTCGCCGGGGGCGTGCAGGACGATCCCCACGAGCCCGTCGACGGCCTCGTGACTGGTGACGACCGTTCCCCGGTCGTCGGCCACGAAGCCCGTTCCCCGCGGTCGGCCCGCCGGATCGCAGATCCGTACCAGCGTGCCGAGGTCCCCGCGTCCCATGGTGTCGACGGTAGGTCGGCGGTGATCACTCCGAGAACCACACAGGCCGAACGCGCCCCCCAGCGCTCCCCCGTTTCACTCCAAGCGCCCGCCCGAAGGGGTGAATACGCGGACCGGAGTGGATAGATACTCGCCCGGGGGGATCGGGGGATCACCCGGGGGGAGTGTGGAGCGGGGCCCCGGGGGGGGCCCCGCCCCCCAGATAGGTGCGCCGGGCAGCCCCAAAAGGGGGGGCGCGTTGGCATGCCCATATGCTCCACCCCCCCGGGGAGCCGCCCGGGCCCCG
>NZ_JBHXTV010000028.1:0-40586 GCF_042671585.1 Streptomyces sp. NPDC127129
GTCCCCGCCCCCGGCTCCCCGGGCTGCGTGGTGCCCGCGGGGCGGCCGGGGGGGGGGGGGGGCGGGGGCGCCCCCCCCCCCCCCCGCCGGGGGGGGGCCCCCCCCCCGGGGGGGGGGGGGGCGCCGCCCCCCCCCCCCCACCGCCCCTTGCGCGTGCGTACCGCACACGGTGCCAACGGCCGACTTCCGGGTAGACGCGCGACGTGCCCGCCCCGGGCAGCACACGGGGCGGGCACCGGCCTGGTTCCTCCCGGGTTCACCGGGGCGCGGGCCCGGCGGTCACAGGCTCCTGAAGAGGTCGTCGAGCGGGGCCGGGACCTTGTCGGGGGCCAGGGCGTCCACCAGGAGGTGGCCGTAACGGATCTTGCGGCCCTTCTTCGTGCCGAGGAAGCGCCGCAGCTGCTGATGCCGGGTCCGGCCGTGCTGGGCCGGCTGGCGCAGGAACGTCTGCCAGGCGCGCAGGTCGTCGTCCTCGGCCCGCACGATCTCCTCGACCCTCTCCGTGCCCAGCGTGCGGATGAGTTCGTCCTCCAGGTCCGCCACGCACACGAAGACGCCGTCGCGCGGCGCCCCGGCCCGCTCCAGACCGCGGTCGTAGTACGGCGCCTCGCGCTCGTCGCACAGTCCCGCCAGGCGCAGGCCGAGACCGGGCGGCCCGAGAAGGCCCGCGTAGCGGCCCACGTTCATCGCCCCGCCCATCGAGACCACGCACACGCCCTCGGCGGCCAGGTCCCGGGCTCGCCGTGCGGCCAGCGTCTCGACGGCCGCGAGGTCGCTCGGCCCCTCCAGCAGCACCGCCGTCCGCAGCCCCAGGTGCGCGGCCAGCTCCCGCGCCGGTCCGCCCGGACCGCCCGCCGCCCAGTCACCGACCGCGTCCCGGAACGCCCACATGTCCGCCATGGATCAAGTCTGCACACCCGTGGACCTGTGCGGCACCGAATATTTCCGCGCTTGGACTCCTGTCGGCGGCTGTTGGACGTTCACCGCCCGGCCCGCGTCGGGTCTTCCGCGCGTCATCCGGCCTCACTACCGTCCCCGGAGTACCACCCAATGGCTCGAAGGCGAACCATTGGCCGTCGACTGGAGGTCGGTCTTGTCCCCCGAGAAGTCCCGCATGTCCCGCCGCAGGGTCCTCGCGCTGGGCGGAGGCGCCCTCGGCGCCGCCGCCGCAAGCTCGCTGCTCCCGCCGTCGCTCCAGGAAGCGATCGCCGCGGGACCGCCGGCCGGGGGTCTGTCGGCCGTCCGCCATGTCGTGGTCCTCATGCAGGAGAACCGTTCCTTCGATCACTACTTCGGCACCCTCCGCGGTGTCCGCGGCTTCGGTGACCGCAATGCGATCGAACTCCCCTCCGGCACTCCCGTGTTCGAGCAGCCCGCCGCCCTCGGCCGGACCGTCCTGCCGTTCCCGATCCGCGGCGCCGCCGAGACGCAGAAGAAGGACCTGCAGTACATCGGCGACCTCGACCACTCCTGGAGCGGCGGCGCCAAGGCCTGGCACGACGGCTGGATGGACGGCTGGGTCTCCGCCAAGACCGCGGCGACGATGGCGTACTACGACCGCCAGGACATCCCGCTGCACTACGAACTCGCCGACACCTTCACCGTCTGCGACGCCTACCACTCGTCCACCCACACCTCGACGAGCCCCAACCGCAACCACCTCTGGTCCGGCTGGACCGGTTACGAGGCCGACGGCAGCCGCGCCGTCACCAACGCCGCGTACGCCGAGGGCACCCACCCCGGCTACCCCTGGCCCACCTACGCCGAGCGCCTCGAAGCGGCCGGGCGGAGCTGGAAGACGTACACCGAGTGGGAGAACTTCACCGACAACAACATCGAGTTCTTCACCTCCTTCAAGAAGATCGCCCGCAAGGCCCTCGACGCCACCGGCGGGCACACCTTCATGGAGTCCTTCTACGCCGCCGTCCGCGACACGGAGGACCCGAGCGAGCGCGCCAGGCTCCTCGCCGCCCTGGAGGACGGTGTCGCCACGCTCACCGCCGCCGAGCGCTCGCTCTTCGAGCGAGGCCTGCGCCGCGTCGAGACCGGGAAGCTCGCCGACGCCTTCCGCGCCGACGTGGCCGCCGGGACGCTCCCGGAGGTCTCGTACCTCGTCCCGTCCGCGATCGACTCCGAGCACCCCGGCTCCTCCTCGCCGATCGCCTCGGCCTCGCTCGTCTACAAGGTGCTCGACGCCCTCGGCTCGCACCCGGACGTCTGGCGCCACACCGTCGTCCTGATCAACTACGACGAGAACGACGGCTTCTTCGACCACGTGCCGCCGCCCGTCCCGCCGGCCGACGACACGGACGAGCGCTGGAAGGGCCTGCCCACCGGTCTCGGCATCCGCGTCCCGCTGCTCGTCGTCTCGCCCTGGTCGGTCGGCGGCTACGTCTGCTCCGAGACCTTCGACCACACCTCCGTGATCCGGTTCCTTGAGCGGCTCACCGGCATCCAGGAGCCCAACATCACCCCGTGGCGGCGGGCCGTCACCGGCGACCTGACCTCCGCCTTCGACTTCCGGCGCGCGCACCGGCAGCCCGACGTCGAGGAGCCCGGCCCGATCCCGCCGTTCTCCGGCCGCTGGCGGCCGCAGCCCCCGGCCGTCCAGCAGATGCCGGTCCAGGAGCCGGGCACCCGCCCGGCCCGCCCGCTGCCGTACCAGCCGGACGCCCAGGCCCGCGTCGGCCCCGGTGCGGTCACCGTCGACCTGAAGAACAGCGGAAAGGCCTCCGCGCACTTCGCGCTGTACCCGTACGCCGGTGAGTTCACCGCCCCCCAGCACCGCGACGTCAGGGGCACGGCGCAATGGGCGGTACCCCTTACGCGTGATCGTTACCGCTTCACGATCACCGGCCCGAACGGCTTCCGCCGCGAGTTCGAGGGCCCGGCCGCGGGCGGCGCCGACCTCGCCTCGCACATCGACCATCATGACCGTGACCTGCATCTCACCGTACGGAACACGGGCACCGCGGCGGTCTCCTTCACCGTCCGCCCGCTCGGCTACGTGGACCGCGACGACCTGCGCGACTGGACCCGCACCGTCACCGTGAAGCCCGGCCGGAGCCGTACCCTCGTCCACTCGGCGGCCGACGCGCACGGCTGGTACGACGTCGAGGTGACCTCTCCCGGCGGCTTCCGCCGCCGGCTCATGGGGCACATCGAGAACGGGCGGGCGAGCGTCTCCGGCTGACCGGCCGACCCCCCCGTACACGGCACCCTTCCGTACGCGGCACCCCTCCGTACACGGCACGCGCGGGAGCCCGGGACCAAAGGCCCGAGCTTCCGCGCACCGCTGTGAGTAACGACACGAAAGGGACAAAGGATCTCTTAAGGCTGTAACAGTGGCCTTATCCAGGTCATGCGTTCTTTGCGGGCTGTTCCCCGGTAAAGATCCACGAACCACCAGGGAGCACGTCCTTTGGCAGCCATCGCACGGTGGTGCATCAAGCACCGCCTCGTCGCCGTTCTGCTCTGGCTCATCGCCCTCGGCGGATCCGTCGCCGGAGCATCGGTCGCGGGCTCGGCCTACTCCAACGACTACGAGGTCCCCGGCACCGAGTCGGGACGTGCCACCGCCCTCCTCGAGAGGGGCTTCCCCGGCTCCGGCGGCGACAGCAACACGATCGTCTGGCACACCGACCAGGGCAGCGTCCGCGCCACCGGGGTCGAGCAGCGCATGACCGAGGTGCTCGACGAGGTCGCCGAACTGCCCGGCATCGCGTCCGTGACCTCCCCGTACGACGACGGCCCGGCCGCCCAGGCGCAGATCAGCGAGGACGGGCGGACCGCCTACGCTCCCGTGATCTTCGACGCGCAGGCCGACGACATCCCGAAGGCGCAGGCCCAGGCCCTGGTCGACACGGCTCGGGGGGCCGCATCCGACCACCTTCAGGTCGAGCTCGGCGGCAGTGCCGTCGCCCTCACCGAAGCCTCCGGCGGCCATGTCGCCGAGGCCGTCGGCGTCGTCGTCGCGGCCGTCGTCCTCTTCCTCGCCTTCGGCTCGCTCGCCGCCTCCGCGCTCCCCATCGCCACCGCGCTCGTCAGCGTCGGCATCGCGTACTCCGGGATCGTGCTCCTCGGCCACGTCATGACCGTCGCCGACTTCGCCCCGATGCTGGGCATGCTCATCGGCCTCGGCGTCGGCATCGACTACGCGCTCTTCATCGTCACGCGCCACCGCAAGGGGCTCAAACGCGGGCTCTCGGTCCCCGAATCCGCACAGATCGCGGTGGCGACCACCGGCCGTGCCGTCGTCTTCGCCGGCGCGACCGTCTGCATCGCCCTCCTCGGCATGCTCATCCTGCGGCTCAGCTTCCTCAACGGCGTCGCCATCGCCGCCTCGCTGACCGTGGTCCTCACGGTCGCCGCCTCCGTCACCCTGCTGCCCGCGCTGCTCTCCCTCATCGGCATGCGGGCGCTCTCCCGCCGCGAGCGCCGGCACCTCGCCGAGCACGGGCCGCAGCCCGAGCTGCCGACCGGCTTCGCGGCCCGCTGGTCCGCCTTCGTCGAGCGCCACCCCAAGCTGCTCGGCGCGGTCGCCGCCGTCGTCATGCTCGTCCTCGCCCTGCCGACGTTCTCCCTCCACCTCGGCACCTCCGACCAGGGCAACGGCCCGGCCACGGCGACCACACGGCAGGCGTACGACCTGCTGGCCGAAGGTTTCGGGCCCGGTGTCAACGGGCCGCTCACCCTCGTCGCCCACATCGACGGAGCCGACGACCGCGTCGCGATGGGCGAGCTGCCCGCCGAGCTGGCGCACACACGCGGAGTCGACTCCGTCTCCCCGGTCGTCCACAACAGCGGCGGTGACACCGCCGTCCTCACCGTCGTACCGGACTCCTCACCGCAGTCGAAGGCCACGAGCGACCTCGTCGACCGGCTGCGCACGGACGTGCTCCCGGCGGCCGAGCAGGGCACCTCGCTCGATGTCCACGTCGGTGGCGTCACCGCCTCCTACGACGACTTCGCCGAGATCATCGTCGGCAAGCTGCCGCTCTTCGTGGGCGTCGTCATCGCGCTCGGCTGTCTGCTGCTCCTGGTCGCTTTCCGGTCCCTCGGCATCCCGCTGAAGGCCGCGCTCATGAACGTCGCCGCCGTCGCCTCCGCCTTCGGCATCGTCGTCGCGATCTTCCAGTGGGGCTGGGGGAGCGAGCTCCTCGGCCTCGGCAGCGCAGGCCCGATCGAACCCTTCCTGCCGGTCATCATGGTGTCGGTGCTCTTCGGGCTCTCCATGGACTACCAGGTCTTCCTGGTCAGCCGGATGTACGAGGAGTGGCTGGAGACCGGCGACAACCGGCGCGCCGTCCGGGTCGGGCTCGCCGAGACCAGCCGCGTGATCAACTCCGCGGCGGTCATCATGATCTCCGTCTTCCTCGCCTTCGTCCTCTCCGGCGACCGGGTCGTCGCCATGTTCGGCATCGCGCTCGCGGCGGCCGTCGCCCTGGACGCCTTCGTCCTGCGGACCCTGCTCGTACCGGCCCTGATGCACATGCTCGGCGGGGCGAACTGGTGGCTGCCCCGCTGGCTCGACCGCCGGCTGCCCCGGATCAGCATCGAACCGCCGGAGTCCCGCGCCGCCGCCGACGCCCGTGCGAAGATCCCCGCACAACGTGTAACGGTTTCGACTGCGGAGGACGACAACAGTGTTCGCGATATCGCTGGGTGACGACGGCGCCGAACTGCGGCCGCTGGAGCCCTCGTACGCCGAGGAGTTCCTCACCCACATGAACCGGGGGCGGGAGTACGTCGGGCAGCACATCGCCCTCGCCGACGTGGTGGCGGACCTCGACTCGGCCCGCTCCTTCCTCCAGGCGTACGCCGAGAAGGCCGCGAACGACGCGGGCCGGATCTACGGCATCTGGAGCGAGGGCACCCTCGTCGGCGGTGTGCTCTTCCGCGCGATGGACGTGAACCAGGGGACGGCCGAGGCCGGGTGCTGGCTGGAGCCGTCGGCCGTCGGCAGGGGCCTGGTCACCCGGGCCGCGCGGACGATCATCGACTGGGCGATCGGGGAACGCTCCATCCACCGCGTCGAGTGGATGGTCTCCTCGAAGAACGAGAGCAGCATCGCGGTGGCCCGACGGCTCGGGATGACGCGGGACGGCGTCCTGCGCGAGAGCTACGCCTACCGGGGCAAGCGCCTCGACATGGAGGTCTGGTCGGTGCTCGCGCCGGAGTGGAAGGTCCTCAGGGCCGAGCAGGCGTCCTGAGGCCCCTGTCCGAGGCCCTGCTGTTCGTTAAGGCGCTTCTCATACGCGGCACCTAGCGTGCGGTTCATGACTATCAAGACTGACGAGACGCCGGCGCCCGACGAGACGGCGGAGAAGGCCGGGAAGGCCGATAAGGCCGATCAGGCCGGGAAGGGCCGGAAGGACGCCGAGGGCGCGGCTGCCGAGTCCGCGGAGCCCGCGGAGGCCGTGAAGCCCGCGGAGGGGGAGCTGGACGAGCACGACGAACTCGACGAGCTCGACGACGACGAGGACGACACCGAGGCCGGGCCTGCCTCCGCCGAGGCCTCCGGCGACGGCGTGGGCGCGGCCGCCGCGGCCGTCGTCTCGGCCGGCCTCGGGCTCGCCGCCCTGACCGGCACCTGGGTGGGCAAGGTCGTCAGCGAGCGCGAGACGCTCATCGGGCAGATCAAGGCCCAGGGCGGCACCGCCGCCCAGCAGATCAACGAGATCTACGCCGACGCCTGGCACAGCACCGCACTGGTCAACGGCGTCTTCGCGTTCCTCGCCCTCGTCGTCGCCGTGCTCGTCCTGGTCCGCCCGCAGCGGCCCGGCTGGGTCCGTGCGGTGGCCCTCGGCGGCGCCGTCCTGGGCGCGATCGGGCTGTTCCTGTCGGCGGGGATGTACTTCGACCTGTTCCTGAACCTCCCGACCGCGCCCTAAGGACCCCCACGGCACTCCTAAGGCCCCCCGTACGCCGAACATGCGGCACTCGCCCGATGTGGCCGCACCCCCTGGGAGACGAGAGTCGAGGCATCGCAAGGAGCGATACCGACACCGGGGAGAACGAGATGTTCGCGTACGAACTGCACCGCATGCACCACGCCGAGCTCATCCGCGAGGCCGCCGCCCAGCGCCTGTCCCGCCAGGCCGTCAAGGCGCGGCGGGCCGCGAAGGCCGAGCGGTCCGGCACCCACGAACCCGAGGGGCGGGTGAGCGCCGAGCCCGGCCGCTTCGCCCGGGCCGCGTGAGCCCCGCATGGTCCGGACGTCGGACGTCTGTGCGATGCTCGGCGCCGTGGAGACCAGGTCAGTCAGCCCCGTGTTCGTCGGCCGGGCCGGTGAACTCACCGCCCTCACCGACGCTTTCGTCCGCGCCGCCGACGGAGAGCCCCAGGCTCTGCTCGTCGGCGGCGAGGCGGGCGTCGGCAAGACGCGGCTCATCGAGGAGTTCGTGGCCACGGCCCACGACCGCGGCGCCTGCGTCGCCGTCGGGGGCTGTGTCGAGATCGGCGCGGACGGGCTTCCGTTCGCGCCTTTCTCCACGGCCCTGCGCGCTCTGAGCCGCCGGCTCCCGGACGAACTGGCCGAAGCCGCGGCCGGCCAGGAGGGCGAACTCGCCCGGCTCCTCCCCGAACTCGGGGACGTCGGCAGCCACGAGCCCTCCCACGAGAACTCCACCGCCCGCCTCTTCGAACTGACCGTCCGGCTCCTGGAACGCCTCGCCGCCGACCGTACGATCGTGCTCGTCCTGGAGGACCTGCACTGGGCCGACGCCTCCACCCGGCACCTCCTCGCCTATCTCCTGCGCACCCTGCGCCGCGGCAGGATCGTCGTCGTCGCCACCTACCGCTCCGACGACATCCACCGCCGCCACCCGATGCGCCCGCTCCTCGCCGAACTCGACCGGCTGCGGACCATCCGGCGCATCGAACTCGCCCGCTTCACCCGCGCCGAGGTGCGCCGCCAGCTCACCGGCATTCTCGCCGCCGAACCCGACGCCGCCCTCGTCGACGGGGTCTTCGACCGATCCGACGGCAACGCCTTCTTCGTCGAGGAGCTCGTCGTCTCCCACGAGGCCGGCTGCGCTCCCGGCTCCCTCAGCGAATCCCTGCGCGACCTGCTGCTCGTCCGGGTCGAGGCGCTCCCCGAGGACGCCCAGCGCGTCTCCCGGATCGTCGCCGAGGGCGGCTCCACCGTCGAGTACGCCCTGCTCGCCGCCGTCGCCCGGCTCTCCGAGGACGAACTCATCGAGGCGCTCAGGGCCGCCGTCGGTGCCAACATCCTGATCGCCGTCCCGGACGGCGACGGCTACCGCTTCCGCCACTCGCTGGTCCGCGAGGCCGTCAGCGACGACCTGCTGCCCGGCGAACGCTCCCGCCTCAACCGGCGCTACGCCGAGGCCCTGGAAGCCGATCCCTCCCTCGTCCGCGCCGACGAGCGCGCCACCCGGACCGCCACCTACTGGTACCACGCGCACGACCCCGCGAAGGCGCTGCCGGCCGTGCTCCGCGCCGCCGTCGAGACCCGCAAGCGCTACGCCTACGCCGAGCAGCTCCGGCTCCTCGAACGGGCCATGGAGCTCTGGGACGAGGCCCCCGACGAGGTGCGCCGCTCCCTGCGGCCGATGGACTACGCCGAGGCCTACCCTCCGTGCGGCTGCGACCCCGAGACCACTCCGCTGAGCTATCTCGACCTGCTCGCCGAGGCCGCGTACGCGGCCCGGCTGTGCGGGGAGCGCGAACGCGCCCTCAAGACAGGCAAGATGGCGCTGCGGCTCCTCGAAGGGGACGAGGCCGAGGAGCGCGACCCGCTGCGGTCCGCCTGGTTCTGGACCGAACGCTCCCGCATCGTCTCCGGACTCGGCCGCTCCGACGGCTGGGCCGAGATCGCCACCGCCCAGGAACTCGTCAAGGGCCTGCCCCCGTCCGGCGTGCACGCCCGCGTGCTCGTCGTCGCCGCGGGCTGGGGGATGCTCCACAAGCCCGGCCCCGAGAGCCTCGCCGCCGCCGAACGGGCCGTCGAGTACGCCCGCCTCGTCAAGGACGAGTCCATCGAACTCTCCGCCCGCCTCACCCTCGGCACCCTCCAGGTCAGCGCCGGCGACCGCGAGACCGGACTCGCCACCATGGACGAGGTGCGCGACCGCACCCGCGCCCTCGGCCTCCACCACGAGTCCGCCCGCGCCCACGTCAACCTCTCCCACTCCCTGGAGAACCTCGGGCGCTCCCGGGAGGCCGTCCAGGTCGCCGAGGACGGCATCCGGCTCACCCGCGACCACGGTCTCCTCGACAGCGAGGGCTGGATCCGCTCCAACCTGGCCGAGTCGCAGCTCTCGCTGGGTCTCTGGTGCGAGGCGCAGCGCAACTGCGAGTGGCTGGAGCGGTCCGGGATCCGGTCCAAGCCGCGCGGCGCCGTGGCACTGCGCCTCGCCCAACTGGCCATCTCCCGGGGCGAGCCGACCGTGGCCGTCGCCCAGCTCGCCGTCGCACGCGAGTACTTCGGCGAGGCCGACCCGATGCCCCAGTACGTGATCCCCACCCGCATGGTCGAGCTGAGCCTCGCCGCCGTCACCGGCCGGATCCAGGACGTACGGACCGTGCTCGCCGCCGCCGTCGAGGCCGGCTTCCCGCCCGGCACCCACCGCGAGGCCTGGCCGCTGCTCCTCGCCGCCGCCTCCGCGGAGGCGGACGCCCTCGGCCTGCCCGCCGCCGAGGAGGGCCGTGCCGAGACGCTCGCCCTGCTCCGCCGCTGTGCCCGGGGGATGGCGACCCCGGCACCCGTCTGGGAGGCGTACGCCCTGCACACCTCCGCGGAGCTGGACCGCGCCGAGGGCCGCCACCGGGTGGACCGCTGGTCGGAGACCGTCGCCGCCCACGAGCCGCTGGAGCGGCCCCACCTGCTGGCCCACGCCCGGCACCGCCTCGCCGACGCCCTCCTCGCCGAGGGCGGCCGGCGCGACGAGGCCGCCGCGCTGCTCCGCGAGGCCCACGCCACGGCCGTCCGCCTCGGCGCGCACCCGCTCCGCGAGGACGTCGAGCTGCTGGCCGCCCGCGCCCGCCTCCCGCTGACCCCCGACCGGGCCCCGGAGCCCGAACCGGGCGACGACGCCTTCGGCCTGACCCCCCGTGAGCAGGACGTCCTGCACCTGGTCGCCGAAGGGCGCACCAACCGCCAGATCGCCGAGGAGCTCTTCATCTCCCCGAAGACGGCGAGCGTCCATGTCTCCAACATCCTGGCCAAGCTGGGGGTCTCCGGCCGCGGCGAGGCGGCCGCCCTTGCGCACCGTCTCCGCCTCCTGGAGCCGACGCCACAGGAGGCCTCGCCGACCGCCTAGGGCCCCTAGGTGCCCCTAGGTGCCCCTAGGGCCTGTCCTCCGCCTGGAGCGCCCGTCCTCCGCCTAGGCCCCCTCGCCCTCTTCGCCGTCCTCGTCGCCGCCGGCCCCGTCCCCGTCCTCGTCGTCCCGGGTCACCAGGGCCGGCATGCGTATCGTCACCGCGCCCGAGGCGAGGTCGACCGGGCCCCGCCCGGGGTCGGCGTCGCCCAGGTCCTCCCGGGTCAGTTCGAGCCGCTGGCGCTCGTCGGACGAGTGCTTCTGGCTCGGCGCGAACAGCTCGTCCATCAGGTGGAACATCGGGCCCCTATCCGACCTCCAGGCGGAGGATCTTGTCGTCGCCGGCCTCGGGAGTGCCCCGGGTGTCGGTCTCGCTCGTCGTCAGCCAGAGCCGGCCGTCACCCGCCGCCAGGACCGTGCGCAGCCGGCCGTACTCCTCCACGAGGAACGCCTCGGGCTCCCCGGAGCGTTCCGCTCCGGACAGCGGGATCCGCCACAGCCGCTCGCCTCTCAGGCCCGCCATCCAGATCGCGCCCTCCGCGTAGGCGATACCGCTCGGCGACGCCTCGTCCGTCTTCCACTGGGCCACCGGGTCCACGAAGCCCGACACGTCCGCCGTGCCCTCGGCCTTCGGCCAGCCGTAGTTCTTTCCGGCCTGGATCAGATTCAGCTCGTCCCAGGTGTTCTGGCCGAACTCGGCCGCCCACAGCCGTCCGTCCGCGTCCCAGGCCAGGCCCTGCACATTGCGGTGACCGTACGAATAGACCACCGAGTCCGGGAACGGATTGCCGGGCGCCGGCTTCCCCTCCGGCGTCATCCGGAGGATCTTGCCGCCCAGCGACTCCACGTTCTGCGCGAGCCCCGTCTCGCCGCGCTCGCCCGTGCCCGCGTACAGCATTCCGTCGGGGCCGAAGGCGATCCGCCCGCCGTTGTGCACGTTCCCCTTCGGGATGCCCGCGAGGACCACCTCGGGCGCGCCGAGCCGGTCCGAAGCCCCGCCTCCGTACGGCATGCGGACGATGCGGTTGTCCGACTCCGCCGTGAAGTACGCGTACACGTGGCCGTCCCGCACGGCGAGTCCGAGCAGTCCGCCCTCACCGCCGGGCACCACCCCCGGCACCTCTCCGACCGGCGTCTTTCTTCCCGTCTCCGCGTCGACCCGGGTGATCGTGCGCTCGTCACGCGAGGCGACGAGGAGATCACCGTCCGGCAGGGCGGCCACGCCCCACGGCGACTCCAGATCCCCGGTCAGCGTCCCGGCGACGCGCACGGAACCCCCGGAGCCCCGCGTCCCCGGATCCGTGGCGGACACGGACACGGAGGGCGCTCCCGAGGGCGACGCGGCTCCCTCCCCGTCGCCGCCCGACGCACAACCCGCCAGCAGCCCCAGAACGGCGGCGGCCCCCACGGCTCCCACACAAGCTCGTCCCACGGTCCCGATCCCTTCGAACGGCGATCACTACCCTTGATACACCGCCCGGCCCGATCAGGTTCCCGCGCTCGGCCCCCGCTCGCGATCCCGCGCTCTCAGTCCCATGATCCGCGCGGCCCGGGAAGGCCCGCGATCTCCGCGAGATCCCCGGCCGTGAGCACCAGCTCCGCCGCCCGCGCGTTCTCCACCGCCCAGCACTCCCGTTTCGTCCCCGGGATCGGCACCACGTGCGGCCCCTGCGCCAGCGCCCACGCCAGCGCCACCTGCGCCGGAGTGACGGCCTCCCCGTGCCGTGCCGCCACCCGCCGCAGCCCCGCCACCACCGGCTGGTTCGCGGCCATCATCTCGGCGGTGAACCGGGGATGCCTGGCCCGCGGATCGTCCGGCTCGAAGCCACCGCCCGGCGTCAGCGTCCCGGTCAGGAACCCGTTCCCCAGGGGCATCGCGGCCAGGAACCCCACACCCCGCGCCTCGCACCACGGCAGCAGCCGTTCCAGCGCCTCCGGGGACCACACCGACAGCTCCGCCTCCACCGCGCTCACCGGGAAGACCTGCTGGATCCGCTCCAACTGCCGGATCGTTCCCTCGTGCACGTGTGCCGTTCCGCCGCGGCGCGCCGCCCGCGCCCCGACCGCGCAGAACCCGAGCGCCCGCACCTTGCCCGCGGACACCAGCTCGGCCATCGCGCCCCAGGTCTCCTCGACCGGCACCTCGGGGTCCGCCCGGTGCAGCTGGTAGAGATCGATCACGTCCGTCTGCAGCCGCCGCAGCGAGGCGTCGCAGGCCCGCCGTACGTATCCGGGCCGGCCGTTGGCCACGATGTGCTGGTCGCCCACGAGCAGACCGCACTTCGTCGACACGAACGCCTCCGCCCGGCGTTCCTTCAGGGCCCGTCCCACGAGCAGCTCGTTGGTGAACGGGCCGTACATGTCCGCGGTGTCGAGCAGACTCACCCCGGCGTCGAGCGCCGCGTGCACCGTTCGCAGCGAGCGGTCACCGCGCTGCTGCGAGGCGCTGTAGGCCCAGTTCATCGGCATACAGCCCAGGCCGACCGCGCCCACGTCGAGCGCCGCCGCCCCGATAGTCCTGCGCTCCACCTGCCGGTACCCCTCCCTGTGCCGCCCCCAAAGTAACCAATGGCGAGGGGGATTCTTCGCATAGCCTCCCGGTCATGACACTCGATGAGACGACCGCCGACGTGTGGCTTCCGATTCCCGCGGACGAGATCGAAGGGCTTCCCGACCCGGCCGCGTCGGGGTTCAACTACCGTCTCTGGGACGGCGGTCCCGACTTCCCCGCCGATCCGGCGCGCTGTGCCTTCTACGTCGTCCCGTACATGAAGGGCTCGGAGGTCGCCGTCCGGCCGCTCGCCGCGATGACCTCGGTGCGCGCGGTGCAGACGCTCTCGGCGGGCACGGACCATGTGGCGCCCGGTCTCGGCTCGCTGGCCCCGGGCGTGGAGCTGTGCAATGCGAAGGGCGTCCACGAGGCCAGCACCGCCGAGCTGACGCTCGCCCTGATCCTCGCCTCGCTGCGCGGGATCCCCGGCTTCGTCAGGGGCCAGGACAAGGAGGAGTGGCGGGACGGTTTCTATCCGGCCCTCGCCGACAAGTCCGTCCTCATCGTGGGGTACGGATCGATCGGCGCCGCCATCGAGGACCGGCTCGTGCCCTTCGAGTGCGCGCGGGTGGTGCGCGTCGCGCGCTCCGCACGCACCACGGAGCGCGGTCCCGTCCATCCCCTCGCGGAACTGCCCGCCCTTCTGCCGCAGGCGGACGTGGTCGTGCTCTCCACTCCGCTCACGCCCGCGACCAGGCATCTCGCCGACGCGGGGTTCCTCGCCCGGATGAAGGACGGCGCCCTTCTGGTGAACGTCGCCCGCGGTCCCGTCGTCGACACCGCCGCGCTGCTCAAGGAGGTCGAGAGCGGGCGGATCACCGCCGCGCTCGACGTCACCGATCCCGAACCGCTGCCGCCGGGCCACCCGTTGTGGCACGCTCCCGGTGTTCTGGTGAGTCCCCATGTCGGCGGCTCCACTTCGGCGTTCATGCCCCGGGCCAAGCGGCTGATCGCCGCCCAGCTCACCCGGTTCGCGGCGGGGGAGCGGCTGGCGAACGTGGTCCTGACCACCTGAGCCGAGCGGCCGTGCAGCGCGCCCCCTCAGTGCGCCTGTCGCGAACCCCAGGGCCGTCACGCAGCGTACAGCACCCCTGTCCCTGAGTGACGGTCCTGGTGTATCGTCCCGGAGCGGGGGGCTGCGTCGAGTACGAGCTGACGCCGGGGAGCAACGTGACGGGTCATCAGATTCCGAGGGGGGCGACGGGTGATGTACGGCCGATGGACCGACGATCCGACGCGGCGGGGCCGCCGTCGACGACCCTCGCACGCGACGACGGCACGGGGCCGCCCCACCCGGGCGCGGGCCTCCGCGGGCCGGCCGGCGGAGCCGGCCTCCCCGTCCAGGTCGACCGCCGCACCGCCGAGCCGGACGTCTCGGGACCGGACGCGGCGGCCGAGGGGCCGGACGCCCCGGACCGCGACGCGGTCGCCCCGGCCCCCCTCGCCCCGCCCTCGGCACCCTCAGCCTCCGCCCCGGCGGCTTCAGCCGTCGCGGTGGTCGCCCCAGGCATCGCCGAGGCCGGTGCGGGCCACGCCGCGGGCGCCGCGCGTCCTCGCGCCCGGCGCTTCACCGCATCACCGCGCCCTGGTGCGCACGAAAGCCCGGTGGCGGCGATGAGCGCCCCCGGCGCGCTCATCGAGCGCGGCCGCGTCGCGAGGCCCGCCGCCGCCCCCGGTCCCGGGGAGCGCCGACGCGGCCCCGCCCGCTCCGGTTCCCCGGTGTTCCTGGCCCAGATCCTCCTCGGCCTCGTCTGCGGGGGATACGCGACGGGCGCCGCCCTCGGCTGGGGCTCCGAACAGCTGGCTCTGATCATGGGCGACTTCGGTCTCAGCGTCGCCGCCCTCGCCGCGGGCGTCTCGTGCTTCCTCTACGCCCGCGTCCACGAGAGCCGTTCCCGCCCCGCCTGGCTGCTCTTCGCCTTCTCCTCGGCGATGGCCGCCGCGGGGAACGCCGTCTGGGGGTGGTACGAAGTCGTGCTCCACAGGGAGGTGCCCAGCCCCTCCGTCGCGGACATCTTCTTCCTGCTCTTCGCGCCGCCCGCCATCGTCGGCCTGCTCGTCCTCGCCAAGAAGCCCGTCACCCGGGCCGGCTGGGTCTGCCTCGCCCTCGACGCCTGGCTCATCGGCGGTTCGCTGCTCACCCTCTCCTGGAGCCTCGCCCTCGCGCACACCGCCCACTTCGAGGGCGAGAGCGTCGCCCGGGCCGCGCTCACCCTGGCGTACCCCCTGCTGGACATCGTTCTCGTCAGCATGGTCCTCGCCCTGCACTTCCGCCGCTCGCAGTCGAACCGCTCGGCGACCAACACCGCCATCGCCGCCCTCGCCCTCACCGTCCTGTGCGACGCCCTGTTCACCTCGCCGCTGCTCCGCGAGAACTACACCTCCGGGCAGCTGCTCGACGCCGGCTGGTTCGCCGGCTCGCTGCTCCTGGCCTATGCCCCCTGGGGAGCGCGCCGGACGCCCGAGGGCGTCCCGTCCCCGCGCGGACAGCGCCAGCACAGCCGGCCCGTCGCCGGCTCGCTGGCCGCCCTCACCCCGTATCTCGCCGCGGCGGTCTGCACGCTCGGCATCCTGTACAACGTCGTCGAGGGACGCAGAGTGGACCGCGTGGTCGTCTTCACCGGCTGTACGGTCGTGCTCGCCCTGGTCGTACGGCAGGGCATCATGCTCCTCGACAACATCGCCCTCACCCACGAACTGGCCCAGAAGGAGAACCACTTCAGGTCCCTGGTGCAGGGCTCCAGCGACGTCATCATGATCGCCGCGCCCACCGGCATACTCCGCTACGTCAGCCCTGCCGCCTCCGGGGTCTACGGACGGGAGGCCGAGGACCTGATCGGCTCCGAACTGGCCTCGCTCATCCATCCCGAGGACCTCGGCGGAGTCGTCCACGAGGTCCGGCGCTTCCTGGCCGCTCCTCCTTCGGAGGAGCCGACGACACGGATCGAGTGCCGCTTCCGCTCGGGCCGCGGCGACTGGCTCAACGTCGAGTCCACCGTCAACCGCCACCAGGGCGGGCTGATCTTCAACAGCCGGGACGTCACCGAGCGGGTCCGCCTCCAGGCCCAGCTCCAGCACAACGCCGAGCACGACCCGCTCACCGACCTGCCCAACCGGGCGCTGTTCACCGGGCGCGTCCGCAAGGCACTCGCCGGCCGGCGCTCCTCCGACCCCGGCACCGCCGTGCTCTTCATCGACCTCGACGGCTTCAAGGCGGTCAACGACAGGCTCGGCCACCAGGCGGGCGACGAACTGCTCGTCCAGGCCGCGCGCCGCCTCCAGGACTCCGTACGGGCCGGGGACACCGCCGCCCGGCTCGGCGGCGACGAGTTCGCCGCGCTCATCCTCGGCGACGGCACACGCGACCGCTCGGCCCGCGAGTACCAGGTCCACGAGATCGCCGACCGGCTGCGCCTCACGCTCTCCCAGCCGTACCAGGTCGAGGGCGGGAACGAGGTGCGGGTCGCCGCCTCCATCGGCGTCGCCTTCGCCGAGCCCGGCATCGGCGCCGGGGACCTGCTGCGCAACGCCGACCTGGCCATGTACCGGGCCAAGGCGGCCGGCAAGGACCGCGTCGAGATGTACGCCCCGCAGATGCAGGCCGAGATCGTCCGCAGGACCGAACTGGCCACCCGGCTGCGCACCGCGCTGGACGACGGAGAGTTCGCCCTGCTCCACCAGCCGGTGGTGGACCTCTCCACCGGCCGGATCACCGCCGTCGCCGCCCAGGCGCGCTGGCGCTCCGCCCAGGGCGTCCTCTTCACCCCGGCCGAGTTCCTGCGGGTCGCCGAGGACGGCGAGCGGGTCGCCCAGCTCGGCCGCTGGCTCCTGGAGCAGGCCGTCGAGCAGGCCGCCGAGCGGGCGGCGCTGGGCCACCGCACCCCGGTCTCCGTCCGGCTCTCCGCCCGCCGCCTGCTCGACCGCTCGCTGCCGCTCGGCTCCGTCGAGGCGCTCCTGACGCGGTACGAGCTCCCCTCGGGCTCCCTGATGATCGAGCTGGCCGACAGCGACCCCCGGGTCTCCTTCGACGACCTGGAGCAGCGTCTGGTCGTCCTGCGCCGGCTCGGGGTCCGGATCGCGCTCGACGGCTTCGGCAGCGGCTACGCGGCCATCAACGCGCTGCGCCGCCTCCCCGTCGACGTACTGAAGCTGGACCGGGGGCTCGTCGAGGGCGTGGTGGAGTCCGCCCGGCTCCGCAAGATCACCAGCGGGCTGCTCCGGATCGCCTCCGATCTCGGGCTGCAGTCCGTCGCCGACGGCGTGGACGTCCCCGAGCAGGTGCTCGCCCTGCGCGCCATGGGCTGCACCCACGGCCAGGGCATGGCGTTCTCGGGCCCGCTCGACGAGTACCGGCTGCGGCGCGCCCTCGTCCGGGAGGAGTACCCCGTCCCAGGCGGGGAGGCGGTTCCGGCCGGAAACCATCCCCCGATGCGCTCAAATAATGAGACGCCCGTCCCACCCACTTGACACTGATGGTGCGTCGGGGGGAGGGTCAGTGCCATGCGCACCCGAATTCTCGTACTTGGAAAGCGCGTCGGCTGAAGCAGGGCCATGACGGCCCGGCTTGAAACGCTACCGACGCGCTCCCCTCGCTTGCCTCCCGGCACGAGGGGTTTTTTGTTGCACCGGCTCCTCCCAAACCCTCGCAAAAACCCTCTGCTTCGAGAAGAGAATGCTGATGACCGAGCAGGCCACCGGGCACCATCCGCAGCCGCGGGCCCGTAGCGGCGGACAGACCGCCACCACCGTCGAGCACGTCACGGGTGCGCAGTCCCTCATCCGTTCTCTCGAGGAAGTGGGGGCCGACACCGTCTTCGGTATTCCGGGCGGCGCCATCCTCCCCGCGTACGACCCGATGATGGACTCCCAGAAGGTCCGCCACATCCTGGTCCGCCACGAGCAGGGCGCGGGCCACGCCGCCACCGGCTACGCCCAGGCGACCGGCAAGGTCGGCGTCTGCATGGCGACCTCAGGTCCCGGCGCCACCAACCTGGTCACCCCGATCGCCGACGCCCACATGGACTCCGTCCCGCTGGTCGCGATCACCGGCCAGGTCGCCTCCAAGGCCATCGGCACGGACGCCTTCCAGGAGGCGGACATCTGCGGCATCACGATGCCGATCACCAAGCACAACTTCCTGGTCACCAAGGCCGAGGACATCCCGAGGACGATCGCCGAGGCCTTCCACATCGCCTCCACCGGCCGCCCCGGCCCGGTCCTGGTCGACATCGCCAAGGACGCCCTGCAGGCGAAGACCACCTTCAGCTGGCCGCCGCAGACCGACCTGCCCGGCTACCGCCCGGTGACCAAGCCGCACGCCAAGCAGATCCGCGAGGCCGCCAAGCTGATCACCGGCGCCCGGCGCCCGGTCCTGTACGTCGGCGGCGGCGTCCTGAAGGCCGGCGCCACCGCCGAGCTGAAGGTTCTTGCCGAGCTCACCGGAGCCCCCGTCACCACCACCCTGATGGCGCTGGGCGCGTTCCCCGACAGCCACCCGCTGCACGTGGGAATGCCGGGCATGCACGGTGCGGTCACCGCCGTCACCGCGCTGCAGAAGGCCGACCTGATCGTCGCCCTCGGAGCCCGCTTCGACGACCGCGTGACCGGCAAGCTGGACAGCTTCGCCCCCTTCGCCAAGATCGTCCACGCGGACATCGACCCGGCCGAGATCGGCAAGAACCGCGCCGCCGACGTCCCGATCGTCGGTGACGCCCGCGAGGTCATCGCCGACCTGGTCCAGGCCGTCCAGGCCGAGCACAGCGAGGGCAACCAGGGCGACTACACCTCCTGGTGGAGCGACCTGAACCGCTGGCGCGAGACGTACCCGCTCGGCTACGACCTGCCGGAGGACGGCAGCCTCTCCCCGCAGCAGGTCATCCAGCGCATCGGCCAGCTCGCCCCCGCCGACACCATCTACGCGGCCGGCGTCGGCCAGCACCAGATGTGGGCGGCGCACTTCATCGACTACGAGAAGCCCGCCACCTGGCTGAACTCCGGCGGCGCCGGAACGATGGGGTACGCGGTCCCCGCCGCCATGGGCGCCAAGGCCGGCATGCCGGACCGCCCGGTCTGGGCGATCGACGGCGACGGCTGCTTCCAGATGACGAACCAGGAACTCGTCACCTGCGCGCTCAACAACATCCCGATCAAGGTCGCCATCATCAACAACGGCGCCCTCGGGATGGTCCGCCAGTGGCAGACCCTCTTCTACAACCAGCGCTACTCCAGCACGGTCCTGCACGCCGACGAGACCGGCCACGATGCCACCGGCTCCCAGGTCGGTGCCAGCACGGCGCCCCGCAAGGGCACCCGTATCCCGGACTTCGTCAAGCTGTCCGAGGCCATGGGCTGTGTCGCCCTGCGCTGCGAGGACCCGGCCGACCTGGACAAGGTCATCGAAGAGGCCAACGCCATCAACGACCGCCCGGTCGTGATCGACTTCATCGTCCACGAGGACGCCCAGGTCTGGCCCATGGTCGCCGCGGGCACCTCCAACGACGAGGTCATGGCCGCCCGGGGCGTCCGCCCCGACTTCGGCGACAACGAAGACGACTGAGACCGAGAGCCGTAGGAAGAGGAACGACACATGACTAGGCACACGCTCTCCGTCCTGGTGGAGAACACCCCCGGCATCCTCGCCCGGATCGCCGCGCTGTTCTCCCGCCGCGGCTTCAACATCGACTCGCTCGCCGTCGGTGTCACCGAACACCCCGACATCTCCCGCATCACCATCGTGGTCAATGTCGAGGACCTGCCGCTGGAGCAGGTGACCAAGCAGCTCAACAAGCTGGTCAACGTCCTGAAGATCGTCGAACTCGAGCCCTCCGCTGCGATCCAGCGCGAGCTCGTCCTGGTGAAGGTCCGCGCCGACAACGAGACCCGCTCCCAGATCGTCGAGATCGTCCAGCTGTTCCGCGCCAAGACCGTGGACGTCTCGCCCGAGGCGGTCACCATCGAGGCCACCGGTTCGAGTGACAAGCTCGACGCGATGCTCAAGATGCTGGAGCAGTTCGGCATCAAGGAGCTCGTGCAGTCCGGCACGATCGCCATAGGGCGTGGTGCGCGGTCCATCACGGACCGTTCCCTGCGGGCCCTCGACCGCAGCGCCTGACCGGCCTCCCCGGCCGGCCTCCCGGGCGGCCGGCCGACGCGTCCGTCGACCGGTCCGCCTGACGAGACAGAAGACTTCCCTTCCCCCGCCCGCCGTACGGTGGGACGCAACACCAGCACACCAAGGAGAATCCCAGTGGCCGAGCTGTTCTACGACGACGATGCCGACCTGTCCATCATCCAGGGCCGCAAGGTCGCGGTGATCGGTTACGGCAGCCAGGGCCACGCCCACGCGCTGTCGCTCCGTGACTCGGGTGTCGACGTCCGTGTCGGTCTGCACGAGGGCTCCAAGTCCAAGGCCAAGGCCGAGGAGCAGGGCCTGCGCGTGGTGACGCCCGCCGAGGCCGCCGCCGAGGCCGACGTCATCATGATCCTGATCCCGGACCCGATCCAGGCCAAGGTCTACGAGGAGTCGATCGCCCCGAACCTGAAGGACGGCGACGCCCTCTTCTTCGCGCACGGCTTCAACATCCGCTTCGGCTTCATCAAGCCCCCGGCCGGCGCCGACGTCGCGCTCGTCGCCCCGAAGGGCCCGGGCCACCTGGTCCGCCGCCAGTACGAGGAGGGTCGCGGCGTCCCCGCGATCGCCGCGGTCGAGCAGGACGCGACGGGCAACGCCTTCGCCCTGGCGCTCTCCTACGCCAAGGCCATCGGCGGCACGCGTGCGGGTGTCATCAAGACGACCTTCACCGAGGAGACCGAGACCGACCTGTTCGGTGAGCAGGCCGTCCTGTGCGGTGGCGCCAGCGCCCTCGTCAAGGCGGGCTTCGAGACCCTGGTCGAGGCCGGCTACCAGCCGGAGATCGCCTACTTCGAGTGCCTGCACGAGCTGAAGCTCATCGTCGACCTCATGTACGAGGGCGGCCTGGAGAAGATGCGCTGGTCCGTCTCCGAGACGGCCGAGTGGGGCGACTACATCACCGGCCCGCGCATCATCACGGACGCCACCAAGGCCGAGATGAAGAAGGTCCTCGCGGAGATCCAGGACGGCACCTTCGCCCAGAACTGGATGGACGAGTACCACGGCGGTCTGAAGAAGTACAACGAGTACAAGACCCAGGACGAGAAGCACCTCCTGGAGACCACCGGCAAGGAGCTGCGCAAGCTCATGAGCTGGGTGAACGACGAGGAGGCGTAAGCCTTCGGCACGGGGCCGGACACACTGTCCGGCCCCGTGCCACACCGTTGGACAGGCCGTCCAACCACGGACGGGTGATCCTTCCAACGAGGCGCATGATCGGCGCCGATGCACCACTACACTGCTCAACAACATTCGCGTTCAGGCCCACAGCGTCGTGCGCTTTCACGCGGCAAGCCCCCTCCACCGCCTGCGGCCGTCGGGACGGCCGTCCGCACTGGATCTGTGAGGACTCACGTGAGCTCGAAACCCGTCGTACTCATCGCTGAAGAGCTGTCGCCCGCCACCGTCGACGCACTGGGCCCGGACTTCGAGATCCGGCACTGCAACGGCGCGGACCGCGCCGAGCTGCTCCCCGCCATCGCCGACGTGGACGCGATCCTGGTCCGCTCCGCCACCAAGGTCGACGCGGAGGCCATCGCCGCAGCGAACAAGCTCCGGGTCGTGGCCCGGGCCGGTGTCGGCCTGGACAACGTCGACGTCTCCGCCGCCACCAAGGCCGGCGTGATGGTCGTGAACGCCCCGACCTCCAACATCGTCACCGCCGCCGAGCTCGCCTGCGGTCTGCTCGTCGCCACCGCGCGCAACATCCCGCAGGCCAACACCGCGCTGAAGAACGGCGAGTGGAAGCGTTCGAAGTACACGGGTGTCGAGCTCAGCGAGAAGACCCTCGGCGTCGTCGGTCTCGGCCGCATCGGCGTCCTGGTCGCCCAGCGGATGTCCGCGTTCGGCATGAAGATCGTCGCGTACGACCCCTACGTGCAGCCCGCCCGCGCCGCGCAGATGGGGGTGAAGCTGCTGGCCCTGGACGAGCTCCTGGAGGTCGCCGACTTCATCACCGTCCACCTGCCGAAGACCCCCGAGACCCTCGGTCTCATCGGCGACGAGGCCCTGCACAAGGTCAAGCCGTCCGTCCGGATCGTCAACGCCGCGCGCGGCGGGATCGTCGACGAGGCCGCGCTGTTCTCCGCCCTCAAGGAGGGCCGGGTCGCCGGTGCCGGTCTCGACGTGTACGCGAAGGAGCCCTGCACGGACTCCCCGCTCTTCGAGCTCGACCAGGTCGTCTGCACCCCGCACCTCGGTGCGTCCACGGACGAGGCCCAGGAGAAGGCCGGTATCGCGGTCGCCCGTTCGGTGCGCCTCGCGCTCGCCGGCGAGCTGGTGCCGGACGCGGTCAACGTCCAGGGCGGTGTCATCGCCGAGGACGTCAAGCCGGGTCTGCCGCTCGCCGAGAAGCTCGGCCGGATCTTCACCGCGCTCGCGGGCGAGGTCGCGGCGCGGCTCGACGTCGAGGTGTACGGCGAGATCACCCAGCACGACGTCAAGGTGCTCGAACTCTCCGCACTCAAGGGCGTGTTCGAGGACGTCGTCGACGAGACCGTCTCGTACGTCAACGCCCCGCTGTTCGCGCAGGAGCGCGGTGTCGAGGTCCGTCTGACGACCTCCAGCGAGTCGCCCGACCACCGCAACGTGGTCACGGTGCGCGGCACGCTGTCGAGCGGCGAGGAGGTCGCGGTCTCCGGCACGCTGGCCGGCCCCAAGCACCTCCAGAAGATCGTCGCCGTCGGTGACTACGACGTGGACGTGGCGCTCGCCGACCACATGGTGGTGCTCCGCTACGAGGACCGCCCGGGTGTCGTCGGCACCGTGGGCCGTATCCTCGGCGAGGCCGGCCTGAACATCGCGGGCATGCAGGTGGCGCGCGCGGAGGAGGGCGGCGAGGCGCTCGTCGTCCTCACCGTGGACGACACCGTCCCGCCGGCGGTGCTCGCGGAGATCTCGGAGGAGATCGGCGCGGCGTCGGCCCGTTCGGTCAACCTGGTCTGATCCCCGTCCGGGCCCGGCCCGGACCGCACAGGTACCCGTACCCGGTGCGCTAGACGATCGTCTTACACGATTGTCTAGCCGCCGGGTACAGTGCTGTCATGGGACACAAGGAAGACCTGCTGGACGGCGCCAAGCGCTGCCTCCTGGAGAAGGGGTACGCCCGCACCACGGCCCGCGACATCGTCGCCGCCTCGGGCACCAACCTGGCCTCCATCGGCTACCACTACGGCTCCAAGGAGGCCCTGCTCCAGCAGGCGTTCCTCGCGCTCACGGAGGAGTGGGGCAACCGGGTGGGCACGGCCGGGAGCGGTGAGGGCGACGCGACGCTCCCCGCCGACCCGTACGAGCGCTTCCACGGCGTCTGGGAGCAGGTCATCGCCGCCGCCGACGCCAGCCGCCCGGTCTGGAAGCTCCAGACCGAGGTCGTCACCCGCCTCGACGACGACGAGAAGCTCCGCGAGGCCATCAAGGACCCGCAGCGCGAGGGCCGGCTGGGGATGGCCGAGATGTTCCTCGGCCTGGACCCGGAGGCCGACCCGGAGAAGGCCCGGGTCGCGGGGCTCCTCTGTCAGGCCCTGGCGACGGGCGTGATGATCCAGTGGATGGTGGACCCGGAGACGGCCCCCACGGCCGACGACCTGACCGAAGGGCTCAAGGTGCTGATGGGGGAGTGATGGCGCGGGATACGCCCGGAGCCGGCGCGGCGCCACGCCTCAGCGCCACGGGATGTTCCGCCAGGGGCTGCCCTCGTGCTCCGTCAGGACACGGTGGGCGGCCACGTTGTCCTCGTGGTAGGAGCCGTACTCCTCCCCGTCGAAGCGCAGCACCCGCCCCAGCGCGTACCCCGCCGAGTACTCCTCCCACGACCCGTACGCCGAACGGGCGAGCGCACCCGCGTGGACGACGGCCTGTTCCGCCTCCGGGGGCGCGCAGAACCGGGCCGTCAGACCCCAGCGGGCCACGTTCACCGCCCGGCCGTAGTCGTACGCGACCGTCTTGCGCACCCGCCCGTCCGGCGCCAGCAGCCCGTCGGCCCGGAACCGGGCCTCGTAGCGCAGGATGCGGCGCACCAGCGCCTCGATGTGCCGCACCGTCACCGGGCTCGCGCCCAGGTCCTGGGCGTGCCCGGCGGCCGTCTCGCGCCATTCGTCCGGCGAGGGCACCGCTCCACGGGCGGCCCGCAGCTCCTCGCGGACCCGGAGGGCGAAGTCCGGCTCCGGCGGGCTGTTGCGCCCGTCGAGCAGGGCGTCCAGCTCCTTGCGCCAGCCCGCGCGGTCGGTGACGTCCCACCCGTCGCGGAGCGTGTCGAGGATGGTGGTGTACCCCATGTAGGCCGAGCCCACGTCGTTCCACGGGACGCCGTTGCCGAACGCCAGATGGGCGCCGCAGGCGAGGCCGAAGGCGAGCGGGCCGTGCAGGGGGCCGTGCCGCAGTGCGACGAACCGGTCGCCAGGACCCCGCTCCTTCTCGGCGTACACCCGCAGCCACCCCGCGCGGTGCTCGGGCGTGGCGGGCAGCAGCAACTGGCCGGGGGTGCCGCCGTTGACCGAGAGGAGAACCCGGGGGTCGCGCCAGCCGAACTCGGCGGCCCAGCGCAGGGTGACCTGGTGGAAGACCCACTCCGGATGCCAGGGCGGCAGCATCCCGCGCGTCAGGACCGGCCGCACGACGAGCCCCTTGGCCGCCTGCTGGGGGCGCCACCAGACGGTGTCCGGGTCGGCGTCCACCTCGGCCTTGGGGGCGGCGATGAAGAGCTCGGCCCCGGCCAGGACGCGGACCTGTCCCGCGAAATCGCCGCGCTGTCCCGCCTCGTACAGCAGCTGCTCGGTCTCGGACGGCGGGATCCAGGGGGCGCCCTGCGGTGCGGGCGGGCGGCGAGGGCTCATGACCACGGGATGTTCCGGTAGGGGCTCGACGCGTCCTGCGTGAGCGTGCGGTGGAGGGTGAGGGATTCCCGGTACATCGGCTCGGGGTCACCCTCGTCGAAGTGGATCAGCCGGGCCAGCACGTAGCCGAGCGAGAACTCCTCCCAGGAGCCGTAGGCGCGCCGGGCGGCGTCGAGGACGCTCAGGACGGACTGCTCCGCCTCCTGCGGATCGCAGTAGCGCGCGCCGAGCGCCAGCCGTACGACGTTGACGGCGCGGCCGTGGTCGAAGGCGGCGAGGGTGTCGACCCGGCCGCCCGGCGGGAGGAGGCCGTCGACGCGGAACCGCCCCTCGTAGTGGGTGATCCGGCGAAGGAACTCCACCGCCTCGGCCCGGTCCTCGCCGTAGGGGTCCTCCCGCTGGAACGTCTCGGTGACCGCCGCCGCCCACTGCTCGTCGGTGGGCGGGCCGCCCAGCCGCGCGGTGAGACGGCGCCGGACCCCGAGGACGGCCTCGGGGACCCGGCCGACGAGGCGGGTGGCGATCAGGGTCCGCACCTTGTCCCGGAAGTCCGCGCGGTGGTGGACGGCCCAGGGACGGCGCAGCCGGGAGACGTCGGTGGGGTAGTCCTCGTACTGGGCGCCGAGCCGGTTCCACACCAGGCCGTTGAGCACGGCGAGGTGCGCGCCGAGCGCGAGGGCGTGCGCGACCGGCCCGTGCAGATGCTCTCCGGCGTGGGTGAGCAGGCGCAGCCGGGCGGGTCCTCCGCCCTGCGTGCCGGCCTCCTGCCAGGCCCGCCGGTCCGAGGGTCTGGCGGGCAGGGTCTGCGCGCACGGGGTGCCGGAGTTGACGTCGAGCCACCACCGGTCGTTCGGCCAGGCGGCGGCGAGGCGGTCGATCGTGGTCTGTTTGAAGACCCACTCCGGGTGCCACGCCGGCAGCATGCCCTCGGTCAGCACCGGTACGACGGTGCGCCGGGCGGCCTTGTCACGGCGGCTGGGGAGCGGCGGGGTGTAGCCGGGCGCGTCGGCGTGGAGCCGCGGGAGGAGCACGTAGAGGCGGGTTCGCCCGAGAGCGTCGAGAACGGCCGCCCGGTCCCCGCGTGCCTGGTACAGCAGCTGCTCGGTGTACGTCGGCGCCGCCCAACTCCCCGTGGTCATGGGGAGATCCTACAAACCGGTCCGGGGCGGCCCGTGTTCAGAGCCGGGCCGCCTTGAGTGCCATGTGCAGCAGCAGGCGGTCCTCGCCCGCGTCCAGGTCGAGGCCCGTCAGCTGTTCGACGCGCGAGAGGCGGTAGTAGAGCGTCTGGCGGTGGATGCCGAGCGCGGCCGCCGTGCGGCCCGCCTGGCCCGCGTGGTCGAGGAACACCTCGGCGGTGTGGGCCAGTTCGCTGTGCGCGGCGCCGAGCAGGGCGCGGACCGCCGGGTCCGGGGCGGTCCGGGGGAGCGCGGTGAGCAGGCGGTACGGCCCGATGGCGGACCACTCGGCGAGCGGGCCGAGCGCCGGCTGGGCCGTCGCCGCCCGCGCACCCGCCGAGGCCTCGCTCCAGGCGGTGTCCAGGTCGGCGAGCCCGCGGCGCGGGAGCGCGACACCGGCGACGGCCCCCGCGCCCGCGGCGTCCCGCAGCCGCCCGGCGGCGGAGGCGGCGGGCGCGAGGTTGTCCGCCGCCCGCAGCCGCACCAGCACGCCGAGCGCCCAGGCACCCTCGCCGCCGAGTCCCGAGGTTCCGCCGAGCTCCGAGGTCGCCCCCTCCGCCTCCCCGGCCCCACGCGCTTCCGAACCCCCGCCGGAGGCCCGGCTCGCGCCCGAGGCCCGGCCTCCGCCCGAGGCCCGGCCGCCGCGCGCCTCCCGGGCCCCGGCCGGCTCCGTGGTCCCGCCGCGCACCGCCTGGGCCGGCGGGAGGTGCCACGGCACGGTGCACAGAGCAGCGGCGGCCGGGACCGTACGGGGCGACGGGCTGTCCTCGCCCGGCCAGGGCGCCACGCAGACCATCGCGTGCAGCCCGTCCGCGTCCGGGCCCAGGGCCGTGCGCAGCGCCGCGAGCGCCATGTCGTACTGCCAGCCGCGCTCCGCCGTCAGGGCCGCCCGCAGCTCGCGGGAGAGGTCCGAGCCCGCGCGCTCCTCGTCCGCGAGCAGGCCACCGATGCGGGTGGCGACCTCCATGGCCGCCGTGAGCTGGGCGTGCGTGGGATGGGGCTCGGCGTCCAGCAGCCAGACGTACCCGAGGACGACGCCCCGATGCCGTACGGGAAGACAGATCCGGTCCCGGAACACCCCGGCGTCCGGGGCCGCCGGGATCCGTACCGGGCCCGTCGCCCGGGTGATGCCGAACCCCTCGAACCAGGCGCGGACCGCCGGCGTCGACTTCCGGGTCAGGATCGACCGTGTCCGGACCGGGTCCATCGCCGCGTCGTCGTCGCTGTCGTGGGCGCCGAAGGCGATCAGCCCGAAGTCACGGTTCTCCAGCGTCGCCGGTGCTCCCAGAAGCGCGGAGATCTCGTCCACCAGTTCTTGGTAATCGCCCTTCACGGCGCCATTCTCGCACCCCTTCAGACATTTGTATGAGATGCCGCGCACGGATGCGTGACAGCTGTCGATGGCAGAGGATCGGAGCGATCCTTAGGTTTCACGGTGGTTCTCCGTGCTGTTCCCGATTGCTTACGAAAGTTCGGGTAGGCACCCTTCGTCACCCTGCCCTTCTGGAGGTCCCCGTGCTGGGTCCCGTGATCCTCGCCGCGTCCCGCAGCGACAAGATGCGCCGTTTCGTGTCGGCCGCCCCCGGGACCAAGCAGGTCGTGGACCGGTTCATCGCCGGTGAGACGGTCGACCACGTCATCCCGATCGTCCAGGACATCACCGGCCGCGGCCTGGAGGTCACCCTCGACGTCGTCGGCGAGGACATCACCACCGTCGAGCAGTCCCACGCCGCGCGCGACGCCTACCTGGAGCTCATCGGCCGCCTGAAGGAGCTGGGCCTCGGCGAGCGCGCCGAGATGTCCGTGAAGCTCTCGATGTTCGGACAAGCACTGGAGGGCGGCCACGAGCTCGCCCTCGCCAACGTCCGCCCGGTCGTCGCGGCCGCCGCCGAGATCGGCACCACGGTCACCCTGGACGCCGAGGACCACACCACCCTCGACTCGATGTTCGCCATCCACCAGGAGCTGCGGAAGGACTTCCCGCAGACCGGCTGCGTCATCCAGGCCTACCTCTTCCGGACCGAGGAGGACGCCCGCCGCCTCGCCGCCGACGGCTCCCGGGTCCGGATCGTGAAGGGCGCCTACAAGGAGCCCGCCTCCGTCGCCATCCAGGACAAGCCCGAGATCGACAGGGCCTACGTCCGGATCATGAAGATCCTGATGGAGGGCGAGGGCTACCCGATGATCGGCTCCCACGACCCCCGGCTGATCTCCATCGGCCAGGAGCTCGCCCGCCGTGCGGGGCGCAAGCTGGACGAGTACGAGTTCCAGATGCTGTACGGCATCCGCAGCGAGGAGCAGAACCGTCTCGCCGCCGAGGGGCACCGCATGCGTGTCTACACCGCGTACGGCACCGACTGGTACGGCTACTTCATGCGCCGCCTCGCGGAGAAGCCGGCCAACCTCCTCTTCTTCGTCCGCTCCATCCTCACCAAGGGCTGAGCCCACCCCTCAAAAGGAGTTACGAGACTCATGGACGCTGTGACCCAGGTCCCCGCTCCGGTCAACGAGCCGGTGCACAGCTACGCCCCCGGTTCCGCCGAGCGTGCCCGTCTGGAGGCCAAGCTCAAGGAGCTGGCCGACAACCCGCGCGACCTGCCGATGACCATCGGCGGCGTCAAGCGCATGGGCGGCGGCGAGCGCGTCGACGTCGTGCAGCCGCACAACCACAAGTCCGTCATCGGCACCTTCGCGGGCGCCACCCAGCAGGACGCCCAGGACGCCATCGACGCCGCCCTGGCCGCCGCCCCGGCCTGGCGCGCGATGTCCTTCGACGACCGCGCCGCGATCATCCTGCGCGCCGCCGAGCTGCTGGCCGGCCCCTGGCGCGAGACGCTGGCCGCGTCCACCATGCTGGGCCAGTCCAAGACCGCGCAGCAGGCCGAGATCGACACCCCCTGCGAGCTCGTCGACTTCTGGCGCTTCAACGTGGCGTACGCCCGCCAGATCCTGGCCGAGCAGCCGCCGGCGAACTCGCCCGGCGTGTGGAACCGCCTCGACCACCGCCCGCTCGAGGGCTTCGTCTACGCGATCACGCCGTTCAACTTCACGGCCATCGCGGGCAACCTGCCCACCGCCCCCGCCCTCATGGGCAACGTGGTGGTCTGGAAGCCGTCCCCGACCCAGACCCACTCCGCCGTGCTCCTCATGGAGCTCCTGGAGGAGGCCGGTCTGCCGAAGGGCGTCATCAACCTGGTGACGGGCGACGGCATCGCCGTCTCCGAGGTGGCCCTGAACCACCGCGACCTGGCCGGCATCCACTTCACCGGTTCGACCAAGACCTTCCAGCACCTGTGGAAGACGGTCGGCAACAACATCGAGTCCTACCGCTCGTACCCGCGGATCGTCGGCGAGACCGGCGGCAAGGACTTCGTCGTCGCCCACCCGAGCGCCGACCGCGCGATCCTGAAGACCGCGCTGACCCGCGGCTCCTTCGAGTTCCAGGGCCAGAAGTGCTCCGCGTCCTCGCGTGCGTACGTCCCGGCCTCCCTCTGGAACTCGGGCTTCAAGGAGGAGTTCGCGGCCGAGGTCGACGGCATCAAGATGGGTGACGTCACCGACCTGACGAACTTCATCGGCGCCGTCATCGACGAGCGTTCGTTCGCCAAGAACAAGGCCGCGATCGACCGTGCGAAGGCCGACGAGACCTGCACGATCGTCGCCGGAGGCACGTACGACGACTCGGAGGGCTACTTCGTCCGCCCGACCGTCATCGAGTGCACCGACCCGGAGAACGAGGTCTTCACGACCGAGTACTTCGGCCCGATCCTCGCGATCCACGTCTACGAGGACGACAAGTACGACGAGATGCTGACCCAGATGGAGTCGGCCTCGGACTACGCGCTGACCGGCTCGGTCATCTCCGGCGACCGTGCCGCCACGGCGTACACGATGGAGAAGCTCCGCTTCGCCGCGGGCAACTTCTACATCAACGACAAGTCGACCGGTGCCGTCGTCGGCCAGCAGCCCTTCGGCGGCGGCCGCGCCTCGGGTACGAACGACAAGGCGGGCGCCCCGCAGAACCTGATGCGCTGGACGCTGACCCGCGCGATCAAGGAGACGCTGGTCCCGCCGACCGAGTACGGCTACCCCCACATGGGCTGACGCCCCCCTGGGCTGACGCCCCCCGGGCCTCCCTGAGGCCCACCCCTGACACCGCCCCCCTCCTGGACCCCCAAACCAGGACGGGGGCGGTTCTCATGCGCGGGGCTTACGCTGCTGGGAGGGGGTTCGGCGAGGAGGTACGACATGCCTGGTTCGACGACGCTCGGCCCCGGGCACGGGGTCGACGCGATCGACCACCTCGACGCGGTGCGGATGACGTCCCTGATGAAGGAGCTGCACCGGCTGCTGACCGTGTCGGGACCCGACCGGATCACGGACGGACAGGTCGCGGCCATGTGCGGGGACGAGGCTCGCGGCCGAGCGGAGTTCACCGACTGGATGGAGCGGATGGTCCGCGATCTGGAGAAGGCTACGGCCTGACGGGGACGCGCCGCGCGAGGAAGTCCGCGATCAGCTCGGCGATCCGCGGCGCGTGGGTCTCCAGGGCGAAGTGGCCCGTCGGCAGGAGGTGGACCTCCGCGTCCGGAAGGTCGCCGAGGAAGGCCTTCGCGCCCGCCGGTACGAAGACCTCGTCGCCCTCGCCCCAGACGGCCAGCAGGGGGACCTGCGTGGTGCGGAAGTACTCCTGGAAGGCGGGGTAGAGGGCGAAGTTGGAACCGTAGTCGCCGATCAGGCCGAGCTGGATCGCGTCCTGGCCGTCCCGGGCCATCAGGGCGGCGTCGTGGTGCCAGGCGTCGGGGCTGAGCAGGTCGCGGAGCTCGGCCGGGACGCCCGTCTCGTACTGCCATCGGATGCCGTCGAGCGAGCGGATGGAGCGTACGGGCTCCTCGGTCTCGGGGGTCCTGTCGGCGATCATCGCGAGGACCGGCGCCCAGGCCTCGTCACCGAGGCCCTCCTCGTACGCGTTGCCGTTCTGGGTGACGATCGCGGTGACGCGCTCGGGGTGGGCGAGGGCGAGGCGCAGACCGATGGGGGCGCCGTAGTCCTGGATGTAGAGCGCGAACCGGTCCAGGCCGAGGGCCTCGGTGAACTCGGCCGTGACGGCCGCCAGTTCGGCGAAGGTGTAGTCGAACTCCTCCGCCGGCGGCGCCGCGCTGCGGCCGAAGCCGACATGGTCGGGGGCGATCAGCCGGAACCGGTCGGCGAGCCGCGGGATCAGGTCGCGGAACATGTGCGAGCTGGTGGGGAAGCCGTGCAGCAGAAGCAGGACGGGTGCGTCGACGGGGCCGGCCTCCCGGTAGTGGATCTCATGGCCGCGGACGGTGACGGTGCGGTGGTGGACCGGCTGCAGCGGAGACGTCATCACTAACCCCTCAATGTGCTCTGACTGGTTGACGGTGAGAGTGAAGCAGGCGCGGCTCTAACCTGTCAATGAGAGTTAAGTGGTTAGCGGGGATGGTGTCGGACTCAGCCCCGGCAGCCCTTGGCGGCGTCCCGGCGCAGGCCGATCGCCCCGCCTGCCGCGCCGAACAGTGCGGCGAAGAGCGCCGTGTAGGGCGGCAGGTCGAAGGCGCCGACGGTGGTCGCCACGACCGCGGCGAGGACCATGATCAGCCAGACCGCGAGCAGCGCCTTGCCCTTGCGGCTGAGGAAGAGCCATCGGCCGGGCCGCTCGGGCAGCGTGCCGAGAGCCGCGGCCGGCCCCTCGCTCGCCGCCTTCGGGCGCTTGAAGTAGGCGAAGAGCATCCACTCCCCGCACAGCTCCCACCCCTCAGGCGTCAGTCGCTCCAGCACCGGGTCGCGCCGCTTCCCGTTGATCAGCTCACGGCGGTACTCCCAGCGCAGCGCGGCCCCGGGTGTGCGCCTGCACATGAACCGGCCGAGCGTGTCGAGCCCCTCGACCTCCCAGCCCTGGTCGCCGTGGAGGTCGAGCAGGCGCCGGTCGTTGTAGATGTCCGCCGTCCAGAGCCAGGTCTCGGCCTGCTCGGCGGGCTCGGCCGCCACCGGCGCCGTGCCGCCCAGTCGCGCCGCGAAGCCGGCGGCCGGGCCGAACTCCTCCTCCGGCGACGTGCCCGTGTCGGAGAGGTGTCCGCGCAGCTCGGCGACGGTGGAGGCGATCTGTTCCGCCGGTACGCCGGCCCCGCGCAGCGCGGCGGTCAGCTCGTCGAAGTACGCGCTCGGCTCGGTGTTCATCGTGTTCCCCCGGTCTTCAGCATGGTCTGTACGGCGGTGTGGAAGGTCAGCCACGCCCCGCTCTCGGTGGTGAGGTGGCTCCGGCCCTGCTCGGTGAGGCGGTAGTAGCGGCGCCCCGGTCCCCGCTCCGCGGCCCGGAACTCGGCCTCCACCAGCCCGGCCTCCTCCAGCCGGTTCAGTACGGGATAGAGGGTCCCGCCCTTGATCTCCCCGAGCCCCGCCTCGGCGAGTGCCTTGGAGATCTCGTATCCGTAGCTCTCGCCCTCCGTGAGGCAGGAGAGGACGAGGAGGTCCAGGACGCCCTTGAGCCAACTTGATCTGCGGTCTGCGGCCATGGCTGTATTCCATCACCAGCTAGGTAGGAATGCAACCTAGATGGCGATGCTAGCTGGATCGGGACACCAGCATCTTGCCGATGTTCTCGCCGCGCAGCATCCCCAGGAACGCGTCCACGATGTGCTCGAAGCCGTTCACCACCGTCACGTCGAGCGGCAGCCGGCCGCTGCGCAGATGCGGCACGGCGAAGTCGTACAACTCCTGCTGAGCGTCCGCGTGGTGGGAGACCAGGAAGCCCTCGAGGCGGATGCTCTTCTCCACCAGGTCGAAGAGGTTGCGCGGGGCCGGCGGGGGAGCGGAGAGCGCGTGGTACTGCGCGACGGCGCCGACCCAGGCGATCCGGCCGTGCTCCCGCAGCGAGGCGATCGCCGCCTCCAGATGGTCCCCGCCCACCCCGTCGAGCACCGCGTCCAGACCCTCCGGCGCCGCCTTCGCGAGCAGTTCCGCCACCGGCCCGTCGTGATAGTCGAAGGCCGCGTCGAAGCCCGCCTCCTGCGTCAGGTACGCGACCTTCCGTGCCGAACCCGCGCTGCCGACGAGCCGTCCGGCGCCCAGCAGCCGGGCGAAACGGCCGGCCGCCGTGCCGACCCCGCCCGCGGCGGCGGAGACGAACAGGTCCTCGCCCGGCTGGAGCCGGGCGATCCGGGTCAGGCCGACGTACGCCGAGAGGCCCGTGCCGCCCAGGACGCTCAGATGCGCGGTGAGCGGAACGCCCTCGAAGTCGGGGACGGCGCGCACCTCGTCGGGCGCGACGAGGGAGTGCGTGCGCCAGCCCTTGCGGTGCAGGACCAGGTCGCCGGCGGAGAGCGCGGGGGTGCGGGAGGCCAGGACACGGCCCAGGGTGCGGCCCTCCATGGGGGAGCCGAGGGTCCACAGGGCGTCCCCGTCCATCGCCTCGCGGTGGTACGGGTCCACGGACCAGAGGAGGTTCTCGACGAGCGCGGTGCCGGGCGCCGGGGAGGGGACCGGGGCCTCCACGAAGGCGAAGTGGCCGGCGGTGGGGAAGCCGTCCGGACGTGCGGTCTGGTGGACGGTGATCATGGTGCTGTGCGTCATGGGGGAGACCGTAGGAAGGAATCCGGCGGCCGGGCAGTAGGTTGCTCCGATGGATCGCCCCGATCCATCGAAGTTCCTCATACTCCGAGGTGGAAGCCCGATGATCGACCTCGCGCCGCACGAGTTGCGCGTTCTCCTCGCCGTCGGGAGCGAGCGCGGCTTCTCGGCCGCCGCCCGGGCGCTCGGCACGACCCAGTCCGCCGTCTCCCACTCCGTACGGACCAGCGAGCGCAAGCTCGGCGCTGTCCTCTTCGACCGGGGGCGCAGCGGGGCCACGCCCACCGCTGCCGGGGAGCGGGCCCTGGCCCATGCCCGGCGCGTGCTGCGGCTCCTGGAGGTGATGGCCGCGGAGGTGCGCGGGGCCGGGAGCGGTACCGTCGCCGGGCCGCTGCGGATCGCCGCCTTCCGTAGCGCCGCCCTGCATCTGCTGCCGCGCGCCCTGGAGCGGCTCGCCGCCCTGCACCCGGAGCTCGTCCCGGAGGTGCGGATCGTACGGGAGGTGGGGCGCGGGACGGCCGGCGAAGTCCTGGACGGGCGGGCGGACCTCGGCATCGCGACGATCGGGACGACCTCTCCCGTACCGCCGCGGCTCGTCGGGGGCGTGCTGGTGGAGGAGGCGTACGCGCTGGTGCATCCGGCCGGGCATCCGTCGCCGCGCTCGCTGCCGCTCGTCGACTGGGCGGAGAACTGCACCTCCTACACCCGGCGATGGTGGGCGGAGCAGGAGTGGCTGCCCGCGGCGACCGTCGAGGCCGAGGACGACGGAGCGGTGCTCTCGATGGTGAGCAGTGGTTTCGGCATGGCCGTGATGCCGGAACTCTCCCTGATCGGAGCACCGCCCTCGGTGGAGATCACCGATCTCGGCCTGGAGCGACCGACTCGGACCGTCGGCTATGTCACCACCCCTGAGCTGGGGAAATCCCTCGCGGTGCGGGCGCTCGTCCGGGAACTGCGGGCCGTCCGCCGACCGGTGTGAGCCGATCGCCGTCTCAGATAGTAGGAAGTCCGAGTAATTGTGGAGACAGATGCGGCCACCTGTCCTAGCTTTGTAGGAGCCGAACGTCTCGCTCCATCAGCGAATGGCGGTCGTGAGCGCGATGCCCCCCGTGCAGGCAACCCCTGCGGGCCCGCTCCCCGCCCCTTCCGGCGCCTTCGATCACCACTGATCTCGGATCATCACTGATCTCAAGGAGTCGATCCCTCATGGCCGCTGAGACCACCCGCCGTGTCCGCCACTCCGTCGTCCGCCCCAGCGGCGACGACGCCCGCAAGAACGCCGCCGCCGCCCTCCAGCGTGCCCTCGACCGCCGTGACAACGGCGGCTCCACCGGGCACTGACGTCCCGAGTGCAGGCCCCGGGCACCCTGCCCGGGGCTCCGGTTCCGTCGGGCGCGGATGGGTCCACATGATGGACTGCGCGTGTCAGACGGTGGGACGAGGAGTAGGGTGCCGACATGTCTCACAGCATCAATCTCGCAGTCATTCCCGGCGACGGCATCGGACAGGAAGTCGTGGCCCAGGGCCTCAAGGTCCTCGCTGCCGCGCTTCCGCAGGACGTGAAGCTGGAGACGAAGGAGTTCGACTTCGGCGCCAAGCGCTACCACGCGACCGGTGAGACCCTCACCGACGCCGACGTCGAGGCCCTCAAGCAGCACGACGCGATCCTGCTCGGTGCGATCGGCGACCCCTCGGTCCCGTCCGGTGTGCTGGAGCGCGGCTTCCTGCTGAAGCTCCGCTTCCTCTTCGACCACCACGTCAACCTGCGTCCCTCGAAGCTGCTCCCGGGCGTGTCGACCCCGCTCAAGGGCCAGCCCGAGATCGACTTCATCGTGGTCCGCGAGGGCACCGAGGGCCCGTACACCGGCAACGGCGGCTCGATCCGCACCGGTACCCCGCACGAGGTCGCCACCGAGGTCTCCGTCAACACGGCCTTCGGTGTCGAGCGCGTCGTCCGCGACGCCTTCGCCCGCGCCCAGGCCCGCCCGCGCAAGAAGCTGACGCTGGTCCACAAGAACAACGTCCTGGCGTACGCGGGTCACCTCTGGACCAACATCTTCAACAAGGTGGCCGAGGAGTTCCCCGAGGTCACCACCGACTACCTGCACGTGGACGCGGCGACGATCTTCCTCGTCACGCAGCCCGAGCGGTTCGACGTGATCGTCACCGACAACCTCTTCGGCGACATCATCACCGACCTGGCCGCGGCCGTCTCCGGCGGCATCGGCGTCGCCGCCTCGGGCAACATCAACCCGAGCGGCGAGTTCCCGTCCATGTTCGAGCCCGTGCACGGCTCGGCGCCGGACATCGCGGGCCAGGGCAAGGCCGACCCCACGGCCACCGTGCTCTCCGTCGCCCTCCTCCTGCGCCACCTCGGTTACGAGTCCGAGGCCGGCCGCATCGAGGCCGCCGTCGCGGCTGACCTGACCGAGCGGGGCGACTCCGTCCGTACGACGGACGAGATCGGCGACGCGCTCGCGGTACGCGTAGCGAGCTGACCCGACGAGCCACACACACAGCCGCCGGGTCGCACCAGCACCCGGCGGCTGTACCTATGCGGTCGCAGGGTGCCACCATCAGACCCTGGACCGCGCCACACACCGTTTCGTGCACCGGTCCCCACGGGCGATAATCGAACGTGGGGCCGCGGCATGCGGTAAAGCTCGGACGTCCTAGCAGAGCACTGATAGCGGCGTGAGCGCGGTCCGTCACACACAACCGGTGAAGGACTAGCACTCATGACGACGCCCACGATCGAGCTCAAGCCCTCCTCCAGCCCGCTGTCCGACGCGGAGCGCGAGGCGATCCTGGCCAACCCCGGATTCGGCCGCCACTTCACCGACCACATGGTGACCATCCGCTGGACCGAGGGGCGCGGCTGGCACGACGGTCAGCTCGTGCCGTACGGCCCGCTCTCGCTCGACCCGGCCACGAACGTCCTGCACTACGCCCAGGAGATCTTCGAGGGTCTCAAGGCGTACCGCCGTCCCGACGGCACCGTCGCCACCTTCCGCCCCGACGCCAACGCCCGGCGCTTCCAGGCCTCCGCCCATCGGCTCGCCATGCCGGAGCTGCCCGTCGAGACCTTCATCGAGGCCTGCGACGTCCTCGTCCAGCAGGACAAGGCATGGGTCCCGGCCCACGGCGGCGAGGAGTCGCTCTACCTGCGTCCGTTCATGATCGCGACCGAGGTCGGCCTCGGCGTGCGGCCGGCGAACGAGTACCTCTTCTGCGTCATCGCCTCGCCCGCCGGACCGTACTTCCCCGGTGGCGTGAAGCCCGTCTCGATCTGGCTCTCGGAGGACCGCGTCCGCGCCGTCCCCGGCGGCATGGGCGACGCCAAGACCGGCGGCAACTACGCGGCCTCCCTGCTGGCGCAGGCCGAGGCGGCCGAGAAGGGCTGCGACCAGGTCGCCTACCTCGACGCCGTGGAGCACAAGTGGGTCGAGGAGCTCGGCGGAATGAACCTGTACTTCGTGTACGGGGACAGGATCGTCACCCCGACGCTGACGGGCTCCCTGCTCGCCGGCATCACCCGTGACTCGCTCCTCCAGCTCGCCAAGGACCTCGGCTACACCTCCGAGGAGGGCCGCGTCTCCATCGACCAGTGGAAGACCGACAGCGAGAACGGCACCCTCACCGAGGTCTTCGCCTGCGGTACGGCCGCCGTCATCACGCCCGTCGGCACGGTGAAGTCGGCGCGCGGTGAGTGGCAGCAGTCGGGCGGGCAGCCCGGCGAGGTCACGATGAAGCTCCGCGACGCGCTGCTCGCGATCCAGACGGGCAAGTCCGAGGACGTCCACGGCTGGACGCACCAGCTCGGCTAGTCATCCCCGACCCGGGGGCCGTGGCCGTCCGTTCCGTACGAGGAGGAACGGGCGGGCACGGCCCCCGGGATCGCCGCGCACGCGGGTCCACTCACCCGGGTGCGCGGAGCCGCTCAGACCGCGGGCTCCGCCGCCGGCTCCGGCGCCACCGCGACGCGCGGCGTCAGCGCCGCGTACAGCGCCCCGCCCACCACGCCCGACAGCACGAAGCTGCAGTCGATCCCGCCCGTCAGGGCGAGCAGCGGCCCCTCGTACAGTGGGGTCGACACCGAGGCGAGGCCCACCGTCGCGCCCAGCGCCCAGCAGGCCGTGGCCCGCGGGTGCCAGCCCGCCGAGAACCAGTACGCGCCGCCCCGCGCCCGGCGGTTGTACACCTGGAGCGCCTCCGGGTCGTACGCGCCGCGACAGCGCGCGTGCCCGATCAGCGTGATCACGGCCCACGGCGTACCGATCGCCGTCAGCAGCAGGACGAACGACGTCATCGCCGACTGCGCGTCCGAGGCGAAGTGGCCGAGGAAGACGAAGGCCGTGGCCACCGCCGCCACCACCAGCGTCGCCCGCGCCCGGGTCGCCCGCGGCAGGATCGCGTCCAGGTCCAGGCCCATGGAGTACAGCATCAGACCCGCGTTGCCGACGGTGCCCGCGGTCGCCGCGAGCAGCAGCGGCACCACGTACCAGGCGGGGGAGGCCGCGACGAGCGGGCCCGCGTAGTCCAGCGCGCCGCGCGCCGCCAACGCCGTGTACGTACCGAAGAGCTGAGGGATCAGCAGGCCGAGGACCAGGCCGACGCAGGTGGTCCTCCAGACGGTCTTCGGGCTGTACCGCTCGGGGGATATGTAGCGGGTGTAGTCGCCGAGCAGCGTGATGAAGGCGACCGGGCCGCTGAGACCGGCGGCCACCGCCGAGAGCACCCAGGTCGGCCAGAACGAGCCGAGCAGATACGGGGTGTCGGGCACCGGGGCCGCGGTGACGTCGCCCGCGTACGCGACGAGTCCGAGGCCGAGCAGCAGGGTCATGCCGATCGCGAGCCCCTTGCTGAGCCGGAGCAGCAGGCCGTAGCCGAAGACCGCGAAGACGACCGTGCAGGCGGCGAGCACCGCGTACACCACCGCGTGCATGGTGTCCCCGGTCGGTACGCCGGTCAGCCGGGCGAGCGTTCCGACCACCACGTCGCCGCCGATCCACAGCGTCAGCGCCGTGTAGCCGAGCGAGAGCAGCAGACCCACGACCGAGCCGACGAGCCGGCCGCGGACGCCGAAGAAGGCGCCGCTGGAGGTCGAGAGGTTCGTCGCGGTGCGCAGCGAGACGAGGGCGAGCGGGGCGGTCACGGCGACGCCGACGAGCGTGCCGGTGACGACGGAGGTCACCGACGCCCACAGCCCGAGGCCGAAGGAGACCGGCAGCCAGCCGAAGACGATCACTCCGAGGCAGAGGTTCGAGCCGAGGAGGATCGCCAACAGGTCTCGCGGGCCGCTGGTGCGTTCCGCCTCGGGGATGGTGTCGACTCCGCGCTGTTCGATCGGCATGGGGCTCCCTGCGGGGCAAGCGGGTGGACAGGATTTAGAGTGGCGCTCAATGTGACCCACTACCGACGCGTTCGTCAATGCTTGGATACGAAGCGTCGAACGTTTAGAGTGTCGCTCAAACAGGAGGTGTGTGGACGTGCGACTGACCCCCACGGAACGAGACCGGCTGCTGCTCTTCGGCGCGGCGGAGCTCGCCCGGGCCCGCCGGGCACGGGGCCTGCGGCTCAACGTGCCGGAGGCGACGGCCCTCATCGCGGACACCGTCTGCGAGGCGGCCCGCGACGGCAGGCGGCTCGCCGAGGCGATCGCCGCCGCCCGGTCCGTGCTCGGCCCGGACGACGTACTGCCGGGTGTGGCCGATGTCGTCACCGAAGTGCATGTCGAGGCCGTTTTCGACGACGGCTCGCGGCTCGCGGTCGTCTCCGACCCGATCGGCGGTCCCTCGCTGGGCGAGAGCGCCCCGGGCGCGCTGCTGCCCGGCCCCACCGAGGCGGCGGAACCGCCCGCGCTGAGCCTGCACGTCCGCAACACGGCGACGGTCCCGGTGAGCGTGACCTCGCACTTCCACTTCTTCGAGGCCAATCCGCGCCTCGACTTCGACCGGGCCGCCGCCTACGGCATGCGGCTCGCGATCCCCGCCGGGGCGTCCTTCCGCTTCGACCCGGGCGGTGACGCCGAGGTCGGCCTCGTGCCGATCGGCGGCGCGCGCGTCGCCATCGGTTTCGCCGGTCTGGTCGACGGACCGCTGGACGCGCCCGGCGCGAAGGAAGAGGCCCTGCGACGCGCCGCGGCCTGCGGCTACCTGGGAGTTGAGGCGTGATGGACCCGTACGAGTACGCATCGGTGCACGGACCCCGTGCGGGCGACCGGGTGGTCCTGGGTGACTCGGGGCTGGTCGTCCGGGTGGAGTCGGACGCGCAGAAGCCGGGTGACGAGTTCCTGGCCGGGTTCGGCAAGACCGCCCGCGACGGTCTTCACCTCAAGGCGGCGGCCGTCCGCGAGACCTGCGACGTCGTGATCAGCAACGTCCTGGTGATCGACGCGGTTCAGGGCATCCGCAAGGTGTCGATCGGTATCCGTGAGGGCCGGATCCATGCCATCGGGCGCGCGGGCAACCCCGACACCCTCGACGGAGTCGACATCGTCGTCGGCACCGGCACGTCGATCGTCTCCGGCGAGGGCCTCATCGCCACCGCCGGTGCCGTGGACACCCATGTCCACCTGCTGTCCCCCCGCATCATGGAGGCCTCCCTCGCCTCGGGTGTGACCACCATCATCGGACAGGAGTTCGGTCCTGTCTGGGGGGTTGGCGTCAACTCGCCGTGGGCTCTGAAGCATGCGTTCGGTGCGTTCGACGCGTGGCCGGTGAACATCGGTTTCCTGGGGCGTGGTTCGTCTTCTGATGCGGCGCCGTTGGTGGAGGCGTTGGCGGAGGGCGGGGCGTCGGGTTTCAAGGTGCATGAGGACATGGGTGCGCATACGCGTGCTCTGGACACGGCGCTGCGGGTGGCCGAGGAGCACGATGTTCAGGTGGCGTTGCACAGTGACGGCCTGAACGAGTGTCTTTCCGTCGAGGACACGTTGCGGGTGCTCGACGGGCGGACGATCCATGCGTTCCACATCGAGGGGTGTGGGGGCGGTCATGTGCCGAACGTGCTGAAGATGGCGGGTGTGCC
>NZ_JBHXTV010000029.1:0-36147 GCF_042671585.1 Streptomyces sp. NPDC127129
TACCCCGTCGAGCGCATGATGCGCGACGCCAAGATCACCCAGATCTACGAAGGCACCAACCAGGTCCAGCGCATCGTCATGGCCCGCAACCTCCCCTAGGCAAGGAGAAAGGGCGCCCCTCCGTCCTGCGGAGGGGCGCCCTTGTCACATCCGTACGGCTGCGGCTCGGGTCAGCGGTCCGACGTGACCGTGACCTTCTCGTCGTTCTGGATCTGCGAGACCAGCTGCTTCACCTTCGGCATGTCCCACTTCAGCGAGCCCTGCGGCGCGCTGCCCGAGATCGGGATGTTCATCGACTTCCCGTCGCCGCCGCTGATGCCCTTCATCGCGAAGAACATCTGGCCGAGGTCGTAGAGCGACATGTCCTTGTCCACGATCAGCGTGTCCAGACCGGCGCCGAGCGTCGGGTACAGCGCGAACGGGTTGAGGATCGTGCTCGGCGTCGCCGCCTGGTTCGCCAGCGCGGAGAGGAACTTCTGCTGGTTCTTGGTCCGCGCCAGGTCCGACTCGGCGAACGCGTACCGGGTACGGACGAAGGCGAGGGCCTGCTCGCCGTTGAGGGTCTGCTCGCCCGCCTGGAAGTCGGCGCCGGACTTCTTGTCCTTGAAGCCCTTCTCGATGTTCATCTCGACACCGCCGAGCGCGTCCACGATGTTGGCGAAGCCGGCGAAGCCGATCTCCGCGTAGTGGTCGATGCGCAGCCCGGTGTTGAACTCGACCGTGCGGACCAGGAGCTCCGGGCCGTCCATCGCGTACGCCGCGTTGAGCTTGGAACCGCCGCGCGCCCCGTACTTCTTGCCGGACTCCGAGCCGACGAAGGACGGGATGGTGACCCAGGAGTCACGCGGGAGCGAGATCATCGTGTTCCCGCTGGAGCAGGCCGCGAGGATCATCATCGAGTCGGTCCGCTTGCCCTCGGCGGAGCCGGTGTGGAGCTTCTTCTTCTCCTCGGCCGACATGCCCTCACGGCTGTCGGAGCCGACGATCAGGTAGGTCGTGCAGTCGCCGGCCGCAGGCCGCTCGATGACCTTGGAGAGATCGACCTCGTTGCGCATCCGGGAGCTGGCCCAGGCGTAGGTGCCGACGCTCCAGCCCAGCAGCGCGACGACCAGGACGATGGAGCCGATCTTGATGCGGCGGCGCCAGTCCGGGGCCGGGCGGCCGGCCGGCTGGGGCGCGTACCGGGGGTCGTGCTGCGGCGGTACGGTGCCGTGGCCTCCGCTCTGGTGGCCGCCGCCGTAGACCTGCCCGGTGTTGTAGCCGCTGTCGTACCCGGTGGCCTGTTGCTGGGTGAAGTTCGGGTTGTAACCCTGGCCCTGCCCCTGGTCGTACCGCGGGTCGTACTGCGGCTGCTGGGGCACCTGCGGGCGCTGTACATGGCGCATCCGGCGAGCGCCCTCGGGCTGCGAGTTCGCGCCGCCACGGCCGTATCCGCTGTCATCGGGCCAGTCATTCATGCGGACCAGTGTGCAGGCCGCCTCCCGGGGGCCGACAGGGCGGGTGGGGAATCGGGGCGGCGCTGTTGCCAAGCTGATGCAAAGGGGACCGGGTCGGGACCCGGCATAAGGTGGAGGGCATGACAGAACAGGCCCAGCGCACGGACCGTCCGGAGACCGAAATTCCGGGCAAGCCCACCTCCGCGTCCCGCACCACGCTCAGCCACATCATGACCAGCCACGACACCAACCTCCTCGGCACGGTGCACGGCGGCGTGATCATGAAGCTGGTGGACGACGCGGCGGGCGCCGTCGCGGGCCGCCACTCGGGCGGGCCGGCCGTGACCGCGTCCATGGACGAGATGGCGTTCCTGGAGCCGGTGCGCGTCGGTGACCTGCTGCATGTGAAGGCACAGGTCAACTGGACGGGCCGGTCCTCCATGGAGGTCGGCGTGCGGGTCATGGCCGAGCGCTGGAACGAGTCCACCCCCGCCCAGCAGGTCGCCTCCGCCTACCTGGTCTTCGCCGCGGTCGACGCCGACGGCAAGCCGCGCCGTGTCCCGCCGGTCCTCCCCGAGACCGAGAAGGACAAGCGCCGCTACCAGGAGGCCCAGATCCGTCGCACCCACCGACTGGCCCGCCGCCGCGCGATCATGGACCTCCGGGAGCGCCGCGCTGCCGAGGGCTACGAGGACTGACACCGACGCCCCTGCGGCGCGCCCCCGGACCCGGCGCATCCCCAGGCCCGGCGCGCCCCCAGACCCGCCGTGCCCCCAGGCCCGGCGCACCCCCGGACCCGGCGCACCCCCAGGCCCGGCCCGCCTACGGGCAGACCACGCGGTCGCCCGTGACCGCCTCGAAGGCGCCGCTGGGCTGCTCCTCCGCCCGTACCGGCTTGACGCTTCTGTAGTCCAGACCGGCCACCACCCGCAGGGTCCGGCCCCGCCCCTTCACCGGCCGGAGCTCCGCGCCCGGCAGCGCCGCCGCCAGGGACTTCGCCGAGCGGTCCCAGCGCGGGTCGTACTCCACCAGCGTGCGCCGCACCTCCGGGCCCTCCCCGGTGCGCGGCGCCCGCGTCGTGTCGAACCCCGTGGCCCGCAGGGCGTCGTCCACCCTGCGGCCCAGGCCGTCCGTCCGGGTCCCGTTGTAGACCTGCACCCGGATCGTCTTCGGTGCCACGTCGACGACCGTCCCGCCCGGCGTGCCCTTCGCCTTCGCCGGCGGCGCGAGCGGCCGGTCGTCGCGCAGCGCCTGGAACAGCCGCTGCGCCTTGGGCGCGTCCCACTTCACCGTGGAGCCGATCCCCTTCACCGGGAAGCTCACGTCCCCGAGCGGTACGGAGACGAACTCCGACGACGCCGGGTCGAAGCCCCGCATCGCCCTGGCGAGGCCCAGCAGCTGATCCGTACCGAACCCCCGGTCCGCCCGTACCGAGCCGAGCATGGTCGTGGAGACCTGCCGGAAGCGGACCGGGTTCAGCAGCACCCCGCCGCTCGTCACCCGGTCGATCAGCGCCGCGAGGAACCGCTGCTGGCGCTCCATCCGGCCGAGGTCCGCCGCCCCGTCCACATGGCGCGCGCGCACGTACTGGAGCGCCTGTCCGCCGTTCAGATGGTGCGGCCCGGCCGCCAGGTCGAGCCCGGTGTACTTGTCCTTCATCGGCCGGACGGTGCAGATGTCGACCCCGCCGACCGCGTCGACCGTCTTCATGAAGCTGGTGAAGTCGACCTCCAGATAGTGGTCGATCTTGACGCCCGTCATGTTCTCGACGGTGCGGACCGTGAGCCCCGGCCCGCCCTCGGCGTACGCGGCGTTCAGCTTCACCGGGTGCGCCTCGTGACGCTTCCCCGTGGTCGCGTCGACGTGCGCGGGCATCTCGGCGTACGAGTCACGCGGCAGGCTCACCACGCTCGCCCGCTCCCGGTCCTCGCTGATGTGCACGAGCATCACGGTGTCGGTGCAGTGACAGGGCGCCCCGCCCAGCCGGTACGCCTTGCGCTGCTGCCTGGTGAGGCTGTCGCGCCCGTCCGTGCCCACGAGCAGCAGGTTCATGCCGTGCCCGCCCTGGGGGCGGTTCTTCATGTCCTTGAACGGGTCGACCCGGTCGATCCCGGTGTCCAGGCCGGTGACCAGTGCGTGCCCGATCCCGCCGGCGCCCAGGACGAGCACGGACAGGGTCGTCGCCATCCGCATGCCCCACCGTGGTCGCGCGGCCCGTCTGACGCGGCGGGCCGCCGGTACGGGACGGGCGGCCGGGCGGCGGCGAGGCGCGCGGGGCGGTGTGGGCACCGGGGGACACCTCCGCGGGTGGGACAAGGGGGCCGTGAGCACCGTAGGCCCATACGATCAGCGCAAGGGTGCGGCGGTCCGCGTGACGCGCTTCGTGTCCCCCGTTCGCGGTAACGTGGCCGACGATTCTGCTGTCTCCCGGGGGCGACCCCCGGAACCCCGAGGATTCCATGCAGCCCCCCGTCTCCGTGATCATGCCGGTCCTCAACGAGGAACGGCACCTGCGCAACTCGGTCCGTCACATCCTCGAGCAGGAGTACGACGGCGAGATGGAGGTGGTGATCGCGCTCGGCCCGTCCACGGACCGTACCGACGAGATCGCCGCCGAGCTCGTACGAGAAACCGCGTCCGACAACCGCAAGCGGGTCCACACCGTGGCCAACCCCACGGGCCGCACGCCCGCCGCCCTCAACGCGGCGATCAAGGCCTCCCGCCACCCCATCGTGGTGCGGGTCGACGGTCACGGCATGCTGTCGCCGGACTACATCGCGACCGCCGTCCGCCTCCTTGAGGAGACGGGTGCGCAGAACGTCGGCGGCATCATGCACGCCGAGGGCGAGAACGACTGGGAGCACGCGGTCGCCGCCGCGATGACCTCGAAGATCGGCGTCGGCAACGCGGCCTTCCACACCGGTGGCGAGGCGGGCCCGGCCGAGACCGTGTACCTGGGTGTCTTCCGGCGCGAGGCGCTGGAGCAGCAGGACGGCTACAACGTCGAGTTCATCCGCGCCCAGGACTGGGAGCTGAACTTCCGGATCCGCGAGGCCGGCGGCCTGATCTGGTTCTCGCCCGAGCTGCGCGTCCAGTACCGCCCGCGGCCGAGCGTGCGTGCGCTGGCGAAGCAGTACAAGGACTACGGCCGTTGGCGCCATGTCGTGGCCCGCTACCACCAGGGCTCCATCAACCTGCGCTACCTCGCCCCGCCGACCGCCGTCTGCGCGATCGCGGCCGGCGTGGTGGTGGGCGCGGTCCTCACCCCGCTCGGTTTCCTCGTCCCGGCCGGCTACCTGGCCGCGATCACCGCGGGCTCTCTCCCGGCGGGCAAGGGCCTGCCCCTGAAGGCCCGCCTCCAGATCCCGGTGGCCCTCGCGACGATGCACATGTCCTGGGGCTACGGCTTCCTGACGAGCCCGCGCGCGCTGGCGAAGAAGGTCATCGCGAGCCGCCGCCCGTCGGTGCCGGCCGCCAAGGTCTGACGCTCCCGCCACGCACACGGCGACGGCCGGGCCCCTCGGGGGCCCGGCCGTCGCCGTCTTCGTACACCGCGCGCGGGAGCGTCAGCTCTTGCCGTCCCACTTGTAGACGCTGTAGACGTCCATGCAGTCCACCTTGTCGTCCGCGCCGTCCGGCAGGTCGCCCGCCTCGCTCTTCGGCTTCTCGTACGTGGCGCCCGTGCGCCAGTCCGCGCCGACGACCAGCGTGATGTTCTCCGCCTTGGCGTCCGCGCGGACGGCCGAGTCGGGCAGACCGAGCGCCTTGGCCACGGAGAGCGCGTCCGCCTTGCCCTGGTCGCCGTCCGCCTTGGGGTACTTGACCACGGTGTCCTTGCGGGCCTCGGCGGCCTTCGAGGACTCCGCCTGCGTGAAGCCCTTGTCCTGCAGGGTCTGGGCCAGCGTGCCCGCCCGGCCCTCCGTGGGCGGCAGGCCGTCCCCGCTCGTCCCGTTGACGACCGTGACGTCGAGCGTCGCGGGCGCGGCCGCGGCCGGGCCCTTCGGCTTCGCGGAGGCGGACGGCTTGGCGCCGGCCGGGTCACCGTTCTTGTCGAAGGCCACGTCGTCGCGGAGCATCGACCACATCTTGTCGGCGGCGCTCTCGACCATGACGAGCTTGTTCCTGTCCTGCGACCACTCGGCCGTCGGGACGGTCGCCGTCGTGAGACGGTCCAGCTTCACGTTCTTGAGCTGCATCGACAGGTCGAAGAGCTTCGACACCGAGCGGATCTCGTCCGAGACCTGGAGCGCCTGCGTGGCGGTCTCGGCCAGCCCCATGAGGCGTCCGGTGTCGGTCCAGGCGTTCTGGCTCTGGAGCTTCTCCATCATGCCGTTCATGTACATGTGCTGGGCCTTGGCGCGGTTCTGGTCGCTGCCGAACGCGTGCCGGGTGCGCAGCCACTGGAGGGCCTGCTCACCCTTGATCTCGGTGGTCCCCTCCTTCAGCTTCAGGCCGGAACCGCCCTTCTGGAGCCGGGTCGACTTGTCGTGCACACCCGTCTTCACACAGACCGGTACGCCGCCGACCTCGTCCGCCATCGCGACCACGCCCGCGAAGTCGACCATCATCCAGTGGTCGACGTAGACGCCGGTGATGCTCTCCCACGTGGTGAGGGTGCAGCCCGGACCGCCGCGCTGCAGCGTCTCGTTGATGGGGCTGGTGGTGGTGGCCGGGAAGCTCTGGCCGTCCTTGTCCTTGCACTGCGGGATCTTGACGATCGTGTCGCGCGGGATGGAGATGATGTTGGCGTTCTTGCGGTCCGCCGAGATGTGGAGCAGCATCTGCACATCGGCGAGCGGCTTGCGGTCCCGCTCGTTCTTGCCGCCGCCGAGGGCCACGTTCTTGGCGTCGGCGCGGCTGTCGGAGCCGATCAGCAGGATGTTGAGCGGGGTGTCGCCGAGCGCGTTCGGCGCGGTCTTCTTCACACCGCTGTCGCCGCCGGCGCGGCTACCGCCGCGGATGTTGTCGTTGAGGTGCTGGTAGTACAGGTATCCGGCGGCAGCCGTGCCGAGTATCAGCAGCGACAGGGTCGCGGCGACCCAGCGCAGCACCTTGCGTTTACCGCTCTTCCTGGCACGCCGGCGCGGCCCTTTGCGACGGTGGTTCGCGCGGCCCTCGCCGCCCCCGCCACCGCTCGCGGCGCCGCCTGCGGTGTCCTCGGCGGCCCTGTCGCCGCCGGCCGTGGATTCGCCCGTCGTCGACGTGCCGCCCCTGGTCCCGCGACGCCTGGACCCGTCGGTCCTGGCTCCGCCGCGCGAACTCCCCTCGGCCTCGTCCTCGTAGAGCGTCTCGTCCCAGCCCAAATCACGGGCGTGCGGGACGCGTCCCCGGGTCCCCTCCCCACGCACGCTGTTCTGTCCCACCCCTGGTCCCCCTCGTCTCAGGAGTGCGCCACGGCCCGGTGTTTCCGGGTCACTGGGCGCACACCTTCTTGTCTGCCGTCTGCGCACCTTCCGGCGCCTTTGCCGGACCGGTGATGGGCACCCCCGCCCCCTTGAAGTCGGAGCCGAGGACGAGCGTCATGGGTGCGAGCGCCTCGGCGTCCTGTGTGCCCGGCTTGAGAGCCGTGGCGGGCAGACCCATCAGGTCTGCCAGCTTGCGGGCCTGATCGGCCTGGTTCGGTGCGTACTCGAGCGTGGTCTTCGCCGCCTTCTCGGGGGCGTTGCTCTTGTTCGTGGACCGGGTGACGCCCTGCTCGACCTGCAGCCAGTTGATCGTCGACTGGGCGGCGCCCTGGATGCCGCTGCCGTTGTAGACGTCGACGCGCACCTCGCGCGCGGTGGACCGCTTGCCCTGCAACAGGGCGGCCTGGGCGTTCTTGGCGTCCTGCTGCTTCTTCTTCACCTCGGTGAGGGAGATGTCGGACTTCAGGTTCGCGAAGAGCTGCGGCGCCTTGACCGGGTCGGGCACGACCGTGGCCTTGATCTTCTCGGCCGGGTTGTCGATGACCGGGAGCGTCGTGAACGTGATGTTCTTCGCGTCGATCTTGGCCAGTTCCTCGCCGAGGGACTTGAGCTTCCCGATGCTTCCTATGCCGGAGTCCACGGTCAGCGCGTTGGTGGCCGCCTCGGCGAGGTCGAGCAGCTTGCCGGGACTGGTCAGGGTCTCGTCCGACTTCATCTGCCGGATCATCGAGCTGAGGAACTGCTGCTGGACCTTGATCCGGTCCAGGTCGCTCTCGTTGCCGAAGCTGTGGCGCGTACGGACGAAGGCGAGGGCCTGCTCGCCCTGGATCGTCGACTCGCCCGCGGGCAGGTTGAGCTTGGAGTCCTTGTCCTTGACCGGCTTGACCAGGCAGACCTTCACGCCGCCGACGGCCGTGGTCAGCTCCTTGACGGCGTTGAAGTCGGCCATCATGAAGTGGTCGACGGTCACCCCGGTGAGCTTCTTGACCGTACGCATGGTGCAGCCGGGGTCACGGTCGGACTGGCCGAGGCTGACGTTGAACCGCTCGTCGGCCTGGCCCGGGATGGTCTTGATGGTGCCGTCCGGCATCTTCGTCTGGCACTCGGGGATCTCGGTCTTCAGGTCGCGCGGGATGGACATCGCCGTGGCGTTCGTCCGGTCCTTGGAGACGTGGAAGAGGATCGTGGTGTCGGCGTGGCCGGGGCTGTTCTTGTCGCCGTAGCCCTCGTTGCCGTCACCGGTCCGCTTGTCCGTGCCGATCAGCAGGATGTTGACGGCCTGGTCCTTCTTGAACCCGGTGCTCTCGGCACCGACGACGTCGACCTTGTTGATGTTCCCGTTGAGGTGCTCGTAGTACGCGTACGCGCCCACGCCGCCGGCGACGAGCACGAGCGCCATCGTCCCGCCGGTCCACAGCAGGACCTTCTTCTTGCGGGACTTCGCGGGCTTGCGCTTGCGGCGGCCCGGCTGCGGCTGCTGCCCGCCGGGGCCCTCGGGCGCACGACGGCGGCGCTGGCCGGGGACGGGAGCCTCGGCCGGCGCGCCGGTCGTACGGGAACGCCGGTCGGTGCGGGAGCCCTCGGCGGAGCGGGAGCCCTCCGCGGATCTCGGGCCCGGAGTGGTCGCGCCGCGGGGGCGGGACTGCGGTGCCGACTGCCCAGCGGAGTGGTTCAGTCGCAGTTCGTAGTTGCCCGTTCGCGGGTTGAGGACCCACTGGTCGGCGGGGTCGATCTCATCCGCCTGTCCACGGCTGTGCGCGTCCACGGTTACTTGAATCCTCCGTCGGTGCCACGCGAGGCGCCTCCCCCGGTGGGCGCTCGGTCGTTCGATCCATTGAGTGCGCGACCACGAGGTCGGAAGCACCGGATCGCGTCACACTATCCGCCCAGTTCAGCGTGGGGCGACGTCCGTGACAAATTCCACGCCCCTTACAACTGGGCAATTTGCCCAAACCCCTTCTGCCGCCCTCTTCCCCTCCAACTCCTTGGGCGCTCCTTTACTCACCCACCCCTAGGCACACGCTCCGTCCGCCGCGTTGCGCCCCGAGAACGTCGGTGTCGGCGCGGGATTCGGGCCGTTCACGGCACCCGGCCTCCCGTCGCTCTCCGTGCCCGGTGTCACGGTGACGGGCTTGTCCTCGCGCAGCTGCTTGAAGAGTTGACTCGCAGCAGGTTGTACGAGTTCGTCCCGGTTCGGGTCGTACGAGTACGGCCGGCGCGGCACCGTGAGGAACTGCACCTTCTCCGTGGGCACCGAACGCATCGACCGTGCCAGGTCGTAGAGATCCCGCAGCGAGTCGAGCCCCGGGTCGGTCGTGATCGACTTCGTCGCCGCGTCCAGGACCGGGTACAGCCGGGTCGGATTCAGCAGGACGCCGTTGCTCTGCACCTTGCTGACCAGGGCGCCCAGGAACTGCTGCTGGCGGTCCATGCGTTCCGTGTCGCTCCCGTTGCCGAGCGACTTGCGGGCCCGTACGAAGCCCAGTGCCTGCTCACCGTTGAGCGTCTGGCGCCCGGCCTTGAGCCGCAGCTTGGCGGCCTTGTCGTCGATCGCCTCCCGCAGGCAGATCTCGACACCGTCGACGGCGTCGACCATCTTCTTGAAGCCCCGGAAGTCGATCACCATGTGGTGGTCGATCCGGATCGCGGTCAGCCGCTCGACGGTGCGGATCGTGCAGGCCGTGCCGCCGATCTCGAAGGCCGAGTTGAACTGGGCGAATTGTTCCCGTGTGCGCGTTCCGTCCGGAGTGCGGCAACTGGGCATGGTCACCATCAGGTCGCGCGGGATGGAGACGGCCGTCGCGCTCGACCGCCCCGCCGAGATGTGCAGCAGGATCGTGGTGTCGGAGCGCTGGGTGCCCTTGTCCTTTCCGTACTTGGTGTTGCCCGCTCCGGTCCGGGTGTCGGAGCCGATGAGCAGGATGTTCTGCGCCCCCAGCGCGCCGGCCGCGGGGCGCTCCTTCTCGTATCTGAGCAGCTCCGCGGCGGCGTCGGTGTCGGTGGTGATGTTGCCGTCGAGCTTGCGGTAGAGCCACCAGCCGACTCCCGCGGCGGCGAGGAGGACGACCGAGACCCCGAGTGCCGTCCAGCGCAGCCAGTGGCGCTTGCGCGGGGCCTCCGGTTCGGCGGGCGTGCCGGGACTGTCCGTCACGTCTGAGTCCATCCTTCGCGGCGTCGGCGGCGCCCCCGGGGGCCGCCGTTCGAAGAGTGAGACGGCCGAACCAGGCGCCTGGTTGTGCGGGAGGGGGTGCGTACCCGCCGATCATGTACCGGAGTTGAGGCGCGGACCCGAGGACTCGGCGAGTCGGTGCGCCATACGGGTGGAACGTCGGTGGCTTGTCCCGCGGCGGCCCGCCGTCAGCCGGCGGTCGTCGTGACGCGCTCGCTCTCCACCCGCTTCCCGAGCGCCTCGGGCGCCAGCAGGTCCAGGTTCCGGCACAGGACGACGGACCCGCCGGCCGCCAGGGGCGCGTACAGCCCGGCGGAGAGTCCGTCCCAGGTGTCGTACGGACGCCCGGAGAGGAGCCGCGCCCCGGGGGTGAGGCCGAGCGCCGCCGCGTCCGCGCGCGCCCGCTCGACGAGCTGCGCGCCCGTCAGTTCCGTACCGCCGACGAGGAGGGCCGGGGCGTCGGCGTCCACCGGGACGAACGGGGCGAACCGGTCACCCTGGCTCGGTACCTCGACCGCGTAGTCCGCGTAGCCGGCGGGCGCGGCCGGGAAGCGGCGGCCCAGCGGGGCGAGCGAGAGCGCGATCCGGTCTCCCGGGCAGGCCAGACCGGCGTCGAGCGTGTCCGGCCCCGCGACCACGTAGTCGGCGTCGGCCGGGTCCCCGCCGAACTCCGCGGTCACTCCCACGGAGGAGCAGGCGAGCAGCCAGACCGCGGTCTGCCAGTGCGCGGGCAGCAGCAGCGCGAGCCGGTCGCCGGGGGAGGCCGACAGCTCTCCCTGGAGGAGGTTGGCCGTCTTGGCCACCCAATTGGCGAAGGTGGCCACGGACAATTCGACGCGCTCACCGGTGGCGTCGTCGTAGAAGGTGACCAAGGGGCGGGCCGGGTCCGCGGCGAGCGCGGATCGCAGCAGGTCGGCGGGGGTGCGGTCGCTGGCGTTCACGCGGGCAAGGGTACGCGGGGAGGGGGGCGGGGACCCCCCGTACCGGTGACGCCGTCCTCCGGTCGGCCCGACGGGCCGTCAGTTTCCGTGCCCGATTCCGCCGAGCGGAACCCGCGGGGCGTACGGAGGATCGCCCCATGCGTGCCTACCTCGCCACCTCCATCGCCGTCACGTGCGCGACGGCGCTCGCCCTTCCGTTCTCCCTCGCGACCCCCGCGGGGGCGCTGCCACTCGGCGCGGCCGCCGCGCCGGCGGCGGTGCCACCTGCCGCGGATCCCGCCGCGGACCCGGTCGTGCACCCCTCTGCCCGGGAAGCGGCGCCGGACGCCGTCCCGCAGGAGACCGACGTCGCCGGTTCCACCCAGTCCCTGCCGCTCGCTCCCCTCGGCGACGGCCGCCGTGCGGTCGGCGGCGCCGGCGCCGGGGTCCAGGGCCTGGCCCGACGGGACGTCAGGCCCTTCTCCCTCGTGGGCGTCGTCTGGGACGACGCCCGTGCCCACCTCCACGGCACGGTCCAGGTGCGTACCCGGGCGACCGGGAACGCGCAGTGGTCCGCGTGGCAGGACGTCGAGATCCACAACGACGACCACGGGGCCGACCCCGGCACCGCGGAGGCCGCCTCGGGCGCGCTCCGCGGGGCCACGGCACCGCTCTGGGTCGGCGACTCGGACGGCGTCGAGGTCCGCGTACGGCCGGACCACCAGGACGACATCGCCGCGGCGGTGGCCGAAGCGCTCCCGGAAGGCCTCCGTATCGAGCTGGTCGACCCGGGACCGGAGCCCGCCGCCGCCCGGGGACCCGAGCCCCGCGCCGGGCTGGCGCACGGAGCGCGCACGGTGCACCGCGCGCCGACCGCCGAGGAGGCGGCCGCCGCCTCCGTGAACGCCCAGCTCGCCTCCGTCGGTACGGCGGTGATCCCGGCGGCAGCCGCGGCGAAGCCGTACATCGGGCCGCGCCCGAGGATCATCACCCGCAAGGGCTGGGGCGCCGACGAGCGGCTGCGCGAGAAGGGCTTCGTCTACACCAAGGCGGTCAAGGCCGCCTTCGTCCACCACAGCGCGACCGGCAACAACTACACCTGCAAGCAGGCGCCCTCCGTCCTCCGCAGTATCTACCGCTACCACACCCAGAGCAGCGGCTGGCGTGACTTCGGCTACAACTTCGCCGTCGACAAGTGCGGAAACATCTACGAAGGCCGCGCCGGGGGCGTGGCCAAGCCGGTGCGCGGCGCCCACACGCTCGGTTTCAACACCAACAGCATGGGCATCGCCGTCCTCGGCACCTACGGTTCGACGACTCCACCGGCCGCCGTCGTCACCGCCGTCGCCAAGCTGACGGCGTGGAAGCTTGGGCTGCACGGGGTGAATCCGAAGGGGAAGACGACACTCGTCTCCGCCGGCGGGAAGTACAAAAAGGGCAAGAAGGTCACATTCAACTCCATCGCGGGACACCGTGACGGCTACTCCACGGCCTGCCCCGGCGCCCGCCTCTACGGCAAGCTCGGCACCGCACGCACCGCTTCCGCGAAGTACCAGGGGCGGTGATGCGATCGCCGGTCCGACCATCTGCATAAACTGACCGGTCATATCGCCCGGACGAGCGAACGAGACAACGTGACGGGCGATGAGACCGGCCCCGGACAGGAAGCAGAGACGACAGGTGACAGAAGCGATCCTCCTGGTCGGTGGCAAGGGCACACGGCTACGCCCGCTGACGGTGAACACCCCCAAGCCGATGGTCCCCGCGGCCGGTGTGCCGTTCCTGACGCACCAGCTCGCACGGGCCAGGGCCGCGGGTGTCGAGCACGTGGTGCTCGCCACCTCGTACCTGGCCGAGGTCTTCGAGCCGTACTTCGGGGACGGCTCGTCGCTGGGGCTCAGCCTGGAGTACGTCACCGAGGAGGAGCCGCTCGGCACGGGCGGCGCGATCCGCAACGTCGCCTCGCGCCTGCACTCCGGCCCGGACGACCCGGTCCTCGTCTTCAACGGCGACATCCTGACGGGCCTGGACATCCAGGCCCTGGTCGCCACCCACGACTCCTCGGGCGCGGACGTCTCGCTGCACCTGACCCGGGTCGACGACCCGAGGGCGTTCGGCCTGGTCCCGACGGACCCGACCGGGCGGGTCACGGCGTTCCTGGAGAAGCCGCAGACGCCCGAGGAGATCGTCACCGACCAGATCAACGCGGGGGCGTACGTCTTCCGCCGCTCGGTCATCGACACCATTCCGGCCGGCCGGCCCGTCTCGGTGGAGCGCGAGACCTTTCCCGAGCTCCTCGCCACCGGCGCGCACCTCCAGGGCCTGGTGGACTCCACGTACTGGCTCGACCTCGGCACCCCGCAGGCCTTCGTGCGCGGCTCCGCGGACCTGGTCCTCGGCCGCGCCCCGTCCCCGGCCGTCCCCGGGCGCTGCGGCGACCGTCTGGTCCTCCCGACGGCCCGCGTCGCCCCGGACGCCAAGCTCACGGGCGGCACGGTCGTCGGCGCCGACGCCGTCGTCGGCGAGGGCGCCCGCATCTCGGGCTCGACCCTCCACGCGGGCGCGATCGTCGAACCGGGCGCGGTGATCACCGACTCCCTGATCGGCGCGGGCGCCCGCATCGGCGCGCGCACGGTCCTGACGGGCGCGGTCATCGGGGACGGCGCCCAGGTGGGCCCGGACAACGAACTCCGCGAAGGCGTCCGCATCTGGTGCGACACCACACTCCCGGCCCGAGCGATCCGCTTCTCGTCGGACCAGTAGCGCCGCCGTCCCGTGTGGGCATTCGTCCCGCTGGGGCTGGGGGTCCCCCCGGACGACGTCTGGGGGAGGGTGGGCACGCGGGACGGCGCCCTGGCGGGCGCGTCCGGTCCTTGCGCCCGTGCCCTGGCGGGCGGCGCCTTCTCGGGGCCGTCCGCCAGGGGCCCGGATACGCTCATACACATGGCCGGCCGCTTCCCACCCCGCACCCCCAGCACCCGCACCCCCAGCACCCGCACCACCGTGCGCGGCGGCCACGTCCCCGTACCCGCCGCCCGGTCGGACGCCCCGGTCGCCCCGGTCGCCCGGGGTGCGACCCGCCGCTGGACCCCCGACGCGCCCACCGACCTCGGCCTCACCCTCGGGCCCCTCCGCCGCGGCCCCGCCGACCCCACCTTCCGTACGACGCCCGACGGCTCGGTCTGGCGCACCGCCCGCACCCCGGAAGGCCCCGGCACGCTCCGGGTCGCCCTCCGGCAGGGCACGGCGGAGGCCGAGGCCTGGGGGCCGGGCGCCCAGTGGCTGCTCGACGGGCTGCCGCGGCTGCTCGGCGCCGAGGACGACCCGGACGCCTTCGTCCCCCGCCACCGGCTCCTCGCCGCCACGCACCGCGCCCGGCCCGGCCTCCGGCTGACGCGCACCGGCCTGGTGATGGAGTCGCTGATCCCCTCGATCCTGGAGCAGAAGGTCACCACGGACGAGGCCTACCGCGCCTGGCGGCTGCTCGTACGGAAGTACGGCGAGCCCGCCCCCGGCCCCGAGGGCCACCGCCTCCACGTGGTGCCCGACGCCCGTACCTGGTCGCTCATCCCGTCCTGGGAGTGGCACCGCGCGGGCGTCGACAACAAGCGCGCCGCCACGATCCTGCGGGCCGTCAAGGTCGCCCGTCGCATGGAGGAGGCGGCGGCCATGGAGCCCGAACAAGCCCAGCGGCGGCTGGAGTTGATCCCCGGCATCGGCCCCTGGACCTCGGCCGAGACGGTCCAGCGCAGCAACGGCGCGCCGGACGCGGTCTCCGTCGGCGACTACCACCTGCCGTCGATCGTCGGGTACGCCCTCGCGGGCGACCGGACCGCCGACGACGCGGCGATGCTCGAACTCCTCGCCCCGTACGCGGGCCAGCGCCATCGCGCGGCCCGCCTCGTCCTCCTCAGCGGCCGCGTCCCCCCGCGCCGCGCGCCCCGGATGACGCCGGGGAACATCGCGGCGCTCTGAGGCCGTTCACCGGCCCTCCGCCGGGACGCGTCAGCGCACCTCGATGAACCGGCCCGCCTGCCGTGTCGGCCGGTCCTTCGGCGGCGCCGCCGCGTGACCCACCGCCACCGCGCCCATCGGGTCCCAGTCCGCCGGCAGCCCGAGGACGTCCCGCACGACCTCGCGGCAGAACATCGTCGAGGACACCCACGCCGAACCCAGCCGCTCGCCCGCGAGAGCCACCAGGAAGTTCTGCACACCCGCGCCCGCCGCGACCACGAACATCTCGCGCTCGGCGGCGTCGCGCCGCGGGTCGCCGTAGTGGTGCGAGCCGTCCATGACGAGACAGGGCACGACGAGGTACGGGGCGTTGCGCAGCACGTCGCCGCGGCGCACCCGCTTGGCGATGGACTCCTCCGACTTGCCGTCCCGCCGCAGATCCGCGATCCACGCCTCACGCATCGCGTCCAGCAGCCCGGTGCGCGAGGCCTCCGACTCCAGGAGCACGAACCGCCACGGCGTGGTGTGGTGCGGCGCCGGAGCCGTGACGGCGGCGGCGACCGCACGCCGTACCGCGCCCGGGTCGACGGGCTCGTCGGTGAACTCCCGGACGGTACGCCGCAGGGTCACCGCCTCCCGGACCGCCTCGGAGGTCCCGAGCCGGAACATGTCGTCTGCGGCGCCGCGCACCAGCGCCCGCGCACCCTCGTCGGCGGAACCGTCCACCACGTGCGGCAGCCCGCGGACGACGGCGACCGGGAGGCCCTTCGCCTTGCCCTTCACCAGGTCGCCCGCGGCGGCGAGTTCGTCCGCGGTGGCGACGACCGTCGCGCTGAGCGGATTGCCGTACGCGTCCGTGCCCCCGCGCAGGTCGTCGAGGACGCGGACACCGGCGGCGCCGATGGCCACGTCGGTGAGACCGCTGCGCCAGGGCCGCCCGAAGGTGTCCGTGACGACGACACCGACGTCGACGCCGAGCGTGTCGCGCAGCCCGTCCCGTATCGCGCGCGCCGAGGCGTCCGGGTCGAGGGGCAGCAACAGGACCGTGCCGGCGGGGGTGTTGGACGCGTCGACCCCGGCCGCGGCCATGACGAGGCCCTGCCGGTTCTCGACGATCCGCAGGGGACCGCGGCGCGCCACCACCCGTACCGTCTCGGCGTCGATCGCCTCCTCCCGGTCGTCGGCGGCGATCACCCGCCCCTCGGCCTTGCTCACGATCTTGGAGGTGACGAGCAGGACGTCCCCGTCCCGCAGACCGGGGGAGACGGAGGCGATCAGCTTGGCGAGATCGTCCCCGCCGCGTACCTCGGGCAGCCCGTCGAGCGCCCACACCCGATAGCCGCCCGGGGCCGGGTCCCCCGCCGTGCCGTCCGCAGGACCCGTCATCCCCGGACCTCCTCCGCCAGCGCCAGCGCCTCGCGCGCCATCGCCGCCGTCGCGTCCAGGTCGGTCATCATCAGCGGCACCGCCCGGCAGCGGATCCCTGCCGACTCGACGTCCTCGACGACGCCCGCGTCCACCGTGTCGACCAGCCAGCCGTCCAGCAGCCCCGAGCCGTAGTGCCGCGCCACCGCCGCGGCCGTGGACTCCACGCCCACCGCCGCGAGGACCTTGTCGGCCATGCCCCGCACGGGCGCGTCGCCGACGATGGGGGAGAGGCCGACCACCGGCACGTCCGCCTCGGCGATCGCCTCGCGGATGCCCGGCACGGCCAGGATCGTGCCGACCGACACGACCGGGTTCGACGGCGGGAAGAGGATGACGTCCGCCTCGGCGATGGCCTCCAGGACGCCCGGCGCGGGCTTCGCGGCTTCCGCGCCGACGGCCACCACGGCCTGGGCGTCCACGGACGCCCGCAGCTTCACCCAGTACTCCTGGAAGTGCACCGCCCGCGACTCGCCGTCCACCTCGATGGCGACGTGCGTCTCGACGCGGTCGTCGGACATCGGCAGCAGCCGTACGCCCGGCTGCCAGCGCGCGCACAGCGCCTCGGTCACCGCGCTGAGCGGATAGCCGGCGCCCAGCATCTGCGTACGGACGATGTGCGTGGCGAAGTCGCGGTCGCCGAGACCGAACCACTCGGGTCCCACCCCGTACGCCGCGAGCTCCTCCTTCACCGTGAAGGACTCGTCCTCGCGGCCCCAGCCCTGCTCCTCGTTGATGCCACCGCCGAGGGTGTACATCACCGTGTCGAGGTCCGGGCAGACCTTCAGCCCGAAGAGATGGATGTCGTCACCGGTGTTGCCGACGACCGTGATCTCCGCGTCCGGAGCCGCCTGCTTGAGGCCGCGAAGGAAGCGGGCACCACCGATGCCACCGGCCAGAACCACAATGCGCATGTGGATCAGTGTGTCAGGCCGGCACGGCTCAGGGGGCGGCCGGGGCCAGGCCGACCGGGGCCGCCGGGGCCAGCGGGGCGCACTGCGCTTGCAGGGACTCGTGCGTGGGCATCTCGGTGAGGCCCGGGTAGTAGACGTGCAGGCTGACCGCCGGTTCGAGGGAGTCGTTGACGACCTCATGGATGTACCCCGGCGCGAAGACCCGCGTCGCGCCCCCGCCGAGCTTCCGTACGCCCCGTTCCGTACGCTCCGTCAGCTCACCCTCCAGGACGGTCAGTACGCCGGAGGACGGGCCGTGGTCGTGGAGACCGCTGCCCTGGCCGGGCACCCAGGAGAGCAGCCAGACCTCGTAGCCGGGGCCGGTGCGCAGCCGGTGGTACCAGCGGGTGGTGGCGTCGTACTCGACATGCGGGGCCCACTGCGCGCGGTCGGCGGCGAGGGAACGGGCGAGGCCGACGAACTCGGCCACGGTGGAGGGGTGCTCACGGGCCGGCTGCAGGAGGTGCTGGACCTCGAGGATGTCGCCGGCGATCTGAAGGTCGCTGTCGCTGTTCATGGGTGCGGTGGTTCCTCGGCAGTAACAGAAGTCGTGGCGGGGGTCACGCAGAGAACGTTCAGGGGGTTACACGGGGCAACGCAGGGAACGCGGGCAACGCGGGAGAACGGTGCTGGAGCTCGGGGGCATCAACAGCTGGAACAGCAACAGCAACAGCGCGCCTGGACAGCGCGGCGGTACCCACGGGCGTGGGTCGCGGAGGGCGCTGAGGTCGCTGGCATGGCATCAAAGGTGCAGGGAGGGCCACCCGACTGTCAACTCAATGCCCGTTTTGGGGCTAATGTTTCACCTCATCCGGTTACAGAGGCGGAAGAAAGGTTTGTTCAGCCGCCGAGCGGGAGACATGGCGCAACATCCGTGCCCGTAAACGCGGCTGGGGTCCCGTGATCAGACTGTGATCCGGATCGCTTCCGCGGCGGAGTCGCAACAAGATCCACACTTCGGGCGTCTCTCTCTGTAAGAGGGAGCGGTGCGGTCAGGCCGGTGGCATGTGTCAGGTTTTTGGTGATTTGAACACTTTCCGCATAGCCTTGGTTCCGCAGAGTGAATACCGGACCCAATAGCAGATTCCGGCTTGACTCGCACAGAGCACAAACTTGTAATTTCACTCGTGTCGTTCGACCGGCAGCGGGGACGGCAACATCACGGGGACGCGAAGAACAGACGAGGGGCGCACATGACCGAGTTGTTCCAGGAACTGCTGGTCGAGGACGCGGACGAGGAACTCGGCTGGCAGGAGCGCGCACTGTGCGCCCAGACCGATCCCGAGTCCTTCTTCCCCGAGAAGGGCGGCTCGACCCGCGAGGCCAAGAAGGTCTGCCTCGCCTGTGAGGTCCGCTCCGAATGCCTGGAGTACGCCCTGCAGAACGACGAACGATTCGGTATCTGGGGCGGTCTGTCGGAACGCGAACGCCGTCGCCTCAAGAAGGCGGCCGTCTGACCGGCGTCCCACCCGCCGAACCACCCACACCCGTACACATCGAACGGTCCGCCTCCTGTGCTCCGCCCACAGGAGGCGGACCCTTTTCCTGGCAGCCGTTAGTGTGGGGCCCCGTCCGAGACGTACCCACGCCCCCCGCGGGCGACCCCCGGCCGGAGGGCCCGTACCTCGATGTCCTCAACTCCTGAGTTTCCGCGACACGTCGTCACCGCCGTGCTCGTCGCCCACGACGGCGCCCGCTGGCTGCCGGACGCCCTCGCCGGGCTGCTCGCCCAGGAACGACCCGTGCAGAACGTCGTCGCCGCCGACACCGGCAGCGCCGACGAATCCGCGCAGCTCCTCGCCGACGCGATCGGCGTCGACCGTGTGCTGCACCTCGCGCGCCGTACGGGCTTCGGCGCCGCCGTCGAGGAGGCCGCGCGCACCGCGCCCGTGCTCGGACCCGAGGAACTCACCTATCTCAAGCGGCCCAGCGGCTGGGACCCGGTCAGCAGGACCTGGAGCGACGACGCCTACGACCTGCCCGAACTCCCGCACGGCGAGCCCGTGCAGTGGCTCTGGCTGCTCCACGACGACTGCGCCCCCGAGCCCGACGCCCTCGCCGAACTCCTGCGCGTCGCCGACGCGGACGCGTACGCGGCAGTCGTCGGACCCAAGCTCCGCGGCTGGTACGACCGCAGGCAGCTGCTCGAAGCCGGCGTCTCCATCGCCCGCAGCGGCCGCCGCTGGACCGGCCTCGACCGCCGCGAACAGGACCAGGGCCAGCACGACCAGGTCCGCTCCGTCCTCTCCGTCTCCAGCGCCGGCATGCTCATCCGCCGCGACGTCTTCGAGGAGCTCGGCGGCTTCGACCGGCGCCTGCCCCTGATGCGTGACGACGTCGACCTGTGCTGGCGCGCCCACGCCGCCGGCCACAGCGTCCTCGTCGCCCCCGACGCCGTCCTGCGGCACGCCGAGGCCTCCGCCCGCGAACGCCGCACCGTCGACTGCGCGGGCCGCTCCGTGGCCAACCCGCACCGCGTCGACAAGGCCGGCGCCGTCTACACCCTCCTCGCCAACAGCCGCGGCGCCACCCTGCCGTACGTCCTGATCCGGCTGATCGTCGGCACGCTCCTGCGCACGCTCGCGTATCTCGTCGGCAAGGTCCCCGGCCAGGCCGTCGACGAGGTCATGGGTCTCTTCGCCACCCTGCTGCGCCCCGAGAAGATCCTCGCCGCCCGCCGGCGCCGCAAGAACCCCGCCGTCCCCGCGAGCGAACTCCGCGCGCTCTTCCCGCCGCCCGGCGCCACCGTCCGCGCCACCGCCGAACAGGTCGTCGCGAACTTCGCCGGCTCCGACGCCGATTCCGGCGGATCGCGCCACGGCGCGGTCGAGTCCGGCCCCGGCGGCGACGACGCCGACTTCCTCGAAGTCGAGCAGTTCGCCCGGCTGAAGAAGATCGCCCGCAAGCCCGGGCCCGTCCTCTTCGCCCTGCTCCTGCTCATCTCCGTGGTGGCCTGCCGCGGTCTGTACGGCGGCGGTTCGCTCGCCGGCGGCACCCTGCTGCCCGCCCCCGACACCGTCTCCGAGCTGTGGGGACGGTACGCCGACAGCTGGCACGCCCTCGGCACCGGCGGCACCCAGACCGCACCGCCCTACCTCGCCGTGCTGGCCGGACTCTCCGCCCTCTTCCTCGGCTCCACCTCCTTCGCGCTCACCGTGCTGCTCGTCTGCTCGGTCCCGCTGGCCGGCTTCACCGCCTACTTCGCCGCCCGCCCGATCGTCGAGTCCCCGCTGCTGCGCGCCTGGGGCGCCATCGCGTACGCCTTCCTGCCCGCCGCCACCGGCGCACTCGCCGCCGGCCGGCTCGGCACCGCCGTCCTCGCGATCCTGCTCCCGCTGATCGCCCGCGCCGCCGTCGCCGCCCACGGCCTGACCGGCGGCCCCGACGGAGCCCGCGGCAGCTGGCGCGCCACCTGGGCGTACACCTTCCTCCTCACCTTCACGATGGCGTTCACGCCGATCGTCTGGCCGCTCGCCGTCGTCCTCGGCATCGCCGTTCTCGTCCTGCGCCGCGACGACATCACCGCCTACGGCCTTCGCTTCCTCGCCACCGTCGGCACCCCGGTCCTCGTCCTCGCGCCCTGGTCGCTGTCCCTGCTGACCGGTCCCTCCGCCTTCCTTCGCGAGGCCGGACTCGACATCCGTACGGGCACGGCCTCCGCGCTCGACCTGCTCGGGATCAGCCCCGGCGGCCCCGGCACCACCACCGGCGGGCTCCTCCTCATCGGCATCGTGCTCGCCGCGCTGGCCGGACTGCTGCGCGAGGAGCGCCGGTTCGCCGTCGGCGCCGCCTGGACCGTCGCCCTCGTCGGTCTCCTCTTCGCCGCGCTCTCCAACGGAGCGGGCGGCACCGGCTGGGCCGGTCCCGCCACCCTCGTCTACGGCGCGGCCCTGCTCGCCGCCGGCATGATCGGCGCCGAGCGCGGACGCACCCGCGTCGCCGCGCACGGCTTCGGCTGGCGTCAGCCGGTCGCCGCGCTCATCGCGCTCGCCGCCGCCCTCGGCCCGGTCGTGGCCGCGGCCGGCTGGATGGTCGGCGGTGCCGACGGCCCGCTGACCCGGCGCGACCCCGTCCAGGTCCCGGCGTTCGTCGCCGAGGAGAGCGACACCGACGACCAGCCCCGCACCCTCGTCCTCGGCGGCACCTCGCCCGGCGAGGTCTCGTACACCCTGGTCCGCGGCTCCGGCGGCCGTCTCGGCGACGCCGAACTGGCCGAGGCGGGCGGCAGCGACGCCGGCCTGGACAAGGTCGTCGCGCACCTGGTGGCAGGCTCCGGCGCCGACCAGACCGAGGAGCTCAGCGGCTACGCGATCCGCTACGTCCTCGTACGGGACGGGGCCCCGCGCCAGATGAGCCGCGTCCTCGACGCCACTCCCGGCCTCAGCCGGCTCAGCCAGCTCGACGGCAGCGCCCTGTGGACCGTCGCCCGCGAGCGCGTCGTCGCCCGCGCCACCATCGTCCCGGCGGCGAAGGCCACGGACACGGCGAAGCCGGCGGACCCCGCGAAGCCGGCCGACGCTGCGGCCGGGCCGGTCGCCGTCGCCGCCGGCCCCGTCGAGGCGCACACGAAGATCCCGTCCGGCCCCGCGGGCCGCGTCCTGCGCATCGCCGACCGCGCCGACGAGGGCTGGACCGCCACCCTCGACGGCAAGGAGCTGACGCGGACCACCGTCGACGGCTGGGCGCAGGGCTTCGAACTCCCCGCCGAGGGCGGCAGGCTCGACCTCACGTACGACCAGCCGCTCACCCACACCCTGTGGATCTGGGCCCAGGTCGGTCTCGCCGTCGTCCTGCTCGTCCTCGCCCTGCCGGGGCGGCGCCGCGAGATCGACGACGACCTGCCGGAGGAGGAGGTCGCCATCCCCGCCCAGGCCATGGAGGGCGACGGCCGCCGCGCCCGCCGCCTGCGCGCCGCCGCGGAGGCCGAGGCCGCCGCGGAGGCCGAGCAGGAGCGGGACCCCGAGCTCGTCCCCGTACCGCAGGAAGGGGCAGGGGCACAGGAGCAGGCGCAGGAGCAGGCGCAGGCCTACGCGCCCGCGGACTGGCAGGACCAGCAGCACCAGCAGGACCAGTACGCGCAGCAGGGCTACTACGCCCAGCCCCAGCAGTACGCCGAGTACGGCACCGATCCGTACCAGCAGCAGTACGAGCAGTACCCCCAGCAGGGTTACGACCCGCAGCAGGGCTACGACCCCCAGCAGTACGAGCAGTACCCGCAGCAGGGGCAGCAGCAGGGCTACGACCCGCAAGCGACGTACGACCCGTACACCTACGGCTACGAGACCGAGCAGCGTCCCGACGGGAGCAGCAACCAGTGAAGCGCCCCACCCTCTCCCTGATCGCGGTCGCCACCGCCCTCGCCGCCGTCACCGGCTTCGCCGCGCTGACCGCGCCCGACGGCTCGGCCACCGCCGGGGCCAAGGCTCCCGCGAAGCTGCCCGTGGAGCGCTCCAGCCTGCTCTGCCCGGCGCCCAGCACGTCCGAGGTGGCCGAGACCGACTACACCTCGTTCACCCCGGGCGCCACCGGCAGCGGCTCCGCCAAGCCCGGTACCGCCGCCAAGGCCGAACTCAAGGCCGCCGCGGGCGCCGCCACCCCCGGCGGCACCGCGGCGAAGAAGCCCGCGGCCGTCAAGGCACCGGCCACCGTCACCGAGCCCGGCAAGCCCGTCGCCGCCGAGGCCAACGGCCCCACGGCCCCCGCCCTGACCGGTTCGGCCACCGGCGGCCTCGCCCCCGGCTGGACGGTCCAGCAGACCACCGTCGTCCCGGCGGGCGGCTCGCGCGGCCTCCTCGGCGTGACCTGCACCGCCCCTGACACGGACTTCTGGTTCCCGGGCGCCTCCACGGCCAAGCAGCGCCAGGACTACGTCCACCTCACCAACCCCGACGACACCGCCGCCGTCGCCGACATCCAGCTGTACGGCGCCGAGGGCGAACTCGCCTCGCAGCTCAACGACGGCATCCCCGTCCCGGCCCACTCCACCGTCCCCGTCCTGCTCTCCACACTCACCGGCGCGGCACCGGCGGCCGACGTGACCGTCCACGTCACCACCCGCAGCGGCCGGGTCGGCGCGGTCGTCGGCTCCGCCGACGAGAAGCTCGGCAGCGACTGGCTCCCCGCCACCGCCGACCCGGCCTCCACCGCCGTCCTGCCCGGCATCCCCGCCGACGCGACCTCCGTGCGCCTCGTGGCGTACGCGCCCGGCGAGGACGACGCCGAGCTGAAGATCCAGCTGGTGGGCGAGGCCGGCACGATCGTCCCGGCCGGCGCGGAGTCCCTGCACGTGAAGTCGGGCATGACCGCGGCCGTCGACTTCCCGGACCTCACCCGCGGTGAGGCCGGCGCGCTGCTGCTCACGCCCTCGGACCCCAAGAAGTCGGCGTCCTTCGTCGCCGCGCTGCGCGTCGTGCGCGGCAAGGGCGACAAGCAGGAGGTCGCGTACATCCCGGCCACCGCGGCCATCGGCGCCCGCGCCACCGTCGCCGACAACCGCGCCGCGGGCTCGACCCTCACGCTGACGGCGCCGGGCGCCGCGGCCCAGGTCAAGGTCACCGCCTCGGCCGGTACGGGAGGGGGCACGCCGGTCTCCAAGACCGTCACGGTCAAGGAGGGAACGACGACGAAGGTGACCGAGCTGGTCCCGGCCGGCCTCAAGGGCTCCTACGCCGTGACGGTCGAACCGGTCTCGGGCGGCCCGGTCCACGCGGCCCGCATGCTGGCCCTCCCGGACGACGGCATCCCCATGTTCACGATCCAGACCCTGGTGGACGACCGGGGCACGGTAGAGGTCCCGAGGGCGAACCAGGACCTCTCGGTCCTGGACGACTGAGCCGGACCCAGTCCTGCCCGTACCGGACTCAGTCCTGCCCGTACCGGACCCAGTCCTGCCCGTACCGGTCTCAGTCCTGCCCGTACCGGGGGTCGACCGACTCGGGGGAGAGGCCCAGCAGCTCCGCCACCTGCTCGACCACGACCTCGTGGACGAGCAGCGCCCGCTCGTCCCGGCTCTTCGAGCGGATCTCGACGGGCCGCCGGTAGACGACCACCCGGGCAGGCCCGCCCTTCGCCGCGGGCGCGGAGCCGCCCAGCGGCACCGACTCGCCCGACACCGTGGGCGGCACGTCGAGCACCAGGAACTCGACGTCCGCCAGCTGCGGCCAGCGCCGCTCCAGGCGCTCCACCGAGTCCAGGACCAGATCGCGGAACGTGTCCGCCCGGCTCGCCGACAACGGCACCTGCGGCGGGGCGACGGGCCCCCGCATCCCGCGGCCGTGACGGTCACGGCGACGCGTCCGGGGCTCCGGCGGTTCCGGCCGCGTCTCCGAGGGGCGCGTCTCGGGGGAGCGGGAATCGCCCGCCTGGGACTGGGCCGGACGGGACGAGGGGCGCGGCGGCACAGGACTGTCCATCACTGACGCAGCGTAACTCTCCTCAGTGTCAGTCGGCCGTGGCGCACACGTGCCACCGCGATTCCTCCGGACCCGGGCTGTCGATAGTTGAACGTTCCGGCCAAGCGAGGGCTCGATTCGATGGGGTCCCGCGATCGGCCATCTGGCCGTGGTTGACCGGATTCCGCTCGGACGGTGTCCGGATCGCCCGTCGTCCCCACCCCCGTTCTCCTCCTTACGCGCAGGTCAGGACGGTCCTCCCGAGAGGGCCCGTGTCCGACGTCACACCGCGACACGGTGGAGTGACCTGGTGGAGAGTCGTCGCGGCCCGCTCAAGAGTGCGGTACCGTCCAACGTCGTGAGCCCTGTACGTCGCTGTTCGCGCACCGCGTGCGGCCGCCCTGCCGTCGCGACACTGACGTACGTCTATGCCGACTCGACTGCGGTCCTCGGCCCGCTCGCCACCTACGCCGAGCCCCACTGCTACGACCTGTGTGCCGAACACAGCGAGCGCCTCACCGCGCCGCGCGGCTGGGAGGTCGTGCGGCTCACCGACGGATCCGCCCCGGCCCGCCCGAGCGGGGACGACCTGGAGGCCCTCGCCAACGCGGTACGGGAGGCGGCCCGCCCCCAGGAACGCGCGGCCGAGGCCGGCGGCAAGGGCGGCGGAGGCCGTGGCGGTGACCCGATGGAGGTCGGCCGCCGCGGACACCTGCGGGTCCTGCGCTCCCCCGACTCCTGAACGTGCCCGGGGCTGCACCGTTCGCCGCCGAACACCCCGTGGCCGGACCTCTCGCTTCCCGAACGCTCCCGTGGCCGAACCTCCCCCGAGCGGCCAAGGCGCTCTGCCCTCCCGTGAGCGGCCCCCGGTAGGTTGGGCCTCCTGTACACGCGCCGCACACGCGTGCCGATGAAGGCGTATTCAGGAGGGTTGTTCCGTGGCTGCTGATCTGTCGCAGATCGTGAAGGCGTACGACGTCCGCGGGGTGGTGCCCGACCAGTGGGACGAGACGCTCGCCGAACTGTTCGGCGCCGCGTTCGTCAGGGTGACGGCCGCCGACGCGATCGTGGTCGGCCACGACATGCGGCCCTCGTCGCCGGGCCTCTCGGGCGCCTTCGCCCGCGGTGCGGCCCGCCTCGGCGCCGACGTCACCCTGATCGGGCTCTGCTCGACCGACCAGCTCTACTTCGCCTCGGGCAGCCTGGACCTGCCCGGCGCCATGTTCACCGCGTCCCACAACCCGGCCCAGTACAACGGCATCAAGATGTGCCGCGCGGGCGCCGCCCCCGTCGGCCAGGACACCGGCCTCTCCGAGATCCGCGCGCTCGTCGAGCGCTGGTCCGACGAGGGCGCCCCCGAGGCCGCCGCCACGGCCGGCACGATCACCGAGCGGGACACCCTCGCCGACTACGCCGCCCACCTGAAGGCGCTGGTGGACCTGGCGGCGATCCGCCCCCTGAAGGTCGTCGTGGACGCGGGCAACGGCATGGGCGGCCACACCGTCCCGACCGTCTTCGCGGGCCTCCCGCTCGACCTCGTACCGATGTACTTCGAGCTCGACGGCACCTTCCCGAACCACGAGGCCAACCCGCTCGACCCGGCGAACATCGTCGACCTCCAGGCCCGCGTCCGGGCCGAGGGCGCGGACCTCGGTCTCGCCTTCGACGGCGACGCCGACCGCTGCTTCGTCGTCGACGAGCGCGGCGAGGCGGTCTCCCCGTCGGCGATCACGGCGCTCGTCGCCGCCCGCGAGCTGGCGAAGACGCCCGGCGGCACGGTCATCCACAACCTGATCACCTCCTGGTCGGTCCCCGAGGTCGTCCGTGAGCACGGCGGCACCCCGGTCCGCACCCGCGTCGGCCACTCCTTCATCAAGGAGGAGATGGCGAAGACGGGCGCGATCTTCGGCGGCGAGCACTCGGCGCACTACTACTTCAGGGACTTCTGGAACGCCGATACGGGCATGCTCGCCGCGCTCCACGTCCTCGCCGCCCTCGGAGGCCAGGACGGCCCGCTCTCGGAGCTGGTCTCCTCGTACGACCGCTACGCGGGCTCGGGCGAGATCAACTCCACGGTCGCCGACCAGGCGGCCCGCGCGGCGGCCGTCAAGGCGGCCTACGCGGACCAGGACGGTGTCGGCATCGACGAGCTGGACGGTCTGACGGTGGCGGCCGAGGACTGGTGGTTCAACCTGCGCCCGTCGAACACCGAGCCTCTGCTGCGCCTGAACGTGGAGGCCCGTGACGAGGCCACCATGGCCAAGATCCGCGACGAGGTCCTGGACCTCGTCCGCGCGACCGGCTGACCCGCTCGCGAGTGCCGGAGAACGGGGCGGGTGCCGAGCCGCGCGCCCCGTTTCCCGGCGGTAGGCTGACCTGGCCCGAAGGGCAGCAACAGCACCGCAACCGTTTGTTCGAAGGGACACCTCATGCCGCTCGAAGCCGGCCTCCTGGAGATCCTGGCCTGCCCGGCGTGCCACGCGCCGCTGAACGACCGTACGACGGCCGAGACCCCCGAACTGATCTGCACGGGCGCCGACTGCGGCCTCGCGTACCCGGTCCGCGACGGCATCCCGGTCCTCCTGACGGACGAGGCCCGCAAGCCGCAGTAACCGCGAGGGGCTCGTGGGCGCGGGTGGGCAATCGTCCGACCCCACCCACCCCCACCGCCGTGTGGGCAACCGCCGGTGTACCCACCCACTCCCCGCCGTGTGGGTAGTCGCCCGCCCCACCCACCCCCCCCGTGTGGGCAATCGTCCCGCTGGGCGGGACGGGTGGGCACACGGGACGGCGCCCAGGCGGGCGCGTCCGCCCCAACTGCCCCCCACGAGGCCCCGCACCACGCAAGGGCCCCACGAGCCCACAGAGCCCACAGCGCACGCATCCGCCCCGTACCCGGAGGCCCGCCCCATGCTCGACGAGACCCTCCTCGACGCCCCGGACGCCCTCGCCCTCGCCGACCGCCGCGGCCTGCTCCGCGGCGCGGCCGAGGCCGGCGCGCGGGTGCGGACCGCCGCCCGCCACGCCACCGAAGCGGGCGTCTCCGAACTCAGCCCCGAGGGGCGCCCCCGCTCCGTCCTCGTCGCCGGGCCCGGCACCGCCGCCGCGGGAGTGGCCGACCTGGTGGGCGCGCTCGCGGGAGCCGCCGCCCCCGTCATCCGCCTCCAGCCCACCGGCGTCGCCCCCGCCTCCGGTGCCCTGCGCTGGGCGCTGCCCGGCTGGGCGGGCTCCCTGGACCTGCTCCTGATCCCGACGACCGACGGCTCCGAACCCGGCCTCGCGAACCTCGCGGAACTGGCGTACCGCCGAGGCATCACCGTCGTCGCCGTCGCCCCGAAGACCTCCCCGCTCGCGGAGACCGTCAGCGCGCCGCGCGGACTGCTCGTACCGATGGCCATGGCCCCGCACGAGAGCGCCGAGGAGTACGAGGAGACGCTCGCCGCGGGTCCCGGCGCCCTGTGGGCGCTGTTCACCCCGCTCCTCGCGCTCCTGGACCGCGTCGGTCTCCTCGAAGCGCCGTCGGAGACGCTGGAGAAGGTCGCCGACCGGCTGGACAGCACGGCCGAGCGCTGCGGCCCGGCCATCGCCACGTACAGCAACCCGGCCAAGACGCTCGCCGCCGAACTCGCCGACACACTGCCGCTGATCTGGACCGAGGGCGACGCCGCCGGCCCCGTCGGCCGCCGCTTCGCCGCCGTACTGGCCGAGCTGGCCGGCCTGCCCGCGCTCGCCGCCGAACTGCCCGAGGCGCTGCCCGCCCACGGTGTGCTGCTCGCCGGCGACTACGCGGCCGGAGCCGACCCCGACGACTTCTTCCGCGACCGGGTGGACGAGCAGCAGGCCCTGCGCGCGCGGGTCGTGCTGCTGCGCGACCGCCCGGCCGACGCCGGAGGCCTCACGGCCGCCCCCGCCGCCCGAGAGCTGGCCCTCAGCCACGGCACCGCGATCAGCGAGCTGGAACCGCTGGTGTCGGAGGAGGCGTCGGGGGAGAGCGGCGAACTCCTGGAGACGCTGGCGGAACTGCTCGCCGTCACCGACTTCGCGGCCATCTACCTGTCCCTGGCGTCGGCGGGGATCGCCCCACCTCACGCCTGACCCCCACGGCAGGCGGCCGCACACCGCCCACCACAGCCCCTGAACTCCAACCCAACCCGCACCACCCGTCCCACGACGCCGCCACGTCCCACGACGCCCCCACCTCCATCACCGCACCGAGGAAAGCTGGAAGGCTCCATGGACCGCCTCGTCAACACCGTCCGCCCCTACGCCTGGGGTTCCACCACGGCCATCCCCGAACTGCTCGGGACCACCCCCACCGGCGAGCCCCAGGCCGAGATGTGGATGGGCGCCCACCCTGGAGCCCCCTCCCGCACGGAGCGCGGACCGCTCAACGAGGTCATCGACGCCGATCCCGTACGCGAGCTGGGCGCCCCGGCCGTCGAAAAGTTCGGCCCGCACCTGCCCTTCCTCCTCAAGGTGCTCGCCGCCGGAGCCCCGCTCTCCCTCCAGGTCCACCCCGACCTCGCCCAGGCGAAGGCCGGATTCGCCTCCGAGGAGGCGGCCGGGGTCCCGATCGACGCGCCGCACCGCAACTACAAGGACGCCAATCACAAGCCCGAACTGATCTGCGCCCTGACGCCGTTCACCGGGCTCTGCGGTTTCCGCGACCCGATCGAGGCCGCCGACACGATCGCCGCACTCGGCGTCGACTCCCTCAAGCCGTACGTCGATCTGCTGCACGCCCACCCCGAAGAGGCCGCGCTGCGCGAGGTCATGACCGCCCTGCTCGTCGCCGACCGCGAGGAGATGGCGCACACCGTCGCCGAGGCCGCGGCCGCCGCCGAACACCTCGGCGGCGCCCACGCCCCGTACGCCGCCCTCGCGCACCACTACCCGGGCGACGCCGGTGTCATCGCCGCCATGCTGCTCAACCCGGTCCAACTCCAGCCCGGTGAAGCCCTCTTCCTCGGCGCCGGCGTGCCGCACGCCTACCTCGACGGCCTCGGCGTCGAGATCATGGCCAACTCCGACAACGTGCTGCGCTGCGGGCTGACGCCCAAGCACGTCGACGTACCGGAGCTGCTGCGGATCGTCCGCTTCGAGGCGGGCGAGCCGGCCCTGCTGCGCCCGGAGGCCTCCCCGTCGGGCGAGGAGGTCTACGACACCCCCATCGACGAGTTCCGGCTCTCCCGTTTCGTGCGGGCCGAGGGCGCGGCCCCCACCGACGTCACCGCCACCACCCCGCAGATCCTGCTCGCCGTCGCCGGCCGGCCGAAGGCGGGCGAGGTGACCCTCGCCCCCGGCGAGTCCGTCTTCGTACCGGCAGGGGAAACGACCGAACTGTCCGGTACCGGAACGGTCTTTCGCGCCACCGTCGTGGCCTGATGCAACAATGACCGGCCGAATGGCGGCAGCAGTGCCGGAGCACCGACGAAGGGAAGACGTACACCCATGAGCGCGTCAGGCGGAACCAAGGCGATCGTGGCGGCACTCGCCGCGAACCTCGCGATCGCGGTAGCCAAGTTCGTGGCGTTCCTCTTCAGTGGCTCGTCCTCGATGCTGGCCGAGAGCGTCCACTCCCTCGCCGACTCCGGCAACCAGGGCCTGCTGCTCCTCGGCGGCAAGAAGGCGAAGCGCGAGGCGACTCCGCAGCACCCCTTCGGCTACGGCCGCGAGCGGTACATCTACGCCTTCCTCGTCTCCATCGTGCTCTTCTCCGTCGGTGGCATGTTCGCCATCTACGAGGGCTACGAGAAGATCAAGCACCCGCACCCGATCGAGGACTGGTACTGGCCGATCGGCGTCCTCGTCTTCGCGATCATCGCCGAGTCCTTCTCCTTCCGTACGGCCATCAAGGAGTCGAACACGATCCGTGGCCGCCAGTCCTGGAAGGAGTTCGTGCGCCGTGCGAAGGCGCCCGAACTCCCGGTCGTCCTCCTGGAGGACCTCGGCGCGCTCGTCGGCCTCATCCTCGCCCTCGGCGGCGTCGGCATCGCCCTGCTCACGGGCGACGGCGTCTGGGACGGCATCGGCACCCTCTGCATCGGCATCCTGCTCATCGTGATCGCGCTCGTCCTCGCCGCCGAGACCAAGTCGCTGCTGCTCGGCGAGTCCGCGGGCATCGAGCAGGTGAAGCAGATCGAGGAGGCGGTCGTCGACGGCGAGACCGTCACCCGCCTCATCCACATGCGCACGCTCCACCTCGGTCCGGAGGAACTCCTCGTGGCCGCCAAGATCGCCGTACACCACGACGAGTCGGCCACCGAGGTCGCCCACGCGATCAACGCGGCCGAGGAGCGCATCCGCGCGGCCGTCCCGATCGCCCGGGTCATCTACCTGGAGCCGGACATCTACAGCGAGTCGGCGGCCGCCGCGGGCGTGAACCCGGCCAAGTCCCCGGGCGGCCCGGGCCACTAGGCGCACAGCAGAGCGCACGAGCTCGCCACGGAAGGGCCCGGGGTCACCACGACCCCGGGCCCTTCCGGCTGCTGCCCGCGACCACCGAACCTCGCCGAGCGCCTCCATTCCCGTCTCCCGGCCCGAAACCGAGGGCGAATCCGGCCGAATCCCGGGGCAGGCCGGACTGTGGGTCGCCACACTGATCGGTGTAGATTCGTGACCAGCCAGACGTCGCTGCTGATGGCGGTCGGGCGGTCCGCGGGACCGGCCGAGGGAGAGAGGGCCTCCGACGACTGCACCGCGGGAGTACCCGGGCATTCGTGTGCCCGCGCTACGCACGTCGCGGTGTCAGGCGCCCAACAGACCCTCGAACCCGATCCACGAGGAGCAGCTCAGTCATGACGACTGCCGCCACCCAGCAGGACTTCAAGGTCGCCGACCTGTCCCTGGCCGCCTTCGGCCGCAAGGAGATCACCCTCGCCGAGCACGAGATGCCCGGCCTGATGTCGATCCGCCGCGAGTACGCCGACCAGCAGCCGCTCGCCGGCGCCCGGATCACCGGCTCCCTGCACATGACCGTGCAGACGGCCGTCCTCATCGAGACCCTGGTCGCCCTCGGCGCCGAGGTCCGCTGGGCCTCCTGCAACATCTTCTCCACCCAGGACCACGCCGCCGCGGCCATCGCCGTCGGCCCGAACGGCACCCCCGACGCCCCCGCCGGCGTCCCCGTCTTCGCCTGGAAGGGCGAGACGCTGGAGGAGTACTGGTGGTGCACGGAGCAGGCCCTGACCTGGCCGAACACGCCCACCGGCGGCCCGAACATGATCCTCGACGACGGTGGTGACGCCACCCTCCTCGTCCACAAGGGCGTCGAGTTCGAGAAGGCCGGCTCCGCCCCGGACCCGTCCACCGCGGACAGCGAGGAGTACGGCCACATCCTCCGCCTCCTCAACCGCACCCTCGGCGAGAGCCCGCAGAAGTGGACCCACCTCGCGTCCGAGATCCGCGGCGTGACGGAGGAGACCACGACCGGTGTCCACCGCCTGTACGAGATGCACCAGGCCGGCACCCTCCTCTTCCCGGCGATCAACGTGAACGACGCCGTGACGAAGTCGAAGTTCGACAACAAGTACGGCTGCCGCCACTCGCTGATCGACGGCATCAACCGCGCCACCGACGTCCTGATCGGTGGCAAGACGGCCGTCGTCTGCGGCTACGGCGACGTCGGCAAGGGCTGCGCCGAGTCCCTGCGCGGCCAGGGTGCGCGGGTGATCGTGACCGAGATCGACCCGATCTGCGCGCTGCAGGCGGCGATGGACGGCTACCAGGTCGCGACCCTGGACGACGTGGTGGAGACGGCCGACATCTTCATCACCACGACCGGCAACAAGGACATCATCATGGCGTCCGACATCGCCAGGATGAAGCACCAGGCGATCGTGGGGAACATCGGCCACTTCGACAACGAGATCGACATGGCGGGCCTGGCCGCCACGCCGGGCATCGTCAAGGACGAGGTCAAGCCGCAGGTCCACACGTGGACCTACCCCGACGGCAAGGTCGTCATCGTCCTGTCGGAGGGCCGTCTGCTGAACCTGGGCAACGCGACCGGCCACCCGTCGTTCGTGATGTCGAACTCGTTCGCGGACCAGACCCTGGCCCAGATCGAGCTGTTCACGAAGCCGGAGCAGTACCCGACCGACGTCTACGTGCTCCCGAAGCACCTGGACGAGAAGGTCGCCCGCCTCCACCTCGCCGCGCTCGGCGTGAAGCTCACGACCCTCCGCCCCGAGCAGGCCGCCTACATCGGCGTCGAGGTCGAAGGCCCGTACAAGCCGGACCACTACCGCTACTGATGCCGGCCCGGACGGCGCCCGTGCACTGACGCACGCCCGTCCCACGCACCCGTAGAGGAATAAGGCAGGCCCCCGCACCCCCGTGCCGGGGGCCTGCCTCGTCTATCGCCCCCGCAAGCACCCCGAGGACCCATGCCCCGCGGCCGCTATTCGCTCCATGACCCGCACGATCACACCCCCCTCGGTGAAGAGCACTTCAACTGCGCGCCCGGCCCCTCCGGCTGGCGCTACGTCTCACAGACCACCACCCCCTCCGGCGAGCACGCCGGCTCCGTCGACCTGGCCATCGACGAACTCGGCCGCCCCATCCGCCTCGAACTCCACGCCGCGAGCTGGCAGGTCCGCGGCGCGGCCCTGGACGGCGTCACCTGGGTCCGTACCGACCCCACCGGAACCCACGCCACCGAAGGCAATGTGCGCGCCCACGCCTTCACCGGCACGTCCCCGGCGTTCCTCGTCGCGATCACGCGACTCCTGCGACTCACCCCCGCTTCCCCCGCGACCCGCGTCAGGCTCGTCGCCTTCACGGATCCCGTGCTCGCACCCCTCACGATCTACCAGTCCTGGGCCCTGGTGAACAGTGAAGCGCACCCCACTGACAACGGCCGTCTGATGGTGGACGAGTACCAGGTCAACGCCCTCGACACGGGCGAACAGCACGCGGTTCACATCGCCGGAGACGTGGTCCTCTCGGCCCCCGGCGTCGAACTCGAATCCCTCGACACCCCGCCGTCCCTCTTCCCCTGACGCCCGCTGCCCGACGACTCGACGACGACGACGGCGTCAGGCAGGCGGGGCGAACCCCGTCGCACGCTCGGGCTCCGCAGAAGGAGAAACGGAGGAGGGGGAGACGGGGGAGGGAGAGGAAGAAGCAGAGGCAGAAGCAGAGGCGGAAGGAAAGACAGGAGACGAAGCGGGGGAACCAGGCACAGGAGCGGCAGCGAAGGCCCGCCGCGCGTCCCGCGCCTGCCGCTCGCCGACGACCCCCGCCAGATACGCCGCCGCCGGCACACCCGCCGGCGGAGGGGTCCCCGTCCGTGCGACCAGCTCGTCGGCCAGACGCTCCGCGATCCGCTGCCCCACGGCCGGATCGAGCTGCCGCATCCGCGTCAGGTACTGCCGCACCTCCAGCCACAGCGCATCCGGCACCGCGGAGAGATCCAGCTCGGTGAACCGCCCCACGAGCCAGGGCGGTGGAGGCGGCACGGCCGACGTCCGAGCGGCCGGCACCCGCTCCCGTACGACGAGCGTGCCGGCGAAGACATCCCCGATCCGCCGCCCACGCGCGGAGACGAGGGAGGCGACACAGGCGACGGTCCCGAGCGTCATGAGGATCTCGACCACCCCCATCGCCCCGCGCACGAGCGCGTGCCGGAACCGGATCGGCCCCCCGTCGTCCCGCACCACCCGCAGCCCGCAGGCCAGCTTCCCCAGCGACCGCCCGTGCGACAGCGTCTCCACCGCGATCGGCGCCCCCACGAGGACCAGAAGGAAGGAGGCGATCGACATCGCCGTCTGCGCCGCGTCGTCGAGCGAAGCCGTCGCCAGCGCGAGCCCGACCGTGATCAACAGATAGGCCGCCCACACCACCAGTGCGTCCAGGAGCAGCGCGAGAGCCCGGCTCGGCAGCCGCGCCGGCTGCAACCCCAGTACGACCGCGTCCCCCGTCACAACCCCGCTCACGGCGCCCACCCTTCTCCGACCTGTCCCGGCCCCTCGGTACGACAGTCTGCCAAGCTGACCCGCAGCGCGCCGCAGTAGTACGGACCCGTACGCACCCAGTGCCTGGAGCAGCAGCCGATCATGGACCTCGACGTCTACGTCACCGCCCACCGCGCCGAGTGGGACCGTCTCGACCACCTCCTGCGCCGCGGCGGAAAGCTCAGCGGTGCCGAGGCGGACGAGCTCGTCGCCCTGTACCAGCGGACGGCCACCCATCTCTCCCTGATCCAGTCCAGCGCCCCGGACCCCCTGCTCACGGCGCGGCTCACCCAGCTCGTCGCCCGCGCCCGCGCCACGGTCACCGGCACGCGCCGCTCCTCCTGGCGCGACGTCGTCCGCTTCCTGACGGCCGGCTTCCCGGCGGCCGTGTACCGCTCGCGTCACTGGTGGGTCCCGACTGCCGTCCTCTCCACTCTCCTCGCGGTGATCATCGGCTGGTGGATCGGCACGCACCCGGAGGTTCAGTCAGCCATCGGCGCCCCGGCGGAACTGCGCGAGATGACCCGTCCCGGCGGCCAGTACGAGACGTACTACTCGAGCCATCCCGCGGCCTCGTTCGCCGCCCAGGTCTGGACGAACAACGCCCAGGCGGCCGCCATGTGCCTCGTCCTCGGCGCGTTCCTCTGCTTTCCGGTGCTCTGGATCCTCTTCCTCAACATGCTGAACCTCGGCGTGGCCATCGGCCTCATGTCCGCGGCGGGCCGGCTCGACGTCATGCTCGGCCTGCTCCTGCCGCACGGTCTCCTGGAGCTCACCGCCGTCTTCGTCGCCGCCGGCACCGGCCTCCGACTCGGCTGGACACTCATCGAACCGGGCCCCATGACCCGCCGTGCCGCCCTGGCCCAAGAGGGCCGCGCGGCCGTGGGCATGGCGATCGGCCTCGCGCTGGTCCTCTTTCTCTCGGGCCTCATCGAAGGCTTCGTGACCCCGTCGGGGCTCCCGACGTGGGCGCGCATCGCCATTGGAATAGCCGCCGAGCTGGCATTTCTTGTCTACGTCTATGTCCTGGGAGCCCGTGCCGTCCGAGCCGGTGACACGGGAGACGTGGAGGAGACCGACCGCAGCGCCGCCCTGCCGACGGCCGCCTGATGTGCGGAGCACCCCGCTGACCTGCTAGTCTCCTCCTCGCCCACAAAAACCGTTGACACGGTTCGAGTGGGGAGGTAGATTCAAACGGTTGCCTCGGACTGGACAAGTTCGAAGGCCAGCAGCTAGACTCTCTCTCGCTCCGGTCGGGAAGTTGATTTCCACGGAGCCACCCCGATTCCTTATTTGAATCACGAAGCCACCGATTAGGTCGGCCGAAATGAATCTGATAAAGTCGGAATCGCCGGAAAGGGAAACGCGAAAGCGAAGAACAGCCCGGCAGCCCGCTCCAGCGGGTGGCAGAAACGGAAAACGGATCTGCTAAGCTGGAAACACGAAACACGAAAGACCGAAGGGAAAAGCCCGGAGGAAAGCCCGAGAGGGTGAGTACGAAGGAAGCGTCCGTTCCTTGAGAACTCAACAGCGTGCCA
>NZ_JBHXTV010000030.1:0-26872 GCF_042671585.1 Streptomyces sp. NPDC127129
ACCGCCGCCGCGAACGGCGTGATCTTCGCCTCCGCCAGCGCACGGACCGTCTCCCGGAGCATGTCGTGCTCCTCGGACAGGCGATACAGGTCGAAGTCCTTGCCCATGATGGTGAGCTCCCCTTAGTCATGCGGACCGGCTTGTGGCACTGAGTACCCTCAGCAAAACACACTCAGTGCCACAGGCGCCAGTGGCTCCGCCGACCGGCCCGGTCCGGGCGCGGGAACACACGGCAGCCGGCCGCCCGCGGGTCACCTGGGACCCGCGGACGGCCGGCTGTGGAGTGAGCGGCTGTGGAGCTACTTGACGCCGAGGCCGGCGTCGGAGACCTCGGGACTGCCCGCGGCCTTGAGGATCTTGTTGAGGGCCTTCAGGTCGTAGATGCCGTCGAGGTCGGGCTTCTCCAGGAGTCCGGCCTCCACGGCGTGATCGGCCTGGGCACGGAGCGTCGAGGCGAGCGGGTCGTCGGTGAACCGGATGGAGGGCCAGGCGCCGTCGATGACCTTCGCGCCGAGCGGCTTGCCGGTCAGCTCCTCCAGCTTGGCGTTGGCGGACGCCTTGGCCTTGTCGGGGTTGGCGTTGATCCACTTGTTGGTGTTGACCGAGCCGCGCAGCACCGCTTCGACGACGTCCGGGTGTTCGGTGAGGAACTTCTGCGACACGATGATGTTCGTGATCACGAACTTGTTGTCGGGCCAGAGCGTCGACTCGTCGAGGAGGACCTTGCCGCCCTCGGCGACGAGCTTGGAGGCGGTGGGCTCGGGGACCCAGGCGCCGTCGATGGAGCCCGTCTTGTAGGCGTCCGGGGTGATCTTGTTGTCGGTACGCAGGACGGAGACGTCGCCCTTGCCGCTCTGGGCGTCGACCTTCCAGCCCTTCTCGGAGATCCAGTTGAGGAAGGCGACGTCCTGGGTGTTGCCGAGCTGCGGAGTGGCGATCCGCTTGCCCTTGACGTCGTCCAGGGTCTTGATCTTCTCCGGGTTCACGACCAGCTTCACCCCGCCGGAGGCGGAGCCGGAGATGATGCGGAGGTTCTTCCCCTTCGACTTGGTGTAGCCGTTGATGGAGGGGGAGGGGCCGATGAAGCCGATGTCGATGGAGCCGGCGTTCAGGGCCTCGATCTCGGAGGGGCCGGCGTTGAAGGTGGCGACCTTCAGCTGGGTTCCGCCCAGCTCCTTCTGGATGATGCCTTCCTCGTCGCCCACCAGGGCGGTGGCGTGGGTCAGGTTCGGGAAGTAGCCGAGCCGGACCGTGTCGGCCGAGAGCTTCGCGCCCTCGGCGGCCACCTTCTTCTCGTCGCTCTTGGCGTCGGAGCCGTAGCCGCACGAGGCGAGCAGAAGGGGGAGCGCGGTGATGGCGGCGACGTTGCGCAGGGTGGTGGTGAGCGGTCTGGCGGCAGACACGGAGGTGTCCTCTCAAGGCTGGGTGATCAGGAAGGTGCGGACGGACGGCCTGAGACAGAAGGTTCACGCCTCGGGCGGGGCGGCGGCCTGAGACGGGCGGTTCACGCCTCAGGCGGGCCGACAGAGTGCGCTGGACGTGCGGCCGAGATCGATATGACGACGGGAGGTCAGCAGGGGCGATCGACGGTCGTCGCGATCGAGCGTGTGCAGAGCCGTCACGTGCGTCACCCCTCCGGATTCCTAGTTCTCCTACCTGGTTGATAGGGATCGTGGCAGAAGGTCGCCGGTGCCCCAAGAGGGATTTCATATTCTGGACGAGGATGTCTCGAATTGTGGGATCAGCGGCGGGTGGGCCGGGTCGGTCAGGGGTTGACCCAGGCATCCGGTGCGGTGGCCAACGCCGAGATCTCCGCAGGCAGTTCGGCCGAGGCGACATCGGCGAGCGACACGCCTTCGAGGATCTCGCGCACATTGGAGCGCAGCGCCACCCAGAGCGGAAGCAGCGACTCGGCGGAGCCCGTGTACGACAGATCCGGGGGCCGGACCCCGCGTACCGAGACGAGCGGGCCGTCCACGACCCGTATGACGTCCGCGATGCTGATGGACTCGGCGGGCTTGGCCAGCCGGTAGCCGCCGTTGCCGCCCCGCCGGCTGACGACGAGACCGCCCCGGCGCATGTCGTTCAGGATGCCTTCGAGGAACTTGTGCGGGATGTCCTGCGCCTCGGCGATCGCCTCCGTCTTCAGAGGCTCGTCCGGCCGCGACACGGCGAGTTGCAGTGCGGCACGTACCGCGTAGTCCGCCCTGGCTGAGATCCGCATGGGAGCAGTATCCCGTACCGCCCCGCGGACGCGTGAGCGGCGGGGTGGGCGCGGAGGGCCGCTCGCGGGCGGCCGTTTGTGTCAGCCACACTAAGGATCCGACCAACTCGGCCCCGGAGGACGGGCGATGGTTGACGGGCGGCGAGATGTACTGCTCAATGGGTCGCATGGATGCCGATCAGCGCCTGGCCACCCGCCACCACATCGACTTCTGTCGTGTGTGGTCCGCGGCGTGTCGCGCCTGACCCGGCAACGGGCCGTCCGACCGGCCCCTCCCTTCCCCGGTGCCCCCGTCACGGGCCGTTCCCTCTCCTCGTAGCACCGCCGTACGCGCGCGCCGCCCCGGCCGCCGCGCGTTCGTGCACGGAGAGTCCCGCGTGACGTGACACGCGCCGCCGCCGCACCACCCGGGCCGGGGCTCACGCCCCGCCGCCCTCACCCCTGCTCACCCTCCCGCACACCCTGAAGCGCCGTCGCACCCGGCCGCACCCAGGGCCGCCCCGGCGCGCCCGCACGCAGCCCCGCGCCGGCCCACGAGGTCCTGACGCCCCAGGGCCTCCGGACCCCCAGGACCTGAGGAAAGGCCAACTCCCATGCCAGTGGAATTCCTTGGTATCGCCGCCACCCACGACGGCTCCGAGACCACCGCGCGCTCCGGTGCCGCCTTCGACAAGGAGTACACGCTCCGGCTCGCCCGGGCGCACGAGGAGCACGGCTGGGACCGGGTGCTGTTCGCCTACGGCTCCGGATCGCCGGACCCGGCGCCTGCCGCCGCGTACATGGCGAGCCGTCTGGACCGGCTCCAGATCCTGCTGGCCCACCGCCCCAACGTCTCCTACCCGACCTTCGCCGCGAAGACCTTCGCCACCCTCGACCAGATCAGCGGCGGCCGGCTGACCGTCCACTTCATCACCGGCGGCAGCGACCACGAGCAGGGCCGCGAGGGGGACACCCTCACCAAGGACGAGCGCTACGCCCGCACCCGCGAGTACATCGGCATCGTCAAGAAGATCTGGACCACCCACGAGCCCTTCGACCACGAGGGCGAGCACTACCGCTTCCACGACTTCGTCAGCGACGTCTTCCCGTTCCGGCAGCCGCGCCCCGACGTGTCCTTCGGGGGCTCCTCGCCCGCCGCGTACGCCGCCGGCGGGGCCGAGGCCGACATCTACTGCCTCTGGGGCGAGCCGTTGGCCGAGACCGCCGCGCAGATCGAGGCGGTCAGGGCCGCCGCGAAGGCCGCCGGCCGGACCGACGTGCCGCGCATCCAGGTGGCGTTCCGCCCGATCATCGCCCCGACCGAGGAACTGGCCTGGGAGAAGGCCCGGCGCACGGTCGGGGCCATCCGGGCGCGGCGCGCGGAGGGACTCGTACGCCACCACCGCGGGGACGCCCCGCAGGCTGCGATTCCTCAGAACGTCGGCTCGCAGCGGCTGATCGCCATCGCGGAGGCGGGCGAGCGCTACGACCGCGCCCTGTGGACCCCGACGGCCGCGGCGACCGGCGGCGCCGGCAACTCGAACGCCCTGGTCGGCACCCCGGAGACGGTCGCCCAGGCCCTGCTCGACTACTACGACCTCGGCGTCGACATCCTCTCCGCCCGAGGCTACGACCTGCTGGACGACGCGATCGACTTCGGCCGGTACGTGATCCCGATCGTGCGCGAGGAGGTCGCCAAGCGCGACGCGGAGCGTGCGGCCCGAGGTACGCACCAGACCCTCGCGACGGTGAGCGGATGAGCGCCGTCACCCGGCCACGCCCCTCCCGGGAGCCGCTGACGGTCGTGCGCGTCCCCGTGACCGACCCGCGCGTCGAGCCGCTGCTGCGCGAACTCGGGGACGAGTACGCCACCCGTTACGGGACGGACGCCCACACCGAACTCGCCCGCTACCCGGACGAGGAGTTCACCGAGCCGCACGGCGGGACCCTGCTCCTCCTGCTGGAGCACGGCGAACCCGTCGCCGGCGGTGCGTTCCGGCGGTACGACCCCGCCACGGCGGAGCTCAAGAGGATCTGGACGCACTCCGCCCACCGGAGGCGCGGACTGGGCCGCCGGGTCGTCGCGGAGCTGGAGCGGGAGGCGGGTGCCCGCGGATACCGGCGGGTCTTCCTCACCACCGGTCCGCGCCAGCCCGAGGCCCGCGGGCTCTACCTGGCCGCCGGCTACACCCCGCTCTTCGACACCGACGCCGAACCTGCGTCCCTCCGCCTGCTGCCGTTCGAGAAGCACCTTCCGGACCACGGGCGCGACCCGGACACCCTCAAGGTCGTCCCCGTCCGCCACTACGCCCGCTGGGCGGCGGCCGTCGCCGTCGTCGTGCTGGTCGCCCAGTTCGGCCACGGCCTCGCGACCAACCCGGTCTGGGAATGGGACGTCTTCCGGGCCTACTTCCTGTCCGAGACCATCGTGCAGGCCGTGTGGGTCACCCTCCAGCTCACCGCCTACGCCACTGCCCTCGGATTCCTCCTCGGCACGGCCCTGGCCTTCATGCGGCTCTCGCGCAGCCCGGTGCTCCGGACCGTCGCCTGGACCTACATCTGGATCTTCCGGTCGATCCCGATGATCGTCCAGCTGGTGTTCTGGTTCAACCTCAGCGCCCTCTACGAGAGGCTGGGCGTCGGGATCCCGTTCGGCCCGGTGCTCTGGTCCGTCGACAGCAACAGCCTGATCGGCACCATGGGCGCCGCGATCATCGGGCTGACGCTGCACCAGGCCGCGTACGCCGCCGAGATCGTGCGGGGCGGTGTCATCGCCGTCGACCACGGGCAGCTGGAGGCCGCCGCCGCGCTGGGCATCCCCCGGCCGCGGCAGATCCGGCGGATCGTGCTCCCGCAGGCCATGCGCGCCATCCTCCCCACCGCAGGCAACGAGATCATCGGCATGCTCAAGGGCACCTCGGTGGTCTACGTGATGGCGATCGGCGAGCTGTTCTACCAGGTGCAGGTGATCTACGGCCGCAACGGCCGCGTGATCCCGCTGCTGCTGGTCGCCACCGCCTGGTACGTGCTCCTCACCTCGCTGCTGTCGGTCGCCCAGTACTACGTGGAGCGCCGCTTCGCCCGGGGCAGCAACCGCACCCCGCCGCCCACACCGTTCCAGCGCGCCCGGCGCCTCGTCCGCGACCTGCGCGCGAGCACGGCCGGGCCCGACCGGCCCGTCGCCCCCCTGGGACCCCGGGGACCCCTGGGAGGCGGCCGATGAGTGACGTACGCGAGCTGCGTGACGTGCACGAGGCGAGTGACGTGCGCGAGCCGAGTGACGTGCGCGAGGCGCCTGGGACGAGCGGCGTCGGGGAGGTGATGGTGGACGTCCGCGGCGTCCACAAGAGCTTCGGTCCGCAGGAGGTGCTGCGCGGTGTCGACCTCCAGGTGCGCGCCGGTGAGGTCACGGTGATCCTCGGCCCGTCCGGCTCCGGGAAGTCCACGCTGCTGCGGACCGTCAACCACCTGGAGAAGGCCGACCGGGGATGGATCGCCGTCGACGGCGAACTCATCGGCTACCGACGCTCGGGCGGGAAGCTGTACGAGCTGAGGGAGCGGGACGTACTGAAGCAGCGCACCCACATCGGGTTCGTCTTCCAGAACTTCAACCTCTTCCCCCATCTGACCGTGCTGGGCAACCTCGTCGAGGCCCCGGTCTCCGCACTGCGCCGGCCCCGCGGGGAGGCCGAGGAGACCGCCCGGCGACTCCTCGCGCGGGTCGGCCTCACCGACAAGGCCGACGCCTTTCCGCGGCAGCTCTCCGGCGGCCAGCAGCAGCGCGTGGCCATCGCCCGCGCGCTCGCCCTCGAACCGAAGGTGCTGCTCTTCGACGAGCCCACCTCGGCGCTCGACCCCGAGCTCGTCGGCGAAGTCCTCGACGTCATCAAGGACTTGGCCCGCTCCGGCACCACCATGATCGTCGTGACCCACGAGATCGGCTTCGCCCGCGAGGTCGCCGACACCGTGGTCTTCATGGACGACGGCGCCGTGGTGGAGCAGGGCCCGCCCGGGGCCGTACTCGACGCCCCACGGCACGAACGCACCCGCGCCTTCCTCTCCAAGGTCCTCTGACCCCCTCCTCCCTCGCCTCTCCGACACGCAAGGAGCACCCCATGCCCACCCTGCTCACGCGCCGCGCCACCACGGCGGCCGCCGCAGCCCTCGGACTGACCCTCACCCTGGCCCTCGCGGGCTGCGGGAACCCGACCGACGGCGGTACGACCGAGGTCGCGGCCGCGTCGGGCGGCACGACGAAGATCAACCTGAGCCCGGACCAGAACCGCGTCACCACCCCCAAGGTCGACTCCATAGCGGCGAAGGTCCCGGAGAAGATCCGCAAGAGAGGCACGCTGGAGATCGTCGACTCCTCCGGCTCCGCCGCGCCGCTGACCTTCTACGCCACCGACAACAAGACCGTCATCGGCGTCGAGCCCGACATCGCCTCGCTCGTCGCCGACGTCCTCGGCCTCGAACTCCACATCAACACCGTCTCCTGGGAGAACATCTTCGTCGGCCTCGACAGCGCCAAGTACGACGTCGGCTTCAGCAACATCACCGTCACCGAGGAGCGCAAGGAGAAGTACGACTTCGCCACCTACCGCGAGGACAACCTGGGCTTCGAGGCGAAGAAGGGCAGCGGCCTGAAGGTCGACGGGCCCGAGGACGTGGCGGGCAGGAAGGTCGCCGTGAGCAGCGGCACCAACCAGGAGAAGCTGCTCGTGGAGTGGAGCAGGGAGAACGAGAAGGCCGGCCGGAAGCCGGTCGACATCGCGTACTACCAGAACGACAGCGACACCTATCTCGCCCTCCAGTCCGGCCGGATCGACCTCTACCTCGGCCCGAACCCCACCGCCGCCTACCACGCGGCCACCACCGGGAAGACCGAGGTTGTCGGCACCTACTCCGGAGCGGGGGCCACGCTCCAGGGCCTCATCGCCGCCACCACCAAGAAGGACAGCGGTTTCGCCGAGCCGCTCGCCGCCGCGCTCGACGAGGTCATCGAGAACGGCACGTACGCCGAGGTGCTGAAGCGCTGGGGGCTCTCCGACGAGGCCGTGCCCACCTCCGAGATCAACCCGCCCGGCCTCCCCAAGACCGCCAACTGACGCCCGCTCACGCTCCTGAAGGGTCCGCCATGGCCACCGTCCTCTCCGTCTCCGGAAGTCCCTCCGCCACCTCCCGTACCGCCCGGCTCCTGCGCCACCTGGACGCGCGCCTCGTCGCCCAGGGGCACGAGGTCGTCCCGCTGGACGTCCGTACCCTTCCCGCCGACGCGCTGCTCGGCGCCGACTTCGCGCACCCGGCGATCGCCGAGGCGACCGCGCTCTTCGACCGGGCCGACGGGGTCGTCATCGGCACGCCCGTCTACAAGGCGGCCTACTCGGGGCTGCTGAAGTCCCTGCTCGACCTGCTTCCGCAGTACGCACTCGCGGGCAAGGTCGTCCTCCCGCTGGCGACCGGCGGAACCACGGCGCACGTCCTGGCGATCGACTACGCGCTCCGCCCGGTCCTCAGCTCCATGGGAGCCGCGCACATCGTCCAGGGCTGGTTCACGCTCGACAAGGACCTCACGGTCGGCGGTGACGGCGCCCTGTCCGTCGCTCCGGGCGCGGCCGAGGGCCTCGGCCAGGTCGTCGACCGTTTCTCCGACGCCCTCGCCCACCGCCGTACGGCACTTCTGGCGGCCACCGGCTGAGCACCCGGCCGCCCCGGCGGAGCGGCGGCCGCCCGCAGTCGAGCGGCCGCCCCCACGCCGAGCGGCCCGCGCCGAGCGGTCCGTGCCTCGCCCCACGCCGAGCGGCCCGCGCCCCGCCTCGTACCGTCGACCAGGAAGGCACCGTCTCCGTGTCCGCACCCTCCGCCCCCACACCCGCGTCCTCCCCGGCCCCGTCGCCGCACCTCCACCTCGCCGTCGCGCTCGACGGCGCGGGCCGGCACCCGGCGTGGCGCGAGCCCGGCCGCTGGGCCGGCCTCGTGTCCGAGGCCGAGCGCGGACTGCTCGACTTCGTCACGATCGACCCGCGGGGCCGCCTGGACGCGGTGCTCGTCGCCGCCCGCGTCGCACGGCAGACCCGGCACATCGGCCTGGTGCCGACGGTGGTCGCCACCCACACGGAACCGTTCCACGTGGCCAGGGCGATCGCCACCCTCGACCAGGTCAGCGACGGCCGCGCGGGCCTGCGGGTCCAGGTGGCGGCGCGGCGGGTCGAGGCGGCGCAGGTCGGCCGCCGTACGTTCTCCGGGCTGCGTGCCGTGGACCGCGACAGCCCGGGGGGCCGGGTGCTGACGGCCGAACTCTTCGACGAGGCCGCGCACCACGTGGAGGTGGTGCGCCGGACGTGGGAGCGCGCGGCGGACGACGCGGAGGTACGGGACGTCCCCACCGGCACCACCGGAACCACGGGCACCACCGGAACCACCGGCACCCTCCCGGCCGGGAGCTTCGGCGCACGCCGCCGACTTCACCACCTCGGCCTCGTGGGCAGGCGCTTCGGCGTGGTGGGCGCGTCGACCACGCCCCGGCCGCCGCAGGGACAGCCCGTCGTGAGCACATCCGCCCACGGCGGTGTGGCGTACCGGCTCGTGGGCCGCGCCGCCGACATCGGGTACGTCACCCCGCGCGACGCCGGCCACGCGCGCGCCGCCGTCGCCGAGATCCGTACGGCCCAGGCGGCGGCCGGGCGCGCGACGGAGCGGCTGCACGTCTTCGGCGATCTCGTCGTGTTCCTGGACGGCGACGCCGCGGCGGCCGAGGACCGCAGGGTCCGCCTCGAAGGGGACACGGGGGAGGTGAACACCGGCGACGCCACGGTCTTCACGGGCAGCCCCGGACGACTGGCGGACCTGCTCCTGGAGTGGCGCGCGGCCGGGCTGACCGGCTTCCGGCTGCGCCCCGGGGAGATCAGCCACGACCTGGAGCGGATCACCCGGGAGCTGGTGCCGGAGCTCCAGCGCCGCGGCGCCTTCCGGCGCGCCTACGAGGCGGACACCCTGCGCGGACTGCTCGGGCTCGGCAGCCCCGGCGACCGCCGCGCCACCGCCGGACTCGCCGGAGCGGCACGACGGTGAAAAGCACGACGGTGAAAGGCACGGCGGTGAGCGGCACGACGGTGAGCCCCTCGCCTCAGAGCCCCTCGCCGCAGCGCCCTTCGAAGTCGCGCCCTTCGAAGTCGCGCCCCTCGCAGCAGAGCCACGTGTCCCAAGGCCCCACGATCCCAAGCCCTTCGACGCAGCCGCGTCCGACCGACCGCTGAGGAGCACCCGACCATGTCCCGCATCCCGCTCGGGGTCCTCGACCTCGTCCCGATCTCGTCCGGCTCGACCGCGGCCGAGGCGCTCCGCAACACCGTCGACCTCGCGCGGCAGGCCGAGCGCTTCGGCTACAGCCGGTACTGGTTCGCCGAGCACCACCTCAACCCCGGCGTGGCCGGGGCCTCTCCGGCGGTCGTCCTCGCCCTGACCGCCTCCGCGACCTCCACGATCAGGATCGGCTCGGGGGCCGTACAGCTCGGTCACCGCACCGCGCTGTCCACCGTCGAGGAGTTCGGGCTGATCGACGCCCTGCACCCCGGGCGCCTCGACCTGGGCCTCGGCCGCTCGGGCGGCAGGCCCTCGGGAGCGGCGCAGGAGCCCCGGCCGACGACCACGCCCGTCGTCGACGGGCGGACCCCCAACGGGCTCAGGATCCCGCCGCGGTTCTCCTTCGACAACCTGGTCGCCTCGCCGCGCTTCCTCCTCCAGCACCAGCTGCTGCACCAGCCCGGCGCCCGCCCCCAGGACTACGGCGAGCAGGTGGAGGACATCCTCGCGCTCCTGCGCGGCGACTACCGCTCGGCGGACGGGCTCGAAGCGCACGCCGTCCCCGGCGAGGGGGCCGACGTGCAGGTCTGGATCCTCGGCAGCAGCGGCGGTCCCAGCGCCGACGTCGCGGGCCGCAACGGCCTGCGCTTCGCGACCAATTACCACGTCAGCCCGGCGACCGTACTGGAGGCCGCCGAAGGCTACCGCGCCGCGTTCCAGCCCTCCGACGACCTGGAGAAGCCGTACGTCAGCGTCTCCGCGGACGTCGTCGTCGCCGAGGACGACGAGACCGCCCGGGAGCTGGCCACAGGCTACGGCCTGTGGGTCCGCAGCATCCGTACGGGAGAGGGCGCCATCCCCTTCCCGACCCCGGACGAAGCCCTCGACCACGCCTGGACGGAGAAGGACCTGACGCTGGTCGCCGACCGGGTCGACACGCAGTTCACCGGTTCCCCGGGTCGGGTCGCCGACCAGCTCGAACAGCTCCAGGAGGCGACGGGAGCGGACGAGCTGATCATCACCACCATCACCCACTCCCATGCCGACCGGGTCCGCTCCTACCGCCTGCTCGCGCAGGAGTGGCAGCGCCGCTGAGCCGAGCCGCCCTCCGTCGTATCAGACGATCACAAGGCCGTCGGCGCAGCCGACCCACCGACGAGGCCGCCGTGCCGAACAACGCCGCTCGCCCGGGGACGGGGCGGGCGGCGTTCTGTCGTCGTACCCCTTGACGCTCCTCCACCGCCCTTCGATACTGGCGGCCAAATCGATTTGGCCAAATCGATTTGGCTCTCCGTCCAGGGCCGGATCGCGGCTGAAATCCGAGCGTGCAACGACGCCCGAACGGAGCCCCAACGTGTCCAGTCCCCGCACGACCCCACCGCACCCCCAGGCCCAGGCCGCCCGATCTCAGCCCGAGGCCGAGCCCGAGCCTCGGACCCGGCCCCACGCCGAGCCCCAGGCCGACCCCCGGCCCCATCCCGTCGACGAGTCCCGCCCCCTCGGCCGGATCCTGCTCTTCGGGATCCAGCACGTCCTCGTCATGGCCGCCACCCCCATCTCGGCGATCTTCCTGATGAGCGCCACCCTGCGCCTCGACCCCGGTCTGACCGTCAATCTGCTCTCCGCCGCCTTCGTGCTCTCCGGCGTCGGCTCGCTGATCCAGTCGCTCGGCCCCTGGAAGTTCGGCCCCCGGCTGCCGTTCGTGATGCTTCCGGGCGGCGCACCGCTCATCCTCTTCCTCGCCATCGCCGACCAGCACGGGCTGCGCACGGCCACCGGTGCCGTGATCCTCACCGCCGCCTTCTACTTCGTCGTGCTTCCGGTCTTCTCGCGGCTGCTGGCCTTCTTCCCCGCCCTCGTCATCGGCACGATGATCGTCATCGTCGGCGTCAACCTGGTGAAGGTCGGTGCCGTCCTCGTCACGGGACGGCCGGGCCAGCCCGGTTTCGCCGACCCTCTCAACCTCGGGCTCGGCATGGCCACGATCGGCTTCACCGTCGCCTTCTACCTGCTCTTCAGCGGCATCCTGCGCCAACTCGCCGTCATGCTCGGCCTCCTCGCCGGCACCGCACTCGCCGCAGCACTCGGCGCCGTCGACCTCGGCCGCGCCGCCGACGGCGGTCTGTTCACCCTGCCGGAGCTGATGCCCTTCGGCTCACCCCAGTTCAACCTGGTCGCCGCCCTGCCCCTGATGCTCTACAGCCTCGCCTCCATGGCGGAGGCCACCGGTCAGACGGTCATCAACGCCGAAGCCGTCGGCAAGGAGATCGACAAGCGCACCGACGTCCCCAAGACCGTCCGAGGCGACGCGCTCACCTCGCTCTTCGGCGGCTTCTTCGGGCTCCCGTTGATGGTGACCAGCGGCGAGAACATCGGCATCGTCCGCGTCACCGGTGTCCGCAGCCGTTACGTGACCGCCGCGGCCGGTGCCGTCCTCGTCGTCATCGGCTTCCTGGCGCCCGTGACCCGCGCGATCAGCGTCATCCCGTCGGCGGTCGTCGGCGGCACCGCGATGGTGGTCTTCGCCGTGATCACCGTGCTCGGCGTGCAGATGCTCGGCCGCTCCGACCTCGACCGGCACACGAGCACCTTCGTCTGCGCCGTCGCCCTCGCGCTCGGCCTGCTGCCGATCCTCGTCCCCGGCGTGTACGGCGGCTTCCCGCCGAACGTCCGCATCCTCCTCGAAAGCGGCGTCGCCGTCGGCGCGTTCGTCGCCGCCGTCCTCAACATCCTCTTCCACCACGTCCGGCCGAGCGTCACGGCCCGCCTGGCCCCCGCCACCCGGACCGCTCCGAACCCGTCGACCAGTACCCGCCCGGGCGACTCCACCCGCCCGGGCGACTCCACCCGCCCGGGCGACACCACCCGCCCCGGCGACACCACCCACCCGAGCGCCACCGCCCGTACGGAAAGCGACCGATGAACCCGCTCACGCGCGACCTCCTCCACGGCTCCGGCCCGCTCCTCCTCGTACCGGACGCCGTCCTGCTGCCCGAGGGCCCGGCCGAGGGCCACGCCGCCGTCGTCGCCGACGGCGTCTTCCAGGCCGTGGGACCCACGGAGGAACTGGTCCGCACGCATCCGCACCTCGACCCCGTGCGCCTCTCCGGTCACCTCCTCATGCCCGGCTTCGTCGACGCCCACCACCACCTCACCCAGAGCTTCGGTTCCGCGCTCGCCTTCGGCGAACCGTCGGAGATCTTCCGCAGGGTGTGGGTACCGCTCGAAGGCGCCCTGGACGAGGAATCCGCCTACGTGGCAGCCAAGCTGGCGGCGTACGAAGCCCTGCGCGGCGGTTTCACCACCGTCGCCGACGCCGGGACCCGCGCCGACGTCGACGTCGACGTGATCGCGTCCGCCGCCCGCGACGCCGGCATCCGCTGCGTGCTGGGGCTCGTCTGCAACGACGCCGACGCCGAGGACCCGTCCGTCCTGGACGGTGCCGAGAAGCATCTCGCGCGCTACGACGGCGACCCGCTCGTCCACCCCTCTCTCGCCGTCTCCATCCCCGAGGCGGCCACCGAGGAGACCCTGCGCGGCACCGCACGCCTCGCCGCCGAGTCCGGGGCCGTCGTCCAGATCCACGTCAACGAGCACCTCGCGGGCGTCGAGCGCTCGCTCGTACGACACGGACTGCGCCCTCTGGAACACCTCCACCACATCGGTGCTCTGGGACCCCAGTTGCTCGCCGCGCACGCCACCCTCCTCACCCCGCGCGAGCTCACCCTGCTCGCCGACACCGGTACGGCGGTCAGCTACAACCCCGTCGCCAGCGCCTGGAAGGGCAACGCCGTCGCTCCCGCCACCGCCATGGCCGAGCGCGGCATCCGCTTCGGGCTCGGCACGGACGGCACGAGGGGCGACGGCTTCCGCCTCGCCGAGGCGGCGGAGTTCGCCCAGCGGCTCGCGTACGGGCTGGTCACCGGCGACTCGTCCTGCGGCGCCGGCTGGACCTGGCTGGAGCACGCCACGCGCCGGGGCGCCGATGCCGTCGGGCTCGGCGCGCGGACCGGCACGATCGCCGAGGGCCTCGCCGCCGACTTCCTCCTCGTCGACGTCACCAACCCCGAACTCGCGCTCTCCTGGGACCTGCCCTGGGAGCTGGTACGGCGCGGCAACCGCGACCAGATCAGCGCCGTGTTCGTCGCGGGCCGCCTTCGCCTGTGGAGCGGCCGGCCGGTCGACTGGGACGGCCCCGCCCTCGTGAGCCGGGCGGCGGAACTGGCCCGCGCCGCCGTGGGCAGGGCCGCCATCACCCGCGTACACCCCACCTCCACGACGGCACGGGAACGGAGCACCACGCGGTGAGCGCGGAGACCCTGGCGGTGCTCGCCGTCACCGTCGCCGTCGCCGCGTTCGTCCAGGGCGGCAGCGGGCTCGGCTTCGCCCTGATCGTCGCTCCGGTGGCGGGCATCCTCGACCCCGGTCTCCTCCCGGTGTTCGTCCTGGCGTCGATGATCCCGCTCAACGCGTACGTCGTCTGGCGCGAACGGGCCTCGCTCGATCTGCGCGGCGCGCGCTGGATCACGGCCGCGCGGCTCGCCGCCACCCCCGGCGGACTGGCGCTGCTCTGGCTGATACCGGACCGGAGCCTCGGTCTCTTCGTGGGCGTCGCCACCGTGCTCGCCGCCGTGGCGAGCCTGGCCGCGCCCGCGTTCACCCCCGGCAGAGCCGCCTATGTGGGCGCGGGTGCGGTGACCGGTCTGACGGAGACCGCGACGGGGGTCGGCGGTCCGCCGCTGGCGCTGGTCTACCAGCACCGCCCGCCGGCCGAGCTGCGCTCCACCGTCGCCGCGTGCTTCCTCGTGGGCGAAGTCGCCTCACTGATCCTGCTGTTCGCGACGGGGGAGGGGGACCCCGCCGACCTCGCACGGGCGGCGGCCCTGCTGCCCGCGATCGCCGCGGGGGCGTGGCTGAGCAAGCTGGTGCACCACCGCCTGGACGCGCGGCGGATGCGTCTCTTCGTGCTGGTCTTCGCCCTGGTCTCGGGGGTGGTGCTGATGCTCGGCATCTGAGCGGGCGCCGTCAGCGCCCCGGCGTGCTCCGCAGCGACGAGGCCCGGGCGATCACCCGGGGCTCGGGCACCGTGGCCGTCGCCGCCCCGGCCGAGTCGCCGCGCAGCCGGGCGAGGAGCAGCTCGACGGCCCCGGCCGCCGCCCGGTCCAGGTGCAGATCGACGGCGGTCAGCGGCGGTTCGCAGGTGCGGGCCCGCAGACCGTCGTACCGGGTGACGACCATGACGTCGTCCGGGACGGCGCGCCCGCTGTCCCGGACCGCCCGCACCGCGCCCACCGCGAAGGCGTCCACCAGCGCGCAGACGGCGTCGATCCCGGGATGCTCGGCGAGCAGGGCCGCGCACCGGTCGTACCCGGCCTGTTCGCCGCCGGACTCGGGCGCGGCCGCCACGATCGGCGCCCAGCCCTCCTCCTCCGCGACCCGCGTGAAGGCGGCGCGGGCGTCGACCGCCGAGTGCCGCGAACCCGCGCCGACGATCAGGGCGGGCTGCCGCGCACCCTGCTCGCGCAGATGGGCGAGGAGGAGTTCGGCGACGAGCCCGCCGCGCAGATCGACGTACGGCACGTCCTGGTCGGGGGAGACCGGCCGGCCGAGTGCCACGTACGGCAGTCCGCGCTCCTTCAGGGTCGTCGCCGCCACGTCGTCCACGTCGGGCTCCACGACGATCGCCCCGTCGATGTCGACGGAGTAGAGGGCGGAACCGGACTGCACGGGAGGCACGAGCACCAGCGCGTAGTCGTGGACGAGGGCGCTCTCGGCCGCGGCCGCCGCGACCTCCATGTAGAAGCCGAGCCGCGACGGGCCTCCGGCCACCGCGAACGGCATGGACGAGGCGAGCGCGATGGCCCTGGCCTCGCCCCGTCTCAGCCGCTGCGCCCGCAGGTTCGGCCGGTACCCGAGCTCCACGGCCACCTGCTTGATGCGCTCCCGGGTCCGCGGGTCGACCTTGCCGATCCCGTTGAGGGCGTGCGAGACCGTCGTACGCGACACCCCGGCGACCCGCGCGACGTCCGCGATCGTCGGCGGCCTCGGACCGGCACCGGAAGGGGGCATGTGCGGATGCGCTCCTCGCGTGATGAGGACGGGTGACCCCACCATCTTCGCCGACCGGCGATCATCAGGGGAGTGCCGGGTGGGAGCAGGTGTCCTACCGGCCTTCCTGGGCGAGGATGCGCCGGAGCCAGCGGAGACGGGCCTCGGCCGCGTCCCGGCTGAGCGCCGCGTCCGGCGCCCAGCTGTCGTAACCGTGGAAGGCTCCCGGCCATACGTGCAGTTCGGCCCGGCCCCCGGCGCGCCAGATCGCGTCGGCGTAGGCCACGGCCTCGTCCCTGAAGGTCTCGGTCGAGCCGGCGTCGATGTAGGCCGGCGGCAGCCCGGACAGATCCGTGGCGCGGGCGGGAGCCGCGTACGGCGGTACGTCGGCGGTGCCGTACAGGTCGCCGAGCAGCGCCTGCCACCCGGTGGTGTTCGAGGTCCGGTCCCAGGTGTCGACGCCGGCCATCTGGCGGCTGGAGAACGTGCCGCCGCGGTCGTCGAGCATCGGAGACATCAGCAGCTGCCCGATCGGTCGCGGCCCGCCCCGGTCACGGTTGAGCAGGGCGAGCGCGGCGGCGAGCCCGCCGCCGGCGCTCTTGCCGCCGAGGAGAAGACGGTCCGCGTCGACACCCAGCTCGGCCGCGTGCTCGGCCGCCCACACGAACCCGGCATAGCAGTCCTCCACCGGTCCCGGGTACGGCGTCTGCGGTGCCAGCCGGTACTCGACGGAGATGACGGCCAGCCCCAGCGTGACCGCCCATGCGTCCAGCGCGCCCGGGAGCACGGACGGGGCGTTGCCCATGACCATCCCGCCGCCGTGCATGTAGTACAGCAGGGGCAGCGGGCCCGTGATCCCGGCGGGCCGTGCGCTCACGAGCGTGACCTCCGGCCCGCCCGCCGGCCCGGGGACGCGCAGCTCCTCCACCTCGAAGCGGCCGTCGGCCCGGAGTTCCCCGACCGTTGGTCTGGGCCGCGTCGCGACATCCTGCTCCTGGACGGCGGCGAGGTTCTCCGGAGTGAGGGGGGCGTACGCCCCTTCCCCCAAAGCCGCCAGCACCGCACTCAGTTCGGGGTCGAACGGGGGAGCTCCCGCCTGGGGGCGCTCTGGTGTGAGGTCCATGCGGCGCAGTCAATCACCTGGTGCCGTCGTCCACCGGCTCCAGCGTCTCCTGCGGCGGGGCGTCGCCGGAGTCGGCGAGGGCCGGCCCCGACGCCGGCCGCCTCCGGAGCCGGCCGGTGAGGTAGGTGGCGACCGGCTCGGTGTAGCGGGCGGTGAGCGGACCGAGGACGACCAGGACCAGGACGTACGCGGTCGCGAGGGGGCCGAGGCCCGGCTCGATGCCCGCCGTCACCGCGAGACCGGCGATGACGATGGAGAACTCGCCCCGCGCGACCAGGGTCCCGCCGGCCCGCCAGCGGCCCTTCACCGAGATCCCGGCCCGCCGCGCGGCCCAGTAACCGGTGGCGATCTTCGTCGCCGCCGTGACCAGTGCCAGGGCCAGCGCGGGCAGGATCACCGGCGGGATGCTCGCCGGGTCGGTGTGCAGCCCGAAGAAGACGAAGAACACCGCCGCGAACAGGTCCCGCAGCGGACTGAGCAGGTTGTGCGCGCCCTCCGCCACCTCCTCGGAGAGGGCGATGCCGACGAGGAAGGCGCCGACGGCGGCGGAGACCTGGAGCTGCTGGGCGATCCCGGCGACCAGCAGGGTCAGGCCGAGGACGACGAGGAGGAGCTTCTCGGGGTCGTCGCTGGAGACGAACCGCGAGATGACCCGTCCGAAGCGGACGGCGAGGAAGAGGACCGTACCGGCGACACCGAGGGCGATGGCGAGGGTGAGGCTGCCGGCGGCGAAGCTCACACCGGCGAGCAGGGCGGTGAGGATCGGCAGGTAGACGGCCATGGCCAGGTCTTCCAGGACCAGGATGCTCAGGATGGCCGGCGTCTCCCGGTTGCCGAGGCGTCCCAGGTCGCCCATCACCTTGGCGATGACCCCGGAGGACGAGATCCAGGTGACGCCGGCGAGCACGACGGCGGCGACCGGGCCCCACCCGAGGAGGAGGGCCGTCCCCGCGCCCGGCAGGGCGTTGAGCGCGAAGTCCACCAGGCCCGCCGGGTACTGCGTCTTGAGGTTGGTGACCAGGTCGCTGGCGGTGTACTCGAGTCCCAGCATCAGGAGCAGGAGGATCACGCCGATCTCGGCGCCGATCGCGACGAACTCCTCGCTGGTGCCGAGCGGCAGCAGACCGCCTTCACCGAAGGCGAGGCCGGCCAGGAGGTAGAGGGGTATCGGGGAGAACTGGAAGCGTCCGGCGAACCGGCCCAGCAGACCGAGCGCGAGAATGATCGCGCCGAACTCGATCAGGAAGACGGCGGAGGAGTGCACGGCGCTCACTCCTGGCCGAGGATCGCGGCGGCCGTCTCGACACCCTCGCGGGTGCCGATCACGATGAGCGTGTCCCCGCCCGCGAGGCGGAAGTCCGGCGCGGGGGAGGGGATCGCACCGGCCCGGCGCAGGACCGCGACGATGGACGCCCCCGTCTCGGTGCGCATCCGGGTCTCGCCCAGGACGCGTCCGTTCCACTGCGAGTGCGCCGAGAGTTCTATTCGCTCGGCGACCAGACCCAGGTCCGTGGTGGAGAGCAGATTGGGGCTGTGGTGGGACGGCATCAGAGCGTCGATCAGCGCCTCCGCCTCCTTGGCGGTCAGCCTGGCCGAGAGCGCGCACTCGTCCGGGTCGTCCCTGCGGTAGGCGTTCAGCGTCCGGCTGCCGTCGCGGTGGGCTATGAGCGAAAGCCGACGGTGTTCGCGGGTGGTCAGGTCGTAGCGGACCCCGATTCCGGGGAGCGGGGTGTTGCTCATGCGGGGAACAGGCATGGAGAATCTCCCTGTTTGTGCGCGATCGCCGGAAATGGGAGCGAACACAAGCCGCCTCCGGAAGTCACCTTATCGACACGGGTTCCACCCGATCCGGTCGTGAAGGGGGCGCCGGGCGCGTCCAGTTGCGTGACCGGGGCGCCGGGCGAACCGGCATGTCGCGCACGTCCCGACGTGGTGCATCATTCTTCAGGGCCCCAACGGCGGGGCGGTGCGTGAAGGAGGCGCTGCATGATCGAATGGATGCGGATCCGCTCCCGTACGCGCCCTGTCCCGGACCCGGCCGCGACCTCCTCGGTCTGGGCCGTGTCGGCGGTCCTGGCCTTCGGCCTGGTCATCGCCCTCAACTTCCTCGACGGACACGGGGACCCGATCCTCGACCTCGTCGCGCTGTCCGTCGCCGTGGCCGCCGTCAGCACGGGAGCCAGGCTCGCCGCCGCCCCGGGCACGGCCCTGCTCTGCTGGCTCATCCTGAACGTCTTCGCCACCGCGCCGATCGGGGAGCTCACGTGGGAGGCCGCCTACGATCTCGGGCGCATGGCCTGCCTCCTCGTCGCGGCGAGCACCGGGACCGTCATCGCCCGGCTCGTCCACGCCCGCGCGGCGCATCGCCGGCTGACCCCGTGGACCGGCCCACCCGGCTCCTGACGGCCGGCCCGGCTCCTGACGGCCGGCCCCGGCTCAGCCGTGGGCCGTGGGCCGCACGGTAGAATCGCCCGTCGTGACGGCGCACCGAGCTGTCCCCGCCGAGTCCGACTTCCCGCTGGAGAGAGCGTGCGCGAGCCACTGACGCCGACCGCCGCCCTCTGCCCGCCGTGACGCTTCACCCCGGGATCTGAGCCGTCCGGCCCGCCGCCGCGCCTCGGCCCCGCTCCCTCTCGCCGACTTCCGGTCCGCCCCCGCGCGGCCCGATCGCGGGGGGCCACCACCCCGGCCGTTCCGCGTCCCCCAGCCGTTTCCGCGTCCCCCGCACGTCCCGCACGTCCCGCACGTTCCGCCCCGCCGCGCGGCGTGCCCGAGTACGACAGGTACCTGTTCCCTTGTCCTCATCCGCTGTGTCCCCGGCCAGGTGGTCGCGCGCCCTGCGTCCGGCGTGGCTGACCGACCCGAAGGTCTGGCGTACCGAGGTGCTGGCCGGTCTCGTCGTCGGCCTGGCGCTCATCCCCGAGGCGATCGCCTTCTCGATCATCGCCGGGGTCGACCCGGCCATCGGCCTCTTCGCCTCCTTCACCATGGCCGTGACCGTCGCGGTCTTCGGCGGCCGCAGGGCGATGATCTCCGCCGCGACCGGCGCCGTCGCGCTCGTCATCGCCCCGCTCAACCGCGAGCACGGCCTCGGGTACCTGATCGCCGCCGTCATCCTCGCCGGGGTGTTCCAGGTGGTCCTCGGCGTGCTCGGCGTGGCGAAGCTGATGCGGTTCATCCCGCGCTCGGTGATGGTCGGCTTCGTCAACTCGCTCTCCATCCTGGTCTTCATGGCCCAGGTGCCCGAGATGCGTGACGTCCCCTGGGCCGTCTACCCGCTCGTCGCCGCCGGTCTGCTCATGATGGTGTTCTTCCCGAGGATCACGAAGGCGGTCCCGGCCCCGCTCGTCTCCATCGCCGTCCTGACGGCCGTCACGATCGCCGCCGGGATCGCCGTGCCGACCGTCGGTGACAAGGGGGCCCTGCCGTCCTCGCTGCCGGTCCCGGGCCTGCCCGACGTGCCGTTCACGACGGACACCCTCGTCCTCGTCGCTCCGTACGCCTTCGCCATGGCGCTCGTCGGACTGATGGAGTCGCTGATGACGGCCAAGCTCGTCGACGACATCACCGACACCCACTCCAGCAAGAAGCGCGAATCGATCGGCCAGGGCATCGCCAACATCGTCACCGGGTTCTTCGGAGGCATGGGCGGCTGCGCCATGATCGGGCAGACGATGATCAACGTGAAGGTCTCGGGCGCCCGCACCCGGCTCTCCACGTTCCTCGCCGGTGTGTTCCTGATGGTGCTGTGCATCGTCTTCGGCCCGGTCGTCTCCGACATCCCCATGGCAGCGCTGGTGGCCGTCATGATCATGGTCTGCTTCGCCACCTTCGACTGGCACTCCGTCGCGCCGAAGACCCTCAGGCGGATGCCCGTCGGGGAGATCGCGGTCATGGTGATCACCGTGGTGTCCGTCGTCGTCACCCACAACCTGGCCGTGGGCGTGGTCGGCGGCTCGGTCACCGCGATGGTGATCTTCGCCAGGCGGGTCGCCCACCACGCCGGCGTCACCGCCGTGAAGGATCCCGACGGCACGACGGTGGTCTACCGGGTGGCGGGGGAGCTGTTCTTCGCCTCCGCCAACGAACTCGTCGGGCGTTTCGACTACGCAGGCGACCCGGACAGGATCGTCGTCGATCTCTCCGCGGCCCACGTCTGGGACGCCTCGTCCGTCGCCGTCCTCGACACGATCGAGGCGAAGTACGCACAGCGGGGCAAGACCGTGGAGATCACGGGCCTGAACGCCCCGAGCGCGGACCTCCACACCCGGCTGACCGGCGCACTGGCCGGCCACTGAGACCGGCGCCGCGTCGCCGGGGAGCGCGGAGGGCGGCGCTCCCCGGCACGCGGATCAGGCGGCGGGCTTTCCGGGCTGGTCGTGGGTGGCGCAGTGGATGCCGCCGCCGCCGGAGGCGATGGTGTCGATCTGCACCATGACGACGTCCCGGTCGGGGAACTGCTCCTGGAGAATGGCCTTGGCGCGCGCGTCGGCCTTCCGGTCGCCGAACTTGGGCATGAAGACCGAGTCGTTGGCGATGTAGAAGTTGGCGTAGGTGGAGACGAAGTCGTCGCCCTCGCCGGTGATCCTGTCGAGGTCGGGCTGCGGCAGGTCGATGATCTCGAAGCGCCGCCCACGGGCGTCGGTCGCCTTGCTCAGTACGGAACGGGCCTGGTCGGCCGAGCGGGACCAGGAGTCCGGGGGCGTGCCGGGGAACGCCTGGTCCAGGAGGACCACACCCGGCGCGGTGAACCGCACCAGGCTGTCGACGTGCGCGTCGGTGATGTCCTCGCCCCGTACGCCGGCCAGCCAGACGACCTTCTCCACCCCGAGGGTCTCGATCAGCTCGTCCTCGATCTGGTCACGGCTCTTCCCGCGGTTGCGGTTGTCGTTCACGATCGAGCTCTCGGTGAGGAGCAGCGTGCCCTCGCCGTCGGTCTCGAACGAACCGCCCTCGGCCACGAGCGGTGCCTGCTCGCGCGGGATGCCGTACCGGGCGAGCAGCTTGCGTCCCACCTGGGCGTCGTTGGTGTGCTCCTGCTTGTTCCCCCAGCCGTTGAAGTTGAAGTCGACGCCGACGAGCTCGCCCTCGTCCTCCACGAACACGGGAACGGTGTCACGCGCCCACAGGTCGTCGACGGCGAGCGGGATGACCTCGACCTGCGAGCCGCAGGCCCGCTGGGCCGCCGCCACCTGCTCCGGGCGGGCCATCATCACGACCGCCTCGTACTCCCCGACCGCCCGCGCGATGCGGGCGATGTCCTCCCGCACGTAGGGCAGGTCGTCCTCCCAGACCGAGGCGAGGGCGGGCCAGGACATGAACGTACGGGTGTGGCTGTCCCACTCGGCGCCGAATCGGCGCTCGCCCGCGGGGGCCGGGGTGCGGGGGGCGCTGGTCGCTCCGCTCCGTGCCTGCTCGCCTGGACCGCAGGCGGCGGCGCCGAGGGCGAGGGCGCCCCCGATTCCGGCGAAGGCGCGCAGGGCGGTGCGGCGAGAGGGGAGAAGCCGGGAGGGGAGGAGGTGGGACACGCTGTGCTCCGATCGTGGGCTGGCGAGACTATCCGGCGGCGGACGGCGGATCGCGGTGACGCGCGCGGCGCGGGAGTCGCGGGCCTTGGCTTCACGCCTGCGGCGACCGAGGGAGACGGCGGCGCGAGGCGTGCGTGGGGGTGGCCGTTGGCTCCACTCTGACATTGACTGAATTTTCAGTCAAACTCGCGGGGGGCCGCCACGTGGGCGCCGCCACCCGCGGGGCACCCGCCACACGGGGCACCCGCCGCACGGGGCACCCACCACGCGGGGCACCCGCGAGCGGACGCCGCGGTCCGGTCAGCCGACCGGACAGACGGCCCGCGGCCGCGCCACCCGCAGCCACTCGACCTCCGCCGTGACCGACGCCCGCATCAGCTCCCGGGCGTGAGCGACCGGCAGCGCCCCGGTCAGCCACCGGGTGCTCAGGCCCTCCAGCAGGACCGTCAGCCGCTCGGCCGCGGCGACGAGCGCGGTGTCCGGGGCCGTCGGCGCGATCCGCCCGAGCAGCTCCGCGATCTCGCGCAGCCACGCGGTGCTCGCCTCGCGCAGCCCCTCCCGCAGGGCCGGATCGAACACGGCGCCGGCCCGCAGCTCACCCCAGGCCGTGCTGTTCTCGCGCACCTCTGGGGTCTCCTGGAGCTCCTGCGTCAGTCTTCGTTCGAGCTCCCGCAGCGAGCCGTCGGGTTCACCGGTCCCGGCCGGGCGGTGCCGGGTGTACCGCTGCGCCCGGTCGCCGATGAACCGCAGGGTGTGGTGCAGCAGGCCCGCGCGATCGCCGAAGTGGTAGTAGACGAGCGCCTTCGAGACGTGCGCCTCGGCGGCCAGCTCCTCCATCCGCAGCCCGCGCACCCCGCGGCGTGCGATGACCCGGGCGGCGGCTTCGAGGATCACCCTCTTCCGGTCCTTCACCCTCTGCTCCTTCTCGCGGGCCTCGTCCGGTGAGGCCCGTCCTTGTTGACTGAAACTTTAGTCAACAGGCACGATCGTGCGCGGGGTGTACCGCACCCTGCCGTCGTTCCGAACCGCCGAAAGAGCCGCCCATGTCCTCCACCCAGCCACCCGGGGTGCAGCCGGTCCACCACCTGCCGCTGTCGTCCGACGACCCCCACGAGATCGGCGGCTACCGGATCCACGCCCGGCTCGGCTCCGGCGGCATGGGCGTCGTCTACCTCGCCCACACCCGGGGCGGCCGGCCCATCGCCCTCAAGGCGGTCCGCCCGGACTTCGCCGCCGACCCCGACTTCCGCCGGCGGTTCGCCCAGGAGGTCGAGAGCGCGCGCCGCATCCACGGCCTGTTCACCGCACAGGTCGTGGATGCCGGCGTCGAGGCCGCCGTCCCCTGGCTCGCCACCGCGTACGTCCCCGGGCCCTCGCTCCAGCAGGTGGTCGAACGGCACGGTCCGCTCCCGGCGCGCACCGTGCTGCTCCTCGTCGCGGGAATCGCGGAGGCCCTCCAGGCCATCCATGGCGCGGGCGTGGTCCACCGCGACCTCAAGCCCGCCAACGTCCTCGTCGCCGGTGACGGCCCCCGCGTCATCGACTTCGGCATCGCGCGGGCGGCCGACGCCACCGGACTGACCGGCACCGGCCTGCGGATCGGCACCGTCGCCTACATGGCGCCCGAGCAGGCACTCGGGCACACCGTCACTCCCGCCACCGACGTCTTCGCGCTGGGCGCGCTCGCCGCCTACGTGGCCGGAGGCGTCCTGCCCTTCGGGACAGGACCCGAGTCGGCCGTCCTCTACCGCGTGGTCCACGAGCCCGCCGACCTCTCCCGAGTACCGGGTGAGCTGCGGGAACTCGTCGCGCGCTGTCTCGCCAAGGAGCCGGGGGAACGGCCGGACCCGGGCGAGGTGATCGCCGCCGTACGGGCGCATCCGGCGGTGGGGCCTTCGCCCGAGTTCGGCGAGGGATGGCTGCCCGGTGACATCGGACGGGACGTCACGCGGCGGGCGGCCGCCCCCGCGACCCTGACGGCTCCCTTGGCCGTCGCGGCCCCCTCGACTCCTCCGCCGACGGCCCTCGGTGGGACCTTCCTGCACGACCACCCCACCCGGGCGGCCGAGGCGGTCCCGATGCCCGTGCCGGCACCGGGACCGGCGTCCCACGCCGTGCCCGGCTCGGCGGCCGAACGCGGCCGCCGGAAGAGGCGGCGCGGGCGTACGGTTCCGGCGGTGGCGGCCGCCACGGTTCTGGCCGCACTCATGGCGTCGGCAGCCGTGTACTACCTGGACGATCCCGACGGCGGCGGGACGGAGCGGCGCACCGCGTACGCACCGGGCTACACGGACGTGGAACTGACCGCCCCCGACGACGGCTACGAGTTCGACCTGGGCGCGGGGAAGGTGGCGCCCGCGGAGACGGCCGCCTGGTATCTGGCCCGCGACAAGGGCGGGTTCGTCCTGCCCGACGACGCGGACGCCTTCGTCGCGTCCGGGTACGTGCTCGGTCCCGAGGAGTGCGAGCGGGGCGTCGAGGCGGAGCCGGTAACGAGCCTGCCCTTCGACGAGCTCGCCGACGAGCGGCCGTTCTGCGTGCGCAGCGCCGACGGCGAGCGGCTCGTCGTGGCGCGGCTGGTGGAGGCGGGCTCCGGCGGGGGCCCGGTCACGGTCGTGCTGAGCCAGTACCGGAGGGAGGGCTGAGCGGAGCCGGGACCCGGGCGTCGTCCGGCCCGGGTGACGGCCGGGGACGGGGCGCCCGGCGCTCCGGATAGGGTTCGTGACATGGCGTCTCGCAGTACTCAGATCCTGGAAGCGGCCGCCCGGGTCATCGCCCGGCGCGGGGTCCGCGGGCTCCGCGTGGAGGAGCTGGCCGAAGAGGCCGGTGTCTCCACCGGCCTGATCTACTACCACTTCAAGGACCGCACCGGAATCCTGCGCCACACGCTGGAGTTCATCAACGACCGCGCCGAGCGGTACACCACGGCCCAGGCCCCGGACGCGGAGCCGCTGACGCCCCGCGAGGAGCTCGACGAGGTCCTGCTCCTGGAGCTGCAGGACACCCCCGAGGTACGGGAGAACAGCACGGCCTGGGGCGAGCTGCGGGCGAGCGCCGTGTTCGACCCCGTCCTCCGCGAGGACCTGGCCCGCGCGACGCTGGTGTGGGTGCAGGAGGTGGCCGCGCTCCTGGGCCAGGTCCAGCCCCTGGCGCCGGCGGCCACGCTCGCCGCGGCCGCCGAGCGGCTCACGGCCCTGCTCGAAGGCCTGAGCATGCGCTGGCTGAGCGGCGGACTCGCGATCGACCACGCGCGCACCCTCATGGCGGAGGCCGTGGAGGTCGAGCTGACCCGGCTGGGGCAGCGCTAGAGCGCGGCAGCACGACAGCTTCTACGCGCCGGCCGGCACGCGGCCGGCCGGCGCGGAGAAGCGGCCCGGCGCACGGCCCGGCGCACGGCCCGGCGCACGGCCCGGCGCACGGCCCGGCGCACGACTGTCGCGCGGCCGTCGCGTCCGCGTGAACGTTCGGCGAACCCCCTCTGTGCCACCGGTGGTGCATGCATGTCCGATCTCTTGACTGAATTTTCAGTCAGTGCCACAGTGTGCGCATCGCAGGGCCACGGGAGGAAAGGAACGATTCCCATGCCACTGACGCCCACCGAGCGGGACCGCCTGCTGCTCTTCACCGCCGCCGAACTCGCCCGGGCCCGCCACGCGCGCGGCCTGCGGCTGAATGTCCCCGAGGCGACCGCGCTCATCGCGGACACCGTCTGCGAGGCGGCCCGCGACGGCCTGCGCCTGGCCGAGGCGATCGAGCGGGGCCGTTCCGTCCTGGGCCCCGACGACGTGCTGCCCGGAGTCGTCGACATCGTCACCGAGATCCAGGTCGAGGCCGTCTTCGACGACGGCACCCGGCTCGCCGCCGTCGCCGAACCCTTCGGCCCGCAGGACCGGAACGACGGAGCCCCCGGCGCCGTGCTGCCCGGCCCGGACACCCTCGTCGCGCCGGAGCCGGTCGTGACGCTCATGGTCCGCAACACGGCGACGGTCCCGGTGAGCGTGACCTCGCACTTCCACTTCTTCGAGGCCAATCCGCGCCTCGACTTCGACCGGGCCGCCGCCTACGGCATGCGGCTCGCCACCCCCGCGGGCTCGTCGACCCGGTTCGACGCCGGACAGGCCGTCGAGGTCGGGCTGGCCCCGATCGGCGGCGCGCGCGTCGCCATCGGCTTCGCCGGCCTGGTCGACGGACCCCTCGACGCGCCCGGAGCCAAGGCCCGCGCCGTGGCGCGGGCGGCCGCCCGCGGCTACCTCGGTGCGGAGCCGCGTCAGGACGTCACGGAAGGGGTACGGGCATGAGCCGGCCGACCGGCCACGACGTCCACCGGGCGCACAGCGCGAGCAGCGCCCCGGGGCGCAGCAGGCACATCGATCCGTACGAGTACGCCTCCGTACACGGTCCGCGTGCGGGCGACCGGGTGGTCCTCGGCGACTCGGGGCTGGTCGTCCGGGTGGAGTCGGACGCGCAGAAGCCGGGTGACGAGTTCCTGGCCGGGTTCGGCAAGACGGCCCGCGACGGGATGCATCTCAAGGCGGCCGCGGTCCGCGAGACCTGCGACGTGGTCATCACCAATGTCCTGGTGATCGACGCGGTTCAGGGCATCCGCAAGGTGTCGATCGGTATCCGTGAGGGCCGGATCCATGCCATCGGGCGCGCGGGCAACCCCGA
>NZ_JBHXTV010000031.1:0-7311 GCF_042671585.1 Streptomyces sp. NPDC127129
GTTCGGGAACGGCGCCCGGCTGCCGCAGGACACCACCGTCTTCATGACGGGCCCGGGCCAGAAGGTCACCCTGTCGAACCTGTACAGCGCTCCGACCCTGAACCAGCCGACCGCGTCCCGCAACATCGGCGGCGTCGCGGTCGACACGCTGGTCACGGACTTCGGGACTTTCGGGATCATGGTCGACCGGTGGATGCCGGCCGGGCAGATCGCGATCGTCGACCTGTCCGTGTGCGCGCCGGTGTGGCTGGAGATCCCCGGCAAGGGGATGCTGTTCGCCGAGCCGCTCGCCAAGGTCGGCGCCTCGGAGAAGTGGCAGCTGTACGGCGAGGTGGGCCTGGAGTACGGGCCGGAGTCGTACCACGGCCTCATCACGGACCTGAAGTAAGGAGACCGCCGTCATGGCGCAGTTCGAGAGCACGAAGTACCGGGGCCTGGTCCTCCAGGACGACAAGGGCGTCTGGGCGAAGTTCGAGGACGGTCTGTGCGAGACGTCCGACGCCGCAGTCATCAAGCGGCTGCGGGCCCTGCCCGACGAGTACGAGGTCGCCGAGGTGAAGGCACCGGCCAAAACCGACGGTGGCTCGGGCGGCGACGGCAAGTAGGGGGCAGCGGTGGCACTGGCGGAACTGTCTGACATCGCAGACCGGTTGGGCCGTGACCTGACCCCGGAGGAGACCCGCCAGGCGACCGCGCTCCTGGACGACGCCACGGCGATGATCGTGGACCGGTTCCCCCGGTACGCGGCCGAGCCCACGGCGACGTCGAAGGCGGTGTGCCGGGCTATGGTCCTGCGGGTCCTCCAAAACCCGCAGGGCCTGCGGCAGGAGTCCATCGACGACTATCAGGTCACCTACGATGCGGCCCGGTCTGCGGGCGAGCTGTACATCAGCGACGCTGAGGCGGAGATGCTGCGCCCTGTGCTCACCACGGCGTTCAGCATCACGCCCTCGGCGCCGAGGTCCAGGCCGTGAGTGGCATGGACCGGCTGCTGGCGCGGTCCCGGGCCTCGGCCGAGTGGCGGATGCGGGACAGGGTCCGCCTGTTCGCGCAGGCACCGGACGGTTTCGACCGGGAGCCCGGGGCCACGGTGCCGGGCGCGCGGACGACGCTGTACGAGGGCCGGGGCCGGGTGAAGCGGGTCATGCAGGCGGCTGGTGACCACGTGTCGGCGGCTGAGCGGCGGGTGTCCCTGCGGGACTACGAGGTGCACCTGCCGTGGTCCACGCCGCTGCCGCCCGACGTGCTGGTCACGCCGGGCTCCCAAGTCGAGGTGCTGGAGTCGGAGGACGCCCGCATGGTCGGCCTGATCTTGTGGGTGATCGGGGTGGCGTACTCGGACCAGGCCACGGCCTGGCGGCTCAGCACGGAGGACCGGTCATGAGTGCACAGTTCGACATGGGTGAGGTGCGCCGCTTGGAGCGGCACCTGACCCGCAGTATTCCCCGGCTGCGGCGGGAGGCCCGCGCGGTCACGATGCGCGGCGCGATGAACATCAAGAAGGACTGGCGGGCCAACGCAAGGGGGACCGCCGGCAAGCACGCCAGGCTGTACCCGCGGAGTATCAGCTACGACTTCGCTGCCTACGGCCGGGACCTGTTCATGGCCACGATTGGCCCGGACAAGGGCGGCCCGCAGGGCGCGCTCGGCAACCTGCTGGAGTACGGCTCGGTGAAGAACCCGCCGCACAACGACGGCGGCCGCGCCCTGGACGCGGAACTGCCCCGCTTCGAGGCGCAGATGCAGCTGCTCGCCGAGCGCGGCCTGGCCTGGTGGTGACGGATGCCCGCACCCGCCACCCCCGATGCGCTGCCCCACCTGGACGCCGTGCAGAAGGCCCTTGAGGACGTGGGGCTCACGGTCTACGTGGGCGGCACGCCCGCGGGCCGCTGGACGCCCCCGGACAAGTACGCGGTCCTCTACCCGGACCCGGGAATGGCCGGCCGCGAGTCCCTCGCCGACGAGCGCACGGACATCGAGTCGACGATGCAGGTCACCTGCGTCGGCGGCGACGTGGTCCGAGCGCTGTGGGTCGCCGGCCGCGTCCGCCGGGCGCTCGCCGCGCCCCTGCCCGTGGAGGGCCGCACCTGCTGGCCGCCCGAGGACCTGGGCGGGCCGCCCGTGCAGCGGGACGACGACGTCACCCCGCCGCTCTGGTACGTCCCGGTCCAGTACCGCATCCGCTCAACCCCCGCCTAATGGAGGGCACCCCATGGCAACACTCGGAACCCAGGCCATCGCCCTGGCCGGCCTGAACCCCACCTACGCCAACGCCGCCAGCAGCGGCGACAAGTGCGAGGTCGGAGACCGCAACTTCCTGCACGTCAAGAACGGCTCCGCCTCCGCCGTGACCGTGACGCTCACGGCGACCGCGTCCGTGCGCGGGCAGTCCGTCTCCAACGTGACCGTCTCCGTCCCGGCCTCCGGCGAGCGGATGATCGGCCCGCTCCAGCCGGACCTGTTCCAGTCGCCGACGGACAGCCTGTGCGCCATCGGCTACAGCGCCTCGACGACCGTGACCGTCGCCGCGCTGCGCATCTGACCCTCACCCATCCACCGCCAGCCCTGAGCCATCCGGCCGGGGCTTTTCTCATGCCCTGGAGGGCCTCATGGCTGACCTGATCAGCGACGGCAAGACTCGCGTCGTGTGGCTGACCTCCGTCGCGAACATCAACGCGCCGACGGTGTCCGAGCTAAACGCGGGCCTCGACCTCACGAAGCGGATCACCCCGGACGGTCTGAAGATCGACCCGTCCACGGCGGACGTCGACACCTCGTCCCTGGCGAGCACCTTCGACACGAAGACCGTCGGCCGCGTCGGATTCGACAACGAGCTGACGTTCAAGCGGGGCGACACCCCGCAGGAGGACGCCCCGTACTCCACCCTGAAGTACGGCGTCAGCGGCTTCCTGGCCGTGCGCCGCGGCCTGGCCTACTCCGCCGCGTGGGCCTCTGGCCAGAAGCTGGAGGTCTACCCGTCCACCTGCGGCGAGCCGCAGAACTCCAGCCCGGCCGCGAACGAGGTCATGAAGTTCGTGTCGCCGCAGAAGGTGACGGACGCTCCGGCGACCGCCGCGACGGTCGCCTGATGGCGAGCATTGAGGACATCCTCAAGCAGGCGAAGCCCCGGGAGCGCACGGTCATGGTGTGCATCCGGGGCGACCTGGCCGGGGAAGCGGAGCGCCTCACGGACGAGCTGGCCAAGGTCAGTGAGGACTGGGAGCCGAGCGACCTCACCGAGGAGCACCCGGGCCGGACGATCGCGGCGCGGCTCAAGGCGGTGCGGGAGCAGACCCGTGGGGCAGAGGTGCCGTTCACGCTGCGGTACATCGGCGACCGCGCGTACAGCGACCTGCTCGCCGCGCACCCCTCGGGCGACGACAGCCAGGCGTTCAATAGCGACACCTTCCCCAAGGCCCTGGTCGCCGCGTCGTGCGTCGACCCGGTGATGACCGAGGACCAGGCAACCGCCCTGTTCGAGAAGCTCAACCAGGGCGAGATCAAGCGGTTGTTCGACGCCGCGTGGGACGTCCACAACAGCAGCGAGATCGTCCCTTTCTCGCTGGCCGCCTCCGCGCTCCTGGCGGCCCTTGGCGGCGAGAGCTAGAAGCAGCCCGCGCCTGGGGGGTGCCCAGGTCCGTGTTCATGGGCCGCGTGGTCGCCGACGGCGAACCGCTGTGGCTGCCCGAGGACCGGGCCTGGGCGCTCGCCCTGCTCCAAGTCGAGGCGGACGCGTGCCCGGACTGCGGGCAGCCCTGGGGCGAAGCCACCGACAAGGCCAACGAGTTCGCCTACCGGGCTGAGCTGATCCGCTGCCACGCCTGCACCACCTCAGCGTCCGCGGTGCGCGCCTACCAGGACAAGGGCGGGGCCTCCGAGGGCCTGCACGTCCACCTCGAACGAACCACATAGACGACGGGAGGTGCCGTGGCGTCCCGTACCGTCACTGTCCGGCTGCGCGCGGACATCAACCAGTACACCCGTGGCATGCGACAGGCTGCCGACAACACGTCGCGGCTGGCCAAGGTCGGCGCAGGGGTGGGCACGGCTCTGCTCACCGGGTTCGCGGTCGCGGCCGCGTCGGCCGCGAAGTTCGACAAGGAGATGAGCAATGTCCGCGCCGTGACGGGCGCGGCCGGCAAGGAGTACGAGCAGCTGCGCAAGGCGGCTCTGGACGCCAGCAAGACGACGATCTACACGGCCACCCAGGCCGCGGAGGCTGAGGCCGAGCTGGCTCGCGCCGGTATCTCGACCTCGGACATCATCGGCGGCGCGCTGAGTGGGTCGCTGGCGCTGGCGGCGTCCGGGCAAGTCGACCTGGCGGACGCCGCGATCATCAGCGCTCAGGCCATGAACACGTTCGGCCTCGCGGGCAAGGACGTGGGCCACATTGCCGACGTGCTGGCGGCTGGCGCGAACAAGAGCGCGTCGGACGTGAACGGGCTGGCCATCGCCCTGCGGCAGGGCGGCCTCCTCGCCAACCAGACAGGCCTCAGCCTTGAGGAAACGGTCGGCACTCTCAGCGCGTTCGCCGACCATGCCCTGATCGGCTCGGACGCCGGTACGTCGCTGAAAACCATGCTCCAGAGGTTGGTACCTCAAAGCGCCGAAGCGCAGCGCGCCATGGACAAGATCGGTTTTTCGGCCTACGACGCTCAGGGCAACTTCGTTGGCCTGGAAGAAGTCGCTGGCAGGATGAAGGCCAGCTTCAGCAAGCTGACGCCCGAGGCGCGCAACGCCGCCATGGCGACCATCTTCGGCTCGGACGCTGTCCGCTCGGCGACGATCCTGTACGAACTTGGCGCCGAGGGTGTCCGGGAGTACACCAAGGCGGTCGACGACAACGGGGCCGCGGCCCGCATGGCCGCTACTCAGGTCGACAACCTCTCGGGCGACCTGGAGATGCTGCGCGCCGCGATCGAGGTCGCGCTCATCGAGGGCGGCAGCGCCGCGAACGGTGCGCTGCGCACGATGACCCAGTGGGTTACTCGGCTGGTGGCCGCCTACAACGACCTGCCGCCCGAGCTCCAGCACACCGTGACCCTGATGACAGGCATCGGCGGTGCCGCAGGCCTCGCCGTCGCCGGGTTCCTGCTGCTGCTGCCGCGGATCGCTGCCACCCGCACCGCGCTGACTGAGTTGGGCATCACCGCAGCCCGGACCCGGGCGCTCATGATGGGCCTCGGACGGCTGAGCGTTGTGGTCGCTGGCCTGGCCGCCATCTCCTGGGGCGTCGAGAAGCTGGAGGCCCAGTTCCGGGACGCCCCGCCCAACATCACGGCCATGGGTAACGCCCTGCTGAACTTCGCCAAGACGGGGAAGGCAGCGGGCGAGCTGGTCAAGACGTTCGGGCAGGACCTGGACGGGTTCGGCGAGGCCGTCGCACGCATCGCCCACCCGAGCGCCCTCAACCGGATCGGCGACAGCCTCTACACGATCACCCACCTCGGGTCGGACTCTGCCGGCCTGGACGATGCCCGCGACAAGCTGCACGCCGTCGACGAGGCCCTGCGGAGTCTCGTCGACGGTGGTGCGCCGGACGTGGCGGCGCAGGCCTTCAACCGTCTGGCCAAGGAGGCTGAGGCGCAGGGCACGAGCACGGAGAAGCTGCGCACTCTGCTGCCCGGCTACGCGGACGCCCTGACTGCGACCGACACGCAGACCAAGCTGTCGGCCGACTCGCAGGCCGAGTTGGCGAAGCAGCTCGGTATGTCGGCTGACGAGATGGCGGACCAGCGCAGCGAGGCGGAGAAGCTGAGCGACGCCCTCAACAAGCTGAACGGCACGGCGATCTCCACGGCCGAGCGTGAGATCTCCTTCCGGCAGTCGCTGGCCGACCTGACCAAGACGGTCAAGGAGAACGGCAAGTCGCTGGACGTCACCAGCGAGAAGGGCCGGAAGGTAAAGGGCGCATTCCTCGACGCGGCCAAGGCCGCGCAGGAGCACGCCCAGGCTGTCGCCGAGCAGAAGAACAGCCAGGCGGCCGGGCAGAAGGTCCTGGAGAAGGACATCAGCCTGCTCAGGAAGCAGATGGCTGCCGCTGGCTTCAGCTCGGACGCCATCGACAAGCTCACCGCGGCGTACCTGAAGCTGCCCGGCAAGGTGGAGACGAAGGTCGACGCCAAGACTGAGGCGGCGGCCAAGGACCTGGAGACGGTCAAGAAGAAGCTGGCCGAGACCAAGAGCAAGAAGATCACGGTCGACGCTCTGACCAAGGAAGGTCAGAAGCAGCTCGAAGACCTCGGCTTCAAGATCAAGCACACCAAGGGCAAGAAGGTCGAGATCACCGTCCCGACCGGCAGCCAGAAGGCCGCCGTGGACGCCCTGCGCCGGGCCATCGAGGCACTGCACGACAAGTCCGTCACGATCACCACGTACCGGCAGGAGATCGCCAGCAAGAACACGTCCGGTCGCCCCTCCACGGGCGAGGGCGGCGTCTCCAAGTACGCCCGCGGCGGTCTCGCGTTCTTCGCTGGCGGCGCCGAGAACCACATCGCGCAGATCGCCCGGCCGGGCGAGTGGCGGATGTGGGCGGAACCGGAGACTGGCGGCGAGGCGTACATCCCGCTCGCCCGTTCCAAGCGTCCTCGGTCCCGGCAGATCGCCGCTGAGACGGTGAAGAGGCTGGGCGGCTCGGTCCAGTGGTTCGCCTCCGGTGGCATCCCCGGCTTCACGTACACGCCGACCGGTCAGCCTGTCCTCGGTGGGCCGTCGGACGCCAAGGGCCGGTACGACAAGGCCTTGGAAGCGCTGCGCAAGGCGTGGGCTGACCTCGCCGAGGCCCAGAAGAAGGCCGCGGCCGGGTCGAAGGCGTACAAGGAAGCGCAGAAGAAGGAAGCGCAGACCAGGAAGGACTCCGCCCGCAAGGTCGCGCAGGCGGAGAAGCACCTGGCGGATGTCCGCAGGGGCAAGCACACCGCGAAGCAGCTCGCCGCAGCCGAGAAGCAGCTCGCGAATGCCCGGTACAACGCAGCGAAGTCGAACAACGCCGCGGCGGCCCGGACGAAGAAGGCCCAGGACGCGGCTGGGGCCAAGTCCAAGGACGTCGCGGCGGCGCGGAGGAAGGTGTACGAGGCCGACGCGGCTCTGGGGTTGAAGAAGGGCGCCAAGGCACCGACCGCCTTCAACCTGAAGGGCTACGAGCTGCAGCTCAACAAGTCCGTGGCCGCGACGGAGTTGTGGCGGAAGAACCTCGACAAGATCGGCAAGCGGGGCGGCAGGGAACTCCAGGCGATGCTGGAGGGCATGGGCGAGGAAGGCTACGCCCTGGTCAACGCTCTGGCGGGTGCGAGCGACAAGCAGTTCAAGTCG
>NZ_JBHXTV010000031.1:7317-13385 GCF_042671585.1 Streptomyces sp. NPDC127129
CGTCAACCAAGGAGAGCCAGCAATTCGCGGCCGACCTCCAGAAGCTGGCCGCGCAGGGCTTCGGCGATCTCGCCCAGGCCCTCGCCGCGCAGGGCGACGCCAACGCCATGACGCTCGCCCACCAGGCCGCCAGCGACAGCAAGGCCGCTGCGACAGCGAACAAGGCGGTCGGCACGGCGCAGTCCACGCTCACCGGCGAGGACCTCGCGAACGCGCTGACCCTGCTGACCACGCTGCGCGGCGGCAACGGCCGAGGCTTCGCCGACCTGATCGCGGCGGGCCTGGACGTGGCCACCATCCGCGCCCTGGTCCCGAAGATGACCGCCCAGATCAGCAGCCTGCCGTCCGCGAACAAGGACGTCTTCGTCCGGCAGTGGGTGCAGCAGGGCGGGAAGGCCATGGCCGCCGGCGGGATCCTCACCCGGCCCACGATGGTCCTCGGCGGCGAGGCCGGAGACGTCGAGTCGTGGATCCCGTGGAACAGCAGCGCCCGCTCCCGGGCGCTGCTGGCCAAGACGGCGTCCGCGATGGGCTACCAGCTGGTGCCCGCCGGCCGGTACGGGCCGGGACCGTCCACGGCCGCCGCCGCCCGCGAGGCGACGAAGCAGATCACGGTGAACCTGTACGGCGCCAAGCAGTCCACGGCCGAGCAGGCGCACGACGTCGCCCGGCACATGTCGTTCGTCGGCTGAGAAGGAGGCACGGATGCCGAACACGCCGGGCGCCGTCCTGGACGGTCTGCGGGCCACCCTGGGCGGCGTCGACCTGGGCACGGTCGACGGCGACGGGGTGGCCTGGCGCCTGCAGACCCTGGAGGGCTGGGACTCCCCGGACCTCCGCAGCGAGATGACCGACCGCGAGGGCGACCACGGGGCCTGGGCGGGCCCGGTCTACCTCGGCGCCCGACCGATCACCCTCGGCGGGACGATCGTCGCCCCGTCGCAGGCCGCGCTGGAGGAGGCGATGGAGCGGCTGCGGGTGGCGGCCGGGCTGACGGACACGCTGCTGACGGTGTGGGAGACCATCCCGAAGCAGGCCACGGTTCGCCGCTCGGGCAAGCCGCTGATGCAGTACATCACCGACACGCGGGCGACGTACTCGGTGATGGTGACGGCCGCCGACCCGCGCCGCTACTCCACCACGCTGCAGTCGGGCACGGCTGGCCTGCCGTTCACCACGGGCGGCCTGACCCCGCCGCTGACACCACCTCTGACCAGCAACGCGGTCACGGTGTCCGGAGAGATCATGGCTACCAACGCTGGCACGTTCGGCACGCGCCCGGTGTTCGTCATCACCGGCCCAGTGACCGGGCCACAGATCATCACGCAGATGCCCGACGGGTCGGTCCTGCCATTGATCTACTCGCAGGACCTGTACACCGGCGACCAGCTCGTCATCGACACGGACGCCAAGACGTGCCGCATCAACAACAGCGCGTCCCGCCGCCGCTTCCTAACGGTCCCCAGCGGCTGGCCCCTCATCCCCGCCAGGGCCGCCGCTGCTGTCCAGTTCCGGGCCCAGTCCTACAGCGCCAGCGCTCTTCTGACGGCCCGCTGGCGTTCCGCCTGGATATGAAAGGAGGCCGCCCATGGTCGCGGTCAACCCCTCTTGGATCGACGGCCTTCCCGTCGACGCCATGCGTGCGCGTCGCATCGACTCGCTGATGGTGATGAATAACGGCAGCCACCCACTCGGCGCCCGCACGGGCATCCTCCCCGGCTCGGGCGGTTTCACCGTCACGGTGTCCGGTACCACGATCACCGTAGGCACCGGCATTGCGAGCCTCTACTACGCCGAGCAGGGCGTCTACCGGGTCGCCATGACGTCCACGTCCAACCTGACCCTGGACGCGGCGCACGCGACACTGTCCCGCATCGACCTGGTGTACCTGCGCGTGTGGGACAACGCCGTCGACGGATCTGGGCAGGCCAAGGCTGACGTGGTGTACCTGCCGGGCACTCCGTCATCGACGCCGAGCGCGCCGACTCCGTCGGGAACCGTGATCTATATGCGGCTGGCGCACATCACGGTGCCGGCAGTCGGCGGCGGTTCCCCCAGCGTCAACAACACGGTCACGCCGGTGACAGTGGCGGCTGGCGGCATCGTGCCGGACGCCAGTGCCGCCGGCTTCTACGTCGGCCAGTACCGCGACAACGGTACGAACCTGCAACGCTGGACCGGTACGGCGTGGGAGACGATGCAGAAGGTCGACACCGTCGGCTGGACCACTCCAACGCTGGGCACCGGTTACGCGCAGGGCAACGCCACGAACGGGAACGGCAACGGGCCCATCCGGTACCGGACGTACGTCGACCGAGGCACCACGTACATTGAGTGGGACGGCGGCGCCAACCGCACTGCTGGCGCCCAGACCGTGAACATCCTGAATGCGGCCCTGGCTGCGGCGCTGCGGCCCACGTACCGGGCGACCGTCGTCGTCGCCCGCAACGTCACGAGCATCACCGGAGTCTCCAACTCCTCGTCCGTCGTCCACTCCATGCTCGTCAACTTCAACCCGGACGGGACCGTCAGCCTCGGCGGCCAGGACGCAGGCAACACGGAAGCGGTCTGGTTCACCCTGCGCGGCATCCGGTACCCGCTGTCGTGACCGCCGTCGAACTCGCCTGGTACGGCTGTGATCTGCGCACCGGCGGCATCGTGGAGGACCTGCCCTCGCTCAAACCGACCGGGGCCCTGTCCCGCAGGCTGGGAGCGCAGACCACGCTCCAGTTCGAGCTGGCACTGGACGGCGCCCCCGCTGACTGGGAATCGGCGACGGCACCAGGACGGTCTCTGATCGTGGCCGTCGACACCGCCACCGACATTCCCGTATGGGCGGGCGCCGCCCTGCCACGTGACGCCGGAAGCGCCAGCACCGCGCAGCTCGGGGCGGCCACCCTGGAGGCCTACCTCGACGCCCGCTACCCGGGCACGCAGACGATGCTCACCGTCGACCAGGCGACCGTCTGCGCGAACCTGATCACGCCCGCGCTGGCGGGCGGCCCACCCCTCGTCATCGACGCCGTGCCGACCGGCACGGCCATCGACTACCTGACCAGCGACGGCGACGACAAGACCATCCTGTCCTGCCTCACCGAGGTGATGGGCCTGGACGGCGGGCCCGAGTGGACGGTGGATGCCGTCTGGAACAGCAGGCATGACGGGTTCGTGTTCCCCGTCCGGATCCGCTCCACGATCGGCACCCAAGCCGCCGAGCCCGAGGCCGTGTTCGACTACCCGGGAGGCGTGGCCGAGTACACGCTGAGCGAGTCCTACGAGCGGGGCAAGGGCGCGACCCGTGTTATCGCCCGCGGTGAGGGCGAAGGACCGGACCGGCTCACCTCACCGCCGCGGGAAGCGACGCAACTCATCGCGGGCGGCTGGCCGATCTGGGAATACCGCTTCACCCCCGCAACAGGGGTCACCGACCCGGACCAGCTGGACGGCAACGCGGCCAAGGAACTCGCGCTGATGGCGCAGGGCGCGCAGGTGTGGAGCATTCAAGGGGTTGCCTCCGCGTGCCCGCGGCTCGGCAGGGACTGGGCACTGGGCGACTCGATCCGGCTGAGCATCGAGTCCTCAAGGCGACATCCGGCCGGCGCCGACGTGGTGGCCCGCTGCTGGGCGTGGGAGTTGGAGCCGGGCGCGGACCGGGTCCGGCCGATCCTGGTAGAGGAGGGCTGAATGCCACGCCAACTGGACCAGCTACCCGCCGACGCGACGAGTCTGGCCCGCCGGGTCCAGGATCTGGAGCGGCAAGTCAGAGAGTTGCGGGCCGCGCGGCGGCTGTCGTCGGCGGCCGTCGGAACGCTGCGGCTGTACGCCGGGGACGGGACGGTCCTCGCCGAGCTCGGGACGGACGGCGGCGGCGGTGCCGGGCTGTGGACCCGCGGCGGCAGGCAGTCCGCCCGGCTCAGCGACGGCCGCCTCACATTCCGTCCGGTCGAGGACGGCCTGGTGGCGGTCCCGGCGAGCGTCGACTACGACACGGCCCAGTCCTCCGTCCTGACCCTCGCGTCAGGGGCGGTGGAAGCCGGGGACCGCAGGGCCCTGCTTGCCCTGGAGTCCGGCCCCGGTGGCACCAACCCCCGCGCGTCCGTGCAGGGGGTGCTCACGGCCAGCAACATCGTCACCGGCACCGCCACCATCACCCCGTCCGCTGCCAATGCGCCCACGAGCCTCACCGTTGCCGGGCTGAACATCACGGGTACGAACCTGCGGGCCTACGCGACGGCCATCGACTCGTCCGTGGGCACCAACAACCTCAACAACGGCGTCTCTGGCGTCGGCGTCACCGACATCACCAACGCCAGCATCAAACTCTGGATCACCCGCGCGACTGTCACACCGGCCGTGACCGTTCACTGGATGGTCATCGCGTCCTGACCGCCCATTTGGGAGTGCTATGAGTGCCGAGGCGTATGAGACGCCGGACGTCGACTGCCAGCTGGTCTGCCACACCGAGGGCTGCCCCAACAACGGCAGAGTCCTCGTTGCTGGCCTGTCGGTGAACACGGACGGCATCTGGCGTGCCGCGTGCGGGCTGTGCGATCAGCCCATCACCGACATCGTCCCGATCGGCCCGGCCCCAGAGGAACCGGACCCCGCCGGGGACCCGGCCACCGCCTGACCCCCTCTCTTCCCTGCCCGCCCCGAGCCGACCGGCCGGGGCCTTTCTCATGCTCGGAGAACCGATGATGGCTACCCCCCTTACCGCCAGTCAGATGCTGACGGCGCTGATCGCCGAGGGCCTGGACACCAAGGAACGCTCCGGCTGGCGCACACACGACCGCGGCAACCGGGGCGACGGATGGGGCCCCGTGCACGGCGTGATGATCCACCACACGGGCGGCACAGCCCCGTCGGACGGGGAGATCGTGTGGTCGGGCCGCGCCGACCTGCCGGGGCCGTGCGCGCACGCCTACCTGGCCAAGGACGGCACGCTGACCCTGACGAGCGCGGGCCGGGCGAACCACGCCGGGGGAGGCGACCCGGCCGTCCTCTCCGCCGTTATCGCCGAGTCCTACACCACCCGCCCACCGGCCCCGCACAAGCACGACGGCTCGCCGGGCGCGCAGGACGGCAACGCGCGCTTCTACGGGCTGGAGGTGAGCGACCGCGGGACGGGCTCGGCATGGCCGGCCGCCCAGTACGAGGCGGCGGTGCGCTGGGCGACGGCCATCTGCCGGGCCCACGGCTGGACCGCCAAGTCGGTGATCGGCCACAAGGAATGGAGCGATTGGAAGCCGGACCCGGCGGCTTTCGACATGGCCGTCTTCCGTCGGGACGTGCAGGCCAGGCTCGACGCCAGCACCAAGCCCAAGCCGCCGACAGCGTCGGCGCCTGCTCCGGCCAAGCCTGCCGCGCCGCAGTGCGAGCCGTACCCGGGCGAGGCCTTCTTCGTGAAGAACGGCCGGCCCGCCCTCGGCAAGGTCTCGAAGGTCTTCGAGGCGATGGGGAAGCGGCTCGTCGCGGTCGGCTGCGGCCGGTACAAGGTCGGCCCCGGCCCGACGCTCGGTCAGGCCGACGTCGACAGCTACGAAGCCTGGCAAAGGAAGTGCGGGTACAGCGGGGCTGCGGCGGCATGGCCGCCCGGCCCGACCACCTGGAACAAGCTCCAAGTCCCCAAGTCCTGATGGAAGGGAAGCCCATGAACCAGCCGATCCACCTGCCCGGCTCCGAGACCGTCGTGAAGAACGCCGGCACCTACGGCCGCGACCTCCTCGAACGCGTCCTCTCCACGTTCCTCCAGGCGGCCATCGGCGGCATCGTCATCACCCAGCCGCTCGACGGCAGCATGTGGTACGCGGCCGGGGCCGGTGGTGTCGGTGCCGTCCTCGCCCTCGGCAAGGGCCTCGTCGCCCGCGGTCGGGACGTCACCAACAGCGCGTCGCTGGCCAAGGGCGTCTGATGTCGGCCGCGGCGGTCCGGCGGCTCACTCGACGACTGCCGCGGCGCCCTGCTCACCCCTCACTGCACCATCGGAGGTCCTGCGGCTGCAAGTGGGGCGCCTACCACTGGGGCGCCGACGACGACTTCAGCAAGTTCGCCGGACGTATGTGCTCCCA
>NZ_JBHXTV010000031.1:13395-24576 GCF_042671585.1 Streptomyces sp. NPDC127129
GCGCCCTGCTCACCCCTCACTGCACCATCGGAGGTCCTGCGTGGACGCTGCGCAGCTCGGCGCCGTCGGAGCCATCGCCGTCGGGCTCGCATCCGCGGTCGGCGCACTGATTGGGCAGCGGGGCGCGAATAGGGCCTCGCAGTCCGGCGCCGTCCTCGGCGGCTACTCGACACTCGTCGACAACCTGCAAGAGGAACGCGACAAGTTGCGCGACCGGCTCGTCGAAAACGAACGGCAGCTCGCCGCCGCCTACGCCGAACTCGCCAGCGAACGCGCCGACAAGACGGCACTACAGCGGCAGATCACCGAACTCAGCAGTGAGAACACGCGGCTGCGCGCACAGATCGTCGAGCTGGGAGGACACCCCACGTGAACACACGTCGCCACGCGAGGCCGCTCCACGTACAGCGATGGCGATTCCTCGCGGTCGCAGCCGTGCTACTCGTGCTGTCGGGTGCGGTAGTCCTCGTGTGGCTCCGCATCGACGCGGGAGACCGCCGGGCGGATGACCTCGCCGCAGAGGCGGACCTGCGCGGGGACGCCGTGGCCACGCTGGCGACGGATGTGCGGGTGCTGCGCTCGCAGATCAAAGCAGGCGGGGGGACGCCGGCCGCGCCGGACCCGTCGCGAGCGGTAGACGATCTGCCCGCACGCGCCCAGGTGCCTGTGCCGGTCCCTGGCCCGGCTGGGCCTCGCGGTCCGCAGGGCGAGCCGGGACGGCCGGGTGCGACGGGCCCTCCCGGCTCGCCAGGCTCGCCCGGTGCTGCGGGACCGTCCGGCGGGCAAGGCGAGCCCGGCGCTACAGTGACCGGTCCGGCAGGCCCGGCGGGGTCGGTAGGACCGGCAGGCCCAGCAGGCCCAGCAGGACCCGCAGGCCCGGCAGGACCGGCCGGCCCGCCCGGCAAGGACGGCCACGACGGCCACGACGGCCACGACGGCCACGACGGCAAGGACGGCCGGTCCGGGCAGACATGCCCCGACGGGTACAGCCTGCAGGCGCCGTCATGGGATGCCGACGCGCTCGTCTGCAGGCGGGACGGTGCCCCGCCGCCGAACCAGCCCGGCAACAACGGCAACGGCAACACCCCGGAGGCGTTGGGCCTCGACCCGCACCGCCGCCAGTACCCATGACCACGGCCCCGTCCTCCTCCGGGAGGGCGGGGCCGCTTCGTCGTTACCGCAGCCCTTAGCCGGTCGGCCCCGAGGAGTTGACCGTCACCGACGTCGCCGCCACCCAGTACCCGGTCAGGCCGCCCGCTGTGATCTGGAAGCACGGCCTGCCGTTGACGATCGCCCGCCGGTCCGTCGGCGCGTTCGACGGGGTCGCGAAGGACACCGTCCTGATGGTCGCCGTGCCGTCCGCCGCCACCTTGTACGTGTCCACCGAGGTGCCGCCCCCTGGGAACGTCACGGTGCGGGTGGGCCGGTACAGGGTCGTCAGGTACTGCCCGAGCAGGTACGAGTTGGGCCACGCCTCGCCCACCCACCAGCCCTCATATGCGCCAGCGCTGATCCGGTAGTAGATGCCCCGGTTCTGGATCCGGCGCCGCATCGACGCCGGGGCCTGCGTCGCCCGGCTGAACGTCACCGACTTGGTTTCCAGGATCTTGTCCGCCTTGGACTGCGCCCAGGAGCCGTCCGCAGCCGTGTCGTACCGGTACAGGGTGTGCGTGCCGGCCGCGAACTGGACCGTGCCCGTCACGCTGGCCGGGTAGTCGTCGACGAGCCGGTCCGTGTGGTCGGCGAAGTCGGCGCTGCCGGTCTGCCAGTGCAGTTGCCGCAGCAGGTTGATGTGGTGCTGGTGGTAGGCGGGCGCGGGTATGCGGTGCGTCTGGCAGTAGTGCGAGGCCCACTTGGTGTTCCGCAGCAGCGGAAAGTAGCGGGCGATGGTGGTCGCGCACCCGTCGTACAGGGCTGCGGCGTCCTGGCTGCCGGTGGCGACGTAGTAGTCCCACAGCCCGAACATCGCGAAGACCATGCCGTTGTACGTGTAGTCCCCGGCGCCCGGCTGGCTGCCCGGGTACTCCTGAAGCCACACGTAGCCAGCGTCGTCGACGTTGACGGCCCACGGGTAGCCGTCGTCCGCGACCTGCAGGGACGCGAACGCTGCGTCGGCCGCCGCGAGATACCTGGCCCGGTCCTCGCCGCACACCCCGTCGAGCTGGGACAGCTGCACGAGCAGGCTGAGAACCTCGCCCTGCGCCATCCCCGAATACCACGGCGCCGTGTACGAGACACCGGTGTGCACGGCGTGCGTGAAGTCGAACCCGTAAGGGAACCACCAGCTGCCCCGGGCCTCAAGGCGTTTGGCGATGAGCCGGTCCGCCTGCGTCTTCGCCCGCGCCAGGAACACCGCCCGGCGAGCCGGGTCGGTCTCCGCGCGGTAGCTGGAGATGCAGCCCAGCCCGAACTGCGCCTGACCCACGGGGTGGTCGAGTCCGGCGCTGCCGGCGTCCGGGTAGTACAGGTACACGCCGCCAGAGTCGAGGTGATAGGTGCCGGTTGCGGGGGAGACGTTCTCCCACTTGGTCGGCCGGTCACGCCACGGCCGCATCTCCTCCGGCAGATCAGTGACGAGACGGTAGCCAGCCTGCTGAAAGGTAAGTTGCATATTGCAAGTGTCCCCGGCGGCGGCACGGATAGCGAGGGCCTGACGTGGCGTCCGCCGGTACCTGGGCGTGCTCAGCCGTCGAGGGGCGGCTGGTCGGCGACGAAGGTTCCAATCCCGGTCTCGCCGCGCAACCAGCCCTCACGGCGCAGATAGGCGAGCGCCTTCTGGCTCGTCGACGCCGCGACCCCCAGCTCGGTTGCCAGCTCCAGCGTCGAGGGCACTCGGGTCCCGGGCGGATAGGTGCCGTCCTTGATCCGGCCGATGACGATCTGTGCGGCCTGCCTCCATACCGCCCGCGTCCGGTCGAGATCAGCGCTCATACCGGCGACCGTAGGTTCCCGCACCATGCCGCGCGACCGCAGGACCCCTCGGCAACCCTCGGTAAGGCGCGGTATGGTCTGGGTCACAAGAAACCCCCGCGGCCTGGCAGGGCCCGGGGGGTGTGGCCACCGCTACATAGGGAGCAGTGACGCATGGATCGTAGAACACAAGCGCCGCCCCCGGCAGTGCCCGGGTGTTCCGAATGCCGACGACTCCAAGCCGAGGAGGCCAGCGCGAAGAGTGCGGGCGACCTCTCGCGGGCGGTCGACTGCCGGGTGTGGCTCCGCCGTCATCGCGCCACCGCGCACCGGGGCGAGCAGTGAGCGCCGGGCAGGCCGGCAAGGCGCCCATGCGGCTGATGACGATGCGGGTGACCCGTATCCACGACGGCGAGATCATCGAGCGGCGTGACGAGGTGTGCGTGACGGCTGATGAGCCGCTTGACCCGTTCGCGCTGACTTCGGCGTGGCCGCCGTGCCGGTGCCCGCGGTGCCGCCACTGAACTCCCGGACCCGGCAAGAACGCAGGCCGGGCACGGGTAGGGGCCCCGCCCCCGCCCCCGTCGGGGACGGGGCCCCATCACGTAACAACCACCAGAAAGGCAACACATGGACAGCACCACTCTGCCCTGGCACGTGTCGAGCCACAGCACCGGCAACGGTGCCTGCATCGAGGTCGCCCGGACCACCGGCGGCGCGTTCTTCCGGGACACCAAGGACCGCAGCATCCCCGCCGCTGCCGCCTCGTCCGCGCCCTGGGCTGCGTTCGTCGGCGCTGTGAAGGCGGGCGCGCTCGGCGCCTGACCCGTGCACACTGCGGCCCCGGCTGGGATCCACACCGGCCGGGGCCGCTTCTTTCTGCCCCCAGTGATCGGCAGGACTCTCGGGCCAGCTACGGGCCAGCAAGCGATCACGATGCCCGGTCAAAACGGACAGGACCCCAGGTCAGTAAGTCACTGACCTGGGGTCCTTCCGGTAGGCCCTGTGGGACTCGAACCCACAACCAATGGATTAAAAGTCTGATGATCCGCGAAAGCGTCTCACCCCGTGCCGCCCCACCGCGTATCATGCCACCCTGCAAAGCCCAGGTCAGAGGCGTTTATCGATCGTTCATCGGGCGCCCTTCACCCCATCTCACCCCACCGAGAACCACGCCGTTGCGCGGCGTTCGGGCCAGCAGCGGGCCAGCAGGAAGGGCCCCCGACCCGCAGGTCAGAGGCCCTTTGCCTGTCCCTCAATTCTACGCCGACACCTACCAGTTGTCAGTGCTGGCCCGTACCTTGGTAAGCGTCCTATTCAGTGTCTCTTGGCTGCGACGCTGCACTCGGCCCCTGCCGCGGTATAGAGCCCGCGGCAGGGGCCGAGCCACGTCCGCGGCGAGCGCGCGGCACGGCGGCCGCCGCGCGCTCGGTCAGGTCCTGCTCGTACTCCTGGAAAAGGCTCATGTACGTGTCGGCGGTCAGCACGATCGTGGAGTGACGCAGCTTCTTGCTGGCGTCGTCGATGTCGCCGCCGCCGGCCTTCACCAGCGCGGCCGCGCCGTGCCGCAGGTCGCGCAAGTTGATCGGCGGCAGGCCGGCCGTCTCCACGATCCGCTTGAACTCCTTGGACACGGTGTCGGGGTGCAGCCAGCTGCCGCCCTCCGTGGTGAAGACCTTGCCGGTGTCCGTCCACTTCTTCCCGGCCTTTAGGTGCTCGGCGCGCTCGGCGGCCTGGCGGGCGCGGTGCTCCTGCAGCACTGCCACGGTCTCCCGGTCGAGCATCACCGCCGACATGGAGGAGTCAGTTTTGGGGGCCGTCTCGATCGGCGTCCAGCCGTCCACCACGATCTCAGTCAGGACGTCAATGCGCGGCGGCTCGACGTCCAGGTGCACGTTCGCCCAGTCCGCGCCGACACCTTCACCGCGGCGTAGGCCATGGTGAGCGATCAAGTGATAGAAGGCGTACAGCCGATGGTCCTCAGCTTCGTCGAGGAACGCGCCCAGTTGCGCGGGACTCCACACCATCACAGGGCTGGGAACCACGGCGGTCTCACGCCACCGAGCGACGCGCTCGGCCGTCCACAGCAACCCCTTGGGTCGTGCGCTGGAGCCCAACTCGACGTGCGCGGCCGCGTTGAAGGTAATGAGCTGCTGGGCAATGGCCGCGTTCAGTGCCGTGCGCAGGGTGCGGCGGATGGCGTGCCTTGTGGCCGGGCCGTTGGTCTTCCGGTACGGCTTCATCTCGGCCAGCTTCGCGCGCTCAGCGGCCAGACGGTCGCGCTCCTTGGCCGGCGGCCGCCCGGGCCGGGACCACTTCGCCCGCTGCTCCTGCTCTCGGCGGGCCGCATTCTCAGCACGGACCGTGTCCGACTCGTCGGCGATGGCGTCGAACATCTCCTGGACGTGGCCGACGTTCAATCGGTCGAGGCGGTAGTGCCCAACCCGCGGCTTCAGGTGGACCTTGATGTGGGAGCGGTAGCCCGCGTTCGTCGTGGTGCGCGTCTTCTTCCCGGCCATCCACCGGTCGAGCCACTCCCCCACGGTGGCCTTACCGTCCAGCGGTACGCCCACGCCGAGGCGCCGCTGCACCTCAGAAATCTCTGGGATGGAAGCGCGGCGCGCTGCGATGTCGGCGAGCAGGTCGCCGACGCGCCGCTGTTCCTCCACGTCGTCTCCCGGTAGGGAGAGGATGGCTTGCAGGCGGGACAGGTCGCCTTGGGCCTCGGCCACGCTGCCGTAGCCGGTCCTGCGAAATGTGCGTCTCTTGCCCTCGGCGTCCGGCGGCAGCTCCTGACGGAGACCGACAGAGCCGTGGGCCCTCTTCTTCAGCTGTGGGCACGCGTTACCCAACAGCTTGCCGTCGCCCCCGCGGCACTCACATCGGCGGTAGACGCTCCCCGCGCGGCGCGCTGACGGCATGGCCTACTCCTTTCATTCGGGAGGCTCGGACGGCCCGGCGTCCAGACGCACCAGCCCCACCCCCACTACATGGTCCGCGACCTCGTTGAGCCGGTCGAGCATCGACTGGTCCATGCCTGCATTGGGGCGCACGGCGACCGCCAATCCGTGTTCGGTCCTGATCGGTACGAGCAGTTCACCGTCGGGCACGTCGTCCGAAAAGACATACCAGACCCGTGGACGCGCTGACGCCATGCAGTCCTCCCCCACCCATCGCTCATGCGTTCGAATGTGGTCGCATACCTGCACCTTATGGTCAGTAGATGCGGTACCCGCATGATCGCATCACAGGTCCCACAGGTCTACTGTCGGTTCACGCCTGCCACCCAGAGTGATGCAATGCGGAATGCATTCCTCATTCGGGGGAATGCGGGGGAGCCAAGGTGTCGATGAGCCGCAGGAGTCGCTCCCGCTGGTCTGTCGGCAGCTGGTCCAGCTTGCGCACGTAGGCCTTGGCCTCTGATGAGCCGCCGATGAGTGGGTCGACGCCGAAAAACTGGCTGCCGGCCGCGTCCTGGAGGGTCTCCACGGGCAGCTCGCAGGCCGCAGCGAGAGCGCGCAGCTCCTCATACTGGGGGGGCGTGATCGTCTCGCCCGTCTCCAGGCGGTAGATCCAGCCGCGCGTCACCCGAGTGCCCGTGGTCGCGTCAACCGCCTTGGCGGCGAAGGCGGACAGCCCCTCATTCAGCTCCGCGCGCCGCCGCCGGATCAGGTCGGCGAACTGTGTCCGCCGTTCAGGCGCTGGCGTGGTTCCAGCGGGAGACGTGTCGTTGGGGGCCATGGGGCTCATCCTGCCACTCCTGCGGTCAGAGGTATTCACGGGCCGTTCAGGGTCTGCACTGTCCAGAGAGACGTACGGGCAGGTCGCTTGGGCCGTTCATTCCATGCACTGGACGGATTGTTCAGCACATCGGCCGATCACGCCAGATCGCAGAGAGTCATTGACCAATTACATACCTGCGCCCGCGCACGTTCGATCGACTAGACAAAGCGTTCAGCGCATGGAATGCTCACGTCCATCGCCGTTCAGTGCGATGAACAGACCGTCCCGTGAGGTGAACGTGAGCGATACCCCCACCCCGCCCACCATGTACGCGGTCGTCAGTGGCGACCGACTCAAGACGTTCATGGAGCGCACCGGCACCGGTGAGGCAGTCACCAGCCGCGAACTCGCCGCCCTGGCCGGAGTGGCGCACGGCACGATCGGCGCCCTCATGTCCGGCACCCAGCGCCTGGTCCCCGAAGACAAGGCCAAGGCGATAACCCGCGCCATCGGCATCGACCTCTTGGTCCTCTTCATCCCGATGGAGCGCGCAGGCCGCACCTTCATCCCGGCCCAGCCGCAGAAGGAGGCCGTGTGAGCGTCAAGAAGGTTGAGCCACTGACCCCGGAGCAGGTCCTGGACCTGCCCGCGATGCCCCCGGTCAAGGCCGCGTTCGCCGCCCTGAACATCAGCGAAGGCAACGGCTACCAGCTGATCCGCCAGGGCGCATTCCCCATCGAGGTGCTCGAGTTCGGCCGCGCCAAGCGCGTGCGGAAGGCCGACCTGGTCGGCTTCCTCGGCCTCTCCCTGCTCGCTACTGCCGGGGTCCAGTCGGCAGCAGCCGCTCACAGCGACGGCGCCACCGGGGTCCAGCCGGTGACGCCGTCCGAGCAGCCCGCCCTCACCAGCAAGTAGAGAAACGGAGCAGCCCATGCAGCAGCTTCCCGCATTCAAGGCTGCGCGCGCCATCGCAGCCGCCCAGGCCGCCGCCGACGCCACCGACCCCGCCCTGGCCGAGTGCCTCGGCGCCATCGGTGAACTGGTCGAACGCACCGGCGACCCGGAGGCCGTCTACGCCTGGATCCACCGTGTCTTCAGCCGCGAGGACCTGCGGATGGTCGCCGCGCAGCACGGCATCACCGTGCACGAGACCCGCGTGCCGGCGGAAGAGCAGCCGGCCGAGACGATCGTCATCTGGACCGCTACCGGCGGCCTGGCTATCGCTCCGCAGGGACAGCACCCCGCCGACACCCTCACCCAGCTGCGCGCCGCCATCGCCGAGCTCTACGAAGGGCAGCGCCTGACCGCCGAGTCCCAGGCCGCCGCCGCCCAGGCGGCGCGTTGAGCAGCACCGCCGCGCGCACCCGGGACACCCCGGACCGTGCGGCCGCACCCCAGCACGTCCACGGCGCCCTGTTCGTGGACATGGACAACTTCCGCGCCCGCTACGAGTGCACCCGCCCCGGCTGCCCGCAGCCGAAGGAAGGCCCCGTCTGCGCGAACGACCGCCTGGAGGGCAACGACGGCCTCCCGGTCCGCCGCGGCGCCCTCGGTGTCGCGCACTTCATCGCCGGCATCAAGACACACCACCTGAACACGTACCACGGGGGCACCCCTTGACCGACTCACAGACCGCCGATCTCCGGGCCGCCGCCCGCGAGTTGCACGACGCTGGCCTGTGCGTCCTCCCCATCAAGGCGGACGGCAGCAAGCGGCCGGCCGTGTCGTGGATGCAGTACAAGGTGAACCGCAGCACCCCCGCCGAACACGATGCCTGGTTCGACGGCGACCGACCGCGAGGCATCGCCGTGGTCTACGGAGCCGTATCCGGTGCTGTCGAGCTGATCGAGTTCGAGGGCCTCGCCATCCGCGAGGGCCTGCTGAACGACGTCACCGAGATCATGGAGGCCTCCGGCCTCGGCGAGCCCTGGACCGCGATCCTGAACGGCTGGGTGACCGAGTCGCCCAGCGGCGGCCGCCATTACCGCGTCCGCCTCGACGGCGCCGCCGTACCGCCGAACCGCAAGCTGGCCTCCCGACTCGCCGAGGAACACGAGTGGGACGACAACGAGCGTCAGCGGGTCGCTGAGAAGCCCAACACGAAGATTGTCCGCGTCCTCATCGAGACGCGCGGTGAAGGCGGTTACGGCCTGGTCGAGCCGTCCGGCCCCGCCGTCCACGCCTCCGGCCGTCCCTACGTCCGCGTGGCAGGCTCGCCGGCCACGATCCCCGTCCTCGACGCAGACACCATGGGCGCCATCCGGGACATCTGCCGGATGGTCGACCAGATGCCCGTGCCCGAGGCGCCGAAGACGGCCCCCAAGGCGGCGGAGCCGCTGCCCGGCGGAGGCCTGCGGCCCGGCGAGGACTACGAGGCCCGCGCGGACTGGGGCGAGATCCTGCGCGGCACGTTCCGGCCCATCATCACGCGCGGCAACACCACCTACTGGGGCTGGGCCGACGGCGTCGGCAGCGTCAAGGCCACCACTGGCCGCGACCCGGAGAAAGACCGCCTGTGGGTGTTCGCCACCGGCTCGGAGTTCCAGGCCGACACGCCTTACAGCAAGTTCGGCGCCTACACGCTGCTGGAGCACGGCGGCAACTTCAAGGCCGCGGCCGCCGAGCTGCGTCGCCAGGGGTACGGCACCGAGCCGCCCCGCCGGCGCCTGTCCTCCGTGCCCGCGCAGTCGCAGCACTTCGCCGACGGGTCCTCGGCGCTCGACCACGCCCCCGACCCCCAAGAGGGCGGATTCGAGGGCGGCCCCCACCTGCGCTCTGTGTCGTCCCGTCCCGAGCTGGACATCACGAACGAGGCCGACGGCATTGACGGCGTCCTGGCACTCATGGCCGACGGCCGTCTGCCCGACCTGTACAAGCGGTCCGGCGGGCCGTGCTGGGTGTACCGCGACGACAACGACGACCCGGTGGTACAGCAGCTGGGCACCGACAACCTGCGCGCCTACCTCGCCGACCACCTCACCAGCTACACCCTGAAGCGAAACCCGGTCACCGAGCAGCTGGAGGAAGAGCGCGAGCTGCTCATGCCCAAGAGCTGCTCCACGATCCTCGGCCGGAAGGACTGGCCCCTGCCCGTCCTCCGGGGCGTTGTTACCTCGCCGGTCATCCGCCCCGACGGCACGCTGCTCGACTCCCTCGGCTACGACCGGGCGACCGGCCTGTACCTGGAGCCCCGGGTGCCGCTGCGCCGCCTCGCCCCCCAGGTGACGCGGGACAGCCTCGACAGGGCCAAAAGCATCGTCCTCGACCAGGTGCTGAAGGACTTCCCCTGGGTCGCGGCCAGCGACCGCGCGCACTACCTGGGCGCGCTGCTGACGCCGATCTTGCGGCCCTACTTCCACGGGCCGACACCGATGTTCGTGCTCACCGCGACGGCCGCCGGGTCCGGCAAGAGCCTGCTGAAGGACATCTTCCGGCACTGCTACGGCATCGCGGACACGGCCTGGCCCGAGAACGACACCGAGTTGCGGAAGAGCATCACCACGCAGCTGTACGGCACCGGGCAGCCCGTCGTCGTCCTCGACAACCTGCCGAACGGCTGCATCATCAAGTCGCCCGTCCTGTCCGCCCTGCTGACCTCCGAGGTCTGGGGTGACCGGGTCCTGGGCGCCACGTCCAAGGTGACCATGCCGAACGATCGCCTCTGGATCGTCACCGGCAACGCCCTCCGCACCGGCGGGGACAACGGCCGTCGCGTCCTCTGGGTTCGCCTGGACCCCGACTGCCCCGACCCTGACCAGCGCGACAACTTCACCGTCGGCGACCTCCGGCCCTGGCTGCGCCACAACGCTTCCACCTTGGTCGCCGCCCTCGTCACCCTCGTCCGGGCCTGGGTCGCCGCGGGGACGCCCCAGGTCCGCGTCCGCAAAGGCGACTACAGCGAGTGGGCCAGCACCATGGCCGGCCTGCTCGACTTCCTCGGCGTCGAGGGCTGGATGGCCGACCGCAACGAGGCGCGCGACCAGGACGACGAACTGCAGGAGTGGGCGCTCTTCCTGGAGATGTGGCGGCAGAGCTACGGCAGCGAGCCTCTGACCACGGGGGCTGTCATCAAGGGACTGCCCACCCACGTGCCGCGCAAGGGCGACGAGCCGCCGAGCGCGAACCAGTTGGGCATCTGGCTGAAGGCCCGTGCTGGCCGCTACTTCGGCACCCACAAGGTCGTGATGGTCGTCGACAGCCACAGGAAGCAGAACCTGTGGCGCGTCGAGGTCCACGCCGACCGCGGCACCGGCGGGCACGAGTCGTGACCGGCCGTCCTGCGGGGAGTGCGGGGACTTCGCGGGGACCTGTGCGGGGACTTCGCCAGGTCCCCGCATGCGGGGCGACCTGCATGGATGCGGGGATGCGGGGACTTGCGGGGACTCGGCCCGCTCCCCTGTATAGCGCGCGCGTCTCGCATGCATCGCGCATCACATGTGCCGCACGTCGTCGCACGACAGTTCTGAGGGCCTCCGGCATCAAGGGATTTCCCAACTCCCCGCAAGTCCCCGCGTCCCCGCAAAACCGCTGATCAGCGCCACCGCAGGA
>NZ_JBHXTV010000032.1:0-17574 GCF_042671585.1 Streptomyces sp. NPDC127129
GATCAAGGGAGTTCATCGACGGAACACTGGCCGAGGTGATGGCGGGAAAGGTGGTGATACCGACGGACCGCCCGGTGGTGTCCTGCGGCAGCCGGGCGCCGTTCCCGAACATCGTGGCCAGTTGGGCGTCGATGATCGCCTTGGACAGGTCGCGAGCGGTGCCGCCGTTGGCGTTCACGTTGGTGCTGATCGCCTTGAGCAGGCCGCGGGTCTTCCGCGCGGTCGCGTTCGTGGTCGGCTTGGCGTAGGTGCCGTTCAGGAACGACATCTCGATGTCGACGGCCATCGCTTCGAGTTCGGCGGTGATCTGCATCGTCAGCTCGTCGTTGACCGGGTTGTCGTCGGCGCCGATGTTGATGCCGCCGTACATGCCGGTCGCGGCCTGGCGGGTGTAGGACACCTCGACCGCGGACTGGTGGATCTCGACGACGTTCGAGACAGCCGACCGGGACCGGGCCACACCCGTCGGGGCGTTGGCGCCCTCAAGGGCGCTGTTGTTCGCCGTCGACGAGCGGCGGTCCATCGTCTGCCACTCGAACTCGGTGCTCTTGGTCCTCTTGCCGCCGGACAGGCCGCCGATCGCGGCGAGGAACGGGGTCTCCGTCGGCGTGACCTTGTACAGGTCCCCGTGGTAGTTCGGCAGGTTGTAGGTCGTGCCCTGCCCGGTAACTGCGGCCATGAGCCGCTCCTTTCTGGGTGAGGGCGGCCCCCTGGCCTGCCCTACTTGCTGGGGGTCTTCACCTCGCGCAGCTGCTGCGTCTTCAGCGCCAGCGCGAGTTTCGTGTTGCCGGCCTTCTCCGCCTCGCCGATCTGCTGCGCGAGGTTCGGCGGGGTGCCCGGGCGGGCTCCCTGCGCCGGATCCGGGCGAGGAACACGAGGACCGGGCTCGGTCGCGGCCCAGTGCGGCTTGCGCGTCAGCAGGTCGTCCAGGGCCGCCGTGATGGCGTCCCCGTCCACGGCGCCGTCGTCGGTGACGTAGGAGCCGCCCTGGAGCGCGTCGACCGCGTCCAGCGGATCCTGGAAACGCCCGGCGGCCAGCGCCTCGACCTTGGACGACACGGCCAGCCGGGTTGCCTGCTCGGCACGCGTCTGCGCCTCCTTCAGCGCGTCCGCCTGCCGCTCGGCCTCGGTCTTGTCGCGGTCCTCGTACTCCTTGAGCCGCGCGGCCTGCTCCCTGGCCTTGTCCTCGGCTTCCTTGGCCCGCTGCTTCCAGGCCGTGAGGGCCTTCTCCCCGGCCGGGCCGAGGGGCGCGTCGCCGTCGCCGTCCTTCGCGGACGTGCCGGGCTCGGTGGCTGGCGGCGTCGAGGCGGTGTCCTGGTCGGCTCCGGTGTCCTGCGGGTTGCCCGCAGCCGGATCCGTGGTCGGTTCGGTGGGTGTGCTCATCAGGTGCTCCCGTTGCAGGAGTCGGGACCGCCGGCATTGCGCCGGGGTCAGGTCAGGTAGCCGAAGCGCTTCAGCATGGCGAGCGCCTCGTCCCGGCTCTCAGCGAGCCGGTAAATCTCCTCGGGCATCAGTCGCGGCGCCCGCATCTGGAAGCCACGGCCGGACGGCCCGACCTGGCCCCGGTCGATGGCCCGCTGCCGCTCCCGCCGGTAGAACTCACCGCGGCGGGTGGTGCCCTCGGTCGTGGCGGCCACGCGGCGACCGTAGGCGTCCGCTGTGGTCATGCCCCGCCGGGCGTTCACCACTGAGATCGGGTCGGCGCCCTCCCGGATCGCACGGGCGCCAGCCGCCCCAAACACGCGCTCCTGCTCGGCAGCGCTCAGGCTGTTGAAGTACGCCTTCGGGTCGATGAACCCGGACGCCCCACGACCGGGCCGGGTCGTCGGGGTGAAGCTGTCAGATCCCACCCGGCCGTGCTGCTGACGGGCAACCAGCGTCGTCGGCAGATGGATGCAGTCACACCGCGGATGCCGCTGGAAGCCCTTGTTCCAGCCGTACTCAGCGCCCGCCAGGATGATGCAGCGTGAGCACGCCGGAGGCTGCACCACTCGCACATAGCCCTGAATCGTCCGACGGCCCGCCATCGCCACACCGGTCGCGCCACGGCCCGCGTCAGCGACCTGCGTCGCGGTGATCCGCAGCGCGCTCGCCAGCGACCCGCGAAACGCGTCCTCCATCGACTGCCCGGCCGCCAGCCGCACCCGCCAGTCGATGACCGGCTGATACAGCAGCGAAACGAGCGGCCGCCCATCGGAGGCGATCCCCGCGAACGCGCCCGGGCGGACACGGCCGGCGGCCTCCGGGTCGGCGTGCTCGGCGGCCAGGACGGCGTCCAGGTACGGGTCCGCCAGCCGCGCCGCCTGGAGCTGCGCATCGGCCACGGCGCCCACCAGGAGCGGCGCCAGCTGCTCCCACGAGCCGCCGATATCCGACCGGCTGATCTGCCGCCACACCGCCTGTACGCGGTTGACGGCCTGTCGGACGATGACCTGCTGCCGCCGGTACTGCTCCAGCGCGATCGCGCGCAGCGCTGCGTCGACCACGGCCTACGCTCCCGGCTGCGGGACGCCGTCCCCCGGCTTCGGCCCGTACCCGGCGGCCAAGTCGCCGCCGAGGGCCCGCTGGAGAGCGTCGCCGTCCATCTGCCGCATCCGCTCCCGCTGCACCGCCGTGTAACCGAGGTCCTCGCGGCCCTGCTCGATGGGCAAGAGGCCCACCTGCACCAGCTTCGTGACCGCGTCCGCCTTCTGCGCGAACGTCGGCGTCGACGGATCCCGCCACAGCGTCTCCAGACGCGTCGCCCGCGGGTCCCATTCGCCGTCCCGGATCCGCAGGATCAGCTGGTTCATCCGCTCGTAAGAGCCGGAGAAGCAGCGCTGCCGCCGCTCGGCACGCTTCACCAGCCGCGTCTCAGCGCTGCGGATCGCGTCGGCGCTGGGCGGATTGTTCGTGTCCAAACCCAAAAAGTGGGCGGGCTGCCCGGACAGCGCAGCCACCAGGCGGGCGAGCAGCTCGATGGTGCTGTGGAAGTTGGACAGATTCGCCTCGGGGAACTGGATCACGTCGGCGCCGTCCTCGCCCCCCTTCCCCTTCGTCGTCGCCCAGATGCGGCCGGCCAGCCGGGACCACACCGACACCTTTTTGCCATCCGCGTCGACGAAATCGTTCTCGTCGACGCCGAACGCGACCCTTCTGGGCATCGCGTGGTACTCGGCGGACACCATCATGTCCGTGGCCACCTTGCAGGCCGCGTCCGAGATCGGGATGACGTCCGCCAGCTCGGAGACACCGCCTGGCTTCAGGGTGCGCGGCCGGTTGACCAGCGGCACCACGGGCGGCACCTCCAGGCCGTGCTCGTCCCGGTCAACCTCCTTCCAAGAGGTCGCCGTCGTCTGCTCGTAGTAGTGCGTCACCCCAGGGATGTAGAGAGCCGCGTACCGGTCCGTGATGGCGTCCGTGAGCGGGTCCTGCTCATGCCAGCGTTTCAGCGCCGCCCGGACAGCGCGCGTGCGCGGGTCCCAGTCGACCTGCATCTGCAGAGGTGACTCGACCGTCACCAGCGGCGTGGCAGCGTCCTGCTCGTTCGTGCCGGCCACGAGGAACGAGCGGCGCATCGCGAGGGCGTCGATGTGCCCCATCTGCGACTGCTCGTCCATGCCGTTCGCCTGCCAGATCGCCCACAGATCGTCGGCCGTCTGTTTGTTGTCCGCGTACCGGAACCCCTCGACGTCCAGGCGCTCCTCGAGGGCGTCGACGACCAATCTGGGCCAGTTGATGACCACTTGCCGCAGCTGCTCGCCGAGTTCCTCCAGGAGTTCGGGGTGCAGGTACGCGAGCGGCTGCTGGCCCTCGTAGTACCGGTTCAGCTCCTCCAGGCCGGGCTTCAGGCCCTCGTGTACGCGTGCGAGATGCCCCACCCACTCCTCGGGGCTGCGGTCCTTCGCCTGCACGGCCACACCCCCCTTCACATCACGATGACGCGACTCTTCACCCTGGGCTTGTTCAGGCCGGCGGCAATGCCGTCGAGCCGGGCCTCCCAGGACAGGCACCCGGCCATGGCCAGGTCGATCTTTCGCGGCGAGTCGTGGCGGTCCTTCTGGATCGTCCACATGGGCTTGCCCTCGTCGTCCTTGGCCCGGGCCGGCCGCTTCACCGCCTGGCCGATGTGCCGGGCGAACGCCTCGTCACCGTCGTGGCTGAGGTCGCCGCCAGACATCGCCGTCCGGTACGCGCGCAGCGCGAACGCCATCTGCCGGTCCCGGTGCGTCCACCACTCGTTGACGACCTTCTCGCCGTACTTCCCCTGCCAACGGGCAACAGCCTGCTCGTACCAGGGCGGATCGGCGTAGACGCGCACCACCTTGTACGTGTCGAACGCCAACGCCAGGCACAGGTCTACCTCGCGCTCCGGAACCTCCCACTCCTCGGCCTCCTGCTTGTTCAGCGGCGCCTCCCACACCCCGAGCGGCCACTGGTAACCGGTCTCCAGGTGCGTCGCCACGAAGCCAGTGGAGTCCTTCCACTTCGCCCCGTCGAAGCCGATGACGATCGGATCGCCCTCCGGGACCGTGAAGTCCGGCCGAGCCAGCGCCACCCACTCGGCCTTGTCGAAGGCCTTCGCGGACGCCGTGCCCGGCTGGTTCAGGAAGTAGCGGCGCGCGTCGGCCGGGTCCGTGTCCGGCTCCCGCATGTCCGACGCGATGCGCTCCAGGTCCATCCACTTCGCGGCGTCCCCGTAGACGTGCTCCAGCGCTGGCATGAGCTGTGCGTCGTCGTGGAGGTCCTCGACGTGCGGGCCCTCCCGGTGGTCGAACAGCAGCCCGCCGTCCTTCACCCGGCCCGCCTTCACGGCCTTGGCGTACTCGTGCGTCGCCTCCGCCACGCTGTTGTCGCCGACCGCGTACATCGTCGACGTCTCCAGCGACCACGGTTCGGCGGCCCGCCGCTTCACGAGGTTGCGGCGTACCGTCTTGTGCATCGCCCGAAGTTCGGGCAGCACGTACAGGTGCGTCTCGTCGAAGACTGCGAACGTCTCCTTGCCGCCGTCCTTCGCAGCGCCGGACGACGTCGACGGGACGATCTCCCCGCCGCCCTCGATGTAGATCCGACTGGACGTCTGCGCGCTGCGGCCCAGGTCGATACCGGGGAACTCGTCGCCGAAGTGCTCAAGGAGGTGCTCGAGCATCGCCGTGACGTTGTCGTAGGTGTTGCCGGACTGGTTCTCCTCGGTCGCCAGGCACCGGATGTACGGGTACGTCTGCGGCCGGCCAACCGGCTCGCCGTCCGCGTCCCAGCCGTCGAAGCGGCAGGGGCCCAGGGCCTCGAAGCACACCAGGGCGCCCGCCAGCTCACTCTTGGCCCGACCCTTCGGCCGCGACAGGAACGCCCTGTTGACCTTGCGGCGGCCGGTCGCAGAGTCCAGTTGGTAGGCCTTGACGATGAACGCGGCCATCTCGTCGTCGATGACGAGCGGCTGGCCCTGGACGTCGCCGGGCCCGTGGCACAGGTACGTCTCGATCCAGTCGATAGCGGTGAAGCCGAGGGAGACGAAGCGGTCCGGGTCAGCCTTCGGTCTGGTCATCGACGACTCGAAGCACACGGTCGCGGCGGGAGGCTGCGGCCCTGCTCCGGGGCCGGGCGGGGCGGTCGGCGCCATCGTCCGGGTCAGCGACCGTCCAGCGCAGCCGGATGCGGTCCGCAGCCGTGCCGCCCAGCGCGGCCTCGTTCAGCCGGATCTCGGACAGCAGCTCCTTCTTCGGCTCCTGCCAGTACTGCTCGACGAGCTGGGCGAGCATGTGCAGCCGCCCCCAGTCCGTCGCCAGGAACGTCGAGGCCTGTGGGCTGGTCCGCCATGTCTCGTACCAGGACAGGGTGCGGGTGTCGTAGTCGTGGCCGCCCGGAAGGGCGGGGGTCGGGCCTGCGGGTCCGCCTGCGGGGAGCAACGTTCCGGGTACGGCGTCGGCGTTGCGCCGGCGTCGCTGGGACGGGTCCTTGGGGAGGGGGCCGGTGCCTGCCATGGGGGATCACCTCGGTGTGCCGTTGCGGCATCGGGCCGGGCCGTTGCGGTCCCGGCGGTTACTCGGTGTCACGTTCACCATGATCGTTTGAGGGTCGGAGACCCGTACACAGCGCGAGTTACCTCCCCGGCGGTCCTGAGATGATCTTGTTTGGGGGTAACCCCCCGGGGTCGTCAGGGGGTCGGGGTCACTTTGCGTGACAGTCGCCGCCTGCCGGAATGTCCAGATTGACCAGGAGCGGGGTCACCCGTTCGTCCTTCCAGGCCTCGTTGGGGTGGCGCGGGTCGACCAGCCGCCGGCCATCCTCGTTGACCCGGTGGGTCAGGTAGCGGATGAGCTGCTTGTCGCCGGCCCGCTCGATGCTGAGCCAGTCCAGGGCGACCGCCTTGGGGTCGATGCCGTTGCCCTGGAGCCACTGGGCGAGCGCCTCGCGGTGCTCCATGACCTCATCGTGGCGGAGCAGCCTGACCACAACAGCATCAGGCTCAGGAGCAGGAGACGAAGCAGGAGCAGGAGCAGCAGACGTGACCGCAGGCTGATGCTCGAATCGCGAAGGCAGTTGGCCGGGGCTGGAGGCGCGGCGTAGCCGGGCCGTGGCTGTGGCCGTAGCGTCGGCGCTGCTCTGGCCGAGGTCGCCGAGGTGTAGGTGGCCGTCGGGCTGGGCGTCCTGGCCAGTGCGCTCGGTGCCGCTCATGCGTGCCATCCTCCGGGTTGCTCGGCTGCGGTGTGGCTGCTGTGGCAAGGGCCGCAGAGTCCGCGGCCGTGCTTCGGGTCGTTGGGGTCCAGGCCGGCGGCGACGAGGGCGCGCCGGTCGGTGGGGTGGTGGTCGGCATGCCGGGACGGTTGCCCGCACGACTGTCCGTGTCCGTGTGCGGTGTCGGTGCACACGCACAGCGGGTCGCGTTCGAGGACGGGGCGGCGGAAGCGGCGTTCGTGGTCGCGGTCGTAGCCGCGCTGCCGGGCGCTGCCGCGCCGCTGTTCTGCCTGCCGGCGGTGGTCGTCGCACTTGCCGTGCTGGGTGTACTCGGGGCAGCCGGGCGCCGAGCAGACCCGCCAGCGCAGGGACTTGGGCATCGGTCGCTCCTGTCCTACGGTGACGGCCTACGACTGGAGGGGGTTGCCGTGGCTGGTGGACGTTCGGACTGGGCGCTTGGGGTGTTCGCGGTCGGGCTGCTGCTCGTGTTCGCGGCCGTCATCAAGGGCTGGTGGCTGTTGCTGCTGCCTGCGGCGTGCCTGATTGTGGGCGCGGTCGCGGGGACGACCAGGGCGCGGCGGTCGGGCCAGGCGCCGGATGTGACGGTGCGGCCGGGCGGTAGTGGCCGGCCGTGGCGCCGTGGGGATCGAGACTGAGGCACGGCCCGGACACGACGAAGCCCCGACCGGATGCCTGTGCGGTCGGGGCTTCGTCGTGCGTCTGTGGTGCCGGTTGAGGGCACAGTTGTTCACCGAGATCGTTACACGCGGCTGACCTGCGGTCAAGCGGCGGCCTTGCTGGCCCGCTTGGCGGCCAGGGCGGTGACCTCGTCCACGGCGAACCAGCGCTGTCGGGGGCTGCCGCCGACGTGGTGCAGCTGGCCGCGGTGCACGAGCAGCCGCACGCCGCCCAGACCGATGCCGAGCACGCGCGCGGTCTGGTGGGCGGTGAGGTAGCCAGGGCGGATGATCTGCGACTCCATGCCTCCATGATGCGGCAGCAGAACGGCCCCTGACTGGTGATGTCAGGGGCCGGTGTCAGGGGGCCGTCTGACACCCATTTCCCTAGGTGGGCGCGGTGTCAGGCGGCCGTGACGGTGTCAGGTGTCACGCGGGTGTCAGGGCGGGCACGATGCGCCAGCGGCCGGTCTGGCTGGTGGCCTCCAGGCGCCCGTCCAGGGCGGCCTCCTTGAGCCGCGCGGACACCCAAGGGCGGGAGAGGTCGTTGGCCTCGCACCAGTCCATGAAGTCCTTGGGGCCTACGACCATCTGTCCCTTCTGCTCGAACTCCGCCAGGGCCTGAGCGAACAGGCGCCGACCTTCCGCAGGGCCGGGCTTACGGCCGGCCCCCTGCCCGAACAGAGGGATGTCGTCGCCATCCTGCGCTTCGGGCAACTCGGCCTCGGGGTCGATGTCCATGTCTTCCGGGTCCACCAGGGGGCCGGTCATGGGCTCCCCTTCCTCGGCGGCCGGGGCCGCCTGCTCGTCGTTGGCTGTAGCCGCACGGTCGGTGTACAGCTTGCCAGCGACACCGGCGGCCGCGGTTGCGGTCACAGGGTCGATGCCCATGCGGATCGGCTCGAACGCGCGGGCCACCCACTCCAGGGACACCGGGTCGTTGCGAAACGTCCGGGACGGGGTCGACCACAGGTCGGCCTCGACGCCCGCGGAGCAGAGGTAGCAGTAGCCGGGCCGCTTGTTGCCCCAGGCTCCAGGGTTGGCGCCGGCGTCGAGGACCTCGGAGGGCAGGGCGAATCCGGCGTCCCGCTCGTCCACGCCGAAGCAGAGGGCGGCGGGCAGGCTCGCCCGGGTGTCGGTGCTGATCTGGTAGCCGGAGGCGCGCTGCATGGAGATGACCAGGCTGGCGCCAGCGCTCCGGGCTTCCTGCGCGATGCCGGTGAACACGTCGTCGTCGGTCGCGCGCAGGGTGTTCGCGGCTTCCTCGAACCAGGCGAGCAGGTAGGGCATACCGGGGCACTGGCAGGCCGCGCCCTTGCGGCAGGAGTGCGCCGGGTCGGTCTGGACCTCGGCGGCCGCAGGCTCCCATGACCGGTACGCGTGGTCACCCAGCCACTTCTGACGTGCGGGAATGGCGGCCTTGAGGGCCTCGATCATGATTTCTGCGCCGTCGCCGGTGTCCACTACCCAGTCGCAGGCCGGGAAGGCTTCGCCGAGGTCCTGGCCGCGCTTGGGGTCGGACAGCCAGACGGCGACGTCGCGGCGGGTCAGGGCCTCGCACAGCACGTCCATGGCGCCCTCGGTCTTCCCTGCACCGGTCACGCCCATGATGAGCAGGTGGATGGCCTGGGGCAGGGTGAGGACGAGGGGGCGGCCGTCGTCGTAGACGCCGATGACCAGCGGCTCAGCGATCGATCCGCCGGGGGAGGACGGGCCGGGCCACCAGATGACCTCCTTCAGCATGTCCATGGGCACCACGGTGAACGTGCCACGCCGGGCCGAGTCGGGGTCAGGCCGGTTGCGCACGGCGCTGGTCGGGACGTCGAGGGCAGAGGCGATGCGCGGCAGGGCCTTGGAGACGTCCTCGTGGGTGCCCTCTCCTGCCGGCAGCGCGTAGGGCACGGTGACCTTGTTGGGCTCGACCTTGACGTTTCCGATCTGCGTGCGAGCCAAGCCCACCTTCTCCAGCAGGCCCTTGTCGCTGCTCTCCCCGACAGCATCCGGGTTGCGACGCATGATCATGCGAACGTTCCAGGTCAGCGCCATGACGGGGCCGCCCATCAGGTACAGGTCATCGATCGGCCCTGCGGTCGGCCCAGAGATGCAGGCCGCGGTGACCCAGGCGGTTCCTGCGGCCACGGTGATGGCCGAGTGGAGGCGCCGCTGCGCGCTGGTCGACCTACCCGCCCACCAGGTGGCGCCGGTCAGCGCCACCGAGGCGAGGGTGAGGCCAGCACCGGCCCATGCGCTGTCGCCCCATCGCCAGTGCCCGAGGGCGCCGGCCACGCCCACGCCCGCAACGCCCAGCCAGGGCGGCAGGTGCGGCTTGGCCCGGTGCAGCAGGTACTTGCCCACGCCCCCGGCGTCGGAGGCGCCTCGCAGCTGCGCCTCATGCTGCTGGTCGGTGTTCTTCTCGGCCATCGCCGTGCCTCCTTACTGCTGGGACCAGTTGATGACGGGCTGCTGCGGGCGCCGGGCGCGGTGCCGGACGCGGTTGATCTCCTCCTCGTACTCCTGCTGGAACGTGGAGTACGCGGCGGCGGCGTTCTTCGCCGCATCCCGGAGGGCGTCGGCGGCCTTGTTGAGCTTGCGGGCGACCTTCTGGGCGCGGATGCGGGAGCCGAACGCGCGGCCCTGCGGGTCGGGAACGGCGGCCAGTACGCCCTTGAGGATCTCGGCGCCCATGGCGACCTCGATGGACAGGGTCACGGCGGCAGCCCGAAGGCTGTTGCAGTAGTTCCTGACCTCGGCCGGAGAGGTGAACTCCGGGGCGGGCAGCAGGTTCTGCGCGCTGGGCTGCCCGCCGCCCTGCCGGGCCGGAGCGCCGTTGGTGGTGCTCTTGCTGGCGTTGACGTTGACGGTAAAGCCGGGGGCGAAGGTACCGAAGTTCTTGGTGCCCTTGGCCTGCGATCCGTTGGCGCCGCTGGGCGCGGCCTTGGTGTTCGCCATTGGGGTGTCCTCCAGGACGTGGCGGCCGGTCAGCGGCCGGCGAGGTAGTCGCGCCACAGGGCGCGCAGGATGAGGAAGCAGCCGGTGGCGCAGGCCGCGGCGATGGCGATGGCGATGAACGCCATGGCGAACGCGAGGGCCAGGACGCAGGCGACGCAGGCGCCAGCACAGGCGAGGCCGCCGATGGTCCACCACTTGCGGGCATCGAATGGCGTGGGCTGCTGGTGGTCGTGCTGGCAGGTGTGGGGCTGTATGGCCTGGCTGATGGCCTGTGCGGTGAGCACGGCCTTGACCAGCTCCAGCTGCTGGGAGTCGATAGAGGCCTCGTTCGCGGCGGCGAGGGCCTTGTGCAGGGCGTCGTTGCTCATCGACGCCTCCCGCGGATCCGGGCGACGGCCCGGTGCCGCGGCCAGATGGCCGCCGCGACGCCGAGACCGAACGCCACCACAATCGGCTCCGTCACCAGGACCCCGACGAGACCGAGCAGGTTGGGGAAGGTGAGAACCAGGGCGAGCGCGAGGATGATCAGGGACCAGCGCATCACACGTATCCCCCGTTCCCCTCGTCGCGCTTCACCGGTGCCGGGGGCTTCTTCGCGGCCCGGGACAGGGCGGTGCGCACGTAGGGTTCGTCGACGACCAGGCGCCGGTGCCGGGCGATGTGCTCGACGATGTCCTTCGCCTTGGCGTCCGGTCCGAGGGCTGATGCGGCTTCCTCGACGGCGCCCTGGAGGTTCACGGGCGGCAGGGCGCTGACCTGCTGATGCGCGGGCGTATCGCTGCGCTGCACCTCGTACTCCGGGGGCCGCTGGCCGAGGACCAGGGCGACCGCGGCCGGGTCGATGGAGAACCCGTAGTAGGCAAGCACGGATGACAGCTCGGCGGGCGGCGCATCAGGTCGCGCATCAGCCGCGAGGCGGATCGCATCCACCGGGTCCATCCCAGCGAGGTGAGTACGGACCGCTTCGGTGGCCGACGGCAGGCCGGGCTTCGTGGGCGCTTGCTCGACGGCGGCCGGGGCGGCCGCGCTGAACATGCCGGCGAGCGCTTCATCGGCGCCTTCGGTGATGCGGCCGCGCTGCACCTCGACGAGAGCGGCGCCGAGGACCTGGTCGCCGACACCGACCTTCTCAGCGAGATCCCAGCTCTTACGCAGGGCCTTGGCGCGCTGCTTCTCGTCCGGGTGCCGGGCGGCAACCGCCTGGTGATAGGCGAGCTGCTGCACGGCATCCGCGTTCCGCCGCTGCGCCTCGGCGTCCACGCCGGTGGTGTAGACGACGACGCTCCGAGCGATGAACCCGAGGCCTTCGGCCGCGCCGGACATGGCGAGCGGGGTCACGGCATAGACGGCGGCATCGCGAGGACTGCTCGCGATGGTGACGCCGATGCAGGAAGCGGAGACGGGGGCGAGCCACATGCCGAGCCGGACGACCGCGGGGGACGACTGGCCGAGCATGGTCCGCCCAAGCATGATCAGCGCAAGGACGAGGGTGAGGCCCTCGCCAGCGGCGACGACGCCGGCCGCGGTGGCCTGCCGGTGGAACTCGGAGACGACGTTGGTGTAGGTGCCCGAGGCGCCGGCCGCGCCGACGGCGAGCATCAGCGCGGCAGCGGCCCCAAGGACGCCCATCTGCCAGCGGGTGAGGGAACGGGTGCTCACTGGCCACCGTCCTTGCGCTCGGCCGCCTTCTTCTCCTCGGCGTCGAGCCTGGCCCGCAGGAAGCTGACGTTCCAGGCAAGGTCCGCGGGGTCCTCGTCGAGGGCCTCGCGCACGGTGCGGGCCCAGCTGGCGCGCTCAAGGATCCGTCGGTCGTAGGCGGGGTCGTCGTGGGGGAGGGTGATCGCGTCGAGGACGGTAGTGAGGAGCGCGCGCAGGTCGCGGACCTCGGCGGAGGTGGGCTCGGTGCTCACTGGCGCTCACCCTGCTCGCTGTTGAGGAACGCGGCGATCTGGGGGAAATGCCGCTCGACGAAGTGGCGTGCCCGCTCCTCCTCGGTCTGCGGCTCGGCGCCGAGGGCGCGCAGCAGCAGGCGCAGGGATTCGCGGAGGGAGAGGACGCTGTCGCTGCCGAGCAGCTGCTGGGCGACGCCGATGGCGACGTCCAGGTCGCTGGGCACGTGCGGCTCGTCGTGGACGGGGCGCGCGGCGCCACCGGTGAGGGGCCAGGTGGGGTTCTGGCGCCGGAGGTGGGCCGTGCTGGCGTAGTCCGCGTCGGCGAGCTGGTGCAGCTTGGCGACGCGCTCCTGCGGGGAGCTTGCGCGCGCACTGGGGCGCGGGGAAAGATCGGTCATGCCGACTCCTGCTCGTATCAGGTAGTTCGGTGAAAGGCCGGGCGGTGCGCGCGCCGGGGACACCACTCCCCGAGCTGCTGCCCGGCCTTTCTTGCGTGCTCTAGCGTTCCATAGCCTGAACGCTTTGTACAGCCAATGGAACGCATCCGGTGCGCATCACGGCGAATCAGCAGGCTGGAAGGCCTGCAGCACCAGGTAGCGCTCAGGCCCGTAGGCGGTCCCGCACCAGCGGCATATCAGCGTCGTCTCGCCTGGCAGGCGGGAGATCACCGCCCCGCACACCGTGCCCTGGTCGTCCGTCACTGCCACACACGTGCCGATCCGCTGGGGCCTCGGCAGCGGGTCGCCGACGATGCTCCGGGCCTGGAGCTCCAGCTCCCTCACCTCGCGGGCGAGGTCGCCGGCCGCCGGGTACTGCGCCACGATCCAGTCGAGTTCCTGCGCCAGCCATCGGCAGTCCGCGGCGAGGCTTCCAGGCGGCGGTGCCCCCCGGTGGGGCCAGCGCACGCGCCGCACGTCCACCCGCCACAGGCGCATCGTCTCGGCCGCGCGGATCCAGGTGATCGTGTCGATCACGTCCTCATTGACCGGCGAGCGCGGGCCGGCCGCGCTCTTCGTGGCGACGATCTCGCCCCAGCCGGACCGGCGAGGCACCAGGCACTCGCCGACCTCGGCGTACAGGGCGGGTAGTTCTTGCAGCCCCGCGGCCAGCTGCTCCCGGTGCCGGGTGCACAGGTAGCCGCTGGCCGCGCGGTCGCACAGCTCGCAGGTGTTCACGGGGTGGTGCTCTCCTTGGGCTCTGCGAGGGCGTCGCGCACCCGCGCGGCGGGGACCTGCGCGTGCGTCCAGTCGTACGGGGCGACGGCCGCGCGGACGCGCTCGATGGTGGCCTGCGCCTGCTCCAGCTCCTCGGCGAGGCGGTCGCGGTCGACCTCGATCTCCTTCGCCTTGGCCTTCCAAATGTCGCCGCGGCGCCAGCCCTTGGAGGCGTTCGCGTACAACTCGTCCAGGGCGTCGTCGGTGGTGGTGCTGGCGGTGTGGCGCTTCATGCCGTCCTCCGCTGGTGCTCGTAGTTCTTGCAGGTGTGGTCATGGGCGGCGCCGGCGGATGTCCACCAGCGCTCGCAGCAGGCGGCAGCCAGGGCCGCGTCGACCACCTCGCCCGTGATGGGCCGGAGGCCGCAGGGGCGGGCGGCCCGCTCGGCGCGCACCGCGGCCGCGCGGCGCTCGTTGGCGGCGACGTACTCTCGGCCCGCGGCGACGGCCAGCAGCAGGGAGACACCGAACAGGCCGATGGCGTACCACCAGGCGTCTGCGCGGGCGCTGGTGACGGAGCAGTGGCCGGCGAGGGCGGCGGCGGCCAGGTACAGCCATCGCAGGGCGCGGTCGGGGAGGGTCACGGCTGGGCTCCGTTCTGCTGGGCCTCAGTGAGGTTGCTGTCGGGCATCTGTCCGCGGCGCGCTCTGGCGTCGGCTTCGGCCATCCGCTTCAGTGCCCGCTCGATGACCACCGCCCGCACCTGCCCCGCGTACACGGTGGCGAGGAGATGCTCCGACCGAGGGGTGAGGACCTCGCGGGCGGTGGGACGACGCTGCGGGCTCACCGGACAGCCCTCTCGGTCAGCCGCTTGAGCGCATCGTCGACGGTGAAGCCGTTCACGGTGACGAGGGGCGCCTGATCCCTGGCGAGCTTCAGCGCGGTGTCGAGGTCGAAGCGGTGAGCGTCCAGCCACTCGTCCTCGCGCTCGGAGGGGCGCATCTCGTACTCCCAAGTGCCGTCGGAGCCGAGGCACTGGGAGTGCCGCTTGACGGCCCACCGGCCATGGCCGCGGTATTCGACGGTGATCTCGAAGACGTGGGAGTCGATGCCGTCCTCGGGCAGGCAGTTCACGCTGTACTTGGAGGCCTGCACGATCGGCTCGCCGGGCTTCGGCAGCTCGGCTGGCGGCTGCTCGTCGGCCCACACGATCCGCGTCGCGCCGTTGTGCCCGTGGATGGCCACCGCGTCGCTCAGGCGGTCCCAGTGGACGGTTGACGGGCGGTCGCCTATCCAGCGCAGGGTTACGGTCCCATCGGGCCACAGGACGCCGTCGGCGATGTGGCCGGTGCCGGAGACGCCGCTCACGTCGTGGTCGCGTTGGAGACGAAAGAGACGGGGCTGGGTGGTCATGGTCTGTGTTCCTCCGTGGTGTGATGGGCGGGAGGCCGCCCCTGAATCCCGCAGGGGCGGCCGTTAGGCGTGGTCATCCGGAATGCGGCAGGGAGGCGCGCCAGGCCTCGACGACGGTCTTCGGGACGCGCCCGACCGGCGGGCAGTCGACACCGTTCGCTGCGGCCCAGGCGCGGACTTCGGCCGCGGGGTAGTCGACGGGCTTCCGCTTGGTCGGCTTCTTCTTCGGCGGCGCCAGCTCGGCCTCACGCGAACGGAGTTCGACGAGACGCTTCTCCAACTGCTCGGCCTCGGTCGTGATGGCGGTCAGCTCCTGGTCGGTGGCGTACCGCTTGCGGAGGCCTGCGAGGACAGCGCGGGCGCGGGCAGCCTGGTCCTGGACCTGGGGGTCGGGGTGTTCGTCGCCCCACTTGAGGAGCTGACCGACGGGGAGCGGCTGCGGTTCGCCGGCGGCGCGTGCCTTGAGGGGCAGGTCCGGGATGGAGGAGAGCTGCGGTACGGGCTGGGCCATGGGTGCGGGTCCCTTCTGGGCCTCGGGGAGGTGGAGGCGGTTCTGGCGGGCGGCTTCGGGGCCGCCCTGGGTGTCGATCTCGTCAAGCAGGCGGTGTAGGGCGGCGATGGTCACTTGTTAGCGAGCTCCAGCAGGACGTCGGCGTGACACGGTCGGCCGGGCGGGCACCAGCACATGAGGTCCCGGCCAGCCAGATCCCGCCGCATCACGTCGACCAGCTCCGGCCGCTCCGCGAGCCAGCGGCGGTACAGCTCGATCACCTGCTTCGGGGTGGCGTCCTGCACCAGGTGCCAGGTCACGGCGCCGTCGGGGTGGACGAAGGCGTGCCGCTGCCCCGACGCCTTGCCGAGGCGCCCTTCGTGCTCCCACTCGCTGCCGTCGAGCGCGGGCATACGAACCTGGGTGGAGTTGAGCGGGTAGGCGTTGCCCCAGCGGCTGCCGCGGCCGACGTAGACCGCGTCAGCGGGTGCGCGCCACCCCTTGGCGCGGCGGCGCTGGATCCGGCGGGGGGCGTCAAGGGTGATCTGCCGGTTCGTCATGCGTTCCTCCGTGGTGTGATGGGGGAGGTCCGGGCCTGATAGCGACAGGCCCGGACCGCTATGCGGCGGCGGGAAGGATGAGCTGGCCGAGGACGCGGCCGACGCGGTCCTGGTCGATGAGGTCGGCAACGTCGCCTGCGGTGCTGCCGCGCGGCACGTCGATGCCGATGCGCCGGCAGAGGCCCATCTGCTTCGAGGTCGGCTTCCCGGACCGCCACTGGGCCTGGCGTGCGACGAACGCGTGCGGGGCGAGGACCTTGGCCTGCTGCTCCAGCCAGGCCAGCGCCTCCGGCAGCGGGCGGGCCGTGTCGTCCTTGGGGGGCTGCACCCCGGTGCCTTCCGTCCAGCGGCGCATTCGGTACAGCCGGGTGCCGGGGTCGCGCTGGAGGAAGAGGAACATGGCGCCGGTCAGGCGGATGAACCACGTGCCCTCGGGGGTGCGCAGCCAGCGGATCGCGGACGAGCCGAACAGGTTGAACTCTTCGGCCTCGACCCGCGCGGTCAGGACCCTGCGCTTCTCGGCGGCCGCGGCCTCCTTGGCGACCTGGCGGAGCGTCTTGCCCTCCTCGGCCTGGCCGATCTCACGCTCGGTCAGGTCGACCATCGACGCGAGCTTGTGGCGGGTCGAGGCGCCCATGACGTCGAGCAGCAGGGCATCCCGTTTCCCGGGTGCCGGGCGCAGGGCGCGGCCGGCCATCTGGACGTAGAGACCCGGGCTCTTGGTGGGGCGGGCGATGACGGCGCAGGACGTGTGCGGGGCGTCGAAACCTTCCGTCAAGACCATGCAGTTGGTGAGCACCTGCACGTCCCCGGCGCTGTACCGGGCGAGCGTCGCGCGCCGGTCGTCCCGGCTCATGCCACCCCACACCGGGGCCGCCGTGATGCCGGCGGCCTCCAGCGCGGCAGCGGCGGCCTGGGCGGTCGCGACGGTCGGCGTGAAGACGACGCCCGGGCGGTCCCCGGCGTGGTCGACGTAGGCCTTGGCGATGGCGTCCAGCGCGCCCGAGTCCTCCAGCGCCTTACCCAGCTGCCCGTCGACCAGGTCGCCGCCACGGGTCCGGACCTTGTCCAGGTCCAGGCTGTCGACCGTGATGCGCTTGCCGCGGACGTCGCACAGGTATCCGTCGCCGATCATGTCGAGGATGTCGAGACGGAAGACGACGTCTTCCCAGACCTCGGCCAGGCCGCCGTCGGTGCGGGTCATCGTGGCGGTGAACCCGGCGACGGGAACCCCGCGCCAGGCGCCGAAGTGTTCGAGTACCTCCATGTAGGTGCGGGCCGCGGCGTGGTGGCACTCGTCCACGATGACCAGGCCGATGTCGCGGATGGCCTCGCGACGCTTGGCCACGGCCAGGGTCTGGACGCTCGCCACGATTACATCGGCGTCCGCGTGGTCGTCGCGCTGCGCCTTGACGATGCCGACCCGCAGCATCGGGTCGACGGCCAGCAGCTTGGCCGCGGCCTGCTCGATCAGCTCCTCGCGGTGCGCGATCACGAGGACGCGGCCGCCGTTGAGGGTGTCGAGCATCTGGTGTGCCAGGTGGGAGAAGACGACGGTCTTTCCGGCGCCGGTCGGGAGGACGACGGCGAGCCGGTTGGTGCCGGCGGCCCAGCCCTTGCGCAGGGCCTCGATGGCGTCGACCTGGTAGGGCCGGGGTGTGAAGGTCTGCGGTACGGCGGTAGCGGTGGCGGTGCTCACGGTTCACCTCGGTTCGGTTGCTGGGCTGTTGCGGGGAGTGCGGGGACTTGGCGGGAGTCCTGCGGGGACTCCCGCACGGTCCTGCGG
>NZ_JBHXTV010000033.1:0-16415 GCF_042671585.1 Streptomyces sp. NPDC127129
CCCTCCCCGACGCCGCCACACTCGTCACCGCCCGCGCCCGCCTCATGCAAACCGCCACCCCCGGCGGCACCATGATCGCCATCCAGGCAAGCGAAGACGAAATCCTCTCCAGCCTCGCCGGACACGAGTCAAGCGTCAGCATCGCCGCACTCAACGCCCCGCGTTCTCTCGTGATCTCGGGCGATCCCGACGTCGCGCAGAGCATCGCCGACCTCTGGACATCACGCGGCCGCAAGGCCGGCCGGCTCACCGTCAGCCACGCCTTCCACTCCCCCCACATGGACAGCGCACTCCAAGAGTTCCACGACATCGCCGCCACGATCACCTACCACCAGCCCTCCATCCCCATCATCTCCACCCTCACCGGACAACCCGCCGACGACCGACTCCTCACCCCCCACTACTGGACCGACCAACTCCGCGGAACCGTCCGCTTCACCGACACCCTCCACACACTTCATGGTCAGGGCGCCACGACCTACCTGGAAATCGGCCCCGACGCCGTCCTCACCGGCCTCACCCACCAGACCCTCGACAACACCACCGCCATACCCCTCATGCGCACCGGCCGCGACGAAACCCACACCCTCCTCACCGCCCTCGCCACCACCCACGTCCACGGCACCACCGTCGACTGGCCCACCCTCTTCCCACCCCACGCCACCCACCACGTCGACCTGCCCACCTACCCCTTCCAGCGCGAGCGGTACTGGGTCGAGAGTTCGGGCGGACGCGGCGACCCGGAGAGCCTCGGACTGCGTCACGAGGAGCATCCGCTGCTGGGTGCCTCGGTGCCGGTGGCGGCCTCCGACGAGGCGTTGTTCACCAGCAGGCTCTCGCTGCGTACGCACCCCTGGCTGGCCGATCACGAGGTCCACGGTTCGGCTGTGGTGCCCGTCGCGGCGCTGGTGGAGCTGGCGATCCGCGCGGGCGACGAGGTCGGCTGCGCGCTCCTCGACGAGCTGGTGACGGCGGCGCCTCTGGTGATCCCCCGCAGTGCCGGGGTTCACCTCCAGGTGGCTGTGGGCGCACCCGACGAGGCGGGAACGAGGAAGGTCACCGTTCACAGCCGCCCGGACGCGGGCGACGCCCCGTGGACCCTGCATGCGGACGGGCTGCTGAGCCCGCACGTTCCGGACGGCCTTCCCTTCGATCTCGGCCCCTGGCCTCCGCCGGACGCGCACGCCGTGGATCCCGCCGCCGTCCACGAACGGCTCGCTCGCGCGGACGTGCGCCTCGGCCCCGTCTTCCGGACGCTGTCCGCAGCGTGGCAGCGGGGCTCCGAGGTCTTCGCCGAGCTGAGCCTGTCCGGGCCGGCGGATGGTTCGGGCCATCTCCTCCATCCGGCGCTGCTCGAAGGCGCCTTGCGCGCGTACGGGAGCGCGGCGGGCGATCACGGGCGGGGCGCACCCACGGTCACGGCGGTGCGGGGGGGCCGGCTGTACGCGAGTGGCGCCTCGGACGTGCGTGTCCGGATCACGCGTGGTGAGGACGACGGCCTCCTGACGGTGCACGTCGCCGACCGGAGCGGCGCACCGGTCGCCGTGTTCTCCGGCGTGGCATCGGGGCGGGTCGGGGGCGGCGAGATCGCTCGCGCGGCCGAGCGGACCGCCGACCATCTGCTCCATGTCTCCTGGACGCCTATACCCCTGCCGGGGCCGGCCTCCGGCGCGCGTCCGGTGGCATCGACGCGGTACGGCGTCCTCGGTGGCGACCAGCCCGGGGCCAGGCGATTCGGCGACGTGGCCGACGTGGCGCGGGCGGTCGGAGCGGGCGAGCCGCTGGACGCGGTGGTGCTGCCGTACGCTCCCCCGTCCACGGACGATGTCGCAGCTGCGGCACACGAGGCGACCCGCCGGGTCCTGGAACTCTCCCAGCGATGGCTGGCGGACGAGCGTCTCGCCGATGTACCGCTCGTCGTCATGACCCGGCGTGCGGTGGCGGTGCGGAGGGGTGAGCCGGTGGATCCGGCCGGCGCGGCGCTCTGGGGTCTGGTGCGCTCGGCCCAGTCGGAGGCACCCGGCAGGTTCCGGCTCGTCGACGTGGACGGCGAGACCACGCCCGCCGGTGCCGCGGACGTCGCCCTCGGCACCGGGGAGGCGCAGTCCGCCCTCCGTACGGGACGCCCCTTCGTGCCGCGCCTCCAGTACGTCCCGCAGCCGTCGGGGGTGCCCGCGTCCCCGTACGGGAGTGCGGAGGGGACCACGCTCATCACCGGCGGCACCGGTTCGCTCGGTGCCCTGTTCGCGCGCCACCTCGTCCGCGAGCACGGCGTACGGCACCTGCTGCTGGCCAGTCGCAGGGGGGAACAGGCCGAGGGAGCCGCCGAGTTGGCCGCCGAGCTCAAGGAGCTCGGTGCCGAGGTGACCATGACCGCGTGCGACGTCGCCGACCGCGAGGATCTGGCGGAGTTGCTGGCGTCCGTTCCCGCCCAGCACCCGCTGACCGCGGTGATCCATGCCGCGGGTGTCCTGGACGACGGTCTGATCGGATCCCAGAGCCCGGAGCGGCTGGCGGCCGTGCTGCGGCCCAAGGCCGAGGCCGCCTGGCATCTGCACGAGCTGACCCGCGAGCGGGAGCTGTCCGCGTTCGTCCTGTTCTCCTCGATCGCCGGCGTGGTGGGGGGCCCGGGCCAGTCCACGTACGCCGCGGCCAACTCCTTCCTCGACGGTCTGGCTCAGCATCGGGACGCGAGCGGGCTGCCCGCCACGTCCGTCGCGTGGGGGTTGTGGGCGCAGGACGGCGGTATGTCCGGCGGACTGGACGCGACCGACCTCAAGCGCATCGCGCGAGGCGGGTACCTTCCGGTCACGCCCGAGACCGGTACCGCGCTCCTGGACCTCGCCCTCGGTGTCGGCCGCCCCGTGGTGGTGGCGACACCCCTGGACGTCGGTGCCGTACGGGAACAGGAGCAGGTCCCCGCGCTGCTGAGCGGGCTGGTACGGACTCCCCGCCGCCGCAGGGCCGACGACGACACGGGCATCACCGGTGCGTCGCTGGCGGACCGAGTGGCCGCCGCCGCGACCGACGCCGAGCGGTCGGGCCTGGTGCTCGCCGCCGTCCGGGACGAGGTCGCGCGTGTCCTCGGTCATGGCGACACCCGTCGGATCAAGGACGAGGAATCGTTCCTCTCGCAGGGCTTCGACTCGCTCACCGCGGTGGAGCTCCGCAACCGGTGCAACGCGCTCGTCGGTGGCCGGCTGCCGGCCACGGTGGTCTTCGACCACCCCACGCCGGTGGCCCTGGCGGCCTTCGTGCACGACGAGCTGGCCCGAGGGACCGCGGGTGCGGGGTCCGGCGGGAAGGAGTCCTCGGACTCCGTGACCTCCCTGGACTTCGCCGACGAGGTGCGCCTCTCCGAGGACATCCGGCCCGCGGCCGAGGTCGTCCGCTCCGTCGTCGACCCTCGCGAGGTGCTCCTGACCGGAGCGACCGGTTTCCTCGGCGCGTTCCTGCTGCGGGACCTCATGCGCTCGACCCGAGCGAGGGTGCACTGCCTGGTCCGCGGCGACGACCCGGCACAGGCCCGTGGCCGGCTCCGGGAGAACCTGGAGCGCTATCAGGTGTGGGACGCGGTGGACGCCGACCGGCTCTCGGTGATCGTGGGTGACCTGGCAGAACCGCGGCTCGGCCTGTCCGACGAGGACTTCGACCGGCTCGCCGAGACGGTCGACGTGGTCTACCACAACGGGGCCCAGGTGCACTGGCTTCACCCGTACCAGAGCCTGAAGGCCTCCAACGTGGGTGGGACGGAGGAGGTTCTCCGGCTGGCGGCGCGCCATCGCACCGTACCGGTCCACTACGTGTCGACCGTGGGTGTCTTCGAAGGCGCGGTGACGGCGGGCGTGCCCCTGAAGGTGAGCGACCCGACGGGCCCCGCCGAGCGGCTGCCCAGCGGCTACCTGCAGAGCAAGTGGGTGGCGGAGCAGGTCGTCGAGCTCGCCCGGGAACGTGGCCTGCCGGTGTCCGTCTACCGTGTCGACGTCATCTCCGGCGACCAGGACAACGGCGCCTGCCAGACCAGTGACTTCGTCTGGCTGAGCCTCAAGGGGCTGCTGCAGGCCGGGGCCGTGCCGGCCGACGTCGGCGGGCGCTTCCATCTGCTGCCGGTGGACTATGTGAGCGCGGCGATCCTCCGGATCTCGGGCCGCGCGACGGCGGCGGGCCGCACCTTCCACCTCTTCAACCGGAGTTCGGTGAGCCTGCGGGAATGCGTGGGCCGGTTGCGGTCGCTCGGTTACTCGCTGGACGAGGTCGACTGGGAGACCTGGCGTGAGCGGGTGGACGCGGACCGGACGAACGCGATCACGCCGCTGCTGCATGCCTTCGAGATGATGACGGCCGACACCGACACCTTCTATCCGGCGATGGACACGACGGAGACCGATGCCGAACTGGCGGGCAGCGGGATCGAGTGCCCCGCGCTGACGGAGGAACTCTTCCGGAGGTACGTGTCCTTCTTCAGGCGGACCGGCCATTTCCCGGAGGCGGGCTGACCGGACCACCGGGCGGGGATCCCATCTGCCGTTCATCCAGCGGCAATCGGTGCTCTCCGCCCGGGCACGACCGCAGACGATTCGCCCCCCAGGGCCGGTGTGGTTACCTCGTGATGAGTGGCCAGAGAATGCCGGACCCTACCGTTTTTCCCATGGTTCTCTCGAAGGGTTCGGCATGAACTATGCATCCGCAGGTGAAACCGTCGACCGGATCCAGGTCGCGCCGTCCGCACTGCGCGAGACGATGTCACGCTTCGCGACCGGAGTCATCGTCCTGAGCGTCGGTGGCGAGCATGTGCACGGAATGACGGCCAATGCGTTCAGTTCGGTTTCCCTCGAACCGCCGACGGTGCTCTGCTGCGTGTCGCACAGCGCGGTGATGCACAAGGCGATCACCTCGGCGCGCAGCTTCGGCATCTCGGTGCTGAGCGCCGAACAGGAGTCGTTGGCAAGGCACTTCGCGGACAAGCACCGGCCTCTGGGGCCGGCGCAGTTCGAGGGGATCGGCTGGCGCCCGGGTGAGGTCACCCAGGCACCGCTGCTGAACGGCGCACTGGCGTGGCTCGAATGCGAACTGGCCGAATCGCACGACTCGGGGGACCACTCGATATTCATCGGCGACGTGGTGGGCGCGTCCAGCTCCACCGACGACCCCGGGCTGCTGTTCTTCAACGGCCGCTTCCAGCAGACCGTCACCCCGCCCCGGTGAGCGGGAGCCACCATGGCGGCCACACACGTGGGGTCATCTGACGAGAACGCCTTCTGGGACGCCGTCGGGGGCACGTTCGTCGCGGCGCTCAACGACGGGCTCGCGCGAGCCAGGCACTCGACGCTGCGCTCGCGTGGCGGCGGCAGACTCGTATCGAGGACACCGGAGTTGTCCCATCCCTTCGCGGCGGCCGTCATGCGCGCCTTCGAGGCTGGCCTGCCGGGCGCTCTGACCATGGAGGACCAGGAGAGCCGAGGTCTGCTGGGCTCGCTGCGGCACCGCGGCCAGGAGATCCTGGTCGCGACCCTGGACGTCACGGGCCTGTCGGACCTCACGGACGTCACGAACCTCACGGACCTCACTGAACGAACGGAATTGATGGGTCGTCAGGACACGGCGCTCGCGTACGACGTCATGCGTCCGCTGCTCCCGCGGCACGAGCACCTCGTGGTCACGCTCCTGATGGAGTCCGCCGCACTCGTCCTGTCGGAGCGCCCCGGACTCGGGGGCCACGACGGCCGCCCGGCGGCGCTCGTCCGGGCACTCGGACGCCGGGCGCGGAGCGGCAGCGTGGGCGGCTAGGGCATGTGGCGAAAGCCTCGGAGGCCGCTTCGATCCGGAGTCGACCGCGGCGACGCGGACGGTGTCCAGGAACGCGTGCCGGCCGTCAAGGGCGCAGGATCACCTTGCCCACCGTGCGTCGCGCCAGCAGGTCCTCATGGGCCTGGCGGGCTTCGGTGAGCGGATAGGTGCTGGTGGCGACCGGGTTGATCCTCCCCTGCGCCATCAGGTCGAACAGTTCCTTGAGCGGGCCTTCGACCGCGCCGGGTGCGGCGAGCGTGGGCCGTAGCCAGAAGCCGACGACCGAGGCGTTGAGCCGGCCGAGGCGGGCGGGGTCGACCGGCGTGAAGGCGCTGCGCGAGGCGTTGCCGTAGCTGACGAGCCGGCCGAAGGAGGCCAGCGATCCCAGGGCCTGGTCGAAGAGTTCGCCGCCGGCCGCGTCCAGGATGACGTCGGCCTTCTCGTCCAGGGGGTAGCCGACGACGGCGTCCGCCCCCAGCTCACGTGCGAGCCGCTCCTTGCCCGGTGAGACCTGCGCGAGCACCCGCCCCGCGCCGAACTCCCTGGCGAGCTGTACGGCCAGGCTTCCCACGCCGCCCGCCGCGGAGTGGACGACGACGGTCTCCCCCGGAGCCAACCGGGCGGCGGAGCGCAGCAGATGCCAGGCGGTGAGCCCCTGCATCATCAGGGCCAGGGCCCGCCCCGCGTCGAGGTTGTCCGGGATCGGGAAGAGCGCGGACTCCTTGGCGATCACCTGCTGGGCGTAGCCGCCGGACACCCTGGCGAGCACGCGCCGGCCGTCGGGAGTACGGCCCACGACCTCGCTGCCCGGCACGTACGGCAGCAGGTCGGCGGTCAGGTACGACCCGTCGACCTGGTGCGTGTCCGCGAAGTTCACGCCGACGGCCTCCACGGTGACGAGCGTCTCGCCCGGGCCCGGTCGGGGCGTCGGCACATCCACGACGGAGAGGACCTCGGGACCGCCGAAACGGTCGAACTGGATAGCGATCATGCGGCACTTTACCGCGCCACACGGTGAGGGCCCGGTTACGATCCGGTCCTCGGGGCATACAGTTGCACCCCGCACGTTGATGCCCGAGCACCACACCATGGAGGGTCGGAGACGTCATGCCACAGCCCGGCGATTGTCAGGCACCGACGGCCGCACTCCGGCCAATTCGGCTGTGTGGCCGCTCCCTTGGTTAACGATTCTCCTATGCCCTGTGGCATGTTCTCGTGCGCCCGACCAGTTGCTCACGTCCCCATCGGAGCGCCCCATGGCCAAGCAACCCCGCGCGCTGCGCACTCGTCAGGACCTGATCCGTTCAGCCGCCGAAGTCTTCGAGCGTGCCGGATTCGCCGACGCCTCGATCGCCGTGATCAGCTCCGCTGCCGGTGTGAGCAATGGCGCTCTGCACTTCCACTTCAGGAACAAACGGGCCTTGGGAGAGGCGGTCGAACTCGCGGCCGCCCAGACGCTTCTGCACTTCACCGGACGGGTTCCGCTGCGGCACCCCGCCCCGCTGCAACTCCTCGTCGACACCTCCCAGGCGCTGGCCGAGAACCTGCTGAGCGACCCGGTCCTGCGGGCCGGGTTCAGCCTGGCCAGTGACGCGACCTGGCAGGGCCAGGTCAACCTGTGGGAGGAATGGCAGGACTGGGTGCAGCTGATGCTGATCGTCGCCAGGGAGAGAGGCATGATCACCTCCCACGTGGTGATCGAGGACGCCGTTCTCGCCATCACGTCCATCGTCGCGGGGTTCGAGGTGCTCTCCCGGATCGACACGGAGTGGACGTCCCGGCGTGCCGTCACCGCGTTCTGGAGGCTGATGCTGCCCCAACTCGCCGTCGCCGAGACCTGCGGCACCCTGACGCCGGAAGGCAGCGCCTCGCCCCCGGTCGGGCTCGGGAACCCGTTCGGCTCCCAGGACTGGGACATGGCGGAGACCTGCGGCGCCGCGTAGGTAGGTCGGACCGTCGCCTCCCACCTCGCGCCTCCCGGGTCCCGCCTCGCGGGTGTGGCGTGAACCATGCTTTCCTTGCCGGGCGTTGTGCGCGGCTTGTGCGTCCTTTGAACGCCACCGCGCACCATGGGAGTGCGGTACGGCCGCGTCAGAACTGGGACGAGTCAGGGAGTGTCGACGTGGTGGGAGTGGCGAGCCGGTGGCTGCGCAGGTTCGATCCGCCGTCGGGGCAGGGCGGTGCCGTGGCCGGCGCGCCACGGCTGTTCTGCTTCCCGCACGCGGGCGGTGCGGCCAGTTCGCTGCGTTCGCTCGCGCTCTCCCTCGCCCCCACCCTCGATGTACTGGTCGCTCAGTATCCGGGGCGGCAGGACCGCCGCCTCGAGGAGCCCGTCGACGACCTCGACCGGCTCGCCGACGCCCTGGCCGTCGAGGTCTCCGGACAGATCGACGGGCCCTACGCCCTCTTCGGCCACAGCATGGGCGCGGTCCTCGCCTACGAGGTCGCCCGCCGGCTCGCGCCGCGACGAGGACCGGCCGCGCTGATCCTGTCGGGCCGGGGCGCGCCCAGGCCCGAGCCGGGGCGCCACGACCGGCTGCGGACCGATGACGACATCGTCCGGGCCGTGTCCGCGCTGGGCGGCACCACGCCCGAGGTCCTGCGGGATCCCGAGCTCCGGGCGATGGTCATGCCCGCCCTGCGGGCCGACTACCGGGCGATCGGCTCGTACGGGTGGAAGCCGGGGCCGCCGTCGACCGTCCCGTTCACGGTGCTCATCGGTGACAGCGATCCGGTGGTGACGGTGGAACAGGCGCAGAGGTGGGCGGAGTTCACCACCGCCGATACCCGTACGCAGGTGTTCCCGGGCGGGCACTTCTTCCTCGACGCCCACCTCGCCGAGGTGTCCGAGGCGGTCGCCGCGGCGTGCGTCACCGCCTGTGCCTCCGGCGTGGCGACGGCGCGCGGATGACCGGCGGCCGTCCGGCGCCCAGGCTGCTGGCCGTCAGCGATCTACATGTGCGCCACCAGGAGAACCGGACCGTCGTCGAGGGGCTCAGGCCCACCTCCGCGGACGACTGGCTCATCGTGGCCGGCGACGTGGGCGAGTTCGTGGAGGACATCGTCTGGGCGCTGCGTCTGCTGAGCGAGCGGTTCGCCACCGTGGTGTGGGCACCGGGCAACCACGAGCTGTGGACCCACCCGCACGATCCGGTGCAGCTGCGCGGCGCACAACGCTACGACCACCTCGTGGAGTTGTGCCGCGCGATGGGCGTCGTCACTCCCGAGGACCCCTACCCCGTGTGGCGGGGAGAGGAGCAGGAGGTCGCCGTGGCGCCCCTGTTCGTCCTGTACGACTACTCGTTCCTCGCGCCCGGGGCGCGCGACAAGCGGGAGAGTCTCGCACTCGCCGAGGAGGCCGGAATCGTGTGCACCGACGAGTTCCTGCTCCACCCCGACCCGTATCCGAGCCGTGAGGCCTGGTGCGCGGCCCGGGTCGCCGCGACCGAGGCCCGTCTGGACGCCGTCCCCGACGATCAGGCCACGATCCTGGTCAACCACTTTCCGCTGGTCCGGGAACCCACGCACATCCTGCGCCACCCCCAGTTCGCCCAGTGGTGCGGCACCCGGGCGACGGCCGACTGGCCCACGCGCTACCGCGCGGTCGAGGTCGTCTACGGCCATCTGCACATCCCACGCCTGATCCACCACGACGGCGTCCCGCACCGCGAGGTCTCCCTCGGTTACCCGAGGGAGTGGCAGCGGCGGGCCGACGCCCCCGCGCTGCCCGTGCGGATCCTGCCGAGGGCCGCGCCGAACCCCTGACGCGATCGCGTCGCACGGACGAGACGGAGCCTTCCGGATGATCGATGAGTTGCTGCCCCCTCCCCTGGCCGTCGCCGACACCCGGCACGACCGTCCGGACTCCGTGCTGTACCCGGCCGAGGCACGCACGGTGGCGGGCGCGGTGGACGAGCGACGGCGGGAGTTCGCCACCGTACGGTTCTGCGCCCGACAGGCGCTCCGGGATCTCGGCGTCGCCCCCGCCCCCATCCTCAACGGCGAGCGCGGCGCGCCGGTCTGGCCCGCCGGGACGATCGGGAGCATGACCCACTGCCGTGGTTACCGCGCGGCCGCCGTCGCGTACGCCACGGAACTGGCGACGATCGGGATCGACGCCGAGCCCGACCTGCCGATCAGGGACGAGGGCACCCGGGAGCTGGTGATGGTCGCGGAGGAGCGGGCCCGGGTGGCCGCGCTCACCGCGCGTCACCCCGAAGTGGCCTGGGACCGGCTGGTGTTCAGCGCCAAGGAGAGCGTCTACAAGGCCTGGTATCCGCTGACCGGCCGTTGGCTGGACTTCCATGAGGCCGTGGTCACGGTCGACCCGGACCGGGGGGCCTTCCACGCGCGCCTGCTGGTGCCGGGGCCGGAGATCGGCGGCCGGCGGGTCGGTACGTTCCAGGGCGGCTGGCTGCGCCGCGACGGCATCCTGCTGACCGCGATCGCGCTCACCCACACCGGGGTGGATTCGACGCGTCCGTTTCCCTTCGCGGGGCGGCCGGCGACGACGGTGTCCGGGACGCGCTGAGCTCGGTCGCCCGCCTTGTACGAGATTTGTGTGGGCTTGGACCGGCGTCGTGCAGGCTGGTGCCGCGGAATCGCCGCCAATGACGCCTCCGGGCGGCCATGGAGCGTAGCGGGGGGATCGATGCAGTTCCGAGTGCTGGGTCCGATGGAAGTGATCGACAACGGCAGGACGGTGGGGCTCGGCGGCACCAAGCAGAGAGCCACTCTGGGGTTCCTGCTCCTGAACGCGAACAAGGCGGTGGCCACGAGCCGGCTGCTGAACGCCCTCTGGGGCGTCGACGACGCTCCGATGACGGCGCGCAAGATCCTGCAGAACGCCGTCTACGGGCTGCGGGGCGCCCTGTCCGGGGCGCAGGGTTCGGCCGACGCCGACACCGCGACCCTGCTGACGCAGCCGCCCGGCTACATGATGCGGGTGGAACCCGAGAAGGTCGATCTTCATCTGTTCCACTCCTGGGTCGGCCGGGGGCGGCAGATGCTGTCCCAGGGGACTCCCGGGACGGCGGCGCCGTTGCTGCGGGACGCGCTGGCGCTGTGGCGGGGGCCGGCCCTGGCCGATCTGGTGGAGAGCGGGGTCCAGTGGCCCGAGCTGATCGCTCTGCAGAACACCCGCCTCGACGTGATGGAGGACTACTTCGAGGCGCAGCTGGCCTGCGGCCGGCATCACGAGATCCTCGCCGAGCTGGAGACCATGGTGCGGGCCGAGCCGCTGCGCGAGAGGTCGTGCGGTCAGCTGATGCTGGCGCTGTACCGGTGCGGGCGGCAGGCGGACGCACTCGCCGAGTACAGCCGGGTGCGGGGCGTCCTGGTGGAGAACCTGGGCCTTGAGCCGGGCCGTGGTCTGCAGCGGCTGCAGCAGTCGATTCTCGCGCAGGACTGCTCCCTGGTCCTGGAGCACACACCCGATCGCCTCCCCGAGCGGACGCCCGCCCAGGAGACCCCGAACGGCTACGTCCTCACGGCGGCGCCCGTCGCACTCGCGGCACCGGCCGGGGCGCTCGACGCACCGACCGGCTCTGTCGGCGCACCGGCCGGTCCCGTCGACGCGCCGGAGACGGCAGTTGCGGACGCGGCGGAGGCGGAGGCGGCAGCGGAAGTGGTGGAGACCGGCCCGGCCGACGAGAGCGACCTCTCCGCCGCCGCGCGCCGGACGAGCACCGACCGTCGCCAGGTCAGTGTGGTCTCCTTGCGCACCCGCCTCGCGCCCTCCCTGGGCAGCGGTGCCGAGCAGGAACTCGACGACCTCCTCGACGGCGCCGCACTGCTGGTCAGGGAGCAGGTCGAACGGTTCGGCGGTACGGTCGTGGCCTCGATCGGCTCGGTGTCCCTGGCCCTGTTCGGACTCGACGACCCGAACGAGGACGACGCCGCGAGGGCCGTCCTCGCGGCGCTGGCGGTCCGGGACGTCCTGGACGTCTCCACCGGTCCGGGCGCCGGCACCGCGCAGTCGACGGTGCGGGCCGCCATCACCCAGGGGGAGGTCCTGCTGCGTCGACGCGGCCGCGAGGAGGGGCCCACCGTGGTCGGCGCGGTCCTGGACGAGTCCCAGGCACTGCTGGGCTCGGTGCCCGAGGGCGAGGTACGGGTCAGCGACGCGGTGCGCCGCGCCAGTGAACAGACCGTCGTCTACCGCCGCTGCGACAGCGCCGCCGCTGCCTGGCAGGCGCTGGGCGGGCGGTCCGCGGGCGCGGCGGGCGCCGAGCAGGCGGTGGAGCTCGACGTCCTGCGCGGCCTCGCGCAACGCACCCGGCACCGCGGCGTGCCCCACCTGGTGACGATCCTCGGGGAGGCCGGCACCGGGAAGAGCCGGCTGCTCGGCGAGTTCGGGCGCTGGGCCGCCGAACAGCCGGACGGTCCGCTCGTCGTGTCGGCCCGTGCCTCCGAGGGCCGCGACGGCTCCCCGCTGGCGATGGCGGGCCGGCTCCTCGCCGCCTACTGCGGGGTGCGGCCCGACGACGAGGAGGACACGGTGCACGCGGCACTGGAACGGGAGGTCCGTGCGCTGTATCCCTCCGACGGGGCGGCAGACCTTCCCCTGCACCGGCTGCGTCCGCTCGTCGCGTCCGCCGGGGTCGACGTCCACTTCGGTGAGCTGTGTCCCGGCGAAGTGCTGGTCTCCTGGCGGGAGTTCTTCCAGGAGGCGGCGCAGCGACGGCCGGTCACGCTCTGCATCGACGACCTGCATCGCGCCCCCGACATGGCCCTGGACGCCGTCGAGGAACTGGCGGAGTCCCCCGGGGTGGGGCCCCTGTTCGTGGTCGCCTGCGCGGGCCCGGAACTCCTCGCCCGAAGGCCCTCCTGGGCCGGAGGCAAGAGTCACACCACCACGGTCACCCTGGATCCGCCCCAGCGCATCACCCACGAGGAACTCGTGGAGTTCCTGCTCTCCGCGTCACGCAACGACAGCCTGCAGAGCATCGGTGAGCCCAGGGACCCGGCCGCCGCGTGACCCGCCGCGGCCGGCCGTCGTACTCCGGCCGGCCGGCTTCCCGCGCCGTGCCCATCGTCAGGTAATCGATCACCCACGCGGGTGCGGATGACTTTCTCGTGACCGCCAACTGGCATGGGCGGAACAGGATGGAAGCGACTTCCCGTGAGGGAGCGCCAGGAATGCGGCCGGTGCCGATTCGGAGAGACCGGCCCGCGTTCGACAGGTAAGCGAGACATCACATTCAGGAGCTGCTATGTCGGAACTCGCCGAGCCCAATCTTCGCGCGCTGCTGGCCACGGCAGGGCTCGATGTCGAATACGTCCGGGGAGAGGGAAACACGCTCTTCCGCCGCGGGGAGGACGGAAGCGAGATACCGGTGCTCGACTTCGCGGGCGGCTACGGGTCGCTGATCCTCGGGCACAACCACCCCGAGATCGTGGCCCGCGCCCAGCGGCTCCTGGAAGAACAGTCGCCCGTGCACGCGCAGTTCTCCTCCCATCCGTACGCCAACGCCCTCGCCGCCGAGCTGAACCGGATCGTCCACCGGGAGACCGGCACCGAGGAGCCCTACTACGCGACCTTCGCCAACAGCGGCGCCGAGGCCGTCGAAGCGGCCGTCAAGCACGCGGAGATGGACCGGGTGGTGCGCCTCGGTGCGATCGTCGCGGACATCGCGGAAGGCGTCGAGGAGGTCCGTACGGCGGTGAACGCCGGTCACGCGACGGTGCCCGACGGGGTGTTCGCGCGCCTGGGCATCGCCCGCCCCGCGGCCGGGCCGGACGCGAACGAAAAGGCCGTCGAGGCGGTGATCGCCGAAGTCACGCGCAGGAACGAGGAGCGCAGCGCCAAGGCTCCGGTGCTCCTGGCGCTCGAAGGCGGCTTCCACGGCAAACTGATGGGCAGCGTCCAGCTGACCCACAACGCCGGGTACCGGACCCCGTTCGCGGCCCTCGGTCTGCGCACCCGGTTCGTGCCCCAGGACGCCCAGGACGCCCCGGACGCCCTGCGGGAGATCCTCGCGCAGGAGCGCGGCACGCTGCTGCGCCCGGTGGTCGAGGACGGCGAGGTCCGGCTGGTCGAACGGGCGCACCCCGTCTTCTGCGCTTTCCTTCTGGAGCCGATCCAGGGCGAGGGCGGAATCCACCCCCTGTCGAAGGAATTCGCCCGCCACATCCAGGAGTTCGGCGAGGCGGCCGACTGCCCGCTGGTCGTCGACGAGGTCCAGAGCGGCATGGGCCGTACCGGAGCGCTGCTCGCCAGCTCCCACCTGGGCCTGCGCGGCGACTACTACGCGCTCGCCAAGTCCCTGGGCGGCGGGATCGCCAAGGCGGCCGTGATGCTGGTGCGCGAGGCCCGCTACCAGCCCCACTTCGAGCTGGTGCACAGCTCCACGTTCGCCAAGGACAGCTTCTCGTGTCACGTGGCGCTGAAGGTCCTGGAGCTGCTGGAGGCCGACGGCGGCCGTGTCTACCGGCAGGCCGTCGAGCGCGGGGCCGCCCTGGAGACCATGCTCGGCAAGGTGCGCGCCGGCCACCCCGACGTGGTGAAGGACGTACGCGGCAGGGGCCTCATGCTCGGGTTCGAGTTCCACGACCAGTCCGGCGCCGCGTCGGAGGCGATCGCCCAGGCGGCACGCTCCGGACTCTTCGGCTACGTCGTCGCCGGACACCTCCTCAACGCCCACGGCATCCGCACCTTCCCCACCGCCAGCGCCGTGCACACCCTGCGCTTCGAGCCCTCGGTGTTCCTCACCGACGAGGACATCGACCGGCTGGAGCGGGCCCTGACCGACGTCTGCGCGATTCTGCGCGACCAGCAGGCGCACCGACTGGCGGTCCCCGCCTGACCGAGCGGCCCGTCCGCCCGTGGAGAACTCCCCCTTTCTGAAAGGTCAGCCGAAGGTCATGATGAGTGAGCAGCCTGCGACTCCGGTCGGCACGGACATCGAGCGGAACGAGCCGATCGCCGTCGTCGGCATGTCCTGCCGGCTTCCCGGGGCGGACGGGCCCGCCGCGTTCTGGGAGCTCCTTGCGGGCGGCATCAGCGCCATCGGAGACGTACCGGCGGACCGCTGGGCCGAAGGCGCCCGAAGCGCGGTCACCCGCGGTGGCTTCCTCGACACCGTGGCCGATTTCGACGCCGCGTTCTTCGCCGTCTCGCCGCGCGAGGCGGCGGCCATGGACCCCCAGCAACGGCTGGTGCTCGAACTGGCGTGGGAGGCATTGGAGGACGCGGGCATCGTGCCGGCGTCGCTGCGCGGCAGCAGGACCTCCGTGTTCGTCGGCACCCTGCGCGACGACTACACCAACCTGGTGTACCAGCACGGCGCCGAGGCCGTCACCCAGCACACCATGACCGGAGTGAACCGGAGCCTCATCGCCAACCGGATCTCGCATCTGCTGGGCCTGCACGGGCCGAGTCTGACCGTGGACTCGGCCCAGTCCTCCTCGCTCGTCGCCGTGCACCTGGCCTGCGAGAGTCTGCGGCACGGGGAGTCCACCGCCGCCCTCGCGGCGGGCGTGAACCTCAACCTGCTCGCCGAGAACACCGTCACCGAGCAGCGGTTCGGCGCCCTGTCCCCGGACGGCGTCACGTACGCCTTCGACGCCCGCGCCAACGGCTTCGTGCCCGGCGAGGGCAGCGGGGTGGTCGTTCTCAAGCCGCTGGGCCGGGCCGTCGCCGACGGCGACCGGATCTACGGCGTCATCCGTGGCAGCGCCGTCAACAACGACGGTGCCACCGACGGCCTCACCGTTCCGAGCCGCGACGCCCAGGAGCAGGTCCTCCGGGCCGCCCACGCGCGGGCGGGCGTGGCCGCGGAAGAGGTGCAGTACGTCGAACTGCACGGCACCGGCACCCCGGTCGGCGACCCCATCGAGGCCGCCGCCCTGGGCGCGGCGCTCGGGGCGGGGCGCGATGCGCAGCGCGCGCTGCGCGTCGGCTCGGTCAAGACCAACATCGGCCACCTGGAAGGCGCGGCCGGTATCGCGGGGCTCATCAAGACCCTGCTGAGCCTTCATCGTCGTCTGCTCCCGCCCAGCCTCAACTTCGAGCGCGCCAACCCGGCCATCGACCTGGACGGGCTCGGACTGGCCGTGCAGCGCGAACTGACCACGTGGCCGGACGCCGGACGCCCGCTGGTGGCCGGTGTCAGTTCCTTCGGCATGGGTGGCACCAACTGCCACGTCGTCGTGTCCCAGGCGCCCGTGGGCGATGCGGGAGGCGATGCGGTTGGCGACGACAGCGACGCCGATACGCCCCGGGGTCCGGCTCCGGCCCTCCTGCCGTGGGTCGTCTCCGGCGCCGGGGACGGAGCGCTGCGGGCCCAGGCGGAGCGGCTCGTGGCGGCGGCCGAGGTCGGGGACGGGGAGGGGGGATCAGTGTCCTCGGCCGACATCGGCTGGTCCCTGGCCGCGACACGCACGGCCCACCGCCATCGCTCCGTGGTGCTCGGCTCCGACCGGTCGGCCCTGGTCGACGGGTTGCGGGCGGTGGCGCAGGGAAAGCCGGCACCCGGTGTCGTCTCGGGCGTCGTGACGCCCGGGAAGACCGCGTTCCTGTTCACCGGACAAGGCGCGCAGCGGCCGGGCATGGGCATGGAACTGTACGAACACTTCCCCGCGTTCGCCGCCGCGTTCGACGAAGTCTGCGCCGCACTCGACCCCCA
>NZ_JBHXTV010000034.1:0-10591 GCF_042671585.1 Streptomyces sp. NPDC127129
TCTCAGAGCGCTGCGCGCTCTGGCAGTGACCGTCACTTCGTGACGGTGTGTCACTGCTTCGCGGTGACTTGCTCGGCTGCGCCGAGCCCCGGCCGATGGCCGGGCGGGGAGGACTGGCCTTTGGCCAGTTCGGTCGTCCGCTTCGCTCCCTCCCTGGGGGCCCGCTACGCGGGCGGCTGGCTACGGGGAGGGGTGGCCGGGCGGCTCTTCTTTGCGACTGCCCGTGGTGGTGTGCATCAAAACGTAGTCTAGATAGAGTCTGGGCCACCCCACACCCCCACGCTGCGGCTCTGTATGCCTTGCTGACGGCTTCTCACCCCTTCTCGGGGGGATGAGTCCAGACGGCTCGTCAGAGGCTCTGAGATGGGTACAGATCGCTACGTGGGGGCATCGACACCTGATGCAGCATGTACGGTTGGTGGATCGTGGCCACACCCTCTCTGAGGGGTGGTCACCGGCTGGCCGCTCTGGGCCTCTTGAGCGTTCGCAGCCCGCTGACCTGGGCAAACGCACTGCGGGCGACCCTTCGAGGGGGCCGCCCGCAATTTCTCTGACCGAATTACCTGGTCTAATGCCCGTCGCCCCGAATTGCCAGCGTGCAGACGAGTTTATCAAGACGATTATTACGGGCTTATGGAAAGGCTTATCCGGCCGCTTTGATTTGGTTACCAGATTCCGTCATCCTCTCGCAGGGTGGGGCAGTTGCAATCACAGATGCAGCCGCCTCCGCAGTTGGGGCATTCATCGCAGCAGTAATGCTTTCCGCATAGGCTGCATCGGCTTCCGCCGCAGTCCTCACAGGAGGGCGGGCGGTAGCTGTCTGAGAGGTACATTCACGCTTCCTTTCGGGTAGGAATGCCGACGGCCCCGGACTGTAGAGCCCGGGGCCGTCGTTGTGCAAATCAGCAGGTTACGCGGGTGTCTTGTCTTTCCATTCCCAGAGCCATTCCCTTAGCTCATCCTCGGTGTAGTAGGTGACCTTTCCGTCACTGATGCCTTCGGGAACGGTGATCCCGCGCTTCTCGGAACGCTGGAGCAGGTACTTGCGGGCGGTCTCGTAGCCCCACGGGAGGGTGCCGCGCTCGCAGTGCTCACGCAGGCTGTAGGTCTCCGGCAGCGCCTGGTCCTCGGCCACCTCGGCGGCAAGGCCGGCCGATGCTCCGGCTGTCCCGGCCGCTGTCCCCTCGGCCGTCCCGGAGGCACCGTGTCCCGGCTCTGACCTGGGGCTGGGCACCCCGACCCCCGTGCTGGCGTGGCCCGGGACAACCGTGGGGACCTTGGGTGCGAAGTCCCCGCCGGGCATGAACTCGGTGGTGGCTGCGGTCTCCTGTGCCTCGGCCAGGGCCTCGGGGGTGATCCAGGGTGCCATTTCCCCGTCATCGAACCATTGGGGCGCCTTTTCGCACGCTGCCAGCAATTCGCGGACTTCCGGGGTGATGTACGCGGGCTGGAATTCCCGGACGTACGCGTAATCTCCGCCCTCGGGGTCCATGCGCTTATCCGCGTAGGCTCCGCGGCCGGGGATTTCCGTGTCGTAGGAGAGGCGCGGCGCGTTCTGTCCGAATGCCACTCCCCACGAGACCATATCCTGCTTGCCTACCACAATCTTGGTGCCGATCTGCTTGCGTCCGATCGTCCCGCCGAACAGTGCATTGTCGAATTGCTGGCTGCCGACCACCACGCGGTGATTCGAGGAACGGCCCATCATGAGGATGATGGTGAACCAGTCGATAAACGGCGGGGCGCCCTTCTGCTTGATGCCGTGCTTCCACCAGGTGTAGGCGAACCGGATCAGCGTCGGGAGTTCGTCCACCACGAGCGTGCGTGGCGTCAGTTCGTCGCGCAGTTTCGGGTCTGCGCCTTCCTGAACGGCCTGCTCGGCGGCGAGGATGGACACCAGGAATTCCGCGAAGGCGCCGATGCATGCGCGGGTGGTGGTGTGGATGCGAACGCCCGACTGTCCGAATGCCTCGGCCATGGAATTCACCTTGGTGTCGAGGATGTCTACGAGCCCTCCGTGCTGCCTAGCATGGACAACGGCCATGTAGAGGACCGTGGATTTACCCGATCCGGTGTCACCGGCCACGCCCCAATGGGGAGTCGCGGTTTGCGTGAAAACAAATTGATCGACGATTTCATAACCCTCGATCGTCTTGCCCACGTAGACTTTATGGGCCGTGCCGGACGACTTCCATGCAACTTGGGTGGGCAGCTGGGGCATTGGGCGGGGTGCGGGCTTCGGCGACCACTGTGCGTAAGGGGAGCGGCCCGCGAGGTGGTAGCTGGCGACCCACTCACCGGGCACCTTGGCCTGGATCGCCTGCGCCATGAGGCTGCGCTCGCCCTCGGTGCCGGACCAGTGCAGGGGGACCCGGATGGTGATCCGCGCGCTCTCCGCGCTCAGGTCGTCCGGGATGCTCAGCCAGTAGTCCTGCCCGCGCTCCTGGTCCTCCTGGCCCAGGCGCAGCACCTGCGTGAGGGAGGCCCACAGACCCGGGCCGTAGGTCTCCGCGTCCGTGGCCTGGTAGCCCTTGCCCCAGGCTCCGGCCGTGACGAGGGTGACCGGCACCGCGGCCGCGAGCGCGAGGATCGTCCAGGCGGGTTCCAGGATCAGCCCGGCCGCCGTGGTCAGCCCGCCCACGCGGGCCGCTGAGCGCCCGGCGTAGCGCCAGTGGTGCCAGCGGCCCAGCCCCCGGCCCACGGTCCGCACAGCGGCCCATGTGGCGCTCAGACCCCGGCCCGCGGCCGCGACCGCCCGCGCGACCCACGGCGGCATCCGGGCCATGTCCGACAGCCGCTTGCTTAGCCGGTCCCAGTCGATGGCGGGGCCGGCGGTCGCGTCCGCGGCGGGCAGCGCGATGGCGCCCAGCTCGGCCGTGGACAGCGGGTCGGTGCTCACGGTGCCGGGGCGCCAGAACGAGGCGTTGGTGCGCGCCTTGCCGCGCATCTCCTTGCCGGTGAGGAACCGCCAGCACAGGGTGCAGACGCGCTTGGTGACCACGGCCAGCCCCTCGAAGGTGTCCTCAATGAAGGCGTTGGCGGGGCTGCCCTTGGCGGCGGGCTTGCCCTTCTCCTCGCGATGGCGGGTGCCGATGCCGTACAGCGCGCCCACGACGACCGCGCCGCCCACGAGCACGGGCATCCAGTGCCCGTGGGTGAGGGCGACAGCGTCGTGGATCAAGCCGGTTTGGTGGCCGGTGTGGTCGGTGCCGGATTCGGCTGCTGCCTGGTGGTAGATGCTCATGTGGTGCTCCCTGGTGCTCCGTGTCTGGGGATCACCCCCGCCCGGCAGGTGGTCTGCCAGGACGCTGGCCTGCCGGGCGGGTGAGATCCCTTGTGTGGGCGCTGCTACCGATCGTGGCTGGTGGGACTGACAGGCGGCACCCGAGAATCCGGGGTGGCGCTGGAAGAGTCCGCCGGGCCGGTTTTGTTTGTCCTGGTATTGCCGGTGTTGGGTGATGTGTCCGCCAACCCTCGGTCCCACAGCAGCAGTTGGCCGGCCACAGGTCCGCTCAGCCGCTGGAGCTGTGCCGGGGTCACGGTGCCGCGTGCCATCGGGCCTCCCGAGCAAGGGCCGGGCGCCCGCGGGCGCCCGGCCGGTCGGTCACTTCCTGCGCTGTGCGGCGCGCTCCTCGCGCTCCGCGTCCTGCCGCGCCTCCCGCTCAACCGCACGGGCCTTGACGGCCTCGATCTGCCGGTCGATGCCCCGGGTTGGGTGACCCTTGGCGGCCAGCCGCCCCACGAGGAGGGCGAGCTGGGCGGTCTCCCAGGCGGTGTAGCCGCGCTGCGGCTCCGGCCCGGTCACGGGTACCACCCCTGCTCCGGCTCGGCGGCCGGAGCCGCCTGCGGCTGCTGCCGCGCCTCCCTGACGTACCGGTCGACGGTCGCGGGCGAGACCTGCATGCCCATCGCGCCCAGGGTCTGCCGGACGGCCTCGGGGCTCATCCCGGCCCGTGCCAGCCCGTGGGTGAGGGTGCGGGCCGAGGGCGGACGCTGCGCGGGCACCCGCTCCTCGTCGTCCTCCGGCCCGGCGTCCTCCGCCGGGGGGTTCCCGGAGACCGGGCGGACGGGCGGGGGCGTCTCCGCGTCTGTGGCCTGCGGGTATCCGCCCATCCGCGGGGAGTCCCCAGAGATCCGGCGGGCGCTGCGGTGCCGCTCCACCTGCTCCAGCACCGTGGCCGTGCTGGCGCCCGCGTCCACGGCCGCCATCATCGAGCGGTTCGCCTGGTCCATGGCCGAGCGCCACTCGCGCCCGGCGGTGCCGTAGGTGGACGCGATCGCCCGTGCCCGGATCTGGTCGACGACCGCGCGGTTGACCGCGTCCTCCCGAACCGTCCACGGCTCCGGCTCCGGCTCGACGTCGAGCACCTGGTGCTCGTCGACGCGCTGCACCTGGTGCTCGTCGAGGCTGACGCCGTACTGCACCTCGACCGCGCGGCGGTGCGCTGCAGCCTGCCCACGCGCCCGCTCCGAGGTCCGGTGCACGGTCGCGGTCGCCAGCATCGCGTGCGCCTCGCGGTGCTCCGCGTCCACCCAGGCCTGCGTGTCCGGGTCCAGCTCACAGACCAGATGCGACAGCACCGTGCTCCACAGCAGCTTGGCGCCCAGCGCGATCCCGGCACCAAACGCGCCTTGTGCCAGCGCCCCATGCAGATGGCCGTGGTAGGTGATGGCACCGACGGACACCGCCAGCAGCGCCAGGCCCACCCTCCGGGCCCGGCCGCGCCGGTCGGGCTGGTAGCGGGCCAGCCACTCCATTCCCTGCACCGCCAGCCACGCCACATCGAATGTGATCGCGCCGCCGTACGCGGCCCACGAGCCGCCCAGCAGGTCACCGATCGAGTACGTGGACCACACGACGGTCACCAGGGACAGCAGCCCGGCGAGCGCCAGCTCACCGCGCAGCAGCATCAGATCCCAGTCCCGCGGGACAGCCGGCTGTTCCGCCGGCCGCACCACCGTGTGGGCCCGGCCCTGCCGGGTCACCGTCTCCGTACGCGTCTGCGGCTTCATCGGGCACCGCCCGACCGCAGCGCCTCGGCCGCCCGCCGCGCCCGCTCAGCGGCCTCGGCCGCCTCCCGCGCCCGCCGCATCGCGCCCTCGGCCGCGCCCTCCGTGGCGGTGTCCGCCCATGTCATCGCGCCCGCAGGCGCACCGATACGATCCATCACAGATCGCCCTCCTGGTCATGTCAGGTGGGTGGTTCAGGCGCGGGCCGGTGCTCCAACACCGGCCCGTGCCGTCCGAGCGTCTCTGGCGCTCTCCGCCGTGCTCCGGCCCAGCTCGAATGGGCCGGAGCACGACGGGCTACGCCAGCCGACTACAGCTCGCCGCGCCGCTCCAGCTCGCGGGCGATGTCGTTCTGATCGGCGATCGCGTCCACGTCCATCGGGGTCCGCGTCCGCTTGATCAGCTCGTACTCATAGCGCAGGTCCTCAGTGGACTGCGTCCGGCTGTGCTCGATCGACGCCGAAGACGGGCTCTTCCGGATCCTCATGTGCATTTCCTTTCATGGCGATTGATGCCGTTTCAGCCGGTCCGGCTGGCGACTGGCCAACCATGACACAGAACTTCTCGGTAAACAACCCTGCTTCAGTGGGCGTTGCGTGAGCTATGCTGTGCAGCATGGAAATTCCCGAGAAAGCGCAGGCCGAGGCGCTGGCGCGCGTGGCGGAACTGGGCACCCAGCGCGCCCAACTGCTCGCCGACGCCAAGGCGCTACTGCCACAGATCAAGGAAGCCGCCCTTGCGGCCGCGCGAATCGATGCCCCGCGCTCCCGCATTCAGCAGCTCAGCAAGGTGAGCACAGCCGTTGTCTACGGCTGGTTCGATGAGGCGGGCCTGCCCAAGCTCAAGGGCGGCAAGGGGGGTGTCTGACCAGATGGACTACCAGCGACACAATGTGGCTCCCCCCGGGCATGCCGACCTGCCGTTCGCCGGGGACGCGTCGCTCGCAGAGGTGCTGGGTGTGATTGACCAGCTCAGCGCGCTGGGCCGCGACCTGCGGGCCACGGTCCCCACCGCGAGCCTGCGGGGGAGTCAGTACCTGCGGGCCGCAGACCTGGCGCGATGGATCGCAGACGCCGCCGACGAGTTGCACCAGGACCTCAACCAGGACTCGTCAATCCCGCTACAGACCGACTGAGACCCGAGCGTTATTTCAGTACGCGGAATCCGCGTCCCGGCGACGCCCTGACTGGGCGTAGCCTGTCCCGCACAAGATCCAGACAGACAGCAGAAAAGCCACCCACCAGTTGCCCGAGAGTTGGCGCTCTCGGAGGTGAACGGCTTTCCGCTGGCCCTTGCCAAGGCTCGTTCTGAGTGTAGCGGTCGGTTTTTCGACCGGACACCGGGCGGGCCAGAGAGAGGCCCCACATGGCGCACCCGTCACCTGATGACTGCGCGTCCTGCCGCCGGATTTTCGGCGAGCTGGTTGAGCACGAACTGACCACTGCCCCCGGTACCTCGTTGCCCGCTGCCGTGCTGGCGGAGCGTGTGGGGCTGGTGCCGCGCGTCCTGCGCCGCCACCTCACCGAGCTGGTCACCGCTGGGCGCATTGATGTGGACCGCCGGACGCCTCTGCCGGGCGCCAGCGTCGGCCGGGCCCGCCCCCTGCCCACCTCGCCGAGCCCTGCGGAGTGGGCCGCGTCCATCCAGACCCGCGACCGCACCTGCTGCCGTCTGCTGGCCGCGCTGGCGCTCCATGCCGGTGCCGACTGGACCGGGCAGGAGCGGCAGGAGGATCTGGCCCGGGCCCTCGGGATCAGCGTGCGCACCCTGCGCACCCACCGGGGGCACCTGGAGGATGACCAGCTGGTGCGCTGGGACCGGCGCGGCCGGGTCCGGGGACTGCCGGACCGCTACACCCTGTTGTCCGGCCTGATCCGCCTGCCCGACGTGCCCGAGGAGTGGGCAGACCTGCCCTGGGCGGAGGGCGCGGCCGTGGACCTGATGGATCAGGTCTGGTGGCTGGCTGGACTGACCGACGCTCAGCACGAGCGCACCCGGCGCCACATCGCCCACCTGATGACCAACGGCTGGACGGCCGCCGAGCTACTGGGCCGACTCGATCGCATCCCGCCGACCGAGCACGTCAGCCACCCGTACGCGCTCGCGCAGTCCTTGCTGCCGGTCCGGGGAGAGCCGCCGGTCGCCACAGCGCAGGAGGTGACTGGCGGACGGGGCCCGCTGGCGATCGTGGATTGCGCCGGGAACTGCGGGCGTGCCGTTCGGGGCGTGGCCGGAGTGAGCACCTGCCGAGACTGCCGCCAGGCAGCAGCACCTGCACCGTTCTGAGGGGGAGACGGACATGGGGATCATCGGAGACGCGCTCAGTCGCGCCGCACAGGCAGCGTGGACGCGCCCGCTGCCGAAGTCCGCAGGGGCTCGGCTGCGGTTCCTGCTCAAGCGCGAGAAGGGCAGCACCCGCGCCGTGGCTGACCGGCTGGGCGTCAGCCAGCGCACCGTCCAGCGCTGGGCGAAGGGCGAGCAGCAGCCGACCGGCAAGCGTGCCGCCGCACTGGAGCGGGAGGCGGCCCGCGACTGGCAGCCCCGGGTCACCGCCGAGGCACAGCGCCGTTCCGCCCGGGACGGCCTGGTGGTGGAGACCCGGGCGCGGTTCGGGTTCACCGCCGCGCCTGGCACCACCGACGACGGCCGGATGCGGCGGATCACCGAGACGCTGCCGCCGGACGTGAGCGGGAGGATCTGGGAGGCGTGGCGCTCCGGAGATGAGGAGCAGCTGCAAGAGCTGGTCGGGCAGGGGCTGGGGTACTCGTACTTCCAGGACCGGGGCCGCCGCGCTCAAGGACTCGACGTAACGCTCACCGATGTCGACTACATCGAGCTGGGGGAGCTGTGAGCACAGATGGAGAGCCGGCTGAAGCGCCGGCCGACAGCACGAGGCAGACCGCACAGTGCCGGTGCCGCTGGTGCAAGCTCGCCCCGTGGGCACTGCCCACGGCGGCCGCCGTGCTCGTGGTACTCACCCTGGCCCTCGCGGCCGGGGGCCGGTACCCCTGGCCGGTCGATGCGGCGGTCTACCTCGCGACCGCCACCATGGTCTATGCGGTGCTCTCTGGGCCGGTGATGCGGCAGCGCTGGCGCCATGAGGACCGGCTGTTCAACGAGCAGGACCGGTAGACGGAACAAGGATGGGGCCCGCACCGTCGTGCGGGCCCCGGTTCATCGCAGGTCCCCCCATCGTCGCCAATTGGCGACAGCTCTGCACCCCGACCCACCAGACTTACAGAGTCCGGAACTGCGGGAGTCTGTCAGTCCTGAGTCCGGCGGCGCGGGGCCAGCGAGGCGAGGAGTTCGGCCTCCGTGTCCCCGCGGAGCCGTCCGGCGCGCGTCAGGAGCAGGTCGACCGCAACCCGGATCAAGGTGTTGTCCGTGATGATCTCCGAGCGGTTCCGGCGCTGCCCGGACACCCTGCGGCGCAGTGCCGCCAGCTCGGCGAGCTGGTCCGTCCGCAGACGCGTCTCCTTGCGCTCCAGGCTCTGCCACTTCGGCCCGTCTGCCGAACCCTGAGAGTCCGAGACTTCCGAACTCTCGGACTTTGTAACTTCAGAAGTCCGGGAGTCCGGGAGTTCCGAAGTTGGCTCGGCTTTTGGCTGTTCAGGAGCGGAGATGCTGCCCACCAGCTGTTCGACCTCTGGCACCAATGGCTGACGGATCGGTGACTCGGACGGCACCGTGGAGCGTTTGATCCGGGTCATGCGATCGCCTTCCACAGCCGCTCGGCGCCCGCCGCGTACACGTCGCGCATCTCCTTGCCCCGGGCGCCCAGAGCGGACAGCGGCATGCCTTCGTCCGCCGCGTCCTTGACCACCGATCGCTCCGGAATCGCGTCCCAGACCCGATCCGGCCCGAAGATGGCCGGCAGGCTCGTGAGGTGGTGCGCGTGGCCGGCCAGCCGCCCATCGACCTTGGAGGGGATCGCCGCGAGGAACCGCAGTTCCGCGTTCGCCAGCTCGGCGAGCGTCTGCGGATCCTGGACGAAGTCCCGAAAGCGGGTGGCGCCCTCCACCCCGTCGTACTCCGGCTCCACCAGGGCAACCGCCCAGTCAGCCGCGGCGAGGCCGAGCTGCGTCAGGTGCCCCAGCGAGGGCGGGCAGTCGATCAGCGTCACGTCGTGCGCCTCATCAACCCCCTCCAAAGCGCGCGCCAGCCGCCCGCGAGCGCCCATCACCGCCGCTTCCGCGATGCGGTTCTCCAGATCGAAGCGGGCCGGGAGCACATCGATCCGCATCCCGTACAGCCCCTCCCAGCCACACGGCACGATTCCGTCCGCCGCCGCGCCAGCCTGCCCGCTGCGGACCACCTCGCTCACCGAGACCGTGGCGGCCTGGTCCACCCGGTAGGGCCGCGCCAGCCGCCGCGAGGTGTTCGCCTGCGGATCCAGATCCACCACCAGGACCCGGCGCCCGGCATCCGCCAGCGCCGCCGCCGTGTTCACCACCCACGCGCTCTTGCCCACCCCGCCCTTGTTATTGCCCGCTGCCACGCGTCTGCTGCGTCCCACCATCAACCTCCGAACTCTGTAACTCCGGCACTTCCGTACCCCGGAAGTACACCACCAGAGCGCCCTCGCTTCGGGCGGACCCGCCCGAAGCGTCAGCCGGCCCTTTCACCGCGGGCCGCTGTGCGCCTCGCTGACGCCCCCGCACCTCACCTCCCGACAGGTGGGGCCGCCGGGGGAGCGCTGAGGGGCTCTCAGGCCTATCTGCGGCGCAGCTGGCGAGCGAATCGGCGCACGGCTACCTCGCGGGCGATCGGCGGCCCGAGGTAGCACGCCAGCACCGGAGCCGCAGCCAGAGCGAAAGCAGCCCATACCCCCCATAGCTGACGCATCAGCAGCACGCCCCCGATCAGCAGCAGCAGACCCACCGTCACCGCGAACGCGTGCGCCTCGTCCCGCTCCCGATCTCCCATCACGCACCCCCGCCCGTGATCACCGAGCCATCGAGCGTAGGTGCCACCCCCAACACCGGCACCCCGATTCACCGCACCACGCCCGGACGCAGGATCCGAACCGGCAACTCAAAGTCCCCCCCCCCCCCCGAAGTCCCGAGTTATCCACAGGCAACGGGCAAACGCACATCGAAACGCACGCGGATCGCACCTGGATCGCACAATTCCGGGGCCTACTGGCCGGTAAGGGGACTCTGAATTGCCGGTTCGGGTCCCCCCCTCCTGACCTGCGAAAACACCAGTTTCGAGCCCCTCGTCATCCACAATTTTGTACCAAGGGGGACCCGAGATTGCCGGTAGGGTCCCCCACCTCTGACCTGCGAAAACGCCCTCCAGTTTGTACCAAGGGGGACCCAGAATTGCCGGTTCTCTAGTAGTCCCCCTCCCCCATCACCGGCACCGCCGCGCCTGCCGCAAAGCGGCAACGGCGCCGGACGGCGGGCCGCGAAGCGGCACGCATCGTCTCGTCACAGAGCGCAGCGATGTGTACAGGGGCATAGCGCAGCTATGCCCCTTACCCGCTCCGCGGGTGGCGCTGGTCGAGGCGTCCGGCGACGTCGGAGACGGAACGTCCAAGGCCAACACCGCCATTCTGCACACCGGTTTCGACGCCGTG
>NZ_JBHXTV010000035.1:0-10540 GCF_042671585.1 Streptomyces sp. NPDC127129
GCGGGGGGGGGCCGCTTGTTTGCCCGTTGTGGGGGGCCCGGGGCCCAGCCACTGGGGAGGGGGGGGGGGGGCGGGGGGCGGGGGCCAACCCCCGGGGGCCCCCCCCCCTCCGCCGTACCGTTCAGGCCGCCGTACCGCTCAGGCGTCCTGCTCCTCCAGGTCGTCGTCCAGCTCGTCGTCGAAGACCGCGCTGACGTCGAAGCGGCAGACGATCCGCTCCGGATCGGCCTGCTCGAAGGGGGCGTTCAGCCACTCCCCCGGCTCCGGCAGCTCTTCGGCGGCCGAGACCCAGAGCGTGGAGTCGCCCTCCTCCAGGCCGAACTCCTTGTGCCGTGAGGCGATTTCGTCCGGTTCGTACTCACCGAAGAGCACGCCGAGGGCCGCGTGCGTACTGACACCGGCGGCGGGAGTCCCGTCCGCCCCCTCCTCGTCGCCCTCCAGATCGGCGATGCGCTGAGCCTGGGCGAGCAGTCGCTTCGGCTCCGCCACGGCGTAGTCGCGGCGGATCAGCACGCTCAGGGCATGCGGCTCCTCCGGCCCGGCGTAGGGCGGCAGCGAGTCGTCGGCGCCCGGGATCTCGAAGGGGGTGACCTCGTCGTACCGGTCGTAGAGCCGCTCGTCGTACGCCTCGGCCGCCGCGGCGAGGGCGTTGAAGGCTTCGTAGACGGCCGGGTCGTCGTCCCCCGAACGACGTTCGACCGCCTCCAGGTGACGGTCCAGTGCGGCTTTGACCGCCTCGGCGGCGGCACGTACCTCGGCAGCGGTGGGCTGCGCAGCATCAGACATGGGACGCACGCTATCCGTAGCGGGCCGGTGCCCGCACAATAGATGCGATGCCGGAATACGAATTTGTCGACGTGTACGTGCCGCGCGGCGTCTCCCGCAAGGAGGCCACGCGGCTCCTGACCGACCACGCGGAGTACGGGCACTGGGAGTTGGACCGTCTGACCCTGCACCGGGACGGCAGCCGCAGGGTGCGGCTGCGCCGGCGCATCATCCGTCAGGTCCGCGCCACCTGGTGACATGACATGGGGCCCCGCGATGCGGGGCCCCTGCGCGTTGCGCGACCGGTCCGGCCGCCCGCCCGCGCTAGGCGGACCGGCGGTTACGGCGGTAGAGCACCGCACCGGCGAGCAGCAGACCCGCGCCGGCCGGGGCGGCCACCCCGATCGGACCGGAACCGGTCTGCGCCAGCTCCTCGGTCACGTCGGGATGCGTGATCGTGTGCGTACCAGGCGTGTTCGGCCCGCCGGGCGTACCGGGTCCGCCGGGCTCGCCGGAGTCTCCGGGGTTGCCCGGGTTGCCGGGCGTACCCGGGTTGCCGGGGTTGCCGGGGTTGCCCGGGTTACCGGGATTCCCGGGGTTGCCCGGGTTACCGGGATTCCCGGGGTTGCCCGGATTACCGGGGTTCCCAGGGTTGCCCGGATTCCCAGGGTTACCGGGGTTGCCCGGGTTACCGGGGTTCCCAGGGTTGCCCGGGTTGCCGGGGTGCGTGGGCTCGACGCCGTTGCCGCACTCGTTGCCGAACGCCGGGTTGATGGCGCCGATGACCGAGATGCTGTTCCCGCAGGCGTTCACGGGGACGTGCACCGGCACCTGGACGTTGTTGCCGGACGCGACGCCCGGGGAGTTGCTGGTGCTGCCCTCGGCCGACGAGCCGCGGCGGTGCTTGCCCGGCTTGGAGACGTTGGCGCACTTGTTGCCGAACGTCGGATTGAGCAGCCCGACCACGTTGACCGTGTTTCCGCAGACGTTCACCGGCGCGTGCACCGGAACCTGGACGGAATTGCCGGACGCGACGCCCGGAGAATTCGAGGCGGTGCCGTTCGCTCCCGCATCGGCATTCGCGTAACCACCACCGAGGGCGAGTACGCCGCCCGCGGCCGCAACGGTGATCAGGCCCTTGCGCGTGACCTGTCGCATAGCTTGTTCCCTGCCTTCTCGGCTTCTGCCTTCTGGCTTCAGAAGAGGGGCCACCGGGCACGACGCCCGGGGCGGAAATGCCCACCGGCCCCGGAGTGCATGGCACGCACTCCGGGGCCGGACTGGCTCAGACCCTCACGGGTCGAGGCACAACGTCAGGCGTTGATGCAGGTGTTGCCGAAGGCGGGGTTCAGCAGCCCGATCACGGAGACCGTGTTGCCGCACACGTTCACCGGGACGTGAACCGGCACCTGGACGACGTTGCCCGAGAGCACGCCGGGGGAACCGATGGCGGCACCCTGGGCACCCGAGTCGGCAACGGCCATGCCCGCACCCGCGAGAACGAGACCGCCCGTGGCAGCCGCAGCAGCGACGACCTTCTTGATCATTATTCCTCCTTGTTGGCAATGCGATCCCAGCCGCGGACCGCACCACCTGTAACGAGGGGGAAGTAATGGGGCTACGAGCGTATGAGTGCATTCACTCGTTCCGGGCACATGCGCACGTGCGCCCGAATATCGGCCGGCACGCTCAGGAGGCGTCGATGAAACGGTCGAGAACGCGGACGCCGAACTTCAGCCCGTCCACCGGAACCCGCTCGTCCACGCCGTGGAACATCCCGGCGAAGTCCAGCTCCGGCGGCAGCTTGAGCGGCGCGAAGCCGAAGCAGCGGATACCGAGGTCGTCGAAGGACTTGGCGTCGGTGCCGCCCGAGAGCATGTACGGCACGGCGCGGGCGATCGGGTCCTCGGCGCGCAGGGCGAGCTGCATGGCGTCGACGAGGGCGCCGTCGAAGCTGGTCTCCAGGGCCTTGTCCCCGTGCACGTCCTCGCGCCTGACGCGCGGGCCGAGGATCCGGTCGAGGTCGGCCAGGAACTCCTCCTCGTACCCGGGCAGGAAGCGTCCGTCGACGTGCGCCGTGGCCTGTCCGGGGATGACGTTGACCTTGTACCCGGCGCCGAGCATGGTCGGGGCGGCGGAGTTGCGCAGGGTCGCGCCGACCATCTTGGCGATGCCGCCCAGCTTGGCGAGCGTCGCCTCCATGTCCTCGGGGTCGAGCGGGGTGCCCAGCGCGTCCGAGAGCTCGTCCAGGAAGGACCGTACGGTCTTGGTGACCCTGACCGGCCACTGGTGGCGCCCGAGGCGGCCGACGGCCTCGCAGAGTTCGGTGATGGCGTTGTCGTTGTTGGTCATCGACCCGTGCCCGGCCGTGCCGTCGACGGTCAGCCGCATCCAGTGCATGCCCTTCTGGGCCGTCTCGACCAGGTAGAGCCGCAGGTTCTCGTTGACGGTGAAGGAGAAGCCGCCGACCTCGCCGATCGCCTCGTTCACGCCCTCGAAGAGGTCGCGGTGGTGGTCGACGAGGTGCCGGGCGCCGTAGGTGCCGCCCGCCTCCTCGTCGGCGAGGAACGCCAGGACGATGTCGCGCGGGGGCTTGCGGCCGCTGCGCATCCGGTCCCGTACGACCGCGAGGGTCATCGCGTCCATGTCCTTCATGTCGACCGCGCCCCGGCCCCACACGCAGCCGTCGGCGACCTCGCCGGAGAACGGGTGGTGGGTCCAGTCCTCGGCGTTGGCCGGCACGACGTCGGTGTGGCCGTGGATGAGCAGGGCCGGCCGGGAGGGGTCCTCGCCCTCGATACGGGCGACGGTGGAGGCCCGCCCCTTGTGCGACTCGATGATCTTCGGCTCGAGACCGACCTCGGCGAGCTTCTCGGCGACGTACTCCGCCGCCGCCCGCTCGCCCGGGCCGGAGTGGTCGCCGTAGTTGCTGGTGTCGATGCGGATGAGGTCACGACAGAGATCGACGACCTCGTCCTCGCCGGTGACGCTCCGGGCCGTGTTCGACTCGCTCACGCTGCTTCCTCCCACTACGTGCCCCACGTGCTTGCTGGTGGTCGCCCCCATCCTCGCGCGCCCGGCTCCGGGACCCAAGGGCGCCCGTCGGCCGACACACGTCTGTCACACGGTCCCGCCCGGACCAGGGGTGGTGATCGGCCACCTCCAATGTTTGCTATGGTTTTCCACGTCGGAACGGCCGAGCGGCCGGAAAGACAGACACCTTGTCCGGGTGGCGGAATGGCAGACGCGCTAGCTTGAGGTGCTAGTGCCCTTTATCGGGCGTGGGGGTTCAAGTCCCCCCTCGGACACCAGCGAAGGACCCCACGTCATGTGGGGTCCTTCTTGTTTTCGGGCGACGGCGCGAAGACCGCGGGGCGAGACGGAGCGACGGAGGTCGAGGCCGGTGAGACGGAGAACGAGGACGCCTGCCGCGCCGCTTCCGCAGCGGGACGGGATCGATCCGGTGCGGGTGCGACTGCCCGAGGAGCCGGACGCCGGGTGGGCGACCGTGGGGGACTACCTGCGGGCGCGGTACGGGGGCGCCATCGGGGACGTGCGTGTCTCGGAGATGCTGCGGGACGGGCGGTTCGTCGGGGTGGACGGGGCCGTCGCCGGGGACGAGCCGTACGCCGCCGGGCTGCGGCTCTGGTTCCACCGGGACTTCCCCGCGGAGGAGCGGGTCCCCTTCGAGCTGGGGATCGTGCACCGCGACGAGCGGATCGTGGTCGTCGACAAGCCGCACTTCCTGGCGACGATGCCGCGCGGGCGCCATGTGACCGAGACGGCGCTCGCCCGGCTCCGGCGGGAGCTGGGGATGCCGGAACTCCAGCCCGCGCACCGTCTCGACCGGCTGACGGCCGGCCTGGTGCTCTTCGTCGTGCGGCCCGGTGACCGGGGCGCATATCAGACGCTGTTCCGGGACCGGCTGGTCGGCAAGGAGTACGAGGCGGTGGCGGCGTACGAGCCCGGGATCGCGCTGCCGGTGACCGTACGGAGCCGGATCGAGAAGGAGCGCGGGGTGATCGCCGCCCGCGAGGTGCCGGGTGAGCCGAACAGCGAGAGCCGGATCGAGCTGGTGGAGCGGCGCGGCGGGCTCGGGCGGTACCGGCTGCTGCCGGCGACCGGGCGGACCCACCAACTGCGGGTGCACATGAACAGCCTGGGGCTGCCGATCCTGCACGATCCGGTCTATCCCGTGGTCCGCGAGGACGGGCCGGAGGACTATGCGCGTCCGCTCCAGCTGCTCGCGCGGACGCTGGAGTTCACCGACCCGCTCACCGGCGCCCCGATGCGGTTCGAGAGCGGGCTGCGGCTCCACGGGCTCGGCTGAGGCGGTTCCCGGCCCGGGCGGTCCTGGACCCGGTCCTGGACGGTCTCCCGGAGCCCCGGACAGCGCGAGACCCCCGCAGGCGGCCGCCTGCGGGGGTCTCGGGACCCCGTGGGGGGTCGTCAGTCCTGGGTCACCGAGGCGGTCGCGCGGACGCGCCCCCGGACCAGGAACCAGCCGCCGACGAGCGCGAGCCCGATCAGCGGGAGGCAGTTCACGGTGGTGCGGCTGATGCCGCCGTCCATCCACATCAGGACGAGGACGGAGCCGAGGAAGACCAGCGTGACGATCTGGGTGTAGGGGGCCCAGGGCAGCCGGTAGCCGGGGCGGGTGACCCGGCCTTCCTTGGAGCGGTTCACGAACAGCAGCGAGCAGACCATGATCATCGCCCAGGTGCCGATGATGCCGATGGAGGCGAAGTTCAGCACGAGCTCGAAGGCCTCGCCCGGCATGAGGTAGTTCAGGCCGACACCGAGGACACCGAAGGCGGCGGTGAGCAGGATGCCGCCGTAGGGCACGCCGCCCTTGTTCATGACACCGGTGAACTTGGGCGCGGAGCCCGCGAGCGACATGGAGCGCAGGATCCGGCCGGTCGAGTAGAGACCCGAGTTCAGGCTGGAGAGCGCGGCGGTGAGGACGACCAGGTTCATCACGCCGGCGGCGCCGGGGATGCCCAGCTTGTCGAAGACGGTGACGAACGGGCTCTGGTCGCCGGAGTACGCGGTGTACGGCAGGAGCAGGGCCAGGAGGATCACGGAACCGACGTAGAAGAGGCCCACGCGCCACATGATCGAGTTGATCGCCCGCGGCATGATCTTCTCGGGGTTCTCGGTCTCGCCGGCGGCGACGCCGCACAGCTCGACGGAGGCGTACGCGAAGACGACACCCTGGATCAGGAGCAGCATCGGCATGACACCGGACGGGAAGATGCCGCCGTTGTCCGTGATGGTGGACAGGCCCGGCGTGTGGCCGCCGATGTCGTGCGAGGTCACGACCAGGAAGATGCCGATGAGCATGAAGGCGACGAGCGCGCCGACCTTGATGATCGCGAACCAGAACTCCATCTCGCCGAAGTACTTCACGGAGATGAGGTTGGCGGCGAGGACGACCGCGAGGGCGATCAGCGCGAGGATCCACTGCGGGACGTCGCTGAACATGGCCCAGAAGTGGGCGTAGGTCGCGGCGGCGGTGATGTCCGCGATGGCGGTGGTCGACCAGTTGAGGAAGTAGAGCCAGCCGGCCGTGTAGGCGCCCTTCTCGCCCATGAACTCACGCGCGTAGGAGACGAACGCGCCGGAGGAGGGGCGGTAGAGGACCAGCTCGCCGAGGGCCCGCACCACGAAGAAGGCGAAGACGCCGCAGACCGCGTACGCGATGAAGAGGGACGGGCCGGCGTTGGCCATGCGGCCACCGGCGCCGAGGAAGAGGCCGGTGCCGATCGCGCCGCCGATGGCGATCATGTTGATGTGCCGGGACTTGAGGTCCTTGCGGTACCCGGCGTCGCCGGCGTCTACGTGGGGGGACGCCCCGGATGCCGTCGCCGGTGGCGTGGCGGACAGCGTGTCGGCCGCAGGGAGGGTGCGGTCACTCATGGAGTTGTTCGCCTTCGTGAGGGGAGGGTCTGTGCGGTACCCGGCCGAGCGCATGGAGGTCGTCCACGGCTCTCACGGCCAGCGCACATCGTCACGGCACCGCGGGAATTCAGCAGTGGCCAATGTCACTGATCGCCCTTATTTGAGCTACTTCTGAGGTTCCTTCGAGGCGAATGCCTGGGATCGAAAGGTTTTACGGCGCGAGAACGTCAAGTTCCTTGAGTGCGCCGACCGCGATCTGACGGGTGAGCTCCTCGGCGCGCACCGCGTCGCGCTCCCGTACCGCCTCGGCGACCTGGACGTGGAGGGTGACGGCGGCCGGGTCGGGGTCCTCGAACATCACCTGGTGGTGGGTGCGGCCGGTGAGCACCTCGGCGACGACGTCGCCGAGCCGGGCGAACATCTCGTTGCCGGAGGCGTTCAGGACGACCCGGTGGAAGGCGATGTCGTGGACGAGGTACGCCTCCAGCTGCCGCCCGCGCGAGGTGGCGACCATGCCGAGCGCCTGCTCGGTCAGCTCGCGGCACTGCTCGGGGGTGGCGTGCACGGCGGCGAGCCCGGCGGCGACGGGCTCGACCGCGGAGCGGAGCACGGTGAGCGAGCGCAGCTGGCGGGGCCGGTCGGCACCGGCCAGGCGCCAGCGGATGACCTGGGGGTCGTACACGTTCCACTGCGCGGTCGGCAGGACGATCACGCCCACGCGGCGGCGGGACTCGACCAGGTGCATGGACTCCAGGACGCGGACGACCTCGCGGACGACGGTGCGGGAGACGTCGAAGCGCTGGGCGAGTTCGTCGGTGCGCAGGACGCCGCCGGGCGGGTACTCCCCCGCGGTGATCGCGAGACCCAGGGTGGCGAGGACGTGCGGATGGAGCCCCTGGGCCGGTGTCGTCATGGGGGTCAGCCTACGCGGGGACCAAGATCGCCAATAAAAAGTATGACTTTAAAGTCACAGTCTCTTGAATACGTCGTACCCAATGGGTTTCATGAGCGCGACGGAATCGATGTCGAAGAAGACAGCGAGGCACCACCCCATGAGCTCCACCTCCCCGACGGTCCCCCCGGTCGTCGTCGTGATGGGCGTCGCCGGCACCGGCAAGACGACCATCGGTCCGCTGGTCGCGGACGCGCTCGGAGTCCCCTACGCCGAGGGCGACGATTTCCATCCTGCGGCGAATGTCGCGAAGATGTCGGCCGGCACCCCGCTGGACGACGCGGACCGCGGCCCCTGGCTCGACGCGATCGGGCGGTGGGCGCACGGCCGTGAAGGGCTCGGCGGGGTGGTGAGCAGCTCCGCGCTGAAGCGGATCTACCGGGACCGGCTGCGGGCGGCCGCCCCGGGCGTGGTCTTCCTCCACCTGACCGGCGACCGCGAGCTGATCGAGCGGCGGATGACGGAGCGCAAGGGGCACTTCATGCCGACGGCGCTGCTCGATTCGCAGTTCGCCACGCTGCAGCCGCTCGGCGACGACGAGACCGGTGTGGCCGTCGACGTCTCCGGCTCGCCCGAGGAGATCGCCGCACGGGCGGTCGCCGCACTGCGCGAGCTCGTCGGCTGATCTCCGCAATCCCCCTGCGGCAGACCCGCCGTAGCCCTGCGGCAGCCCTGCCGCGCCCCTGAACTCCCGCCGTCCCCCAGCGGCACGCGGTACCCGCCGTACCGTCGTCCGTCGCCCGCCCCGGGTGCCGGACGGCCCCCCTCCTGCCCCCACCCGTCCCTAAGGAACCACCGTGACCAGTCTCAGCGTCGAGGTGCTGGCAGCGGACGCCGTCGAGCCGATCACCTCGGCGGGCAACGCCCAGCTCGGCATAGCCGTGCTCGCGGGCATAGCCGTCATCGTCCTGCTCATCACCAAGTTCAAGCTGCACGCCTTCCTCGCCCTGACCATCGGGTCGCTGGCCCTCGGCGCCTTCGCCGGGGCGCCGCTCGCGGCGACCATCGACTCCTTCACCGCCGGTCTGGGCAAGACCGTCGCGGGCGTGGGTGTGCTGATCGCGCTCGGCGCGATCCTCGGCAAGCTGCTCGCCGACTCCGGCGGCGCGGACCAGATCGTCGACACCATCCTCGCCAGGGCGAGCGGCCGGTCGATGCCCTGGGCGATGGTGCTGATCGCCTCCGTCATCGGTCTGCCGCTCTTCTTCGAGGTCGGCATCGTCCTGCTGATCCCGGTGGTCCTGCTCGTCGCCAAGCGCGGCAACTACTCGCTGATGCGGATCGGCATCCCGGCCCTCGCCGGTCTGTCGGTGATGCACGGTCTGATCCCGCCGCACCCCGGCCCGCTCGTCGCCATCGACGCACTCGGCGCCGACCTCGGTGTCACGCTCGCCCTCGGTGTGCTGGTCGCCGTCCCGACCGTGATCATCGCCGGTCCCCTGTTCTCCCGGTACGCGGCCCGCTGGGTCGACATCCCGGCTCCCGAGAACATGATCCCCGCACGCCCGTCGGAGGACCTGGAGAAGCGCCCCGGCTTCGCCGCCACCGTCGCGACCGTCCTGCTGCCCGTCGTCCTGATGCTGGTCAAGGCGCTGGTCGACATCGTCGTCGACAACCCCGACAACGCCGTGCAGAAGGTCACCGACGTCATCGGCTCACCGCTGATCGCGCTGCTCGCGGCCGTCATCGTGGGCCTCTTCACGCTGGGCCGCGCGGCCGGCTTCACCAAGGAGCGGCTCTCCTCGACCGTCGAGAAGTCCCTCGCTCCGATCGCCGGCGTGCTGATGATCGTCGGCGCGGGCGGCGGCTTCAAGCAGACCCTGATCGACGTCGGTGTGGGCCAGATGATCCTGGACTTCTCCAAGAACTGGTCGATCCCGGCGCTGCTCCTGGCCTGGCTGATCGCGGTGGCCATCCGCCTCGCGACCGGTTCGGCCACGGTGGCGACGATCTCGGCGGCCGGGCTCGTGGCCCCGCTCGCCGAGGGCATGGGCACGAGTGAGACGGCGCTGCTCGTCCTCGCGATCGGTGCCGGTTCGCTCTTCTTCAGCCATGTGAACGACGCGGGATTCTGGCTCGTCAAGGAGTACTTCGGGATGAGCGTCGGCCAGACGATCAAGACCTGGTCGGTGATGGAGACGATCATCTCGGTCGTCGGCATCGTCTTCGTCCTGCTGCTGTCGCTGGTGCTGTAGCCACGCGCGCTCTCCCACTCCCCCGCACACGGACCGGGTCCGGGCACCTTCTGGCGCCCGGGCCCGGTCCGGTCCGTGCCGCGTGCCACACTGCGGCGCATGGAAGAGAGTGAGATCACCGCGGAGACGGAGAGCCCCGAGGACCCCGCGGGTCCCGAGGACCCCGCGTCCCTCAAGCCGTTCGAGCTGGCCTTTCCCGGCCCCCTGCGCGACCAGCTCGTGGCGGCCGTCCTCTCCGGCGAGAAGACCTCGACGACGGGTCTCCTGGTGGAGTACGAGGTCGAGGGCGACGCACTGCCGCGCGTGGGCGAGCGCTGGGCGCTGATCGACTCGCGGGGGCTGCCCGTCGCGGTGGTGGAGACCACGGAGGTCAGGGTGCTGCCGGTCGGTGAGATCGACCTCCGGTTCGCGGTCGAGGAGGGTGAGGGGTACACGACGGTGGCCGAGTGGCGGGCCTCGCACGAGAGGTTCTGGCACGGCGCCGAGATGCGCGAGTTCCTCGGCGATCCGGAATTCACCGTGACCGACGCGACGGTGGCGGTCGCGGAGCGGTTCGAGGTCGTACGGCGTCTGGGCTGAGGCCCGGGGCTCCGGCGGTGGGGGGGGGGGGGGGGCGCCCCCCCCCCCCCCCCCCCCCCCCCCCCCCCCCCCCCCCCGCCAAACCCACCCCCCCCCCCCCCCCCCCCCCCCGGCCGCCCCCCCCCCCCCCAAACCCCAAACAGAGGCG
>NZ_JBHXTV010000036.1:2500-5125 GCF_042671585.1 Streptomyces sp. NPDC127129
CTTGCACGGGATCGTAACTCGCCGGTTCATTCTACAAAAGGCACGCCATCACCCGTTAACGGGCTCTGACTACTTGTAGGCACACGGTTTCAGGATCTCTTTCACTCCCCTTCCGGGGTGCTTTTCACCTTTCCCTCACGGTACTGGTTCACTATCGGTCACTAGGGAGTATTTAGCCTTGGGAGATGGTCCTCCCGGATTCCGACGGAATTTCACGTGTTCCGCCGTACTCAGGATCCACTCAGGAGAGAACGAAGTTTTGACTACAGGGCTGTTACCTCCTATGGCGGGCCTTTCCAGACCTCTTCATCTACCTCGTTCCTTTGTAACTCCGTACAGAGTGTCCTACAACCCCAAGAGGCAAGCCTCTTGGTTTGGGCTAATTCCGTTTCGCTCGCCGCTACTCAGGGAATCGCATTTGCTTTCTCTTCCTCCGGGTACTTAGATGTTTCAGTTCCCCGGGTCTGCCTTCTCATATCCTATGAATTCAGATATGGATACCACTCCATTACGAGTGGTGGGTTTCCCCATTCGGAAATCTCCGGATCAAAGCTTGCTTACAGCTCCCCGAAGCATATCGGTGTTAGTCCCGTCCTTCATCGGCTCCTAGTGCCAAGGCATCCACCGTGCGCCCTTTCTAACTTAACCGTTAAAAAGAATCACTATGTGATATCTTGTGTTACTAATTGAATGTGATGTCTACTGTTATCTAGTTTTCAAAGAACACGTTTCGAAGGAATGATCCTTCAAAACTAAACAAGACAGGGAACGTTCTGTTTATAAGACCCAAGGTCTTATATTCCGTATAATATCCTTAGAAAGGAGGTGATCCAGCCGCACCTTCCGATACGGCTACCTTGTTACGACTTCACCCCAATCATCTGTCCCACCTTCGGCGGCTGGCTCCTAAAAGGTTACCTCACCGACTTCGGGTGTTACAAACTCTCGTGGTGTGACGGGCGGTGTGTACAAGGCCCGGGAACGTATTCACCGCGGCATGCTGATCCGCGATTACTAGCGATTCCAGCTTCATGTAGGCGAGTTGCAGCCTACAATCCGAACTGAGAACGGTTTTATGAGATTAGCTCCACCTCGCGGTCTTGCAGCCCTTTGTACCGTCCATTGTAGCACGTGTGTAGCCCAGGTCATAAGGGGCATGATGATTTGACGTCATCCCCACCTTCCTCCGGTTTGTCACCGGCAGTCACCTTAGAGTGCCCAACTGAATGCTGGCAACTAAGATCAAGGGTTGCGCTCGTTGCGGGACTTAACCCAACATCTCACGACACGAGCTGACGACAACCATGCACCACCTGTCACTCTGCCCCCGAAGGGGACGTCCTATCTCTAGGATTGTCAGAGGATGTCAAGACCTGGTAAGGTTCTTCGCGTTGCTTCGAATTAAACCACATGCTCCACCGCTTGTGCGGGCCCCCGTCAATTCCTTTGAGTTTCAGTCTTGCGACCGTACTCCCCAGGCGGAGTGCTTAATGCGTTAGCTGCAGCACTAAAGGGCGGAAACCCCCTAACACTTAGCACTCATCGTTTACGGCGTGGACTACCAGGGTATCTAATCCTGTTCGCTCCCCACGCTTTCGCTCCTCAGCGTCAGTTACAGACCAGAGAGTCGCCTTCGCCACTGGTGTTCCTCCACATCTCTACGCATTTCACCGCTACACGTGGAATTCCACTCTCCTCTTCTGCACTCAAGTTCCCCAGTTTCCAATGACCCTCCACGGTTGAGCCGTGGGCTTTCACATCAGACTTAAGAAACCGCCTGCGCGCGCTTTACGCCCAATAATTCCGGACAACGCTTGCCACCTACGTATTACCGCGGCTGCTGGCACGTAGTTAGCCGTGGCTTTCTGGTTAGGTACCGTCAAGGTGCAAGCAGTTACTCTTGCACTTGTTCTTCCCTAACAACAGAGCTTTACGATCCGAAAACCTTCATCACTCACGCGGCGTTGCTCCGTCAGACTTTCGTCCATTGCGGAAGATTCCCTACTGCTGCCTCCCGTAGGAGTCTGGGCCGTGTCTCAGTCCCAGTGTGGCCGATCACCCTCTCAGGTCGGCTACGCATCGTTGCCTTGGTGAGCCGTTACCTCACCAACTAGCTAATGCGCCGCGGGTCCATCTGTAAGTGGTAGCCGAAGCCACCTTTTATGTTTGAACCATGCGGTTCAAAGAACTATCCGGTATTAGCCCCGGTTTCCCGGAGTTATCCCAGTCTTACAGGCAGGTTACCCACGTGTTACTCACCCGTCCGCCGCTAACATCAGGGAGCAAGCTCCCATCTGTCCGCTCGACTTGCATGTATTAGGCACGCCGCCAGCGTTCGTCCTGAGCCAGGATCAAACTCTCCGATAAAGTAGTTTGACTGACTACGCACATCGCTGTGCGATTTTTAAAAACTGAATTAACAGGTACGTTTTGTCTTGTTTAGTTTTCAAAGATCATTTTGTTTGTCCGCTTTGTTAAAGCAACTTTATTAGTATACAACGTCACTTCTTCAAAGTCAACAACTTTTTTAAAAAATTACACTAACGTGCAATTGCTTGGCGGCGTCCTACTCTCACAGGGGGAAACCCCCGACTACCATCGGCGCTGAAGAGCTTAACTTCCGTG
>NZ_JBHXTV010000037.1:0-3179 GCF_042671585.1 Streptomyces sp. NPDC127129
GTGATGGGTGGCTGGTCGTTGCTTGAGAACTACACAGTGGACGCGAGCATCTGTGGCCAAGTTTTTAAGGGCGCACGGTGGATGCCTTGGCACCAGGAACCGATGAAGGACGTGGGAGGCCACGATAGTCCCCGGGGAGCCGTCAACCAGGCTTTGATCCGGGGGTTTCCGAATGGGGAAACCCGGCAGTCGTCATGGGCTGTCACCCATGCCTGAACACATAGGGCATGTGGAGGGAACGAGGGGAAGTGAAACATCTCAGTACCCTCAGGAAGAGAAAACAACCGTGATTCCGGGAGTAGTGGCGAGCGAAACCGGATGAGGCCAAACCGTATGCGTGTGATACCCGGCAGGGGTTGCGCATGCGGGGTTGTGGGATCTCTCTTTCACAGTCTGCCGGCTGTGAGACGAGTCAGAAACCGTTGATGTAGGCGAAGGACATGCGAAAGGTCCGGCGTAGAGGGTAAGACCCCCGTAGCTGAAACATTGACGGCTCGTTTGAGAGACACCCAAGTAGCACGGGGCCCGAGAAATCCCGTGTGAATCTGGCGGGACCACCCGCTAAGCCTAAATATTCCCTGGTGACCGATAGCGGATAGTACCGTGAGGGAATGGTGAAAAGTACCGCGGGAGCGGAGTGAAATAGTACCTGAAACCGTGTGCCTACAAGCCGTGGGAGCGTCGCTCATTGGGTTTACCCAATGGGTCGTGACTGCGTGCCTTTTGAAGAATGAGCCTGCGAGTTTGCGGTGTGTTGCGAGGTTAACCCGTGTGGGGAAGCCGTAGCGAAAGCGAGTCCGAATAGGGCGATTCAGTAGCACGCTCAAGACCCGAAGCGGAGTGATCTAGCCATGGGCAGGTTGAAGCGGAGGTAAGACTTCGTGGAGGACCGAACCCACCAGGGTTGAAAACCTGGGGGATGACCTGTGGTTAGGGGTGAAAGGCCAATCAAACTCCGTGATAGCTGGTTCTCCCCGAAATGCATTTAGGTGCAGCGTCGTGTGTTTCTTACCGGAGGTAGAGCACTGGATAGGCGATGGGCCCTACCGGGTTACTGACCTTAGCCAAACTCCGAATGCCGGTAAGTGAGAGCGCGGCAGTGAGACTGTGGGGGATAAGCTCCATGGTCGAGAGGGAAACAGCCCAGAGCATCGACTAAGGCCCCTAAGCGTACGCTAAGTGGGAAAGGATGTGGAGTCGCAGAGACAACCAGGAGGTTGGCTTAGAAGCAGCCACCCTTGAAAGAGTGCGTAATAGCTCACTGGTCAAGTGATTCCGCGCCGACAATGTAGCGGGGCTCAAGCGTACCGCCGAAGTCGTGTCATTGCAGCAATAAGCCCCAACGGGTGCTGTGATGGGTAGGGGAGCGTCGTGTGCCGGGTGAAGCAGCCGCGGAAGCGAGTTGTGGACGGTTCACGAGTGAGAATGCAGGCATGAGTAGCGATACACACGTGAGAAACGTGTGCGCCGATTGACTAAGGGTTCCTGGGTCAAGCTGATCTGCCCAGGGTAAGTCGGGACCTAAGGCGAGGCCGACAGGCGTAGTCGATGGACAACCGGTTGATATTCCGGTACCCGCTTTGAAACGCCCAATATCGAGCCCATTAATGCTAAGCCCGTGAAGCCGTTCCGGACCCTTCGGGGAAAGGAAAGTGGTGGAGCCGGCGAACCAAGGTGGTAGTAGGTAAGCGATGGGGTGACGCAGGAAGGTAGTCCAGCCCGGGCGGTGGTTGTCCCGGGGTAAGGGTGTAGGCCGTGTGGTAGGCAAATCCGTCACACATTAAGGCTGAGACCTGATGCCGAGCCGATTGTGGTGAAGTGGATGATCCTATGCTGTCGAGAAAAGCCTCTAGCGAGTTTCATGGCGGCCCGTACCCTAAACCGACTCAGGTGGTCAGGTAGAGAATACCGAGGCGTTCGGGTGAACTATGGTTAAGGAACTCGGCAAAATGCCCCCGTAACTTCGGGAGAAGGGGGGCCATCACTGGTGATCGGATTTACTCCGTGAGCTGGGGGTGGCCGCAGAGACCAGCGAGAAGCGACTGTTTACTAAAAACACAGGTCCGTGCGAAGCCGTAAGGCGATGTATACGGACTGACGCCTGCCCGGTGCTGGAACGTTAAGGGGACCGGTTAGTGACCTTTCGGGGTTGCGAAGCTGAGAACTTAAGCGCCAGTAAACGGCGGTGGTAACTATAACCATCCTAAGGTAGCGAAATTCCTTGTCGGGTAAGTTCCGACCTGCACGAATGGCGTAACGACTTCTCGACTGTCTCAACCATAGGCCCGGTGAAATTGCACTACGAGTAAAGATGCTCGTTTCGCGCAGCAGGACGGAAAGACCCCGGGACCTTTACTACAGTTTGATATTGGTGTTCGGTTCGGCTTGTGTAGGATAGGTGGGAGACTTTGAAGCCGTGACGCCAGTCATGGTGGAGTCGCCGTTGAAATACCACTCTGGTCGTGCTGGATGTCTAACCTCGGTCCGTGATCCGGATCAGGGACAGTGTCTGATGGGTAGTTTAACTGGGGCGGTTGCCTCCCAAAGGGTAACGGAGGCGCCCAAAGGTTCCCTCAGCCTGGTTGGCAATCAGGTGTTGAGTGTAAGTGCACAAGGGAGCTTGACTGTGAGACCGACGGGTCGAGCAGGGACGAAAGTCGGGACTAGTGATCCGGCGGTGGCTTGTGGAAGCGCCGTCGCTCAACGGATAAAAGGTACCCCGGGGATAACAGGCTGATCTTCCCCAAGAGTCCATATCGACGGGATGGTTTGGCACCTCGATGTCGGCTCGTCGCATCCTGGGGCTGGAGTCGGTCCCAAGGGTTGGGCTGTTCGCCCATTAAAGCGGTACGCGAGCTGGGTTTAGAACGTCGTGAGACAGTTCGGTCCCTATCCGCTGCGCGCGTAGGAATATTGAGAAGGGCTGTCCCTAGTACGAGAGGACCGGGACGGACGAACCTCTGGTGTGCCAGTTGTCCTGCCAAGGGCATGGCTGGTTGGCTACGTTCGGGAGGGATAACCGCTGAAAGCATCTAAGCGGGAAGCCTGCTTCGAGATGAGTATTCCCACCTCCTTGAGAGGGTAAGGCTCCCAGTAGACGACTGGGTTGATAGGCCGGATGTGGAAGCCCAGTAATGGGTGGAGCTGACCGGTACTAATAGGCCGAGGGCTTGTCCTCA
>NZ_JBHXTV010000038.1:0-2346 GCF_042671585.1 Streptomyces sp. NPDC127129
TCCCCCCTAATGCCGCGTTCTTTCGCACCTACGCGGGCGCGGGGCCTGGTACTCCCACGCGGGGGGTGGTATTTTGATTTGTTTAGGGGCGCCCCCCCGGCGGGGGTGCCGCCCTTCACCATGTGCCTGACGGCGACCGCGATTACGCCCGGTCGTCCAGGTCCTCGTCGTCGTCCTCGTCGTCCTCGTCGTCCTCGTCAACGGCCACCGCCGCGACGGACTCGTCGGACTCCTCGGTCTCGTCGGACTCGTCGGACTCGTCCAGCTCGTCGATCGCGTCCACGAACTCGACACCGTCCAGCTCGGCGAGGCGGTCGGAGGCGTCCGTGGCCCCGTCCTTGTCCGACTCGGCCGTCTTGGCGAACCACTCACGCGCCTCGTCCTCGCGCCCGGCCGCGAGCAGCGCGTCGGCGTAGGCGTACCGCAGGCGAGCGGTCCACGGGTGGACGGCGGTGGACGCGAGCTCGGGGCTCTGGAGGGTCACGATGGCGGCGTCGAGCTGCCCCATGTCGCGACGAGCGCCGGCGGCGACGAGACGCATCTCGACCTGCCCGGCCTTGTCCAGCTTCTGCACCTCGGGCTCACCGGCCATGGCGAGCGCCCGCTCGGGACGGCCCATGCCGCGCTCGCAGTCGGCCATCACGGGCCAGAGCTCGACACCACCGGTCATCCGCCGCGCGGCCCGGAACTCGGCCAGCGCCTCGGAGTACTTCTGGGTGGCGTACGCGGCGAAGCCGGCGGCCTCGCGAACGGCGGCGACACGCGAGGCGAGCCGCAGGGCGATACGGGAGTACGCGTAAGCCTGCTCCGGGTCCTCGTCGATCAGGTTGGCGACCATGACGAGGTTGCGGGCCACGTCCTCGGCGAGCCCCTTGGGCAGGCTCATGAGCTCCTGGCGCACATCCGCGTCGATCTCGTCACCCGTGACGTCGTCCGGGATCGGCAGCCGCTTGATGGGCGCACGGTCCGGCCGGTCGCGGTCGCGGTCGTCCCGACGGCCGTAGCCACCCCGGTCGTCGCGACCGCGGTAGCCGCCACCACGGTTGTCGTCCCGACGGTCGTCACGCCGGAAGCCACCACCCCGGCTGTCGTCGCGGCGCGGCCCACGCGGCCGGTCGTCGCGCCGGAAGCCACCGTCACGGCGGTCGTCACGGGGACGCTCATCGCGACGGTCGTCACGGCGGAAGGCCGGCCTCTCGTCACGACGGTCGTCACGACGGAAGGAGGGACGGTCGTCGCGGCGCTCGTCACGACGGTCATCACGCGGACGGTCGTCGCGACGGAAGCCGCCACCACGGTTGTCATCACGACGGTCATCACGCCGATCGTCACGACGGAACGACGGGCGGTCATCGCGACCGCGGAAGCCGCCGCCACCACGGTTGTCATCACGACGGTCGTCACGGCGGAACGAGGGACGGTCGTCACGACGGTCATCACGCGGCCGGTCGTCACGGCGGAAGCCGCCACCACGGTTGTCGTCACGCCGGTCATCGCGACGGAACGGCGGGCGGTCGTCGCGGCGCTCGTCACGACGGTCATCACGCGGGCGGTCGTCGCGACCGCGGTAGCCGCCACCACGGTTGTCGTCACGCCGGTCATCACGGCGGTCGTCACGGCGGTCGTCACGACGGAACGACGGGCGGTCATCGCGACCGCGGAAGCCGCCACCACCCCGGTTGTCATCACGGCGGTCGTCGCGACCGCGGTAGCCGCCGCCACGGTTGTCGTCACGGCGGTCGTCACGACGGAACGGCGGGCGGTCGTCGCGGCGCTCGTCACGACGGTCATCACGCGGACGGTCGTCGCGACCGCGGTAGCCGCCACCCCGGTTGTCGTCACGACGGTCGTCACGGCGGTCGTCACGGCGGTCGTCACGACGGTCGTCACGACGGAACGACGGGCGGTCGTCACGGCCGCGGTAGCCGCCGCCACCACGGTTGTCATCACGGCGGTCGTCACGACGGTTGTCATCGCGACGGTCGTCGCGGCGGAAACCACCGCCGCGGTTGTCACCCCGGTTGTCGTCACGACGCGGGCCACGGAAGCCGCCTCGCTCGCCACCGTCCCTACGACGCGGCTCGCGCTCCGGACGATCGTCGGGAGAGTTGGTGGACATCGGCGTGACTCCTGTCTTCGGGTACTGCAGTCATTCTCGCGCAGTCGGCACCCCGACGCGCTTCGGAAAAATCAAGGAAAAACAAAAGGACCCTTGGTCCCAGCATGAACGCTGGGACCAAGGGTCCTGAAAGATTGTTCGGCGGCGTCCTACTCTCCCACAGGGTCCCCCCTGCAGTACCATCGGCGCTGAAAGGCTTAGCTTCCGGGTTCGGAATGTAACCGGGC